>JBEKPR010000017.1:0-91589 GCA_049520555.1 Candidatus Korobacteraceae bacterium
CCGCAAAGTGCGCGGAATTCCCACTTTCCCACAGCGACCACGACGGCTATATGAGTAAACCCAAGAATCAAAACCGGACATTTCACTTGCTACAAAAAGCGGACATTTTGACTTGCTACGAACAGATGAAAACCTCAAGAGAGCCGAAATATTCCTCAGGAGAATGTCCTCAGGTTGCCACAAGTGGACGGCCCACGCGGTTGGCCAAGCGGGGACTTTTTTCCGTGCCTGTGATGGGGTCGGGTCCTCCCCTTCGACTCTCCTCACGATGTTCGGGTCGCTCAGGATGTCCGGTGTTATGCTGATAGCAAATCGTGCGATATTCTGTCGCGGATAGGCCCCAATGGGAAGCAGCAGACCCACGCTCCGGAAACGAATTGACGATCGGCCCAGCATCTCACGCGAGATGGTGGGCGAGGCCGAAGCCATTTTCCACGGACACCTGAAGCGCGTGGGCCTCAAGCTTACCGGGCAGCGCGACGCCATTCTGCGCACCTTTCTCGACACCCGCGACCATCTCTCCACCGACGAGCTGTATCGGCTGGTCAAGAAACACGACGAGCGCATCGGATTTACCACCGTCTATCGCACGTTGAAGCTGCTGGCCGAGTGCGGGCTGGCCAGCGAGGTGGCCTTCAATGACGGCATCACTCGTTACGAGCACAAGTACAATCGCCGCAATCACCACCACATGGTCTGCACCGAATGCGGCAGCTCGGTGGAGTTCTTCTCGCGCGACATCGAACGCATTGAGCAGGAAGTTGGCCGCAAGAACAAGTACCTGCCGACCCGCCATACCTTCCAGATTTACGGCGTATGCGAGCGCTGCCAGAAGAAACAGAAGCGCAGCTTGGCGTGAGGTCACAAATGCGGCATGGAAGAGGGTCTTTTGTGCATGGAGCACGGACCGCGCACATGCGACCCTTTGCAGGCCCAAGCGCCGATTGCTTGTGATAAGGCCTGGTTACGCCCATTGTCCCGTAGCATAATTACCCTGGGACGCGCGTAAGCCAAAGTCGGTCAGACGGATGGCGTGCCGTTCCAAGGGGTTTGATGGAATTTTCCTCATAGGAACAGGGGACAATGGCCAACCGTCGAGATTGGGCAGTTTTGTCGCTGGGCCTCATCGTGGGAGCATGTGCCGCGTCGCTATATTGGCATAGCAGCCAGAGGCATAGCCAGTTCATCTTCGATCACAATCTGAAGTGTCAGCAGATTGCGAAGCAGTTTGAATCCGAGAACCGCGCGGCCGTTCTTAAGGTGAGTTACAGCCCCACCCGCAACTCTTGCATCGCTGAGGTCGCAAGGCCATACAGCGGAGGCATTGACTACATCGTTCAAGATTTGCTCTCAGGGGAAGAGATGTTTCACAAACGGTGCAAGGCACCAGAAATATTAGACGGCCAGACTCTGAAAGACCAGGACGCGAAGTTCGCTGATGCCTCCCGATGAAAGAGATGCTGCGCACTCTAACAACATCCGACGAGGTGTTGGAGCGGATCAAACGCTTCAACGGGCGCTATGTCAAAGACTGGGACTGTTGGTTGCACGCTTCACGGGGCTGCGATTTTCAGGCCGCCCCGATACCTATCAGGGTTGCAGAGGAGTTCAAACGAATCATGGGCAGGTGGCAGGCCTGTGGACGGTACCAGTCGCTTCGCTGCGCTACTGAATTGCAAAGAACACTGGATTCCGCCAGTACACCGCTTGGACTGATGGGATCAGCTAATCTCCGCTGCTTTCAAGCTCCCGGCGAGGTGCTAACCGGCGCGATCTATAATCTGTGGCGAATTTTTGAAGATGGCCTCTGTTTAAAACGCAATGCAACCGAGCTCGGTGTTAGCAAAGCAATTCTCCTACTCACGAAAGGAAGGATTGGCCCAGCCTTTGACAGCACCGTCAAGACGGGACTGAACGCTTGGTGGGTAATGGACTGCGGGACATACTTGAGGGCGCTCGGGGAAATAGCCCGTGATTTGGCAGAATTCGAGGCCCGCGAGTCGACGACCCTCGAAGATCTGGCTGAAAAGGCCCGAAGACCCGCCGCGTTGGGCCGAGCCGTCGATATGGTGTGGGGGCCGCGCGGGCGCTAAGAGCGTGAAATCTCAACCCGCTGATACGTAACTGTCGTAATATCGCCATTACACGGTGGGCCATCACGACGGCTCGGGCAGATAGGGATTGTGGCGCTGAAGAAGCTCGATTTCGTGCCCCCGGACCCTTTGATCTGGGGAGACAGAGGTGTGATGCTCACATTGAGTGTCGCGAAGCTGGATGCAGCTTGGTTCTACAATAGGGTTCCTCGGGGCGGCGAGCCAAACGATGGGGGAAAGTACGAGAGGGCGAAGCGATGGATCAGACAGAACGGACATTGCGGTCTTAGGGCTTCAGTGATCGCCATCGATGAAGGTGAGAACCATATCTACTTCATCGAAGGGCGCAATCGATTCGCGGCACTGCGCGACCTTAGCTACAGGGTTGTGAAGGTGTGGGCGCTCCGGAATGAATGCGATGAGTTGAGTCGCGAGTATGCTGCTGGGAAACGCAGCGCCCGGCGCTGAGCGCTACAATCGTCCTTCTGCTTTGCTGCAACCCGAGCCGTAGCTGTTGTAACATCGCCATTACACAAGTGATCACCTTTCCTTCACCCATCTCATAGACGGCCCTACCCCCAAACCTGCGCTGCATCACCTTCCCGGTTGACGCACGTCACAGCGTTCTTGGTCGGCATTGCGCTACAAAAGAGATAGACAAGTGTATGGAAGCATCCGGCCGGGTTGATTAGCGGGGCCTGGCTTCGCGCCCGGGCGGGAGAGCTTCCATCGAGAGACCCCACCGCGTGGGGGGAATGGTCGCGCCAGATGGTGACAGCACAGCTCAACCCGGTCGGGGTGGGCATCCATAGTGTGCTCATCGCGACAGACTTTTCCCGCTGTTCCACGGTTGCAGTGAACCTGGGCCTCGAACTGGCCCATGAATACCAGGCCAAGGCCTATGTGGTGTTCGTTTTACCCAGCGACGACTTTCTGATTGCCGGGCCGGACGCCTACGTGGCCGCCAAAGATGCGGCCCGCCGCGACCTGCTGGAGTTGAAGGCTGAGTTGCGGCACACCCGCTCCTACACGGAAGGCGAAGACTATCACTTGTTTCTGATGGAAGGCGACGTTGCCCAATCCATCCTGGACTGCGCGCGCCAGAATAAAGTTGACGCGATCGTGGTCGGCACCCACGGCCGCGGTGGCCTGGGCAAAATGTTGATGGGTTCGGTAGCCGAACGCGTCTTCCGGCAATCGCCCGTGCCCGTGATGACCGTAGGCCCGCACTTGCACCGCGCAGCCCGAGGATTCGCGCCCCGGAACATCCTGCTGGCGGCTGATTTCACGCCGGCCTCGGAATGCGCCGCCCGCTATGCCAGCGCACTGGCACGGGAGCGCAACGCGAAGTTGACCATGCTGCACGTGCTGGACCATCCCGAGCTGAGCGGTGTCTCCGACCGGGCCGAGGTCATGCTGGGAATTGAAAAGAAACTGACAGCTTTGCTTGGGCATGACGCGGAAGGATTGCAGCTTTGCTGCCGCGTCGAGGTCGGAAAAGTTGTGCCCACGATTCTGCACACGGAGGTCGAAATCGAGGCCGACTTGTTGGTGATGGGCGTGCGTCCGTGGTCGGGATTGCGGGACCGGCTGATGTGGCCGAACGCCTACGAAATCGTGCGGGAGGCCGCCTGCCCGGTGCTGACCGTGCGCGGCAAGGTTTTGCAGCATTGATAACTCTTAATAACGAACACGATAGGAGACGCAATGTTACGTAGCGGTTTTGCCATCGACGAAGCATCAGCCCCGGCGATAACTCCAGAGCTGGTTGGGGAGTTGAAAAAGCAGGACATGAAGCAGGCGGTCGTGGAGCGCTTCAGTTATCGCGCCAAGGCGGTTCCCACGGAGACCAAGGTCCGGCCAAAGCATCGCTCACCGTACTGGCAGGGGGTAGACGAGGAGTGCTGATCGGGTGCTAGAGGTGCCGGGGAAAGGCAAAGTCTTGACTGCGGTCCCGAAAAAATCAAACGAACGTTCATTTGAAAGCGGATCAACGATGTTCTGTGACCGAAACGAAAAAGATGAATGGCTGAGAATGCCAGAGGCGAAGTTTGGTTCACGACGAGAGTGCTCGCGAAAAGCGGACCCCACCCAGCGAGGCTGTTCTAAGGCGCTTTAGCACCGCTCCAACAAGAAAGCCCTGCTGCAAGGGCAGCAGGGCTCCGCACAAAACGTAATCACTCTAGAAAAAGCTAATATTTCTTGGGCTGCCGATACCGGTGCACTGGTCCCAGCCTGTCGTGGCTCTCCCACCCGTGATGTCAAAGAAGGGTGGATAGGGCGGATACGGGTTGGGGTTATACCAGTAGCCAAGTGCGGTTAGACTATCGAAAATGTAGGTTTGGGTTAGCTCGGCATTGGTAGAAGCGCGGAAGTGGCCCGCCGCATTGACGTAGCCCGCCAGCAACGGCGAAGCCACGCTGGTGCCACCGACCACGCACCAGCCGCCGCAGGAGGTGCTGTTATAGACTGCGACTCCGGTATTCGGATCAGCGTCCGCCGACATGTCCGGTATGCCGCGGAAGTTGCCCACCTTCGTCTTGACATTGTTAATATTCTGATAATTGGGGCGAGGCTCAACCACGCTGAGCCCGCCGCCGCTACCGCTCCAGCAGGCTTCGGTGCCGGTGAAATTTCCCCCGCTGCGGTTGATGTGGGTGCCCCCGGCGCAAGCCACATTAGGCGAAATGCAGGGATAATTCACTTGAGCACCAGCGTCACCTGCCGCGGCGAAGTACACAATGCCGGGCTCCGTGAAGTCACTGTCGTAACTTAGCTCGCAGTTGCCGCTACCGCACCAGCTTTCGCCACCGTTGTAGGTCCAGCTATTGGAGACTTCGCCGGCCCCATAGGTGTTCTTCAGCAGGGTAGCGATTCCTTGTTCGGCCCCATCCCCCAGCGGATCGTTGGTGAATCCCGCAATGTAAATCGCGGCACCGGGTGCCATGGCATGGGCCATCTGAACGTCCAGTGCGGTCTCCACGTCCCAGCCCGAGCCGGCGTTGTTCGGACACGGCGGATTCGGATAGCAGACCTGGGTTATCGTCGCCGGCGGCAGGCCCCACTGCAGGTTGTAGGTGTTGAAGTCAGTCTGGACGTTGGCGTACAGGCCGAACTCTACCACGGCGATGGCCTTGGCGCCGCCGCTGGCAAGCACACTTCCGTTCTTGGGGCATCCGCTGGTTGGCGGGACCAAGCCGTAAACGCAAGCGAGCGAAGCCGGAGTTTCGCCGTTAGGAATGGACGGCTGCGGTCCGCCTGCAGGAATATAAATGAACAAGTGAGTGTGCGGCACTCCCGGCGTCTGCAAGGTGGTGCTCGGGGGTGCGACTATGGTCTGCGCAGAGACGGTCATTGTGCCGGCAATGAGCAGAAATGCAATCATTAAGAATAAAATCTTTTTCATTCACTTCTCCTTAGTCAGAATTTCCGTTTTAGCTCTGTGCCGCGCCCTGGCCCCGGCCAAAGAAAACAAGAACTGTACCCACAGGGTAGCGCCACAGCACACAATGCCGCCGATGGAGCAGCAATTCTCTTGCCACCCTAAGGCCTTCCGTCGTAAAGCCTTAAATCACCCGGCACCAAACGGTGTGCAGGTTCTTGCAACATTGTTCTAGGGAATTCGACAGACCGTAGCCGCCGTTCGTCGCTCACAACGAATCCAATCGGCGTCTCGATGTATAGGAAAATCGGTTCTGAGCAGGAATCTGAACAGCCCCTGATTTCATTTGAATTTTCTCCCCATTGCGGCTCCTATCGGCCCCGTTGCAGGGCTTCCTTGGCCAAGGCAATCTGCGCGCGTTGAGCGTTGGTCGGCGTCGGATATTTCAGGTTCATCTTCTTCAGCGTGTCCACCACAATATTAGAGACGGTCAGATGGGTGAACCATTTGTGATCGGCTGGAATGATGTACCAGGGCGCGTGCGCGGTGCTGGTGTGATTGATCATGTCCTCGTACGCCGCCATGTAGTCATCCCAGCGCAGCCGCTCGTGCAAGTCGGCCTCTGAAAATTTCCAGTTCTTTCCCGGATCATTCAAGCGCTCCAGGAAGCGCTTCTCCTGCTCCTCTTTGGAGACGTGCAGAAAAAACTTCAGAATTGCGGTGCCATTGCGGACCAGGTGGCGCTCGACGTCGTTGATCGACTCGAACCGATGTTGCCAGAACTTCTTGCTGGGCCCGGTGAACCTGGGCAGATGTTCCTGCTTGAGCAAGTCAGGGTGGACCCGCACCACCAGCACCTCTTCGTAGAGGGAACGATTAAAGATGCCGATGTGGCCGCGTTCGGGCAAGTCGCAATAGGTCCTCCACAGGAAGTCGTGGCTGAGTTCGCGCTCGGATGGTGTCTTGAAGCTAAAGACCTGACAGCCTTGAGGGTTGATGCCCGACATCACGTGCTTGATGGTGCCGTCCTTGCCGGCCGCATCCATGGCCTGCAGGACCAGCAGCAGGGCGTAGGTATGCGAGGAATACAGCAGGTCCTGGTACTTGGCCAGGCGCTGCACATTGGCCTTCAGCTTGGATTGAGCATGCGCGTGCGAGGCGTAGCCGCCTTTGAAAGCGGGGTCGAAATCCTTTAGCCGGATGCGCTTGCCGGGAGTGGCCATCATGGACTTGGTCTTCATACGAGTTGAGATCATACTTGGATTCCTTCGGTTTGCCGAGTCTGGCGCGAATTTGTGTATCGAACAAGGGCGACAGTCTTGCCCTGTGGCAGCATACAATGGCGATGCGCCGCCAGTTGGCGACCCACACATTTCGTAGTAGAGTTTCTGACATATTTAGGAGGCGATATGCATAAAAGCTGCGGGGCCCTGGGTTTCGTTTTCCTGGTCATGCTGTGTTTGGTGGTTCCCGGCATAGCGCAACAGACGCCGCCCGTCCCGTCCAACGATCAGTCTGTGCAGACCAAGCCAAACAGTACTGCGCCAGCTCAGCAAGCCAACGAAACGCTCAGCCCGGAAAGCCAGGACCGGCTGGTCCGGGAAGTGCGGCACGAGTTAATCATGCTGCCCTATTACAACGTCTTCGACAATCTGTCTTTTCGCATTGAGGGACGTACCGTCATTCTGGACGGGCAGGTGGTGCAGCCGGTGGTGAGATCCGACGCCGAGAACTCGGTCAAACACATCGAAGGCGTGGAGAAGGTGGTTAACAACATCGAGGTCCTGCCGCCCAGTTCGATGGACGACCGCATTCGACGGGCGGTTTACCGCAGCATCTATAGCTATGGTCCGCTCTTTAAGTATTCCAACATGGCGGTCCCGCCCATCCATATCATTGTTAGGAATGCACGTATCACGCTGGAAGGCGTGGTGGACAGCGAAGCCGACAAGAACTTCGCGGGCATCCGAGCCAACCAAGTCCCCGGCACCTTTCAGGTCACCAACAATCTTCGGGTTGTGAACAGCGGTGGCCAAAGCAAGAAGAAATAGCTGGACGCCAGTCCTCAATTTGCAAGGCATCGCGCTCTGGGGAAAGCCCGCGGGGCGCTTTCTTTTTGCGCAGGAATTCGTCACCCTCTTTATGGAAAAGTTACGAAACCGCTAGCCACTGCTTTTCAACACCAGTTGCTCCGCCGCCGAGAACGCGTGGTTGCGAATCATCAGCGTGCTCAGCAGGGAGGTCAGACCCGACGACGCCAGGATCATGGCGATCACCACGAACTGATAGATGGCCGCGTACAGCGGATCGGCACCGGAGAGAAGCATTCCGGTCATCAGCCCGGGAATCCACACGATTCCCAGCGAGCGCAGATTGTCGATCGCCGGAATCAGCGAAGCATGAATGCTCGACTCAGCGTAGCTGGCGACGGTGTGCTCGGGTGCGGCGCCCAGCGCGAGCGCGGTTTCGATCTCGCCGGCGTGCGCCAGAACCTCGGACCGAAAGCGATTCAATGCCAGCCCGTTGGTGTTCATGGCGTTGGCTATGATCATGCTGCCCACGGGGATGAGCGAAGTGATGGCGGTGTCGATCACTCCGGCCCAGGTCATGACGGCGGTGACCAGTCCCGCGCCGGCGGCAATCGAATACGTGGACACTTTGCGCGCACCGGGAATGTTCTTGGCGCGTTTGGCCGAGATCGAACCCGCCGCAAGGATCATCCCGGTCAGCAGAAAGACGCTGGTCCAGCGCGGGCTCTTCAGCAGCAAAGCCAGGATCGATCCGACCGCGACAATCTGGACAATGCCACGCAACAGCGCAATCGCGGCGTCGCTTTCCAGATGAATGTTGCGGCGTCGCGCCAGCAGGACAACGGCCAAAGCCAGCACTGAGGCGGTGCCAGCCTGGGCTAAGCCAAGCGTCAGTTGCGTGTGGAAGAGCGATTTAAGCACCCAGCACCTCCGCCGGTTTTCCATATTGAATGAGGCGACCGGCTTCCAGAAGCGCAACCCGGTCGCACATGCGGCGCGCCTGGTCACGATCGTGCGTGACCATCACGCAGGTCAGTGATGTGTCCTTAACCAGGCTGCAAATTAACTGTTCGACGCCCGTCTTCGCCTGCTCGTCGAGCGCCGATGTTGGCTCGTCGAGCAGCAAGATCTCAGGATGATTCGCCAGCGCTCGCGCCAGCGAAACCCTTTGCTGCTCGCCTCCAGATAGGTTCGCGACCTCGCGCCCGGCGAAACCGGACAGGCCGACGCGCTCCAGCAAGCGAGCGATGTCTTCGTCGGCCACAACCTCGCCGCGTTGCAAAGGCCCAAAGCGAATGTTGCCGGCCACATTGCCAGGAAACAGGAAGGGACGCTGCGTCACCATGCCAACCCGGCGGCGCAGCTCGCGCGGGGAGAACTGGCGGTAGTCCTGGCCATCGAAAAACACGGTACCGCTGGTCGGCTCATCAAGACGGTTTAGCAATCGCAGCAAAGAACTCTTACCCGAACCACTTGGCCCGACGATACCCAGCATCTCGCCGTGGTACACATCCAGGGAAATGTCGGTGACGACGGAGATGTCTCCCACGCTGCGTCCCAGATGCTCGGTGCGCAGGACGACCGCGCCGGTCGGTGTTTGTTGCGCGACGCTCATCGTTGCAGGTGTCCGTAGAAGATCTTAGTGTCGTATTCGAGGGTGACGTGGCCGTTCTCGGCGTGGGACGAAAACAGATGCGGCAACTCGCGCATCATCGCTTCATGCTTTTCGCCAGCCTTGGGTACATACGACGACGACAGCAATCGGCCGCGCAGGCCGTCGAAGTCGAGTTCCTGCTGGTTGTGCTGTTCGATCAACTGCACTTTATCGGGAGCGAAGAAACGTTGCAGGGCGTCGTAGCTGGCCAGGTACTTGTGCGCGACCTGTTCGTAATCGGTGGAATGGCGCAGCACGAATTCTTCGTAGGCGCGCAGAAACGGTTTGGAAGTCGTGTTGCGATCGTTCCATACCAGGACCACCCAGCCCGCGGGCTTCAGAATGCGCGCGAACTCGACGCGCGTCTCGTCGGGCCGGAACCAGTGGAACGCCTGCCCGGCAATGACGAAGTCGGCGCTCGCGTCAGCCAGGCCAGTGGCTTCGGCACTGCCGTCCACCATGCTGAAGTTGGGATAGGAAGCCAGATAATTCTTGCCGCCGATGCGCATTTCGCGATTGGGTTCGACCCCCACCACGCGATTGCCGTTCTCCAGAAATATCTTTGCCAGCAGGCCGGTGCCACAGCCGATGTCCGCTATGGCGTGTTGGGGACGCAGTCCGCAGGCCCGCTCGACCGCCTGCACCACGTCTTGCGAATAATGGGGACGATACTTTGCATAGTCGTCCACCCGGTCGGAGAATCGCGCTTTGGGATCGTGAGTTGCTTCCGCCATGGGTGTATCTTAACTTGACCGATGAAACTTGAGCGCCCCGTAAAAACTCCTCTTGTGAATGCCATCTGTGACGCTATCCGCAAGATTCCGCGTGGGCGGGTAAGCACCTATGGCGCAATCGCCGCCGCCGCCGGTTATCCGCGCTGTGCCCGCCACGTAGGACGAGTTCTACAGCAGGTGGACGGGCTGCCCTGGCATCGCGTTTTGGGCTCGGGGGGGCGGAGTGCGATGCCCGGCGAGTTCGCCCTGGAGCAGCGTTTCCTGCTGGAATCGGAGGGTGTGCGCTTCCGCGGCAAGCGGGTGGACATGCCAAACTTTGAGCATCGGTTCGGGAAACCCAGCCGCAAACGCTCTGCCTTCAAGAACATGGGACTACCGCGAAAGTAGCAGGCAATACAGCGTTTTCCGGTGGACACGCGGGTCGCTATATCTTAAGTTGGTGACTGCTTTACAATACTTCTACCAGCTTTATGAGCACTGTGGGGCCAGTTAAGATTTCCGTTCTCGCGATCAGCCTGCTGTTGGCGATGCCGCTTTTGGCGCAACGCTACCAGGGGCGGGACCATCACGTCTTTCATCCGTCGGTCCAGGCCAAACATCAGAGTACGCCGTCCGCCGGCAGCGCCGCGCCAACACGAGTGGCTGCAACCGGCAATTCGTCAGCAGCGCGCGGCCATGGCTCAAATCCAAATGCTTCGCGTAGCAACGACGCAACGCACACGCAGATGCCGTCCAGTACGGACACGGTCCATCCGCATTAGTATGGTCATTGCCGCCGTCTCAGTCTCTTCCGTAACCGGAAATTAACATTGGGCGCTGGGCCGCCGTTATAAAATCAACGGCTATGCAAGATAAGCCACTGCAAATAGAGAAAGTTGCCAGCGGGGCCGATGTGGTCCTTCGGATCCACGGTCCACTTTTGTTGGGAAACTTCTTTCCGCTTCAAAGCGAAGTTCGGGCAGACTCCTCCGATCTGTTGATCATCGACGTGGCCGACATGCCCTACATCGATTCGGCGGGAATCGGTTGCCTGGTGGGGGCCCACGTTTCGAGAGAAAACTCGGGCCGCAAGTTAATCCTCGTAGGCGCCAATGAACGGCTGCTGACTTCGTTGAAAGTAACCAAGGTGGACAAACTCTTCACCTTTGCTCCCACTGTGGAACAGGCGCGCACGCAAGCTGGCGGAGGCTAGTCCGCGGCGTTTTCCCCCAAGCGCTCTCGCATTTGGAGCGCTCAAGTCCAACCTCTGATAAACTTTTCGCGAGATGTAGGCTCGACGTCTGCCGCCCAGTCGCGAACATTTTCAACACCATGGAAGACGCGGATCTCCGGCGGCGTTCGGCCTGAGGAGGTTCTTTATGTCAACCGCAGTAAGCACGGTGCCAATGCACAATCGTGTTCAAGAATTCGTCAGCCGGCCGCGCAAGATGTTTGTCGATGGAGAGTGGGTGGAGGCGGCCTCGGGGAAAACCTTCCCGACCTATAACCCTGCCACCGGAGAAGTTTTGGCGCAGGTTGCCGAAGGCGACCGCGAGGACATTGATCGCGCGGTGAAAGCGGCGCGCCGGGCCTTCGAGAGCGGCCCCTGGCATGAGATGACGCCCTCGCAGCGCGGCCGCCTGATATGGAAGCTCGGCGACTTGATCGAAGAGCACCTGGAGGAATTCGCCCAGCTCGAAAGTCTCGACAATGGCAAGCCGCTGTCGGTGGCGCGGGTCGCCGACGTGCCGCTGGCCGCCGATCTGTTCCACTACATGGCGGGTTGGGCCACCAAGATCGAGGGCAACACCATTCCAATTTCGGCCTCGTCGAGGCACGTGAAGTACCTTGCCTATACTCGGCGCGAGCCCGTCGGCGTGGTGGGACAAATCATCCCGTGGAACTTTCCGCTGCTGATGGCGGCGTGGAAGCTGGGTCCGGCGCTGGCGACCGGCTGCACCGTGGTATTGAAGCCGGCAGAGCAGACTCCGCTGAGCGCGCTGTTGCTGGCCGAGTTGATTGCGGAGGCCGGTTTTCCAGACGGTGTGGTGAACGTGGTGCCCGGCTATGGCGAAACCGCTGGCGCGGCGCTGGCGTCGCATCCTGACGTGGACAAAATCGCCTTCACGGGTTCCACCGAAGTCGGCAGGCTAATTTTGCAGGCGGCGGCTGGCAACTTGAAGAAAGTTTCGCTGGAACTGGGCGGCAAGTCGCCCAACCTGGTCTTCGCGGACGCCGATATGAAGGCGACCATTCCAGGCGCGGCGAGCGCCATCTTCTTCAACCACGGTCAATGCTGCTGCGCGGGATCGCGGCTGTACATCGAGCAGAGCATTTTCGATCACGTGGTGCATGGCGTGGCCGAGCAGGCCAAGAAGATCAAACTAGGCGCCGGCTTCGATCCAGACACCTCGATGGGGCCGCTGGTGTCGGAAGAGCAGATGAATCGCGTCTGCAGCTATCTGGAGAGCGGGCTGCACGAAGGCGCCGAGGCCATTGTGGGCGGACACAGACGGCCGGGCTCGGGATATTTTGTTGAGCCCACGGTGATGGTCAAGACCAAGCCCGACATGAAAGTTGTTCGCGAGGAGATCTTTGGGCCGGTGGTTTGCGCCATGCCATTCCGCGATGTGGACAAACTGATTGCTGAAGCCAATCAGAGCGAATACGGTCTGGCGGCGGCGGTGTGGACGCGCGACATCAGCAAGGCCCATCGGATTGCCGAGAAGCTGCGCGCTGGCACGGTGTGGATCAACTGCTACAACGTGTTCGACGCAGCCCTGCCCTTCGGCGGATACAAGCAGTCAGGCTGGGGCCGCGAGATGGGCCACGAATCGCTGGAGCTTTACACCGAAGTGAAAGCGGTTTGCGTCGCGATCTAGGGCGGGTCCAGAGGCGGCGCACCCTCGAACGGTACAGCGACGAATGGGATTGAACTGCGGTCGATGGTTGATTGAACTGCGGTCTCATAATCCGTAGGTCAATCATTTCGGGCGTCCGCGCCTCGAATTCTTGCCGCTTTTACAATCTCTTGTGGAGCGTCGGCGACCGGACTCAACTTAAGGGGTAGTTGTGCAGTGACCTACGGTGGAAAAACCGTAGGTCAATCGTTTCGGGGTTCCATTGCTGCAGCCCCAGCGCGCTGGCGCGACTACTGGATTTGATCGGAGTCGGGAAGGACAAACCTTACGCGCAACGGGTTCTTCTCCGTAAAGGAATCCACTGAGATGTTGTGCCGTCTCATCGCACCGGCCACCCATTTGTGCATCATCTCGTCCGGGCGACTTCGACTCATCAGGTAGACCAACCCAAGCATCATCACCAAGTTCGGGCGGAGTTCCTCCTCGTGCTTGCGGGCAAGATCACAGTACTGAGTGATTCTCTCGTCCAATGTGGCGTCCTCGCCTTCGAGAGTTAGACGCTTTGGAATGAACTTCGACCGGGACCAGCCGAACTCGTGGAGTTCAAAGTTATTGATGACGCCGATGGCCAGTTGATGCGGTTCGGAAGTCGGCTTGTCATGTGTAAGGCCATAGACAATCCACACGGCCACAATGAGATCTTCCAGTTGCGAGCCAATGTTCCCCTCGCCAAGTTTTGTAATTGCGTTTTTCTTCTCTTCCGGGGTAAGAAAGTCCATTGCCGCTAGACCAGTATCACCTAGTCCACCAATTGAGTTGCTCATTCACATTGGACGCACTCGTCCTCAGGTTGCCTGGAGTTTGGTGGGCACCTCGTCATCTGTTTCCAGGCTCTGAAACGTGCAGCTAACCATAGAGGGCTGGAAAAGGATCCTCACAAACTCGCTGTTCTCATAGAAAAACTCGCCGTTAAACGACCCTCTCCAATAGGCGGCATCTGCGGGCGACAAGTCCTTGAATGCATCCACGATTAGATCGTTTTCGCTGGGCACGTCGAACTCCTTCTCGGCTCCGTCCCAGGATGCAAGGTCTAACACAGCTCTCTGGCAAAACTGCTCGACGCGATTTGGGTCTTTCATCAGCGCTTCGAAAAGCCTTTGCTGATGGCCTTCCCACTCCGTGAATTCAGGTGTTCCTACGTCTTCGTACCCTGCGTACTCATCTGCCAAGGATTCCTCAGACCAGTCTCTGATTTCGACCTCATAATCTAGAACGACGCGATACCGTTTCGTGATACTCATCTCTGGTGCTCCCTTTGGGAATCATTCGCTGCTGAGTACAAAAAAGCAATAGAGATTGCTGTGGACATCTGTGGAAATGAGGGGAAGAATAGCCTGAGTTTGGTACACACGAGGAATTCCGAGGGGGCCCCATCCAAGCTTCTTTTGCTTGGGTGGGTCTTGTTCGTTTGACCTCATACGGTCCAAAGGGAGGACGGGCGACTCAATTGTCGGACTCTGCCCCTGGCTCAGGATGACAGACGTGAGATTACACCCTTGGAATCGGATCCAAGCTGATCAATCGCCGCTTGTTACCTGGCTGAGGTTATCCACCGCAACCCGTGCGGCTGCGATGTTGGTTAGCGGCTGCTCGCTATGGCGCGGGTGCATGGTGATGACGTCCGCGGTGTGCCGTAGTTTGTCGGCTATCCAGTTGCGACGCTCGACGAATGTCTGCGGCTCGTAGGTCACGCCATTAGCCAGCCGCTTGTCTTCGCGTTTCGAAGTCCATAGCAAAATCGGGCCAACCACGCGGCGCACCACGCGGGTGAGCGTTCCGAAGGCGCCTTCGATTTCGCGCCGCAGTTCACGAATCCGCTTCGATATCGGTGGGTTGGTCGTGCGAAGCCGTTTCTCCATGGCCCAGAGCGCCGCATTGTAGGTGGTGCGCAACTTCCTGGCTTCCGCGGCGAAGCGACGCCGCACTCGCAGGTCGGGATCGTTGTGATAGCGCTTCCATCCCTGGAAGGTAGTCTCGCAAATGCGAAACAAGCTGGGACCGTTGCGCTCGAAGTCATGCCGGAAAGCCCAATCGAGAAATACCTTCGACTCGTCGCGCGAGATGGCGGCGTGCTTATAGTTGAACTTGAATTGCCCGTGAATGTCGGCGAGGTCCACGTCGTCGAGCATGCAGCCTTCTTGCTGCATCTGGGCGTACAGCGGAGTGCCCGGCACCGGCGTGTACAGCATGAACTGGTGGAAATCGGTGCCGTGCGAGACCGCGTATTCGATTTCCGCGTGAATGTTTTCGGGCGTGTGGTGCTCGAGGCCCACGATGGTTGAACCGAGGATCTTGATGCCATGCTGGCGCAGCTCCGCCGCCAGAGCTCGCGTATCGGTGTTCTTCAGCTTGGCGTAGCTGGAGTTGGGCGACTCGAGTCCCACCCAGATCCACGAAACGCCCAGTTGCACCAGTTCTTCCATGCTGTACTTGCGGATCGCGTTCACCGACGAGAAAACATAGAGCGCCCAACTCTTGTTGGCTTGCTTCATGCGCGCCAGAAGTTGCATGGCGCGCGGACGATTCAACAGGAAGTTTTCGTCCATCATGAAGAACGAATTCACGCCTAGGGAACCCTCCATCTGCTGCATGACGTCGAAGAGCTGGTCTCCGGTTTCGTAGAAGTGAATGCTCTTGCCTTTGCCGCCGAAGAAAGAAGACGTGGTGCAGAAATTGCAGCCCAGCGGGCAGCCCACCGACGGGATAATGGTGGCGGCGGTATCGCATTTACTGTCGGGCACGCTCATTCCCAGGATGCGGAAGCCGAAGCCAGAGACGATTTCCGGGTGGACAATCGGCGCTTCGGTATCTTCGCCAAGATAACGGCGCATCCAGGAGATGCCCTCGCCGCGAACGATGTAATCGGCATCAATTAACGCATCCAGTCCAGGGATGGCAGCGACGTGTCCGCCCACGACGATGATGGAGTTGGGCGACAGGCGGCGGACCTGGCGGCACATTTCGCGCACCTTGCCGAAGTTCGGAATGATTCCAGAAATCCCAACGATGTCGTATTCGGAGGAGGTCAGTTCGCGCTGGAAATCCTTGAGAGTAGGGAAGTCGAGCAGCGTGCTGGGCGCGGAGATGTTCTTCTGGATCATCATCAGTCCCCAGGAGCGGTGGAACATGCGCAGCGAGAAGCTGCCCTGCTCGCGTGTGACCTGGTTGTGATACAGCTCCATGGGATTGATGGAGCGGCTGCCGAATTCGTCGTCCTGCGCATACGGGCCAAACACCGAGCTCAGCAGCACCCGCGCCTGAGTCCCTTTGGGATGTGGGGTAATCCAAACAGAGTTTGAGGTCGAAACCATGACTTTATCGTAAGGAACCGCTGGTATCGATTCTGTGATATGTGTGACACTCTGGTTGAAATGACAAAACTATTACATTGGCTGATCATCTTGGGAAAACGAGACTGACACACGGGAATGGGGCTGATCGGAAGCAGGGAACACCGGGACATCAATCCGTGGCTGATTGCCATCGCGGTCATGTCAAGCACATTTATGGAAGTGCTGGACACCACCGTGGTGAACGTTTCGCTGCCCCACATCGCAGGCAGCTTGTCGGCCAGCAACGACGAAGCCACCTGGACGCTCACGTCTTACCTGGTCGCCAACGCCATCATCCTTCCCATGACCGGCTGGCTGGCGGGGCGCTTCGGCAGAAAACGGCTGCTGATGCTCTCGGTGACCGGATTCACGGTTGCGTCATTTCTGTGTGGGCTGGCCCCTACCCTGCCGTTCCTGATTGTGTGCCGCGTAATTCAGGGCGCTTGCGGCGGCGGACTACAACCGCTTTCGCAGGCCATCCTGTTGGAATCGTTTCCGCCCGAGAAGCGCGGCCAGGCAATGGCATTCTGGGCCCTCGGTATCGTGGTGGCGCCCATGCTCGGTCCGGTGGCCGGAGGCTGGCTCACCGATAACTACAGTTGGCGCTGGGTCTTCTACATCAACGTGCCGATCGGTGTCGCCGCCCTGATTTTGACGGAACTCTTTATCTTCGATCCCCCTTATTTGCGACGCGAAAAAACCGGCATCGACTATTGGGGAATTGGCCTGCTAGCGGTGGGCATTGGAAGCCTTCAGATCATGCTCGACAAGGGTCAGGAGGACGACTGGTTTGGTTCGCGCTTCATTGTCACGCTTTGCATCCTGGCGGTGGGAGGACTGACTGCGCTGATCATTCGCGAACTGAGAGCCGAGCATCCAGTGCTGGATCTCACGGTGTTCAAGTATCGCTCGTTTGCCATTGGCACATTCCTGATGACGCTGATCGGCTTCGTGCTGTACGGCAGCACGGTGTTATTGCCGCTGCTGATGCAAGTGCTGCTGGGCTACACGGCGACGCACGCCGGCATCACCAACCTGCCGCGCGGCCTGGCGTCGTTCCTGATCATGCCCATCGTCGGTCGCTTGATCGGCAAATTCGATCAGCGGAAGTTGCTGGGGATTGGCCTTGTGGCCTCCGCCTACGCCATGTGGTCGCTCTCCCGCTTCAGCCTGGACGTGGCTTCCGTGGATTTCTGGTGGCCGCTCCTGATTCAAGGCGCGGCGCTGGGATTCGTCTTCGTGCCGCTTACCACCATCACCAATGGCGGGATCCCAAATGAGCGCATGGGCAATGCCACCAGCTTGTTCAACCTGATGCGAAACATTGGCGCCAGCATCGGGATCGCCACGGTCGAGACCCTGCAGTTCCGCAATCAGCAGAAGCACATCAACACACTGAGTGCGCATGTCTATCCGGAAAGTAGTGCAGCCCAGAAGATGTTCGAAAGCCTGAAAGCATTATTCATGGGCCAGGGCTCCAGTGCCGCTACTGCCACCCAGCAGGCCTATCAGTCAATGTGGGGAATGGTGCAGCGGCAGGCGGCAATGCTGTCTTATAACGACACGTTTTTCTTCATGGCCTTGATGTTCGTTGCCATGATTCCGTTCCTGTTCCTGCTGAGGAAGCCGAAGCGAGGAAAAGCCGGAGCGGCGATGGTCCACTGAAGGCTGTCATCCTGAGCGACGAGCGCAGCGAGGAGCCGAAGGATCCCTATTGCCACAAGCAATCCCAAATTGTTGCTATGCCAAGCGGCCACACTGAAATTTATCGCGGGTATAGGGGTCCTTCGACTCCCCCCTCACGACGTTCGGGGTCGCTCAGGATGACAGACAGAGAAGGGAATCCTTTGACAAACGCGCCCGCCCAACCCGCAAAAGAAGCGGGTCAGGCGGGCGCTACGTTCAGGATGACATCCAACGTTGCTGACGTTACTGCGGCTGGGTTGCTTCAGTTGGCGGCTGCGAGAACCTCTGCAGACGCTGGTCAATGCGTTCCATTTGCTTCTCGCGCATCTGGTCGGCCTTGGTGCGCTGATCGGCCGTCAGCACCTGGGTGTAGATCTGGTGTTGGATAGACGCTTTCTGGACCATCAATTGCGCCATGGCTTGCGACTGTTGATTGGCAATCGCCTGCACCTTGGCCTGGTCGAAGGCGCCGTTCGCCGTGGCGGCCAGCATGGCCTTGCGATTTTCCGCCAGCTGCTGCATCAGCGGATGCAGGGTGGCGCGCTGCGACTGCATCATGGTCTTGACCTGTTGCTTCTGGGCATCCGTCAGGTTAAGCTCGCGGGCCATAAAGCCCATGCGGCCGTGCTGGTGCCCACTCCATCCCGAAGCAGTTGCGGTGTCGTTCTGCTGCGCGTACGAAAAAATCGCCGTGCCGCACAGCACCAGCGCTAACAACGCCACAGCGACGCTCCAAAACTTGGTTTTCATAATCTTCTCACTTCCTCCTTGACAGTTCCCCTGTCATGTATTGAAACCCCAGCAACGCGAGTTCGACGGTAAAGTCAGGTAACAGAAATGTTAAGTTTTGTGCTGCGGTGCATCGCTGCAACCTGAATTACCGAAACCGACCACCTACAGTCTATTGCTGGGCCGGGGACCAAGAGTTCCCGAAGTTTGCGGTGGGTGGCCGGGTCTCGCGATTTTCGAGACCCGGGAAGTCGCTTGGATGGGTGCTCGCCAACCCATCCGAAGCAATAACTGCTTCTACGTCGTAGTCGCCCAGGTCTCGAAAGGCGCGAGACCTGGGGCACCCGGCGGCGTTTGGCGTCCGCAGGCCTGTTAGGCCATGTCCACCCTTCTTGTGAGCGGAATCACATTTGCAAGTGACTGCTGTCATAGGGGGTTGGACAATCCTCGCCGTACGCTTTCAACCACCCTAAGACTAAGACTATCCGAGAAGGTGAACCGTGAAACGACTTGTTCTCCCCATCTTTCTGGTTGTTGCCCTCTTCGTCACAACAGGATTTGCGCAAAACCTTACCCTGGGCTTCACCGTCTCCAACACGGGGGCCCTGAATGTGGACTCCGTGGAGCAGCTCCACGGCTTCGAACTCTGGCGCGATCAGGTGAACGCTGCCGGAGGCATCAAGGCGGGCGGCAAGAGCTACAAGATCCAGTTCGTCAGCTACGACGACGAATCCAACACCAAGCGCGTGCAGCAGCTTTACTCGCGCCTGATCCTGCAGGACAAGGCCGATTTTCTGTTCAGCCCGTACTCTTCGAGTCTGACCGCCACGGCCGCCATCGTGACGGAACAGTATGAAAAGATCATGCTGACCACCGGCGCTGCGGAGGGCAAGACTTATACGCTGGGCAATCATTACCTCTTCCAGATGTTCACCCCGGGAGCGGAATACCTGAAGGGCGTTCTGGACATGCTGAAGACCCAGGACCCGAAGGCGGCGGTTGCGTTCGTGTATGAAGACGCCTCGTTCTCGGTAGCGGTGGTCAATCCCGCTAAGGAGTATGCCCAGAAGCTCGGATTCAACGTGGCTTTCAGCGAAGCCTATGCCCCGAACACCACCGACTTCAGCGCCATTATCGACAAGGTGATTGCGTCGAAGTCCACCGTGCTGCTGGGCGGAGGGCACTACGCCGACGGTTCCACGCTGGCGCGGCAAGTGTACAGCCACAAGGTTCCGCTGAAGATGATCACCCTGCTGGTGGCCCCCGACAGTCCGCAGTGGGGCGAGTTGGGCGATGCCGCCGTGGGCGTGATCGTGCCCTCGCAGTGGGAGCCGCAGACCGCCTTCAAGGCGCAATATGGACCGAGCGGCGCCGATTTTGCCAAAGCCTACACCGCCAAGTACAACACTCCACCCAGCTACGAATCGGCGGGCGGCTACGCATCCGGGCTGGTCCTGCAACGCGCGATTGAACAGGCGGGCAGCACCGACACGGCAAAAGTGGCGGCGGCGCTGAACGCCACCGACATTACAACGTTCTATGGCCGCAGCAAGTTTGCGACCGAGGCCAATCAGCATGGTTTGCAGGTGGGCCATGCGATGGTGCTGGCGCAATGGCAGAAGGACAAGTCCGGCAAGCTGGTGAAACAGGTGGTCTGGCCGCTGGCCGCCAAGAGCGCCAATCTGGTATATCCGATCCACTAATTTTGCAGTACATTGATTGACGAATATTGCGCGCCGCACCGGCGAACGATGCGGCGCAAAGGGTGAGAAATGTCTGGCATTCTCGCTTCCATGATTGATGGCCTGCTGATCGGTTCGGTCTATGGGCTGGCCGCCATGGGCCTCAGTCTGATCTGGGGAGTGATGGATGTCATCAACCTCACCCATGGCTCGGTCATCGCGCTGGGTATGTTCGGCATGTACATTTTGTTTGCCGCCTTCCCGGTGAATGCCTACTTCCTCCTGTTGCCCATCCTGGCGGCGGGTTTGCTGCTCGGTCTGGTCATTTATTGGATCTCCGTGCATTGGGTGATCGGGCGCTCCCAGTTGTCGAGCCTGCTGTCCACCTTCGCCGTGAACATGATGATCATTGGGATCGGCACCGCGATCTGGAGTACCAGTCCCTACAACGTGAACTTCACGCTGCGCGGCTTTACCGTGGGCGACTACACCTTTACCGGGAACCACATTGCCGCGGCTACCGCTGCCGTCATCATTGCGTTGGCGCTGGAGCTGTTTCTGTATCGCACCCGGCCCGGCAAGGCCATCCGCGCCGTGGCCGACAACCGCGAAGCGGCCGAGCTGATGGGCATCTCGTCGACCATGGTGCTGGCCTTGGCGTTTGCCATCGGCATCGCCCTGGCGGCGTCTTCGGGCGCATTGGTGTCTACTTTGTTTCCCTTCACCATTCTTTCCGGCGCCGGTTACCAGATGAAGAGCTTCGTGGTGACTGTGCTGGCTGGGCTCGGCAAGCCACTCGGGGCGCTCGCCGCGGGCGTATTGCTGGGCTTGTTGGAGGGAGCAGTGACCCCCTTCATCGCCGTCAGTTGGATCCCGCTGATTGAGTTTGGACTGTTTGTGGTGGTGCTGGTTGCCTTTCCCAAAGGCATTTTCACGAGGGCGACGGCATGATCTTGCGGCGCCCGGTCTTCTGGCTGATCCTGATTTTTGCTGCGCTGATGGCGTTCATTCCGTTCCATGCCAACGATGTGTCCATGCGCGAAGACCTCATCCTGGTTGCCCTTGCCGTCATTCTGGCCAGCAACCTGAACCTGATGATCGGCTATACCGGGTATGTGAACTTCGGGCACATTGTGTTTTACGGGCTGGGCGGCTACGTCGGACTCTATCTCGCCACGGTGCGAAATTGGAATCTGGTGCTGGCCGCGCTGGCTGCGGGTCTGGTGGTCAGCCTGTTCGCCCTGGCGTTAGGGATGGGCATTCTTCGATTGCGGGGCGCCTATTTCGCGCTGGCCACGATCGGGGTCCTGCTCGCGGTGCAATCCTTTGTCGCCAACTTTGATCCCTGGGGCAGGTCCACGGGCATGTACGTGGACTTCTCCGCCTATCAGAGGCTGGGCGGAGCACGTCATGCTCTTTGGATGACCTACTTCCTGGTGATCGGCGTGATGGCGCTGTCGATGATTCTGAGTCTGGGCATCAAGATCTCGAAATTCGGTCTGGGTCTGTTTGCCATCCGCGAAGATGAAGATGCGGCCGTGGTCCTGGGCGTTAACACCACCGTGTTCAAGGCCATCATCTACAGCGTGTCGGCATTTCTTCCGGCGGTAGCGGGCGCGCTGATGTTCTACAAGAACGGCATGATCGATCCCTCGATTGCGTTTGAATTCATGCTCTCGCTGGAGGGAATCGTGATGCTGATGCTCGGCGGCAAAGGTACGGTGGTCGGCGCGGCGTTAGGCGGAGGGTTGTACGAGAAGCTACGCTCGTATCTGTTGACGTCTCCCAAGCTCTCTAATTTTCAACTGGTGATTGCCGGCGCACTCTTACTGCTGGTGGTATTGTTTGCGCCGGGCGGACTGATCGGCTGGCTCTATCGCCTGGTGCCACGCGCCCGCAAGGTGATCGAATGACTCCCCTGCTGGAAGTGAGCGGCGTAAGCAAACGATTTGGCGGACTGCTGGCGGTCTCCGACGTAAGCTTCAGCCTCGGCGAGCGCGAGATCCTGGGATTGATAGGCCCCAATGGCGCCGGCAAGACCACGCTGTTCAACGTTGTGAACGGCGTGTACAAGGGAGACAAAGGAACGGTGAAGTTTGCCGGTGAGGACATCACCAAATGTTCTCCCAACCAAGTGGTCCACCTGGGGTTGGCGCGCACGCACCAGATTGTGAAACCGCTGCAGGACATGACGGTGTTGGAAAACGTGACCGTCGGCGCCTGCTTCGGCCGCGAATATCTGGCCCTGAAGCCGGCGCGTAATGTGGCGCTGGAAGTGTTGGAACGCGTCGGACTGGCCAAGAGTGCCGAGATGTCGGCGCGTTCCCTGACCATCGCTGGCAAGAAGCGTTTGGAGGTTGCCCGCGCACTGGCGGCGCGTCCCAAGCTGCTTCTGCTCGACGAAGTGCTGGCCGGGTTGAATCCCACCGAAATCACTCACATGATCGGGATTGTGCGCGACATCCGCGACAGCGGCATCTCGGTGTTCATGATCGAACACGTCATGCAGGCCATCATGAGTCTTTCTGACCGCATTGTGGTGTTGAGTTTTGGCCAGAAGCTCGCCGAAGGGAAGCCCGAGGAGGTGGCGCGCGATCCCCAGGTAATTGAAGCTTACCTGGGCGATCCGGACATCGCGGAAAAACTCAAGGAGAATGACTGATGGACGCCGTTCTGCAGATCGAAAAACTCGAGTCTGGCTACGGCGAGGTGCAGGTGCTATGGGGCATATCGCTGCAGGTGCAGGCGGGCAAGATGACCACGGTCATTGGCGCCAATGGCGCGGGCAAGACCACCACGCTGCGCACCATCATGGGCAGCATACCTTGCTGGGGCGGCCGCGTCCTGATGAACGGAGAAGATGTGACCCGTCTTTCGCCTCACGCCAAAGCCAGACGCGGCCTGGTTCTGGTGCCGGAGGGACGGCAGCTTTTCCCCGATATGTCGGTGGAAGAGAACCTGGAGATGGGCGCGTATTCGCAACGCGCGCGCCCACGGCAGAAGGACAATCTGGAGCGCGTGTACGATACGTTTCCGCGCTTGAAGGAGCGCCGCAAGCAGAGGTCATCCACCCTCTCCGGCGGCGAACAGCAGATGTTGGCCATGGGCCGCGGATTAATGCAGGAGCCGGTCGTCCTCATGATCGACGAGCTTTCGCTCGGTCTGGCGCCGGTGCTGGCACAGCAGTTGTTCCTCACTCTGAAGAAGCTGAGAAAGCAAGGACTGACCATTGTGCTGGTCGAACAGAACGTGCACCTTGCCCTGGCGCTGAGCGACTATACCTATGTGCTGGCCGAAGGCCGCGTGGAGATTGAAGGTGATTCGCGCGAGGTTGCCAGCATGGACGAAGTGCGGCGAGCCTACCTGGGACTGTAGCGCCAGGTTCGCCAGCTCATTCCTGCAAGAAAACCTGCTCGCCTGATCGCGCTTCCAGACTTGAAGCCCATACTGCCTTTTGGCTTACGCCGGAATCGCCGTAGGTTATCCCACCAAAGTGGCAATGGGCGTCGATGTTACTCTCGTAAAACGCTTGTTACTTCAGTTAATTAGCTTAGAATCTGTGGATTACGAGTTCATCTATCACAGAGCCGGAGGTCCATGCTCACATGCCTTGTGTGATCAACATCACATTCAGGGGTGAGCTATGTCCGCCTGCCTTCCCCACACTGTCCCTTACAGTTCCGCTCCAAGGCCAATTCACAGATGGGATTTACCGATCAGGAATCCCGATGACGCCAGGCTTTCCCGTCTGGTATTGAATTGCGCCTACTTGCTTGGAGGCGAAGATGCGAGATTGTTTCCGGTCATCGGTAGTGTGCCTGCTCGCGGTCGCGTGTCTTTTGGTTCCAGTGGCGCTGATTGCCGCTGACTCAAATGCCACGACCACGGCGGATCCCACCAACGCGGCTACCAGCGCCGCACCCACCAACAGCGGCGCCAGTGTAGGAACGGCGGCCGTTATCAGTCCAACCTTGGTTGATCTCCTGGTAAAAAAGGGAATCCTGACCACAGCAGAAGCCAACACCCTGCGAAGCATGCCAGGTTCCGCAGGGATGCAGCAGTTGTTGCTTCTGTTGAAGGCCAAAGGCGTTGTCAATGACTCGGAAGCGGCCGAGCTGAAGAGTGCCGCGGACGCAGATACTTTGCACTCTCTGGTCGATACCGAATCGGGTCCCACGCAGTATGCAAGTCTCACCACTCCGGGCGCAGGGCAAGCTGCAGCACCCAAAGAAGCCCCGGGTCCGGTAGTCATTCCCGCCTACGCGCCGGTCCGGGTACTTTCGATTGATCCGCCAGTCAAGGATGCCCTGGCTCCGGCCCTGAAGTTGGGCGCGGTCAGGTTGTTGCCCTACGGCTTCATCAAGGCCACCGGGGTGTACGACTCACTTGATCCGACGGGCGATGATTTTCCCAGACCGGGCTTCTCCGCCGCCGATACCGGCCCGAATAACAATCCGGAATTCCATCTCAAGGCACGTGCCACTCGTTTCGGTTCCAAGTTCGAGTGGCCGGATATCTCGAAAAATGTGACCGTCACCGGCCAGATCGAGGCCGATTTCGAGGGCAACTTCAGCGCGGTTGACAACCGCAACGTCTCCAGCATTCGCAGCAATGCGCTGCAGTTGCGGCTGGCCTTCGGGCGAATCGACTGGACCGTTGCGCCGGACACGGACATCTTCTTCGAAGCCGGACAGGACTGGACGCTTTTCGGCTCCGGCGCGATGATGAACCTGTTGGAGACGACGTTCTATGGCGCTTACTGGGGCAACGTGTACGAGCGTTCTCCACAGTTTCGTCTTGGCTTCACGCAAAAGCTGGGCGGCTCGCTTAATTGGAAGCTCTCTCCTGAGTTTGCCATCATGATGCCGTCCGAGGGCAATCTCCCGGCAAGTGCCGTTATTGACTGCTCCGGCACAACCGAGAGCTGCACCCTCGTCAACGGCCTTGCAAGCCAGTTGGGATACGGCGAGCGCCAGGGCGCGGACTCGGGGAAACCCGAACTGGAATCCAGAGTCGTACTCCAGTTCCAGGCCGACAAAGCTCCGGGCGTGGTTCCGGCGCAGATCCTTTGGAGCGGCTTCTACAGTACGCGCCAGGCGACTGTGCTGGCCTCCGGCATACCGGCGGCTTATAAAACTGCCTTTCCCGTGGGCGTTGATAACACCAGCCACGGGTACGGCAACCAAATCGCGGTCTCACTTCCCACCCGCTGGCTAACCTTCGTGACCAGCGCTTACATGGGAGCTGACCTGCGATTCTTCTTCGGTGGCGAGACTTTGTCCAACTACAACCAGACGGGTGGGCTGACCGGCCTCGCAGACGGCCTATCGGTGGATCGCTCTTCCACGGTGTTTTTTGGAACTAATGCCGCCGGACAAGCCGTCGTTGCCCCGCAGAAGTCGGTACGAGGCTACGGCGGATTCGCTCAGCTCGGACTCCCAATTTCGCGCTGGTTCAATGCCGACCCCAAGGGCCGGAATGCGGGCTGGCAAGCGACCGTGCAGTATGGTATCGATGCAGCCAATGCCAATGACTTCAGGTACGCCAAGGACATTGGTGCGGCCGGTGGCGGGCCGATCAAGGACACGCTCAAAGGTGTAACCATTTGGTACAAGATGAACCCTTGGGTCCAGTTTGCCTTTGAAGAGAGCAAGTACGAAGGCTTCGCCCTTCCGGCCAGCAGCGGTGTCGACGCCGGCAAGTGCACGACTAAGGTCGCCGGGTTGCCAAGCTGCACCTCAACCGATTGGCGTTCGGAGTTCGGCCCAATCTTTACCTTCTAAGAAACGGTTGTACAACCTCACCGGGGTGGCCGCAGCAGCGCGCCACCCCGTTTTCTTGTGCCAGGCTTCCAGCGCCGCAGCCCGCCGGTGGGTCATAAGTCACAACTGCTTGTGACCCACTTCCGCGTCCCGCTTTGATGGCCTGCTCTACATTTTCGTTAGGCGTAACTCGGCGGACAAATTCGTCCGCGGCATCCGCTTGGCGTTCAACGCCAGGGCTTAGTCAAACCAGAGTAAGGAAGAAAAATGGCGATATCCGTCCTTGTTCCCGCGCAGCTTTCATCGCAAGAAATCAAGTCTTCGCTGGCCGGAATGATTGCCGCCGACCGCATTCTCATTCGCCCCATCGACTTGATCGCCTGCGCCTCGGATGCCAGCTTCTACCGGCTGATCCCAAAAGCCGTGGTGCAGGCGCAGGGCCTGGATGAGGTCCGCAGATTATTTGGCTTCAGCCAACAGACGCAGGTGCCGATGACCTTTCGAGCTGCCGGCACCAGCTTGTCGGGGCAGTCGATTTCCGATGGATTGCTGGTGGACGTGGCGCGTCATTGGCGGGAATTGCGCGTGGAGGAGAGTGGCAGAAAAATCCGCGTGCAGCCGGGCGTCATCGGGGCCCGCGCCAACCAGGCGTTGATTCCTTATGGCGCCAAGATCGGACCCGATCCCGCCTCCATCGCGACTTGCACCCTGGGCGGAATACTCTCCAACAACTCCAGCGGCATGTGTTGCGGGGTCGAGCAGAACGCCTACCACACGCTGCATTCGATGAAGTTCATGCTGCCTTCGGGGACCGTCATCGATACCGCGCTGCCCGGCGCCGATGAGGAATTTCATGCGCGCGAACCGGAACTAGCGCGCGGCATCCTCGCCCTGAAATCGCAGTTGCAAGCCAACCCCGGCTTGCGCGAGCGAGTGCGCAACAAGTACCGGATGAAGAACACCACCGGCTACTCGCTGAATGCGTTTCTCGACTTTGAACGGGCGGTGGACATCTTCCAGCACGTGCTGATTGGCTCCGAGGGCACGCTGGCCTTCATCTCCGAAGCCGTGCTCAACACCGTTCCCGATCTTCCCGTGAAGTACACCGGACTGCTGCTCTACCCGGATTTGTACGCCGCCGCAGATTCCATCGTGCCCTTGCGGCAAGCGGGCGCCAAGACCTTGGAAATCATGGACCGCGCCTCGCTGCGCTCGGTGGAAAATCAGGCCGGTGTGCCGCCCTCACTTCGCAGCCTGCCCGATGCCGCTGCCGGCCTGCTGGTTGAGTTTCAATCGGCCGACGAGAAGGAACGGACCGAACTGGAGAAAGTTGCTGCCGACGCTGTAGGCGGCCTGAAGCTGTGCGAGCCGCCGCAATTCACGCATGTCGCAACCGAGCAGGCGCTGCTGTGGAAGATACGCGCCGGCCTGTTTCCGTCGGTGGGCTCAGTGCGCCAGAGCGGCACCACCGTCATCATCGAAGATGTCGCGTTCCCCATTGAAACCCTGGCGGACGCAGCCCACGACCTCACCCGGCTCTTCCGCAAACATGAGTATGGGAACGCCATCATCTTTGGTCATGCCAAGGACGGAAATCTGCACTTCGTCATCACCCAGAGTTTCAACAACCAGGCCGTGATTGACCAGTACGCCCGCTTCATGGACGACGTGGTCGATCTGGTGGTGTGGCGCTATGACGGCGCTCTTAAGGCGGAGCACGGCACTGGGCGAAACATGGCCCCGTTCGTCGAGACCGAGTGGGGAAGTGACGGCTACGCCATCATGTGCCGCCTGAAGGAGATGGTCGATCCCGGCAACCTGCTGAACCCGGGCGTGATCATCAATCCCGACCGCCAAGCCCACCTGGCCAATCTGAAACAGTTGCCGTCGGTAGAGCCTGAGATTGACAAGTGCATCGAGTGTGGCTACTGCGAGCCCAGGTGTCCCAGCCGCGAGCTGACGCTGACGCCCCGGCAGCGCATCGTGGTGCGTCGCGAGATGGCGCGCTTGCAAGAGAACGGAAACAATTCGGTGAGTGTGGGTGCCCCATCCTTTTCCCCGGGTTTTGGGAAAAGGGTGGGAAGGAATGAACTCTATGCCGCTCTCGACGCAGAATTCCCCTACATGGCGCTCGACACCTGCGCTACCGATGGGCTTTGCGCCACCGCGTGTCCGGTGAGTATCGACACCGGGCAACTGGTTAAGCGCTTCCGTGGGATGCGTTCATCGGCTCCGGCCAAGCAATGGGCGGAACGGATCAGCAAGCATTTCAAGCTGACGGAATGGACATTGCGCTGGGCGTTGCGGCTGGGACATGCTGCTGAGTCCGTAATTGGAGTGGAGGGAATGCGCCGCTTGACTCGGACGCTGAAGCGTTTCGCCGGAGACAACTTGGCGGAATGGATGCCCGACACTCCTCATGCGGCGGGTCGGGTGCCGAGGACCAAGCGCGCCGGAGCGCAGGCCATTTACTTTCCCGCCTGCATCTCGCGCGTGATGGGACGCCTGCCCGGCGAACCCAAGGACCGTTCCCTGATGGAGTTGACCGTCGAGTTGGGACGCCGCGCCGGAGTTCCGCTGCACATCCCGCGCGACGTCGCTGGAACGTGCTGCGGCACGCCCTTCTCGTCGAAAGGATTCAGCAGCGCTCACGCCATCACCATCAATGCCGCGGTGGAGCGCTTCTGGAAGTGGTCAGAGCAGGGAAGGCTGCCCATCGTGATTGACACCAGTCCCTGCACCTACGGATTCAAGACGGCGCGTTCGTATCTAACGCCGGAAAACCAGGAGCGCTTCGACCAGATGAAATTTGTGGATGCCATCGAGTTCGTGCACGACCAGTTGCTGCCGAAGTTGCCGGTCAAGGCGAAGGCGCGCTCCGTGGCCCTGCATCCGGTGTGCTCGGTCACCAAGATGGGCATCGGGGCGAAGCTGGAAGCGATTGCGCGTGCCTGTAGCGAGCAGGTAACGATTCCGCTGGACGCAGGTTGTTGCGGCTTCGCAGGCGATCGCGGTTTTCTGTTTCCGGAACTGACGCAGGCGGCTACCAGGCCCGAAGCGAACGAAGTAAAAGCCAAGCAGCCCGATGAGTGCTACTCCAGCAGCCGTACCTGCGAGATCGGCATGAGCCGCGCCACCGGACAGATCTACCGTTCGTATATGTATCTGCTGGAGAAAGCGACGCGCTAGAAGAGGACGGGTAGTGCGGGCCTTCAGGCCCGCGTATATGGGCAGAAAGAAAAATCACGTAAGCCGCTGAGGCCGCGACGACCTCAGCGGCTTACGTGAGGTTCATCGGCGGCGGACACGGCGCTGAAGCGCCGCACTACCCGAGCAATCTCATTGCTGCGGAAGCGCCATGTAGGCGTAGGTAACCTGATCGCGGTCGGCGGCGTTCCACGCCCAGTTGATCGTGGTGTTCTTCATTCCCGTCGCGCCGAGGCGGCCCCAGTAGCCCGTAGGATATTTTCCGTGCGCCAGCGGTCCCTGTACCACCACGACGACATGGCCATGCGGAGTGTCTTTCAGGCCGCCCACAACGAAAAAACCGAGAGCGGCTTGGGCCCCTGCCGCAACGCCATCGGGCAGCGGCGTCCAAGGCGCAGTCTGGATTTCATCGACGATGTCGTTTGCCATTCCAGTGATCGCAATTCCCAGGCTGCCGGCCACGGCCTTCAAAAAGCCGCTGCAGTCGCTGGTGTGCGCGTCAAAGTTTGCTTCACACGTGTCGATGATCTTTTGCTGCGGAGTAGGATCAGCCATCCTTGCCTCACGGTCCAGAGTTCGTCCGGAAAATTGCGTGTGGGTGCCCCGTTCCAGCCGGGTGTTGGCCAGGGCGGGGGCAGTCTTCTACTGAATCTCGATCACGCTGCCGCTGTCGGCTTCCTGTAATTCCTTGGTGCGCTCGATCACACGCTGGGTAAAGGCGAACAGCGACTTGGCGTGCGGAGACTGGTCGCCCTCGAGCACGATGGGGTGGCCGCTGTCGCCGCCCTTGCGGATGTCGGGATCGAGTTCGATGCTGCCGAGAAACGGCACCCCGAACTGCTGCGCGGTGCGCGCGCCGCCGCCCTTGGAGAAGATGTCGATCTCATGCTGGCAATGCGGACAGACGAAGAAGCTCATGTTCTCCACGATGCCGAGAATGTCCACCTTCACCTGCTTGAACATCTCGATGGCTTTGCGCGCGTCCTGCAAGGCAACGTCGCTGGGCGTGGTGACCACGACTGCGCCCGTCAACGGCACGGTCTGCACCAGCGAGATCACGACATCGCCGGTGCCCGGCGGCAGATCGACGACGAGGTAGTCGAGCTGTCCCCACTCCACCTGGCCGAGAAACTGCTTGACGATAGAATGCAGCATGGGACCGCGCCACACTAGCGGCTTGTCGCCCGGGCTGAGGAAGCCGACCGACATCACTTTCAGGCCGTAACGCTCCGGCGGCAGAATGCGGTCCTCGCCAACCACGCTTGGGGCCATGGTGGTGCCCAGCATCAGCGGAACGTTAGGGCCATACACGTCGGCGTCCAGTAGCCCGACCTTGTGGCCCAGGCGCGCCAGCGCGATGGCCAGGTTCACCGCCAGTGTGGTCTTGCCGACGCCGCCTTTGCCTGAACCTACGGCGATGATGCTGTTGACTCCCGGAAGCGGCTGCGGCCCAGCCTGCGGCTGGCCGGGCATGTGCGAATGCTGATGACTCACGTAGTTTCCTGTGGTGATGGGAATGAGGTGCGCAAGCGATGATTATACCCTGCCAAAGTGGACAGCTCAGCGCACGACCGTGGAAGCGCCATGGTTGTTCTTCCTCCAAGTGACGGCGATGCTCGCGGTCAGGGTGACAATCTCTCAACTATTTCCTCTTGCCATCTGCCCGCCGACCAAGCATAATAGCATGTTCGCTTTTTCTTCGTATAGTGAGAGCTGGGTGCAGAACTACCTACCATTCGACTTCGAGCCCACGGATGAGCAGCGCCGGGCCATTGAGCATCTGCATGGCCCGATGCTGGTGGTGGCGGGCGCCGGCACCGGCAAAACCACCGTGCTGGCGCGACGCATCGCTCACCTCATCGACAGCGAAGCCGCCAGGCCGAAGGAAATTCTTGCCGTCACCTACACGCGCAATGCGGCCGCGCAACTGATCACCAAGGTTGGCGAGATCCTCTACCCCCACCTCGACCGGCCGACCGCAGTACACAAGCTGATGGCGAGCGGCTTGCGGCCTCACACCTTTCATTCCTATTGCTACGGATTGTTGCGCGATGCAAACATTCAATTTGCGCTGCTCGACGAGAGAGACCTGCAAATTTTGTTGCGGCGCCGCATTCAAGATCTGCCGCTCAAGCGCTTCATCAAGGCGTCCGACCCGGGGAAGTTCCTCAAGGATTTGCTGGAATTCTTCCGCGGTTGCCATGACGAGCTGCGCACTCCTGACGATTACGACGCCTACCTCATGAGTGTGGAGCGCGAAGACAATCCGCTGCCCCGCGTGGGGAAGTCGAAAGACGCCGCGACGATGCCGGATGCGGAGGTGCTGGAACGCTGCCGGGAGATCGCGCAGGTCTTCCATTATGTCGAAGATCTGCTGAAGCAGGAAGGTCTGGGGACGTTCGGCCACATCATCACGCGCGCGGTCGATTTGCTCAGCCGCCGTCAATCGGTGCTGCAACGCGCGCAGAAATATGCCCGCTTCATCCTGATCGACGAGTTCCAGGACTCAAACGTTGCCCAGATTCAGCTGGCCAAGCTGCTCGGCGGGCAGGAGGCCAACGTATTCGCGGTCGGCGATCCCGACCAGGCGATCTATCGTTTTCGCGGCGCTACCAGCGGGGCCTTCGACCAGTTTCTGAAGACTTTCGGCCCCGGCCGCGTGCAGCGCGCCACGTTGGCGAAGAACCGCCGCTCCACGCCGCCCATCCTGCGTTGCGCCTATCAAACCATTAAGCTCAACCCCACCATTGCCAGCAAAGAATTGCACGACGGCGGCTGGCCCCGTGAGCCGCTGGGCTGCGCGCGCCTGGAAGAAGACCCGGCACTGGCGCACGCATCGGCGGTGCAGGCCGTCATACATAACGGCTGCCAGCAAGAAGCGGAGTTCGTCGCCAACACCATCGCGGCCATGCATCAGCAGCACCCTGCGATGAAGCTCCACGACATCGCGGTGTTGTACCGCACTCACGCCAATCGCGATGAGGTGCTCGCCGAGCTTCGCCAGCGCGACATCCCCGTGCACGTTCAGGGTGTCGATCTTTTCGACACCCCGGATGCCCGCGACGCCATGGCGGCGTTGCAGATCATGGAGTCTTCCCATCCCATCGCGCTGGTCCGGGTGGCGGCGTTTCCCCAGTTCAGTGTGAACCCGGAAGAGTTTCGTGCTGCTCTCGCCCTTGCCGGCAAGAAGGCTTCCATTGAGTCGGTACTGGAGAAAGTATCCGGCGGCTTCGCGGTGATGGAATCGGTGCGCGAGGCGCGACATGACCTGGCCAACGCCAACAGCCTGCTGGGACCGGCGATGAAAATTGCGCAACAAGTATTCCAGCTCGCGGATTCACTTCCGCTGCGGCGCTTGCAGGAACTGGCCGATCAATGGTGCAGCAAACCTAAGCCGCTAGTGGGGCAGGGAACTCTGCGCGAATTCCTGGAGTACGTCGAGTTGTTGCGCGAGGCGGGTGGATGCCTTGCCGAGGATGGCGGGGAGGACGATCCAGTGGCGGCGCTGGCGCCTACCGACTTCGGCAGCCCAGTCCTCGAAGATGCGGTGCAATTGATGACCGTGCACGCCGCCAAGGGATTGGAATTTCCTTGCGTCTTTGTCTTGCGCCTGTCGTCGGGATCGTTTCCCCACAACTACAAGGAACCGCTGGTTGAGTTTCCGCAGCAATTGCGCAGCAAGGAAACCGCCGCCGAAAGCCCGCCCAAAGTCCTTCACGAGGAAGAAGAGCGCCGTTTGTTTTACGTTGCTATGACGCGCGCCGAGGACCAGCTCTACCTGTGCGCCAAGGTTAGTCGCGCAAAGAACGATCCCGCTCCGAAACAATACATACGCGAGTTGGTGAATGCGGGAAAGTCCGCACTGAAGGGGGCAATCGAGTGTCATCTATTGCCACCGGACGACATCGTTCCCACGCTGCAGGCCGCGGCCGAGCCACAGCCGCTGATCTCGCAATGGGTACAGCTTCCCGCGCGGTGCGGTGCGCCGCTCGGCGAGTTGAGCGCCAGCGCCATCGAGCAGTACGAACGCTGTCCGCTGGCATTCAAGCTAAGCCGCGACTGGTGTATCCCTGAGCAACCGGCGGCCATGATGCAATTTGGCTCGGCGATGCACCTGGCTCTCAAGGCCTATTTCGATGGCGCGCGCGCCGGGCATCCGCCGGATGAAGAGGCGGTCATCGCGTGTTTCCGCGATGAGTTCAGCAAGGCGAAAATCGAGGAGGACGCGCAGCGCGACCTTTACGATAAAGATGGCTGCGAGCAACTGCGCCAGTTTCTGCGCTCCGATCTGGCGCGGCCGACGGGAGAAATTCTCAACAACGAGCGCTTCTTCCGCGCCAATATTGGCGGGACCCTGGTGACGGGAAGAATGGACCGTCTGGAGCGGATCGACGGAGACCGCGTCAGCATTGTGGATTACAAGACGGGAAAGCCGAAGACGCAGGAGGATGCCGATGAGAGCCTGCAACTTTCCATCTATGCGCTGGCGGCCAGGAGCATGGGCTTTGCCGCCGACTCACTCGTGATCGTCAATCTTGCGGATTGCAGCGCCATCGAGTCGCGGCGCTCGGAGAAGGAACTCGCCGCCGAAGAGGCTAGGGTGAGCGATGCCGCCGCTAATATTGGCGCTGGGAACTTCGGTCCCACGCCGGGCCGGCATTGCCGCTTCTGTTCGTATCGCAGCATCTGTCCGGCGACGGAATTGATCGTGGTTCAGCCCGCCGCACGGACGGCGACGGTAAATTAGATTTTCTCGCAGCTATAGGGGTCCTTCGACTCCTCCTCACGATGTTCGGGGTCGCTCAGGATGACAGATCTTGAGTGCGAGTTAAGCATCGCTCTTAGCAGATGTGCGATATTCGATGGCGTGAGGCTGAGGCCCCCAATTCGACTCGTGCTGCTCGCTCTTAGCGTGGTTATCGCGATTTGCCTTCCGCTGATGTCAGCACAAGCGCAAAAGACTTATCTTGGAATGGATCGCAACGGTTATCCCGGCGATGCGAACATGGCAACCTTGCGAAAGACGTTTGCGTTCACGGGATACTGGTTGAACGATCCGCCTGGGGCAACCGGCAACACCTGGCAAGGCAAGCGTAAAGTTATTCAGGCGATGGGCTATGGATTTCTCCTACTGTTTGATGGCCGCGATTACCGGCAGCTCAAGACTTCAGGAAATGCGTCCCAAGTCGGAAGCGACGACGCCGCAACGGCGGTGAAGGCGGCCGCACGTGACGGCTTTCCCCGGGGCTCGATCCTCTTCCTCGATCAGGAGCAAGGCGGGCGCATGCTGCCTGAACAGCGCGCCTACATTCATGCCTGGGTGGATGGCGTGGTGCGCGCAGGCTATCGTGCCGGAATCTATTGTTCGGGCATTCCGTTTCGCGAGGCAAATGGCGTCTCGGTGGTGACGGCCAACGACATTCGCGATCATGCCGGTGGCCGCGAGATCCATTTCTTCGTGAGCAACGACCAGTGCGGTCCATCGCCGGGCTGCGTGTTCCCGAGGCGGCCGCCAACGCCCGCCGCCAGTGGCGTATCTTTCGCCGACGCATGGCAATTCGCGCAATCGCCGCGACGCTCGGACGTGACGGCGGCCTGCCGTCAAACCTATGCGTCCGATGGCAACTGCTATCCGCCCGCCATGCCCGCCAGCTCGGAAATCTATGTTGACGTGGACACGGCCAACTCCCCCGATCCTTCGCACGCACGAGCGAAGTAACTTAGCGGGAGGCCGGTTCATCGCAGGGCTGCTTCCGCGGATGGCGCCGTCAGAGTTTGGACGCGCGGTTTGTCGAGTGGCCCGGAGATCACGTAGGAGCGGCCGCCCCCCGCGCGCTCCAACCGAAGGGCCAGGCTGCGGTCATAGGACGCTGTTCCCTTGACGGTGTAACTGGCGCCGCCCGATTGCAGCTTGCAGTCAGCCAGAGTGAACGCTCCATTCGCCAGAGCAACGTTGCCAACGAAGTTCGAAAACGCCAAAGGAACGCCTCGGCCGTCGAGGACAACATGGCGCAACAAGCCGTCGTTCCAGGTGAAGTCGGCTGAGCCGGTTGCCGAATCGCGCAGGCTGGCGCGGTCCAACCCGCGCATGGCCAGGCTGTATTGGGCGTCAGCTACTCCGGCGGCCCAATTGTCGTGCATCAGAGTTGCCAGTTGCGCCATCGACACGCGCGTAATGCTTCCGGCCCCTGAATAGGTTGGCGGCGCAACCGTGAAATCGGCGGTCCAGGTCCCGTTGTGGTGACCGGCGAGGATGTCGGCGCGCAGCTCGCGCACGCGCAGCTTGCCGGCGTCGAACTCAACGGCCGCGCTCACGTTGCTGGCAATAGCGGTCCCCACTTCGAAGCGTGAGCTGGAAAAATGTCCGCTGGCGTGCAACTTCAGGAGCGCATCTTCGCGTCTCTGTCCCATCTCCAGCAGGTGATACCACGGCCGATTGAAATAGCTGGGATTCACCAGTTGATTCAGCCGCGCAAGTGACGCGTCGTCGGTACGAACGTCAAAGTGCAGAGTACAGCTCTCAGGAGCTGTGCAATGCACCGGGAAACTGGCCGATCCACTGATCTCAGGCCCCTTGGCGAACCCTGCCGTAAACGAAGTGACGGCCACCTGTTGATTGGCCAGCGTTGCCACAGCCGAGGAGAGCAGCAAAGGTTCGGCAACCCCCTGCAACTCGGCGGTCACGCCGTGCAGTTGCACGTTTCCCGAGGTGCCGGGAGGCGCAAATCCAACCCATGTACCGGCTACGTCAAGGTCAACTTGAGCGATTCCTGCCAGCCCGACCCCGGGTGTGCCGACTCCCAGCGCTTTGGCGATGTTTAACAAGCGCGCCAATTCCGCTTCGCCCTTGAGATGGAGGCTGTAATGGTCTTCATCGAATGCCGCGCTGGCGGTTGCAGGTGAAAGCGCCCCGAGCGCAAGCGGAAAGGCTTTGACCACAAGACGCCATTCCGGGTTGGCTGGCGGTGGCATCACTTTGCGTGGAGCGGAACGCCGAGGGTGTGGACTGATGGAAGCCATCGCATTGGGAATCGCGATCTCGATGGTTCCAATCTGCAAGTCTTGCTTCAACACGCCGGACCGCAGCGCCAGGAGATTGGTGCGTCCGCCGCCTGCCCAGGCAGGAGCGCCGCCTGGCTGCCGGCGGACGGAAAATTCTGCTTCCAACTCGCCGGTTGCGGTAAGGTCGGCAGGCAGGTCCTTTTTGGCGTGGCGAGCCAACGCGACAATTCGCGCCGCTGGAATACGCTCGGCGGAGACGCTGAAATCGTACGCACCACCAGCCCACCCCTGGGCATTGCCGCGGACCTCGAGCACGCCCGGACCCACCGGCGATTGGCATTGCAGGTCGTGCAATGCGTCGTCGGGCGAGGAGTAGGTCCCGGTGCAATGCACCTGAAGGCGCAGCGCCTCACCCAACGCGATGTCGTAACGGCGAAAGTTATCAACGTGGGCGTCCAGCGTCACGGCCAGCGAAGCCGGGGTCCCGGTCAACGAGGCGTTGGACTGCACGTTGCCGCGCCAGCCCCGGTCGCGTCCGTAGATCAGTTTGGTGAGCTGTCCCAGCGGACTGCCGCTGAAGGTGAACTTAAGATCGAGCGGCGTCTCACGCAAACTTGAGGCCCGCTGGAAATGCCCATCCAGCTTGAGCGTGCCGGTGTCATGCACGTCCACATCGGCGCGCATGGGCCGCGCCACCAACCGGATGCCCCATTGGTTTTCCGACTCCAACCAAAGCGCAAAATCGGCATCGGTGAAGGCAAATGCCTTCTTCACCTCGCCGAGCTTGAAATTCACTCGCCCGCTCGACGCTTCCACATAGGGGAAGCGGGGGCGCACCTCCGGACGGGTCTCGGTGGTGGGCGCCGAGGTGACCTGCGAGGCCCGTTCGACCAGTTCCTCCACGTTCCAGTGGCCGTCGGAACGGCGGACCAGATTCAGGCTGGGGCTGTCCAGGTCAAGCGTCCCAATCTCCAGCCGGCCGCGCCAAAGTGAGGTCAGTCGCAGAAAGGCGGTGACGGTATCGGCGCGCAGCATGGGTTCGGCGCCGTAGCTGGCGTCCTCAGCCACAACGAAATTGGAGAGCACGATGCCGGGGCGAGGCAGAAGTTTGAGGGCCATGCGGGAAGCTGTGACATCGCGCCCCAGTGACCGGCCGATGGCCTCGGCCACGCGCTTGCGGTAGCGATTCACGTTGACAAACGGAGGTACCAGCACCGCCAGCAGAACGACCAGCAGGACCGCCCATGTCATTCGCCGTGCGGTGCGGCCCGGCATCAACGCACCACGTGGAACATGCGCGACCAGCGGGTCTGATCAAAGAAGTGGAACAGGATATTAAACATCCACTGGATGCGGTCGCCGAGACTCTGCCGTTCGTACTCATCGCGCGGCGTGACGAACGACCAGTAGATGAACATGGGCCGGCCGATGACGTTCTCGCGCGGCACGAAACCCCAGTAGCGGGAATCGAGGCTGACGTCGCGATTGTCGCCCATGGCGAAAAGGCTGCCCGGCGGCACGACCAGGTCGCCGTTCTGCAAGTGCGAGGGCATAGTGAGGCGCCACTCCGGGGTTACATCCTCGAAATCGCTGACCGGCACGCTGGGGAAATTATCGCGGTAACCGTTGTAATCGCCTCTGCGGATGACATAGGGCTCATCGAGGCGTTCTCCGTTGCGGTACACCACCCCGTCCTGGAGATGAATCCGGTCGCCCGGGACACCCATGACGCGTTTGACCACGTACAGGCCGGGCTGGGCTGGGGAGATAAAGACAAAGACGTCGCCGTGGCGAGGCTCACGATAGGGAATCAGCTTGCCGAGCCAACTGGTTTGCGGGGCCAGCAACATGCGGTCCACGAATACGTGGTCGCCAATGAGCAGGGTGTTTTCCATCGAACTCGATGGAATGGTGAAGGCCTGCAGCGCGAAGGTGATAATGAACAGCCCGGTCACCAGCACAATGGCGATCGAAGCGATAAATTCCGCAGTTGTCTCCTTCGGCTTTTCCGGCTTCTGCGGCTTCTCCGCCTTCTCGGATTTTTCCGCTCCCGCAGCTTTGTTGGGCGCAGTCTTTACGATCTTTTTCGTAGCAGCCAAATGGGCTCTTCCTTACGCCTTGAAAGGGCGCACCTTTGGGTGCGCCATCATGAATCCTCTGTTATGTGTCTTCCCGAACCGACTTCAGTCGGGGAGGGATATGCTTTTCGACTGGTCAATACCAGTATGCGCCGACGTAACATCTGGCGTCCCTAACGGTACTCAATGTTAATTCCCGCTCTACCCAGCACTCCGCCTGCGGCTCCGTGCTGGGCTAAGCTCTTTCGCCCCTTCGGGGCTGGATCGGCGGCCAGCAAATTCCAGCTGCAAACCCTAACTTTCGTTCTCACAGCGAAGCCCGCGTTCTTCCGCAAGTGCCACCACACAGCTAGAGTCGTGCCCCTTCCACAGCTTAAAGTTGCCACTTCAAAGACTCTATTGCACGCTTCGTAACATACGGCGCCAGCGCACGTCGCGCAGCATGTGAGTAACGTCGTAGACCAGACTCGAAAGTTTATCAGACGGAACCACGCCAGCGGCGGCGGAAGCCGATCGCAGCACTGACCAGTAGATCACAAGCGGGCGGCCAACAATGTTCTCCGCAGGCACGAATCCCCAATAGCGCGAGTCGGAGCTGTCGTCGCGATTGTCTCCCAGCACGAAGTAGGAGCCTTCGGGAACGATCAGCTCACCGTCGTCCAGCAGCTTGTGAATTTGCAGATACCAGGGCGACGACATTCCGAGCACGAACAAATTGCCATCGGGAAAATTGTCGCGGAATCCATCGCGCTGCTCCCAATGAAACGTGGCGTAGGCATCGTCCTGACGAACGCCTCCGACATAAACGTGTTTGTCGATGAGCCGCACCCGGTCGCCGGGAACGGCCACCACGCGCTTAACAAAGTGCTGCCGCGGATCGAGCGGATAGCGGAAGACAATGATGTCCTGCCGCCGTACGGGCTGATAAGGCATGAGCCATCGCCAAAACGCCGAGTTTCCGTCGTGCGCCTTGTCCACCAGCAGGTAGTCGCCCACCAGCAGGGTTGTCTCCATCGAGGGCGAGGGAATCTGGAAGGCCTGCACAATGAAGGCGATGACGAAGACCGCGATGACGATCGTAGTGGCCAGCGATTGCAGGGAATTCATGCCGCCCGCAGGGCTGCGCGAGGGGTGCTGCGGCCCGGGAGTTTTCGGCTCCTGGGCCGCCGACTCGACGGACAACTCGGTGCGGACTTCGTTCATGAAGGTGGCGAGAAGTCGCTCGGGGGATCGGTGTCCTCTGCCTCAGGACCTCTCTTTAGCGATTGTAGAAAATCCCAAGCCGCGCGCGCCGCTCTTTGCTCGGCCAGCTTTTTGGTATTGCCCTGAGCGCGGCGGGCAAAGCCCTTGTCCCCGTTGGGAGCCGCCGGAACCTGCGCTTCCATGGTGAATACTTTGCGATGGTCGGGGCCCTCTTCCTTAATGAGCACATAGCGCGGCTGCGAACGTCCACTGGCGTGCACCGCTTCCTGCAACGCCGACTTGTAGTCAATCACCGGGAGTTTGCTGCTGCCGTCCTGGTGCACTTCGGCGAGGCCGGGTTCAAGGATGGATTGCTGAATGAAACGATGCGCCACGTCCAAGCCGGCATCAAGGAACAGGGCAGCAATGACCGCCTCCAGCGCATCCACCAGCAGAGTCACCTTGCTGCGTCCGCCGCTGCGTTCCTCACCCCTCCCCAGGCGAAGGTATTGCCCAAGTTCCAGCTCCCGCGCCGGCCGAAGCAGGTGGCTGGCGCTAACCAGGTGCGCCCGCAGCTTGGAAAGTTCTCCTTCCTGATATTCGGGAAAACCCTGGAAAAGTTCCCGGCTCACCACGAAACCCAGCACCGCGTCACCCAGAAATTCCATCTGCTCGTTATCGGCTGCCGCAGCAGGAAATCCCTCGGCCGCATTCTGCGACTCCCGCTCGCGGGCATAGGACGCGTGAGTGAGGGCCTGTTCCAGCAGGGCGCGACATGCGAAGCGATGTCCGAGAGCTTTCTCCAGCGCGGAAAGGTCATGAGGGTCAGGTTTCATGTGCGTTCGATGGCTTGAAAAGCCGCGGTCCGTGCCGCTCAATGCGGCGGGTTCGGCGGTGCCTGGGCCGGCGGCGCCTGAGACGGTGTTTGTGCTGCCGGCGGATTCGCAGCAGGCGTAGCTGGAGCAATGCTGCTTGGAACCGCTGTACCACTTCCCGCCGCCATCAGCTTCTGCAGCCGTTCTTGTTGCTGCTTAGCCAGATTCTGGGCTGCACTTCCTTGCGTCGCGTACTGCAGGGCCTTATTGGCGGAGTCGAGTGCCTCGGGATACTTCTTCAACTGGTCCTGGGCCACCGACAGGCGCAAGAATATTGCCGCTTCCGGTTGTGCCTTGCCGGCATCCACGGCCTTCAAGAACTGCTGCTCGGCGCCGGCAGGATCTTTCTTGTTCAGGTCAACCATGCCCAGGGTGTCATACGCCATGGTCAAAATGCTTGCCTTTACCGCTGCGATCCGCTCCGGCGTGGCGTCCGGTGGAATCAGCAGTTGGCCAAGGTTGTCGATGGCGGCCTGGGAATCCTTGGCCGCCTCGGCCAGACGCTGGTCGCGATCCATATCGGTGTCGCGCGTACCCTCCACCAACACCGCGCCGACCTGTACCAGCGCCACCGGATTGGTGGCATCCGCGGCTATGGCTTTGCGCCCCAGTTCGATCACCTTCTCCGCATTATTGGCCTGAGTGTACAGATTCATAGCACGAATGAAGAGGGACGCCTTTAGTTCGCTGCTGGGGTATTTCGCGGCGAACGCGCTCGCGGCAGCATCCATTTGCGCAGCCTCAGTCTTACTCACTGCGTCCTGGTAGGCCTTCAACTCATCCTGCGATTTCGCCTGCAGCACCTTGTGGCCGCCCGTGGTGGAAGACGGCGCCTGCGGGTTGCTCGGGGAGGCGCTTGGCGGCTGGTTCCCAGCTCCGTTCGGCGATTGCGGCGGTGCGTTAGGAAAAGGATTCGGGGGAGGATAGGGATTCTGACTCTGGGGCGGCCTCATTTGAGCCACGGTCATCGTCGCCGCCAGCAGCAGCGCCAAAATTGCGAAATTCGATCTCATTATCGCTTTTCCTTTCCGGAGGAAGACACATTCGCCTTCCCGTCACTGCGAAGCTATTACTGCTCCCGCTTTCCGTTTGGCGGCTGGTACGGTTCCTGGAGCCCGCGTTCCGCCGCCTGCTTGGTGTCCGCCGACGCATCCCCGGCGCTGAGGGCCGCCTGATATTGCGCGAGCGCATTTTCCCGCTCCGCCTGCAAATCCAGAATGCGCCCCAAATAGATGTGGCACCAGGCCGCTATGCGAGGGGCCGGGGTGGCATCCAGCGCCTTTTGAAAGTTCTCCTGCGCACCTTGCATGTTACCGCTCATGGTGGCCGCCCGGGCCAGCACGAAATAAGCTCGCGCCGGATCTTCCTTTTCCTGGAGCGCTTCTTCCGCCAGCTTCTGGGCGCCCGCGGGATCGCCGCTCTCCAGCTGTCGCTCGGCCAAATCCACCTTCGGTTGAGATGCAGGTTTTGCGGCCCGCATCACCTCGGGCGTAGCTTGCGCTGCAAACTCGATCTGGCTGGCGCGCTTCTTTTCGCGGTCCACGTTAATATTGTGCAGCCAGTCCGGGAAGGCATCCTGCAGGCCGGTGTTTTCCTTCTCGAAGTCCCGCAATTCGTCGTAGAAGTTCCGGGTGAAGATGAAGCCTTCGGCTTCGTCCCGCTGCAACATGGCCTGGCGTTCCTTCTCCGGCAATTTGGGATCGAACGGGGCCCGCGCTTCTATCGCCCGAATCACACATTCGACCACCAGCAGCCCGGGATCGACCTTGTAGTCGTCCGCCATGGGCGCTTTCTGGACTGCCACCAGCACTGGTTTCAGCCGCTGCAGCGCCGTCGCCCGTTTGGCAATCAGCGGATCGAGCACGAAATGCAGATAGGTATGCCGCAGGGCGTCGATGTGGATGTTCTCGCCCACGGGAGAGATCACCAGGTAGTAATAATCCTGAAGATAATTGCGCGAGTTCACCTGCCCGGGCGCGCTCATCGGTTCCAGATACACGGTGAAGCTGCGGCCCAGATATCCGGCGAGCGGCATCCGCAGGTAGGTGTCGGTGGTGGTGATCATGTGCGCGACCGGATCGTGGTAACGGTCGATCAGGGCAAGATATTCGGCTTGGTGCTTGAGCCAGATGGAATGCAGATTAGCGGCGGCGTAATACTGCTTGAGCAAGGGCACGAAGCCCAACACATAGGTCGAATCCGGAGGCATGTCGGATTCTTTGACTTTGGGAGTGAAATCTGGCGGCGGCCCCAGGTACAACGCCAGGGAAACGTATTGCGCCAGATCGTGTGCGGCATCGCTCTGCTGGTGATCGCGATAGAAGCGGCACATCTCTTTGGCGGCAGCCGCAGCGGCAGGCGATTTGCTCGCCTCAACCAAGTCAGCCCGAACTTCCAGGCGGATGGGCGACGAGGACTGCAACTCCTGGTCGTATCCGCAGACGTTCATAGCGGCCACCACGCTGAACAACGTCTCGCTCACATCGAGCGTGGCCTTGGACTGCGCCGGTGCGGCGCAGGCTAGCGACGCCAGCACGAGCGGCAAGACAAACCAACGGCGACAACAGCCCAGAGGAGCCTCCTGACACGATTTCGGCGGGGAATCAGTTACTACAGTTTACGAGCAGAGGTTGTGCTGCGCAAATCGGGTCGTGGGTCGGCGGCCTCTCCCGAAACAGACCCTGGATGTTAAAATAGCGGTACGGTGCATCTTGTTTTATTGACGGGGCATCTCGCTGGAAGTAGAGTGTACCCGTGTTCCACTCCCAACCCCCTGCCACATACGCGATATGAAGATAACTGTTCAAGCTGAATTCAGGCTTTTCGGCACCCTTAAGCGCCAGGGTGGCTGGTATGTCGCTCACTGCCCTCCGTTGGACATTACCACCCAAGGCAAGACCGAGGAAGAGGCCCGCCGCAATCTGATCGAAGCATCCGAATTGTTCGTAGTCAGTTGCTTTGAGAGGGGAACGTTTGAGCAGGCGCTCCGTGAGCTTGGATGGCACGTGGCGCCGGCTGGCAGTGTCGCGAGGATAGGGGAAAAGCACCCGGCCGCCGTGCCTGCCGGCTCTTTCGGCTTCCCTATCCCGGTTCCATTTGGCTTTGAGAAAGTCGCAGGATGTCACGCCTAACTCCCCTGCCATGGGGAAAGCTGGTTTGTGTTTTTGAGCAACTCGGATACAAGCGAGCTGGCCAAAAGGGTAGCCACATAAAGCTGGAGAAGCCGGGGTGTGCGCGACCGCTCATCGTACCCAAGTACGATGAGGTTGGCCTCGACATCATCAAGAACCTGATGCGAACTGCGGGGATCACGCGCGAGGCATTCTTTGCGCTACTGCAGAACTGCCGTTAAATCGCGTCCTCCGGGGTCAGCAGGATAGGCGTGGCTCGGTCAGTTGCCCTACCCCTTGACTTGCACCTTGGAAAACGACAGGACCACCCGGCTCGCCGTGGGCTGTCCGAAGGCGGTTGCGGGATGGAAGGTGGTGAAGATCAGCATGTTCTTCAACTGCGGCAGAATGTCCTCGGCATTTTCCGGCGCCGACAGGACGCGGTAATCCTGCACCCGGCCATCGGTCCCGACGTAAGCTTCCACGACCAGCGACTCCGCGTTGGCCACGCCCGATAACTCGAAGGGCGTGAATTGCAATTCCGCCGGAGTGTAAAGCATCGTGGGCACATCGTTGGCTGCCCGCACTTGCGCGGGATAGAGGAAGCTGATCAGCAGTCCAAAAACGATCAAGGTAGTCACTACGCCGGCGGTGGCCGGAACCATGGTCGCATTGAAAGCGTTCTCCCAACGCACCCGCAGCATCTCCCATCGTGAACGCTGGGAGTTGGCCAGTTCCTGTGAAGCCGCGACGCGAAGTCGAAGCGCCAGGTCGGGTGGCGCGGCTTTTCGCCCCAGCGACCCAACCAGCATCTGAATCCGCTGTGCCGACGAATAAAATCCGGCGCAGTCCTCGCAACCCTGCAAGTGTTCATTCACCTGGGCCAACTGGCTGCGCGTCACGGCACCGTCCAGGTACGACGACATGAGACGCTTCGCAATTAAGCACTTCATGGCATGACCTCAACCTTCTGACCACCCACCGAACCATCCTTGCGCTGTTTCCTAGGGCGCGCCACGCCGGGGCCCATTCCGAAATCTTCGAGGTGACGCTCCATGCGTTTGCGCAGCGCATCGCGCCCACGCACCAGCCGCGACTTCACCGTCCCCAGCGAGATATCCATCACCTCGGCGATTTCCTCGTAAGAGAGTTCCTCAATATCGCGCAAAATCACCGTTGTCCGATACGGCTCGTTCAGGGTCTTCAGTTCGCATTCCACCCGGGCCCGTAATTCCTCGTCATATGCGTTTTGCAGTGGAGACTTGCCTTCATCCACCAGCGTGTCTTTCATTCCCAGGCAAGGCTGCTCACTGCCGTTCCCGCTCGCCGGCTCGATCGACATTTCCTGCATCTTGTGCCGGAACCACCAGCGGCGATGGTTGGACGCCTCATGCACCGCAATCCGGTAGATCCAGGTCTTCAGGCTGGAGTCGGCGTTGAAATTCCTGATCCCGCGAAACACCTTGATAAAGACTTCCTGGGTGGTGTCGGCGGCGTCGGAGGGATCGTCCAGAATCCGGTACACCAGACTGTAAACCGGTTGGTTATAGTGCGCGATGAGCCAGTAAAAAGCATCTTCCGATCCGGCCTTCAGTTCGGCCACGATCGAGGCTTCCGCGGTGCGGACATCCAGCGCACTTGCGAGGTCACTCAAGGTTGTTGCTCCCGCCATGACGGCGTACCTCAATCATAAATAGATTCGGAGTCCGCAACAACTGTCCGCGCCGGTCCCGGCGTTACCACACCCCGTTTCACAGCCAACCAACCAATCAATCTCGCCGTAGCTACACAATCCGCCCCGGTTTCCGGGCTAAGGCTTGATGAGATAGACCCCAGATGGGGTCCAAATGTTCCCGCCCATTGGTATACCCGCTGGGTGGGATAGTGTGGCCTGGACGCACGGTTTCCTTGGGTGTCATCCTGAGCGACGAGGTCGCCGCGGCGACCGAGGAGTCGAAGGACCCCTATGTTCGCCAGCAATCCCAACCCTGCTGCTGTGCCAAGGGGACACACTGTGATTTCTCGCAGCTATAGGGATCCTTCGACTCGCTACGCTCGCTCAGGACGACACTTTCATGAATAATTCACGCTCGACCCTACGGCTTGGGGGGAGTAGTTCCGGCGCTAGTGCTGTCTTTCGACTTGGCGTCGGATGCTGGCGAAGGGGAGCTGTCGCTAGGGGCTGCCGGCTTCTTCTTTTTGTGCACGGTCTTCTTCGCTGGCTGGGTGTCATCGACGACCACCTTCTTGGGAGGCGCTGCCGCCGCGGCCTGTTGGTAGGCGCGAACCTGAGTCCGTAACTGGACCACTTCGGACTGCGTGGAGGAAGTCAATTGCTCCAGCGCATCCCCCAAGTTGCGTCGCACGGAATCGAAGGTCTCCAGTCGCTGCGCTAGCGCCTCGTAGTCGCCCTTTGGCCCAAAAGCCCCGGTGACTTCCGTCAGAGATGCGAAGACGTCATACAGAGCGTTGAGATTGCGATAGAGCTTAAACTCGGCACTTAAGTCCTGAGGCGCCGAGCGTACCGCGTCGATCAATACCGGCAACGCGGAGGTAAGGTTCCGCTGGACGGAATCGGCATTGGCCTGGGCTTGCTGTTTGGAGTTTGCGTCCGCTTTCCATTTGTCGATTCGCAGGTGACCGAGATCGAGCGTGGCCTGCGACGCAGCCGCCCGCAGTCTGTCCAAATCGGGCAACACCGACGACACGGGCGCACTGCTGACCGATGGCGCATGTTCTCCGGCGGATGTGCTCGGGCCGTTTGCCGGAGCCTGAGACAACGCGGTAGCGCCCGCCAGCAAAACGTAAAGCAGAGACCATCTGACGTTCATCTTCATCTTGTGGCTCCCAGCAAGGAGAATCTCAGGCCGTCGCAGGCGAGATGAAAGGGACAGGCCAGGTTTGATAGACCTAGTTGGATGCTATCGCAGGAGATGGTGGCTATGCCACCGCGCAACGGCGCCGCGGGAGCCTCTTTCCCGACACCTGAACAGCAACTCATATCTTCAAAATCAGCGCCAGTCCTGCGCACCGTGATAGATGTGCAGGATCTCTACGGCTTCAGCTTTCACCGAATAAACCACGACATAAGGGAGCGGGGTCAGCGCCAGTTCTCGTGTGCCGCTGCGATGCCCGGGTCTGCCCCGGTTAGGTGAGGCTTTCAAGGAACGGATACGCTGGTAGATGGTTCGCACGGTCGGTTCCGCAAAATGTGGATTCTTCCCGCCTGCGCTTCATTTCTTCGTGCGCGACAGAGAGCACGGTGCGCAATGCACTAGTGAACCTGTTGAATTCACTGTTCCGGTGTGCCTTCATAAGCCTATGATACTGCCATCCATCAATGCCACTAGGTTTAGGTCTGGCCAAAGCAATGGCTCCACATCGCCCCGCAGCGCTCCGTTACGGAGGTGTTCGCGAACTGTATCTGGCATTTCGGGAACTATTTCGCTTTGGAGCCGGAGCCCACTCGGAGGTTCGGTCATCCTGCGGTCATACCCTGCGCGTTTTCGATCACAATTTTTTCCACATGACAAAACTGGACGACCCTAGGAAACCTAAGCCGCTACTAATGGAAGTCGAAGAGCCGATAATAATGGGCATCGAAAACGGATTCGGGCCCTATACTTACGACGAAGACCGGGCCGTTTATCTACCCTCTGTCGCCATTACCATGATCGAGCCGGACGAGGTGTGGCTCAATCCAGAGCTCAAAACGGCGGACTGGGCGTACCTCAAAGAATTCGATGCGACGCCCTACAGTCATACGATCTTGTATGTTGCACGACGCCGCAATCCGAATCATATCGTCCCCGTAACCAGCTTTAAGGGAACGGCGGGAGATGCTAGGCGCAAAGGGCGCGGAGTTAGAATTTATCCGTAAAACACCACAGCCACCCGCGAGGATGGCTGTTGGATTACGCTCGGGGATTGCCCTACGGCTCACCCGAATTCTCTTGGTGACTGTTGGCTCGCCCTCGTGGACGTGGCACCCCAGCCATCTATATGATGCACCTGAGACCCCCCGGATGCAAGCCCAAAAACTTTGTCAAATTCCCATTGGTTCGGTACTAAATTAGATCATACCACAAAAACGCGAAAGCGTCTCGCGTTTGTAAAATCCCTGTCACGGCACCAACATCCCAACAAATTTGGTTAGCGTTGCATATTAATTTTCCAATGGATGCGCATCAGGGCTTGAACATGGCTTCAAGGCGAGCGTCCATTTCTTCTTCTTCGATAAACTCGCCGCGCTCGGCTGCGGTTATTCCTTTTTCCACGGCGGCAAGAAAACGGACTTCTTCGTCGAGATAACGGGCGACAACGTTCGTCACTAACCGCTCGGGGAGGGTTCCGGCTTTCGTGGCGATCTGCGCAAGCTGGGCCTGCTGTTCGGGCGTGAAGTGTATTTCCATGGCCTTCAGAGTACGGAAAAAAAGACTGGGTGGCAACAGCGTTGAATGGATCGGCAAATTGAGCCATTCAGGCGCTCTGGCGCGATCTTTTCGGAACGTTGAGAACTGGGCCGATTACACCTTCGGGGAAGTCGGGACTGTCCTAATACTTCACAATCTTGGTGAAGCTGGCGGGATCCAGGCTGGCCCCGCCCACCAGTGCGCCGTCGATTTCAGTCTCTGACATCAGCGTGGTGGCGTTGTCCGGCTTCACGCTGCCGCCGTAGAGGATCCTCAAGCCGTGGGCAAATTCTTTGCCGAATGCCTTCTCCGCCTCGTGGCGGATCACCATGTGCGCATCCGAAGCCATCTGAGGCGTTGCCGTCTTTCCTGTGCCAATGGCCCACACGGGTTCGTAGGCGACGGCGAGTTTTGCCGCCTTCCGTGCCGAGATGCCGTTGAAGGCGCGGGTGCTCTGGCGGCGCAGCACGTCTTCGGTCAGGCCGGCCTCGCGTTCTTCCAGCACCTCGCCGACGCAAACGATGGGCGTCAGGCCGTTCTCCAGCGCGATTTCGAGCTTCCGGTTGACGGTGTCGTCGGTCTCGTTGAAGTACTGCCGACGCTCCGAGTGCCCGATGATCACGTGCGTGACCTGGATCGCATTGAGCATTTCGTAGGAGACTTCGCCGGTGAAGGCCCCTTCTTTCGCCCAGTGCATGTTCTGCGCACCGACGGCGACGTTCGATCCACGCGCGGCTTGCACAGCGGCGTGCAGATCAACAAACGGAGGGCAGACGACGATCTCGTCGCGTGAGTGCCCGGCGACCATGGGCAGGAATTCGGTGAAGAATGCAGTGGTCTGTTCCGGCGTTTTGTACATCTTCCAGTTGGCGGCAATAAGCTTTTTACGTGTCATGATTTGAGTCCATTTTCAGTGATGAGCTGGCGGATTGTGTCCACTCTCAGAGATGACTTGGCGGCCAGCGTGCGAGCAGCATGGGCGTACTGGGTAAAGGTTTCGGAGTCAAACAGCACGAACCGCACTTCGCGGACGTGGGCGGCTTTTTCGAGTGCTTCAGCCGCGCTGGTTATGGCGACTTGTGATGCCTGGTCAACCGGATACCGGTAGGCGCCGGTTGAAATTGCAGGGAAGGCAATCGATGAGAGCTGCAACTCGTCGGCAATGCGAATCGACTCGCGATGGCAGCTGGCCAGCGTTTCCGCCTCACCCTGCCCGCCGCCGCTCCAGAACGGGCCGACGGTATGGATGACGTAGCGCGCCGGCAAGCGTCCGGCGGGAGTTGCGACGGCCTGTCCTGCGGGAAGACGCCCGATGCGCGCGACAATCTGACGGCAAGCCTCGAGGATCGCCGGCCCTCCAGCGCGATGAATGGCGCCGTCCACGCCACCGCCGCCCAGCAGGGAAGAGTTGGCGGCGTTCACGATGGCATCGCTCTCTTCGCGGGTGATGTCGCCGGGCCCGAAGATCGCGAGAACGCGGTCCCGCATGGTTACGCGCAGAGCCTGAGGGCTGACATGCATGTCGGTTACTTGTTGCTCAGCGCTTCCACGCCGGGCAACTTCTTGCCCTCCAGGAACTCCAGCGTCGCGCCGCCTCCGGTCGAGATGTGCGTGATCTTATCGGCCACTCCGGCGGCCTTGACCGCGGCCACGCTGTCGCCGCCGCCGACGATGGAAACCGCCGCGCCGTTGTCCGCCACGGCGTAGGCGATCTTCTTGGTTCCTTTGGCGAAGGCCTCGATCTCGAACACTCCCATGGGGCCGTTCCAGATGATGGTGCGGGCGAGGCCGATCTCGGCGGAGAACAGCTCGACGGTTTCCGGTCCGATGTCGAGCGCCATCATGTCCGCTGGGATCGGCTTGCCAACGCCGATTTGTTGAATGCGGGCATCGGCGGCCATCTTGTCGGCAACCACGTGGTCCACGGGCAGCAGGAATTTCACATGGTGGGCCTTGGCGTCGGCGAGAATTTTCGCCGCCAACTGCACCTTGTCCGCCTCCAGCAGCGATTTGCCAATCTCGTGTCCCTGCGCCTTGAGGAAGGTATAGGCCATGCCTCCGCCGACAATGAGCGTATCCACCTTGCTCATCAGGTGGGTGATGACGCCGATTTTGTCGCTCACCTTCGCACCGCCAAGAATCGCGACGAACGGCTTTTGCGGATGAGACAAAGCCTTGCCCAGGTATTCGAGCTCTTTTTCCATCAGCAAGCCGGCGGCTTTCTTCTCCACAAAATGAGTGATGCCTTCGGTGGAAGCGTGGGCGCGATGCGCCGAACCGAACGCGTCGTTCACGTAGAAATCGCACAACTTTCCCAGTTGTCGCGCGAATTCCGGATTGTTGGCTTCCTCTTCCGCATGAAAGCGCAGATTCTCCAGCAGCAAGGACTGCCCGCGCTCCAGCTTCTCAGCCATCTCCTCGGCCTGCGCGCCAATACAGTCGGGAGAGAAGCCGACGTTTTCTCCGCGCCGCAATACGTTGTCGAGCAGAACGCGCAATCGCTCGGCCACCGGCTTCAGGCTCATCTTGGGATTGGGCTGGCCCTTGGGACGCCCAAGGTGCGAGGCCAGTATCAGCCGGGCGCCATGCCGCAGCGCGTACTCGATGGTGGGCAGCGTCTCGCGGATACGGGTGTCATCCATGACCCGGCCATCGTCGAGCGGGACATTGAAGTCAACCCGCATGAAAACGCGTTTGTTGTTCAGCGGAAGATCGCGAATGGATAATTTCGGCATAAGCCCCGCCTACAGGCCCTTTCCTGCGATGTAGTGAATCAGATCGCGGATCCGGCAGGAGTAGCCCCACTCGTTGTCATACCACGAAATGACTTTTACGCAGTTACCGGCCACGACGCGGGTCATGGGCGCATCCACGATCGACGAGCGCGGATCTCCCCGGTAATCGATGGAGACCAGTTCAGCGGTCTCGTATCCCAGGTAGCCCTTCAGCGGGCCCGCTTCGGACGCGGCCTTCAGCGCGTTGTTTACCTCTTCCACGCTGGTCTTCTTCTCCACGAACACCACCAGGTCGACCACCGAGACATTGGGCGTGGGCACGCGCATGGCGAAGCCGTCGAGTTTGCCCTTCAAATCAGGGATCGCCAGATAGACCGCCTTGGCGGCGCCGGTCGAGGTCGGAATCATGGACAGCGCGGCCGCGCGAGCACGCCGCAGGTCCTTGTGCGGAAAGTCGAGGATGACCTGATCGTTGGTGTAGGAGTGGATCGTGGTCATGGTGCCGCACACGATCTTGAAGTTGTCGTTGATGACCTTGGCAATGGGTGCCAGGCAGTTGGTGGTGCAAGAGGCGTTGGAAATCACATTGTGCTTGGCCGCGTCGTACTTGTCTTCGTTGACGCCCAACACGATGGTGATGTCTTCGCCGCTCGCTGGCGCCGTGATGATGACCTTCTTCACCGGCCCGCGCAGGTGTTGCCTGGCCAGTTCGGCCTTGGTGAACTTGCCGGTGGACTCGATGACCACCTGCGCGCCCACCGACGCCCAATCGAGCTTGGCAGGATCTTTTTCGGCGAAGACCCGGATGCTCTTGCCGTCCACGCTGATGGAGTCGGCGGTGGCCGAGATCTGGTTCGGCAAATTGCCGAGGATGGAATCGTACTTCAGAAGATGCGCCAGCGTTTTGGGATCGGTGAGGTCGTTGACTGCAACGAATTCCAGATTTTTGTCGGTGAGCGCAGTCCGCAGAATGTTGCGGCCGATGCGCCCGAAACCATTGATACCTACTTTGATTGCCATTTTGCCTCGCTAAGAACGTCAGATTGAAATGCAATAAATCCGAACTGCGCTCCACAACCAAAAGCCACGTCAGGGAGCCAAACAAAAAGCCTAGCATCATGGGTAAAGGCGAGGCAATGGCCTATCCGCGCCTATCGAAAATGTGTTCCTGGGCGGCGGCAGGTGATTGCTACCAGCTAGGCAGCCGTGTTACAAGTGCAACATGCGCAGATGGATGCGCGACCGCGGCAAGCGGCGCAAACCGCAAGACGATAAGCCAGGGCAAGGGCAGGAGAATCCCGCCCCCCTGCAACCGAAATTTCCCGAGCCCGCAATGGCTGAGGGCGACGCTGACCGGCAGCCCGATTTCGCAGCGAAGCAGCCCGAGGCTCAAGCAGAACCCCAGATCACATCGCACGAGCCGCAGCCCAGCGCCCCGACGGGTGGAGGCCAGGAGGCTGCACAGCCGTTGCGGCGCGACCGCAATCGCCGCCGCGGACGACGCGGCCGTGGTGGGCGTCCGCAGCAGGCCGCGCAAACCCCGGTCCTGCCGGGCCCGGGTGGTCCCACCGGAGAAGCGGGCGAAGCCGAAGACGCAACCGAGGCCGCTGAATCCGCAGCCGTTGTTCCCGCTGCGCCGCGTCCTCCAGCGCCGCATGAGACCAAGACGTCGAAAGGCGCGGTCGTGCTGTCCATCGGACTGCCAGGGTCGGGCAAGAGCACATGGTTCAAGCGTCACAATATCCTCCCGCTGTCCAGCGACATGGTGCGGATATTGCTGTTTGACGACGTCACCGAACAGCGCTACCAGGACCTGGTGTTCTCGACGTTGCGTTCCATGCTGCGCGGGCGGCTGTTGGCCCGGCGTCCCTGGAACTATGTGGACGCCACCAATCTGTCGGCCCACGAGCGCCGCAGTTGGATAAAGCTGGCGCACGACTTCGGCTACGAGGCCCACGCCGTCTTCTTCGATGTGCCGCCGGAAGTCTGCATCGAACGCAATCGCCGCCGCGAGCGCAACGTGCCGGAAGACGTCATGCAGCGCATGGCGGCCAAGCTGCGTCCGCCGAAGTTTGAAGAGGGCTTCGCCAAGATTACCGTGGTGCGATTGAGGGGGAAGGCCGGAGAAGGCGCCGCCGCCCGGCCCGAGCAAGCGGGCGACACCCAACCCGACGAATCCGAGCCACGCGATCTGGGGGATGCCGAGTACTGAGTCCTAGAAGCCATCATAAATATTGGAGCCTGGCCAGTCGAGCCAACGGCCAAGGAAGAGTTGCGGGACGCCGCTCTTCCGCCCCAGTGCGCGTTTAGGTTCGCCCACGTGCACACGTAGAGCGGACAAAGTTGCATTGCGACTCAATCCGGCACACAATAGCAACACCCGCGTTTAACCGGGACGGCTGTGGGGCCGAGCAAAGGGGACATATGCGACTGCGGTGGATACTAACTGGGCTGCTGCTTCTGGTCACAGCGATTGCCGGTGCACAAGTGAGCACACGCGCCGTTGCTACTCCCGCTGGAGTTACCAGCGCACCCTCGCCAACCGCGGTCAAGAACGCGCCGTTCTCGGCCGAAGAGGTTACGCTGTACGATCGCACTCTGGACAACGGCAGCCATACCCGTCGCGAAACTCACGGCAAAATCTTCCGCGATAGCCAAGGCCGGCTGCGTACCGACAGCGAAACCCTGGCCGCTCAGCCCGGGGCTGAAAAATTTGAATACACGACGATCAATGACCCGGTCCAGAGGGTCATCATCAACCTCAACCCCAAGCTTAAGACGGCGACGATTTTTCACTTTGCCAAGGGAGTCGGGCCCACGGCGACCGCGATGGGCAGTGTTGGGAGTGCTCCGGTAAACGTCGCTGCGGCGCAGGCAGCGGCAAGGTCAGCGGAATCGAAGCCGACACCTGGAGTGAGTGCCACTTCGAAAATGTCAGCGACGATCGGTACCACCAGCCCGGTCCAAACACGGACCGAGGCCCTGGGGAGCAAGTACATCGAAGGCGTTAACGCCACCGGGACCCGGACCACGCGGATCATCGATGCCGGATCGCAGGGCAATGACAAGCCGATTGTCGCCGTGACTGAGACGTGGTTTTCTCCCGAGTTACAGATGGTGGTGTTGACGGAGAGCGATGACGGCCGGTCCGGTCATAACACCATGAAGCTGGTCAACATCACGCGCACCGAGCCGGTGGCACAGTTGTTCCAGGTGCCCTCGGACTACACGGTGAAGGAAACCGAACCGGCAACAGCCAGCGTGAAACATTAAGGAGCAGGCGGCAAACTGGATGGCTGAATTGGATTTTTCTCCCCCGGACGAACTGACCATATCCTTGTGGCGATCTCTCCTGCTCAACGTGGCTGACCGGCTCTCCCCCGAGCGCCATCCTCCGCTTCAGCTTACCTCTAAACCGGTGGATGTCGGAATCCTGGTGGGCGACCTAGTCGATCTGCCTTGGTATCGCACGGTTTTCACCAATCTGGGCGATGTCATTTCACCGGAAACGCTGCCCCCGCTGGAGCTGGAATCCCGGCCGGTGGATGTCGGCGAACTCCTGGGGGATGATTTGAGCCGGGGATGGTGGGACACGCTGCTGGCCAGCCTTCGCGACCGGCTTGCGCCCGAGAAACTTCCACCGCTGAATCTCACCTCGCAGCCGGTCCCGGTCTTCGGAGCGGAGTCAAGTATTCAGCTTCTGGACTGGTCCACACTGATCAGCACCCCCAAGGTTTTCCTGCAAGATGCCCCCAGGGAAGACGCTCCCCACCAGGAAGTTCCGATGTCGAGGGCCGAGGAAGCCGCGCCGCCCGCGGTCCCCGCGGTTCCCAGGGATCCCGTGCTCTGGGCCGTTCGCATGCAGTTGGCCCGCGACCTGGGCCGCACCCGCTTCCGGCGCAGAATCTGGATTGGACTGGCGGCTGCCGAAGCCGTGTTCCTGATCGCGGCCATGTTCAAGCTCACGTAGCCGGAAAAAGCTGGCACGGCACGACAGGTCGTGGAAAGACTCCGTGGAAGACTTTTGGTGGGAGGCCCCGGCTTCAGCAGGGGGAGTTGGACTTCAGTCCAGCGGAAAAAGCTGTCAATTTTGGCATCGGCTTTAGAAACTGTGGTTCAACCTCGCATCGGTTTGCCACAGTGCCGTGGAGCGCACAAAAACCAGCCCCGAATGGGGCGAAAGAGCTTAGCCCAGCGCTTCAGCGCTGGGTAGGGGTGGGAAAATAGATCCGAGTCCCGTAGGGACGACACAATTTTCATCCTCTTCGGCCCCGGAGAGAACTCTCACTTCATTTCAACACCAAAGTCCCGCAGTGGCTAAAGCCAACTCAATGGCAGCCCCTTACGGCACGGCTGAAGAGTGTGCGTGAGAACCTCTGCCGTCCCTACGGGACTCGGATCCATTTCCCACTTTACCCAGCACTCCGCCTGCGGCTCCGTGCTGGGCTAAGCTCTTTCGCCCCTGCGGGGCTTGCTGTTTGCGCAATTCGCACCATCGAGCCGACTCAAAATGAGTTCTCACGCACACTCGGAAGCCGCGCCCCTTCAAGGCGTGATAATGCGGATCAAGCCCGCGGGCCTCCCTTATTTCCGGCTTGTGACCCTATTTCGCCATTTCCACGGATTCACTGGCAGTGTAGGATGGGTTGCCGCTCCGAGTGGACGGCTGGAGCTGCATCGCGAACTCTCGCGAAGCTGAAGGCGGCCTGTGAATCTTAAAACCAGCACACGGGTAGTGAGTGGCATTGTCATCGTGGACATCATCGGCCAGCTGCGGCTGGGCGAGGGGACCAACGTGGTCCGTGACCTGGTCCGCGAGCTGATGGGCAAGAACTACAAGAACATATTGCTGAATCTGGCCGATGTGCGCCACATCGACAGCGCCGGCGTGGGTGAGTTGATGAGTTGCTACACCTCAGTCCGCAATCAGGGCGGTCAGTTCAAGCTGATGCACCTCAGCAAGAATGTCCACGATCTCCTGCAGATCACCAAGCTCTACACCGTGTTCGACATCGAGGAAGACGAGGGCAGGGCCATCGACTCCTTCCTGTCGGCGTGATCCACCTTACGGTGGCGAAACAAGAGTAGCTAAGGGCCCCAGGTTCGCCCCAGGCATCGGTAGAATAGCCTCGATGCCAACTTCAACCGAAAAGGACTTGGGAGAGCAGACTTCCGAGCAGACCTCCCACGAGCCGACTTCCCAACAGAAATGGCTTGCGTACTCTCCCCTGATCGTGGTGGCGGTTGCCGCCATTATCTATCTGGGCTGCATTATTTCTCCGCCTTCCCTGATGGACGATGTCGATGCCGTGCAGGCGCAGATCGCGCGGGGCATGCTGACCAGCGGAGACTGGGTCACGGCGCGGCTGGACGGACTTGCTTACCTGGAGAAACCTCCACTCATTTATTGGACGATTGCGGGTTCCTTTCGCTTGCTGGGGGTGCATGACTGGGGGGCGCGAATTCCGATTGCGTTATCGGCCATCGGGTTGTGCTGGCTTACCGTGGGGTTCGGGACGTGGGCATTTGGCAAGCGGGCCGGATTCTATGCCGGGTTGGTGATGGCGACGTGCGTGGGACTGTTTCTGTTTACCCGTATTCTGATCCCGGACGCGATGTTGACGTTCACGATTGCGCTGGCCATGTGGGCCTTCCTGCGCGCGCTGGAGGAGGAGGAACCGCGCCCGCTGTTGTGGGCGGTCGTTCTAACGGCTTGCCTGGGGACGGGGCTGCTGCTGAAAAGCCTGATTGGCGTCGTATTCCCCACGGCCGCCGGGCTGATTTATCTGTCTCTGACGCGCCAGCTCTTCTTGCGGCGGACCTGGAAGCGCCTGCATCCCTTCTTAGGGACACTGATCATCCTGGCGATCGCGGCGCCCTGGCACATTCTGGCGACCCTGCGCAATCCTCCGTATTTTGCCTACACGCTGCACAGCGGCCCCGGCCAATATCACGGATTTCTCTGGTTCTTTTTCATCAACGAGCAGCTATTGCGTTTCTTGAACCTGCGCTATCCGCGGGATTACAACACCGTGCCGCGAATCTGGTTCTGGCTGTTGCATTTGGTGTGGCTGTTTCCCTGGAGCGTCTATTTCCCGGCGGTCGCCAAGCTTTCTTTCAAACCGGTGGACCGCGCCGGGCGGACGCGCCTGCTGGCGCTTTGCTGGGCCGGGTTCCTGCTGGTATTTTTCACGTTCTCGACCACGCAGGAGTACTATTCGATGCCCTGCTATCCGGCGCTAGCACTGCTGCTGGGCTCGGCCATGGCGACGGGAGGCGCATGGGTCCGTCGCGGCACCCGCGTGCTGGGCGTGATCGCCGGCTGCGCCGCCATAGCCGCGCTGACCATCCTGTTTCTCGTCCGCCACGTTGCGACACCGGGAGATATTGCCACCGCGCTGCGCCATCAGAAGACCTACACGCTTTCGCTCGGCCACATGGGAGACCTCACACCCGACTCGTTTGCCTACCTGCGATTTCCACTCGCCATGGCGGCAGCCGCATTTGTGATCGGCGCTATCGGATGTTTGCGCGCCGCCGGCCAGCGCGCGTTTCTGGCAGCCGCGCTCATGATGGTCCTGTTCCTTCACGCGGCGCGTTTGGCCATGGTGGTGTTTGATCCCTATCTTTCGTCCCGCCCGCTGGCGAACGCGTTGCTGGAAGCCCCACCGGGAGAACTGATCACCCAGGGCTTTTACTACCAATTTGCTTCTGTCTTCTTCTACACCGATCGTACTGGGCTGCTGCTAAGCAATCGCCGGATAAACCTGGAATACGGCGCGAACGCTCCGGGCGCGCCCAAGGTGTTCATCGACGACGCGCAGTTCAAGGACCTGTGGCTCGAGCCGCATCGCTATTACTTGCTTGCGTTCCAGTCCGACCTGTCCCATTGCGAAGAACTGGTCGGGGCCTCACGGCTGATTGTCGTGCGTGAAAGCGGCGGCAAGGTCCTGGTGACGAACCAGGGCGGCCAGTTTTGAAGGTCGAGCAGCGACCTGCTTCCTGGGTGATGTCGGCCTTTCTAGCCGTAGCTTGGAGTGGAGCGCCCTGGAATGTTATGGTGGGCCATCCGCCGGAGGTCAGCCAGTGGAAAGCGAACTGAGTGATATTCTTCGCACGACTCATCTTAAAGCGCTGCGTCTCTACATATTGCAGCTGCTGAACGATACTTACCCCAAGTTTGAGCATAGCGATGTTGTGTGCCGGCGGTTGAGTACCGAGAGGGGTATGAACGCGGGCATAAACGACGTAGTTCGTGAATTGCACTACTTAGCCGAAAGGCAACTTGTTCGTCTGGAACAAATCGTCGGTGGGAGATTCCTAGCCACGATTACCGCGGATGGTCGAGATGTGGTCGAGGGAACCGGGGCCCCTGGCACCAAAGTTCTCTAGTGAATCGTCGGGTGCCGGAGGGGAGTCCTCGTGATTTTACGAAGATGTTTTCTTACTTTCCTTCTTATGTGCGGTCTGTTTTTTTCTATTTCATGCGGGGCAAATAAACCTGAGTCCGCAGCGTCCAAGAACCCCAAGCTCGCTGCCATTCGTTTGAGACAGAAAGCAAGGGAACGATTGGCTTATGGGTGGCACCAAATAACAATCCTACATCTTGACTCCGACGAAGAGCATGCCACGGTCGCACTGCTCGGCTACAACAGAATCAATGCTGTAGAACGTGTGCGAATTAGAAAAGTCAACGAAGACTATCGCTGGGGACGTGAGAACGAAGAGTTGGTCGGAACGCCTATACCTGATTTGGCCATCGACCCAGTGCAAGCTGCGAACGAGAGGCTTGCCGAGATCGCATCGGTTGAGACGGCTCAGAGCTTGATAATGCAGGCGGATCGGCAAATTGATCCTTCGGGATTACTTGAGGCAACTGACAGGATGCGTGCTATCGCGAGCGCCCAGGCCCGCCATATAGTTCTAAAATCTCAGTATGCTTGTACCCTTCAAGAACTTGCAAAAGGCGGCTTCTTGGTGGACGAGATACTCGCTACCGGGAAAGATGATGCCTTTAACTTTTCTGTTTCCTGTCCCTCCGCGACACCGAATAGCAAGCCTCACTTACACTTTCAGGCCGCTGCTGACCCCACGAAATCAGGCTTACGCTGGCTTTGTGAAGATGAGGCTGGCGGTGTTTATGAAGGTGCTGGCGACCTGAAGGCTTGTCTTGCAGCGCGGCACCGAGTTGACGATTTACACTTTTGACACCGTCGTGTTCTTGGAGCAGAGGAATTGGAGGTTAAGAGGCACATGACAGCGCCTGAATTGAAAGAAATTGTGGAACAGCAGATGGATAATCCCTGCATACTCGGACGCTTGGCCTGCAATTTGCGCAGTGATGATTTGGTTGAACAGCGGCATCACGATGAACGGAAGTTGTGCGTCTCTTGGGCGAACAGGGGAGACTCTTGGCGCTGCACAATATTTCTCGATGAGGTGACAGAACTTTGCTTAGTTCAGGTCGATCTCCACAACAATTCCACGGTCCGCGTAGAGGCGTGGGAGCCATGCAGCATAACCATCTCACCCGAAGATAATTTGCTTTGCTTGACACGTTATAGGGCGGCTGGCCCAGACGATGAATTCTGAGGGATTTTTCGTGTGATGGGAAAATGAGCAACTCATTTAGCGGACTTGCGACTCGGGCCCGTGAGATGTGCAGAACTTTCCCATCCAAGAAATATTTGAAAATTAATAGCTATTAGCGATTTCCGCAGTATTAAGTGGACATGAAGAGAAAAATAATTGTGCAGTGGTACCGCTGCATGGTTTGCGGCACGGCACGGAAGGACCCCAAAAAGTCCTGCCGCGTCTGCCGCAAGACCATGCGTTGTGTGCGAAGTGAAGTCATCAAAATGACCCCCTAAACTCGCCGTTTTCCCGGAAGGGTTTGCATCCGCCAGCCTTTCCGGGCTGCTTTCCTGTCGGGAAAGGCGGGGGTGACCTGCCTATGCACCGGCTGCGAATGTCCTGACCGCTGCCTGCCCGCATGCGGCTGCAATCTCATTCGCGATTTGCTGGGCGGCTTTCGCCGGGTCGGGAGCTTCCAGGATGGGCCGGCCAACCACCAGATAAGTGGCTCCGGCGGCTATGGCGTCCTTCGGAGTGACTACGCGGGCCTGATCTCCGGCAGAGGCGCCGGCCGGGCGCACGCCCGGCGTCACGATGGCGAAATCCTCGCCCAGCGCCCTGCGCAATTCGCGAGCTTCCTGGGCCGAGGCGACCAACCCGCCGCAGCCAGCCGCGCGAGCCAGCGCTCCTAAGCGCAGCACCTGGCTGAGGACGTTTCCGCCAATTCCCACTTCTTGCAGGTCAGCATCCGACAGGCTGGTCAGCACCGTTACGGCGAGCACCATCGGCTTGGCTTTGGCAGGGGAGTGGCTGGCGGCTTCGACGGCGGCCCTCAGCATCTTGCTGCCCCCGGAGGCGTGGACGGTGAGCATACTGACGCCGAGTTCGGCGGCCGAGCGGACCGCCGCCGCGACGGTGTTCGGGATGTCGTGGTATTTCAGGTCGAGAAACACCTTGCGGCCGGAGGCGACCAGGTCGCGGACGACCTGTGGCCCCTCGGCCGTAAAGAGTTGTTTCCCCACCTTGTAAGTAGTTGCGGCGTCGCCGATCGCTTGGACGAGTTGGCGGGCTTGGGTAGCGCCCGGGACATCGAGCGCCACGATGAGCCGGTCTTTGGAGTTCATCGGCTCAAGTTTACCGCATTAAGACGGGATTACCGCGCGCCCGCGTACTCCGCTATGAGCGGGGTCTCGACGACCTCCAGGCTAACTGGATCGACGCCGTCGTGGCCCATGCCGAGCATTTTGGCCGCGCTATAGGACAAGTCAATGATCCGGTTCTTCAGTACGGGTCCGCGATCGTTGATGCGGACCACGACTGACCGGTCATTTTTCAGATTTGTAACCTTGATCCAGGAACCCAGCGGCAGGGTGCGATGCGCCGCTGTGAGTTGGTCCATGTCGTACGGTTCGCCGCTGGCCGTCGGCTTATGCTGAAAAATGCGGCCGTACCAGGAAGCCTTTCCAACCTGAAGCTTCCGAGTCTTAACCGGCTTCACCTTTTCCTGAATCTGTCCTGGGGTCCCTTGCTGCTTCGAATCCGGTGTGCTATTACCGGGTGCCGCGCCTAGTGCGGTGGCAAAAACCACGGTCACCGCGACCTGGCTGAGTACTCGTAACATTAAACACCTCTCATCGTTAAGTTTGGTCCTCCCGGGGTCTGTGTCAGTCCTTTAAGTCTATCCACCGCAAGACGTAAGAGTCAAGCCGACTAACGGAAAAAGTCCTACTTTCGTGCCTGCCTCCAAGGGAGTTTCGTGCTAGGGCTCGCTGACAAGAGCAACAACTTTCCCTCCGGCAAAAACCACGCTAAACAGGCCCGAACTGCCCGGTTGAACGCGTATTGACGGTAAGCGCTTGGGATTGAGATGGGGACGCAGAGACTGGGGTTGGAAGGCTCAGAGAATAATAAGTCGCTTGTGTTCATGTAGTTACGGCATGATTTCGCCACAACATTTCCCGATTATTTCCTGGACGAAGTGGCTGTGAGGTATTTTCGATGGCGCAACTAGATTTTGGATGGGCTGATTTCCATGCGCCGATCACAACGCTCTGCTACTATCGGCTTCATGCCAACCGGACTGGAATCCGCGAACCTCAAAGTTGTCCGGGCTGCGGAACATCTCGCAGCTATAAGATTCCACGTCGCCAGCTATGCCGTCAGTAAGCCTCACGAAATCATCACCCAACCGGATGGCAAACAGAAGGGCGAGTTTACTGTGCCGGTGCCCGATACGATCTCCGTTATCGCCGGGGAGATCATCTATCAACTCCGCTCGGCGCTTGACCACCTTGTATTCGATCTCGTCAAGCTGAATCCCAAGGGAATCCCCCTCCATAATGCGTGGTTCGAGCAGTGCGACTTCCCCTTGCTGACCAAGGTCCCCACTGAAGGCAAGCCTCCCGTCCCCCGCCAACTCCCCCTCCCCTGTAATTACTGGGCGAAGAAGCTACCTGGCATCAGCACGGAAGCGTTTACATTCATCGAGCAAGCGCAACCCTTCTACAACCGGAAAGACGACGGTAAGGGGCTTAGATATCTGGCCGAACTCTCTAACATCGACAAACACCGACATCTCCATGTCGTGGCGCCTCGGCTTTCCTATAACCAACGGATTACAATCGGTAGACCCTTTAGTGGAGTTGACGACGGCACGGAACTCGTGAAGGTGGAGGGCAGCCACGTGGCTTATGTATCGTTCGACGAAGATGCGCTCAAAGGGGTAGGCCGGAGCGTTCCGATTGAAGATATCCTCCAAACATGCCTTAGCGCGCTTAAACTCATCGTCATTCCCGCATTTACGGAGTTCCTCAAGAGCCCGCAATAACCCTGGATGCGAGGTCATAGCTCACCCGCACAAGGCGTTTGATCGCCGTAGCGCGCCCGATCTACGGCTACCCTGCGACGGGGTATTGGGGTACAGTCGTCCAATGAGCCGGTCGCCAGTCATTTTGAGCATCGCGGGCTACGATCCCATTTCGGGAGCCGGGATCACCGCCGATATAAAAACGGCGGCTGCCCAAAATTGCTATGCCGTCACCTGCATTACCGCTTTGACGGTGCAGTCCACCCAAGGCGTCTTCGGCGTCCAGCCAGTGAATCCCGAATTGGTCGCCCGAACGCTCGCGGCCCTAGCCGAAGACCTGGAAATCGCCGCCGTCCGAGTCGGGATGCTCGGCTCCGGGGAGGTCGCGGCCGCCGTAGCCGACTTCATGGAGGAACGGCGGCTGCCGAACTTAGTCCTCGACCCGGTTCTCCGGTCGTCGTCGGGGGCCGTTTTGCTGGACGAGCCTGGGCAAGAGGTCCTCATCAGAAGACTGCTGCCGCTTGCGGATGTCATCACTCCCAACGTCGATGAGGCGGCGGTGCTGGCCGGGGCTGAGCCAGTCGCGACCGCCGCTCCGTGGGAAGAAGTGCTTCCGCGTTTGCGGACAATGGCGGGCAGGCTTCGCGAACTCGGCAGCCGGGCAGTGGTAATCACTGGCGGCCACCTGTTACAAGCCAACGACTACCTTCTTTACGGGTCGGCCGGCTCGGCCAAGGAGGAAGTCTTCCCCGGGCTGCACCTGGAGTCCCGCTCGACTCACGGCACGGGGTGCGCCTTCGCCACGGCCCTCGCCTGCCAGTTGGCGCGGGGAAGCAGCCTGCCGGAGGCCGTCCGGGCAGCGAAGGAATACGTTCGCACGGCAATCGCCTCCTCCTACCCGCTAGGAAGAGGCAGCGGGCCGATCAACCACGGGGTGTGAGCGCGCTATTGCCAGGGACGGTCAGCATTTATCATGGCGCGACCAAAAGAGTGCTTGAGTATTTGTAGCTCCTTTTGGCGACTTGCCATATCGGGTAAACTTCTCAGTAGCCACCGGTGATGAAACCTTACCGACTGTACTTTTGCCTCCTAGTTCTGGGCTGCATTGCGGTGGCCAGCCGTGGCCTGTCACAATCTGCACCGTCCCCCGTTCCCGTGCGTTCGGACAACGACCCGGCCACGCGCAAGGGCTTCGACTACTTCTACAACCTGGAGTACGACAAGGCGGTGCGTGAGTTCGAGGCCACGCAGCAAGCCCATCCCGACGATCCCTTCGCCGTCAATCACGTTCTGGCCGGAGTGATTTTCAGGGAGCTGTACCGCATTGGGGCGCTCGACACCGAGGCTTATGCCGCCGACAGCTTTCTTACCAAGAAGCATCCGGAGCCGCTCGATCCCAAGGTGCACGACCGAGTCAAACAGCTAAGCACCCAGGCGCTGGCGCTGTCGCAAGCCGAGCTCGACAAGGACCCCAACAACGTTGACGCCTTATACGCGCGCGGCATTACGCGGGGCCTGCGCGCCACCTACATGGGCATGGCCGAAAAGGCCTGGTTCGCCGCCCTGCGCAGCGCCGTGAGCGCGCGCCACGATCACGAGCGGGTGTTGGAGCTCGATCCCAAATACGTGGACGCCAAGCTTCTGATCGGCACTGATCTCTACATTGTGGGCAGCCTCAGTTGGCCGGCCAAGGTGGCCGCGTCGGTGGTGGGGATCAGCGGCAACAAGCGCAAAGGCCTGGACTATTTGCGCGAAGTGGTGGCCGGCGCCCATAGCGAAGTGGCCAGCGACGGCAAGATCGTGCTGGCCCTGTTTCTCCGCCGGGAAGAGAAATATGACGAGGCCCTGAAGGTGGTCAGCGGAATGCAGTCCGAATTTCCGCGCAACTTTATGGTGGCCTCCGAGTACGCCCACCTGTTGAACGCGGCCGGACACGGGCAGGAAGCGATTGCAGCTTACCGCAAGGTCTTGGCGGGTTGTCGCAGCAACGCTTATGCGGGGTGCCGTATCGAGGTGCCGGCGTATGGATTGGGCCAAGCGCTGCGTGGCCAGCGCCAGTATCAGGAAGCTGCCGAGGCTTACGATCTGTCCGCCAGCCACGGCAATGATCCCGAACTGCGCCAGAAGGCGACCCTGGCGGCCGGCCAAATGTATGACTTGCTGCAGAAGCGTGACACCGCGCTGGAAAAATACCGCACGGTGATCGCCGAGGACTCCACCTCCGGCGAGGCTGACTTGGCGCGTCACTACATGAAGCAGGCCTACAAGAGCCCGTGAACCTGACCTCCTTCTGACCGTCATCCTGAGCGACGAGCGCAGCGAGTCCGGTTCTCCTTTTGTCCTCCTGAGCGAGGAGCGCAGCGACGAGTCGAAGGACCCCTATAGCAACCCGAAGGTTTACGCGGCTATAGGGATGCTTCGACTCGCGTTCGCTAAACCCGGCAAACGCTCGCTCAGCATGACACCTCAATAACATGACACCTCAATAACGCGAGAATCGCCGCGCACTGAATGCCGACAGATCAATGCGCGAAGGCTGTCCTAACGCCTGCGCGGCGAGCGCTTCACCTAACGCTGCGGAATGCTTGAAGCCGTGGCCCGAGCAGGCGGAGGCGAAAACAATATTCTCACAGTTGGGAAACTGATCGACGATGAATTTCGCGTCGGGCGTGACGGTGTACAGGCAAGTCGCGGTGCGCAGGCATTCGCCGGACACGTCGGGAAAATGCGGCGCGATGTACTCGTTGTACATGGCGGAGATTTCCGCATCGCTGACGGCGCGCGGGACCGAATCCGGATCGACGGTGGCGTCGTATTGCTCGGCGGCAACCTTCAGCCCGCCGTGCGGCCCATCCAGGGCAGGGAAGCCGTACATCATGTCGCGCGGCCGGTTGCCCGCGATCCAGATGAACACCGGAAAACGCTCTGGCGTGTACTGCTCGGCGTGGGTCGCCAGCGCAAACCAGTACATCACCTGCCGATAGACCTTGAAGTACGCGGCGTAGCTCTCGCCCAGCAGTTCCTGCATCTTCTGTATCCGGGGGCCGGCGGTCACGATGACCTTGGCGGCGGAATAGGTATTGGCGCCGGTAATGACCTCAACCGTGCCATCTGGCATCGGCTTGAAATCGACCACGGTCTCCGAGGTGCGGACTTGGGCGCCCAACTTCTGCGCCAAGGAGACCTGCGTCTCAATGCAAGCCTCGGGACGTAGAAATCCTGCGCCCGGTTCGAAGTAGCCGATCTCATCACCGCGCAAACGGAATTGCGGATAGCGATGGCGCAGCTCGTCGGTGCTCAAGACTTCATGCGCGATGCCGAACTCGGTAGCTGCGGCGATAGTGTCCTGGATGAACGAGGTCGAGCCGTGGTGATTGCCGGGCATGGCCGGTGAGGCGAGGACCAGTCCGCCGTTGCGGACGAGCAGGCTGCGGCTGGTCGCGGCCTCCAGTTCCTGCCAGATCTGGTTGGAGCGCATCACCAGCGGCACGAACTCGCGGCCTTCGCCGATGGCCTCGCGGGTGATACGGGTGTCGCCGTGCGACGAGCCCTGATCGTGCGGCGGATGGAAGCGGTCGATACCAATCGCGCGCGCCCCCAGCTTGGCAGATTGATACAGCGCCGCGCTGCCGACCGCGCCCAGACCGACCACCAGAACATCCGCAACCTTGGGCATAGGCGCCATGATAGAGCACGGGGCGCGCTTCATCGAGGGCAGTGAGATTTTCGGATGCTCGCGGCACAGTGGGTGTAGAATGCCCGCATATCCCAATACATAAAGAAAATTGTGAATTGCAGCATACCCAGGGCAGTTGAGCGGCCTTCCGTGCCGCCAGTGTTCATAGACGTTCCGGAGTAACGGGCCCCGTACGCTTTACCGGCTTCAACTTCAACAATTCGAGAAAACGGAGGAGACAAATGAGGGCCACAAAGCTGTTGGCAGCTTTTGCTGTCATGTTGTTTGCATTTTCGGTGGTCGCGCAGGACAAACCAGGGACCGTTGCCGCCTTGGAATTTCAAAGGCCCAAGAACGGCATGGAGGCGCAATATGAGAACGGTCGCAAGCAAAAAGCGGCCTGGCACAAGCAACAGAATGACCCCCAACCTCTACTGGTGTGGGAGACCCTCACCGGACCGGACACGGGGACCTACATCGTAGGTCGCGTCAATCAGCACTGGTCCGATTTCGACAAGCCGCCCATTCCTGACCAGGCCGACCTGGAGGAATATCAGAAGGTGGTGGGCAATTACGTGGAGTCAGTGACCGCTATGTACTACGAGGCGATGCCGAAGGTCAGCAATGCCCCGAGTTCCGGCATGGCTCCCAAGTTCGACGAGGTCGTCACCTTCCATGTGCGCTACGGCAAAGGGTCGGATTTTCGCAGCGCCATTTCCAGAATTTATGAAGCCGCCCAGAAGACCAAGTGGCCAGTCAATTTCGAATGGTACACGCTGGCGAGCGGCGGTCGCACCGGAACCTATGTCCTCCTGCTGCCGCGTAGTAGTTGGGCCGACTTCGAGGAGAAACCCGACGTGAAGCCTTTCCGCGACATGCTGAAGGAGGCTTTTGGGCAGGCGGAGGCGGATTCCATCGTCGATCGAATCGATCGCTCCGTCGAAAATGAGACGAGCGAGATCATCCAATTTCACCCGGAATTGAGCTATCTGCCGGGCAAGTAGGGAAGAAGCAACTAGCGAAGAAGCAACTAGCAGTTAGCAGTTAGCTAAAGCCGCAGGATTACCATCCAGGCGCGGCCTTAACTACTGCTAATTGCTGAGTACGTATCGCTGGTTGCTAATTACTAGTTGCTAATTGCTAGTTGCTAATTGCTAGTTGCTAGTTGCTTTTCTATCAGGAGAGACCATGAAAACCAGAACAATTGCACTGACCATGGCGCTGTGCTTTATCGCAACGGCGGCGTGCCTCGCCAGCGACCTTAATATGGGAACCTGGAAGCTGAACGAGGCCAAATCGAAGCTCGCTCCCGGAGCGACGAAAAACCAGAAGGTTGTTTACCAGGCGGTAGGCGACCAGGTGAAAGTCACGATAGAAGGCACCACGGCTGACGGTAAGTCCTTGCACATCGAGTGGACGGGCAAATTCGACGGCAAACCCTATCCCCTTACCGGCGATCCGAATAACGACGAGCGTTCGTACAAGAAGATTGATGCGCGCACGCTGGAGGGCACCAGCAAGAAAGGTGGCAAGGTTACTTCCAACAGTCGCATTGTGGTGGCGGCCGATGGCAAAAGCCGTACCGTTACCTCGACCGGAACTAACGCGAAGGGCCAAAAGGTCACGACTGTCGCGGTCTACGACAAAGAGTAGGGACCTCTGCCGACGTCTGGCGTAACGGGAGTGCCCTTGCGCCCGGCTTCGTTTTGACTCGTGTCAGGGCACGACCAAGCCGTGATTCGACCTGCTTCCTCGTTTTGCAGTCGCCCCGAGCGGCAGTACCAAGCGCGGAACGCTGGTTGCCATCCTCAGCGCATTTTTCGTGTTCGGGGGTGAAGGGAGTACGATCTTAGGTCTGGTGGCGCTGAAATCGTGGCCTAATACTGGAGGCATGATGCGGAACATACGTTTGGCGGTTTCGGTTCTTCTTAGCGGTCTTTTTATGCTGATGGTTCAGAGCGTGCCCGCCCAAGACACTTCGACACCGGAAGAGCGAATGCAGTGGGTCGAGGTCACGCACAAGCTGGAGAGCAGTCCGTTGGACGACAGCGTGAACAAGCAGGGCGAAGCTGCATTCAAACGGCTCGGTGATGTGCACGATGTCCATGTGCTACTGTGCCCGGCTCTGCTGAGCGAGTTCAACGGAATGAAGTACGTCTACGCGCACACGATCACGCGGCAGTACATGCTGGCCAGCGGTGCGTTCCAGATCGAGAATCCAGACAAAACCGCCGACGCGAAGGCAACAGCTCTCGCTGCCGTGGAAAGCGTCCTGAAAACCTACCAGGCCATCCTGAAACAAAAGCCGGACGCGAAAGCCAAGCCGCTCGACGATCTGCTGAAGAAGCAGAACCAGGGCCAGCTCCAGGACTCTTTGAAAAAGTGCCCCTGATACAGCCATTTATGATGGCTTCTAATGGCTAACGCTAACGGTCAACTGCTAGCCGCCTCTACTGCTGCACCGCCTGGATCGCCTTCGGCCGCACTTGCTCATTCTGGATTTGCGAAGCATCCCAACCTCCGCCCACGGCCTTCACCAGATAGACGGAAGTCACCATCTCCTGCCCGAGTAGCTGCGTCGCGAGACGCTCGTTGGTCAGCAAGGCCGACTGTGCGGTGATGACGTCGAGGTAGGAGGTCACGCCGCCGACGTAGCGGTTGTTGGCAATTTGCAGGGCGCGTCGCGCGTCAGACACGGCGGCGTTCTGGCTGGTCGTCGCCTGCGAAAGCGCGTTCAGTCCCGACAGTCCATCTTCCACCTGCTGGAATGCGGTCAACACCGCCTCGCGATAGTTGGCGACCGATTCGTCGTAGGCAGCCTTGGTGGCCGCCAGGTTGGCGCGATTGCGTCCGCCTTCAAAGATGGGCTGCAACAGGTCGCCACCCAGCGACCAGATAGCGCTGGGAGCGCTGATCAGGTTGGTGATATCGGTGCTCTGAAAGCCCGCGCCCCCGGAGAGGGTGAGTTGCGGATAAAAGGCCGCGGTGGCCACGCCGACTTCGGCGTTTTCGTACGCCATGTTGCGCTCGGCGGTGGCCACATCGGGCCGCCGTTCCAGCAGGTCAGAAGGCACGCCCAGCGGAATCGGTGGCGGTGTGGTGTGCAACGGGGCCACCGGAACGCTGAACGTGGAAGCGGCATTTCCGGTCAGCACCGCGATGGCGTGTTCGTATTGCGCGCGCTGTTGCTGCACCAGACTCAGTTGCGCGACCGTGGAATCAAGCAGGGTCTGCTGCTGCGCCAAGTCGAGTCCGGAGGCGACTCCGCCGGTATGACGGTTCTGCACCAGCTGCAAACCCTTCTGCTGAATGTCAACCGATTCCTGCACGACCTGAGTTTCGGCGTCAAGCTCGCGCAAGGTGAAGTAGTCGGCGGCCAGCTCGGCGGTCAGCACTAGGTTGACGTTGTACATGTCCGCCGCCGTGGCTTGCAGAGTCGCATTCGAGGCTTGCAGAGTGCGCCGATATTTTCCAAAGAGATCGGGCTCGTAACTGAGCAGAAAAGGAATCTCGTAGGTGCCCTGGGTGAGCGGCCGCCCAATGGTGACAACTTCCGGTCGATTTCCAGAATAGCGGTTGCGCGAGGCGTTGGGATCGGCGCTGGCTTGCGGAAAAAGTCCGGCCGCGGCTACCCGTGCCAGCGCGCGCGCCTGGTTCAGGCGGTCTTGCGCGGCGACCAGCGACTGGTTCGCCTTCAGCAGTTGCTGCTCGTAGTTGTTCAGTTCGGCGTCGTTGAAGATCTCCCACCAAGCGCCTTTGGGAAGCGAATCTTTGGGCGCGGCCACGCGCCACGGGCCTTGCGTCTTGTACGCCTCCGGGGCCTGGACCGGCGGACGCTGATATTTCGGTCCCACGGCGCATCCCATCAGCAAAACGCTGACGGCGACACCGACCGTCAGGGTCAGCCACTTCATGACGTTTTGCCTCCCTGGTTGGCGGGAGCGATGTTGACCTGCTGACCTTCTTCCAGCGAATCGGCGGGATTGATGACCACCCGGTCCCCGACGTCAACGCCGCCCAGTATTTCCAGCGTCGAGCCGTAATCGCGGCCGATGGTGATGGGACGCAGTTGCACCTTGTTGTCGTTGCCCACAACGGCCACGCGCGGGCCTTCCTGGCGGAAGAGCATGGTGTTGACCGGCAACGTGATTTTCTGCCCGTTGATGCCCGGCCGGAAATGAACTTCGCCGAAGGAGCCTGGCAGCAGGCGTCCGTCTTTGTTGGGCACGTCAACTTCCGTCAGCAACGTGCGCGTGGTGGGATCGATGGATTCGGCAGTGCGCGCCACCGTGCCTCTAAACTTCTGTCCCGGCAACTCCTGCAGCGTTACCCAGGCCTCCATGCCATTCTTGATGGCAGGCGCGTAAGTTTGCGGGACGCTGACGTAAACCCGCAGCGGATCGACGCGAGCAACGTCGAACAATTCCTTGCCGGTGCCGCCGGCGTTGATCAACGCGCCGGGATCGACATTGCGTTTGGTCAGCACTCCGCTGAACGGCGCGTACACGTGTTTGAACGCCTCCAGTTCTTCCAGACGGCGAACGTTGGCGTCATTTGCGTCCAGGTTGGCCTTGGCCTGTTGATAGCCGCTGGCCTGCTGATCGGCTTCCTGCTGCGAAACCGAATCGGTGGTGCGCAGGCTGAGATAACGGTCGGAATTGATTTTGGCCAGGTCCATCTGCGCCAAGATCTGCTGGCGCGTCGCCCGGGCCTGCATCAATTCCTGGTCCACTTCCGGAGTATCGATGTCGGCCAGCAACTCGCCCTTGGTCACCCGGCTGCCAATGTCTTTGTACCAGTGCAGCAGGTAGCCGTTGGTGCGGGCGTAGATGGGAGACTCCTCGAACGCCAGCAGCGAGCCCGGCAACACCAGTTCTTCGTCGGGCTTCTCCGAGATGGGATGAAGTACGGCCACCGTGGGAACCGATTCCCGTTCGGTTTCCTGGGCAAGCACGCGGCTGCTGTGGATGCGCATGAGCATGGTGATTACGGCGCCGGCCACCAGCGCCAGCACCACCACAGCGATCATGAACAGCGCCTTGCGCGGCGTCGCCGGAGGAAGCTTGGGCGGTGCCGTGATTTCGGCCGCGTGGTGTTCGGGTTCCTTAACGTCAGTTCGATTTGAAGGCGAATCCATAGGTATAAATCCTGGCAGTTAGCAATTGGCAGTTAGCAATTAGTGAAAACCGCTAACTGACGGCGCCTGACTGCTTTCATCGCTGCGAAATAGTTGGCCTCGATGTTGCTAATCATTAGGTGCAAACTGCGTGCTCAACGCTGCTGAAATACCAAAAGCCACCAATCTATTTTCTAAATTGTGTTGCTCCTAAATCGTCTTGTGTCAGGGCACGGCTTCAGCCGTGCCGTAATGGGTCATCAAGGACTCGGGCTTCAGCCCCTGAGGGGTTCTTGCCGGGGCTAAAGCCCTACTCTTTTTCTGCGCTTCGTTCGGCACGACTAAAAGTCGTGCCCTGACACACCCCTGAAAGACTTATGAGACGTCTAGTCGCTTGCCCCTGATTGCTGTTTCTAATCATCAATTTCTAATCATCAATTGCTAATTGCTAACTGCTAACTGCTAACTGCTAACTGCTAACTGCTAACTGCTAACTGCTAACTGCTAACTGCTTCTCTCGCCCGCTTTGCCTCGCGATGGCCGTGAATCATGGCAAAAATAGATGGCACAAAAAACAGAGTTGCCACGGTGGCGAACAACAGCCCGCCGATCACCGCGCGTCCCAGCGGCGCGTTCTGTTCGCCGCCTTCGCCCAACCCCAACGACATCGGCACCATGCCGATGATCATGGCCAGGGCAGTCATCAGCACCGGACGGATTCGAGTGTAGCCCGCTTCCAGCGCGGCTTGGGCCGCCGGTATGCCGAGGCCCATGCGCTCGCGCGCAAACGAAACCAGCAGGATGGAGTTGGCCGTGGCTACGCCCATGCACATTACCGCGCCGGTCAGTGACGGAACGCTCAACGTGGTGTGGGTTAGCAGCAGGATCCAGCAAATGCCCGCCAACGCTCCCGGCAGAGCGGTAATGATGATGAACGGATCGAGCCAGGACTGAAAATTCACCACGATCAGGAAGTACACCAGCGAGATCGCCATCAGCAGTCCGATGCCCAGACCGATGAACGACGACTGCATGGTCACCACCTGCCCGCGAACGATGATTTGCGTGCCTCGCGGCAGATGCTGCTGGAACGGCTGCAAGACTTTCATCGTGTCCTTGGCCACCGCGCCCAGATCACGGTCCTGGGTGCTGGCATACACATCAATCACCGGTTGCACATTGTAATGCGAGACCACCAGCGGCCTGGCCGTGGGGGTCAACTGCACCAGATTGCCCAGCACCTGCGAACTCTGCACGCCGGGATCGTTTACCGGCATGTCCATGAGATCCTGCACCGAGGTCATGCGGTATTGCGGGGACTGGACCGCTACCTGGTAGGTCACGCCGTTCTTGGGATTCAACCAGAAGTTAGGCGCGGTCTGGAAGCTGCCGCTCAACGCGACCAGCACGGTTTGCGCCACGTCGCGCGCATTCATTCCCACTTGCGTGGTCTTGTTGCGGTCAATCTGCAGATGTAGTGTCGGCAAACTTAGCACCTGTTGCACATGCACGTCGGCGGTGCCGTTCACGTGACGCAGGCGATTGGCGATTTGTTGCGCAATGACGTAGTTGCCTTGCATGTCCTGACCGGTGACCTGGATGTCGATGGGCGCCGGCAAGCCGAAGTTCAGAATCTGGGTCACGATGTCGGCCGGCTGAAAGAAGAACTCCACGCCGGGGAACTGTCGCGGCAACTCCTCGCGCAATTTCCGGATGTAGCCCTGTGTCGCGTGATGATGCTCGGCGTTCAGGCCCACCAGGATCTCGGCATCGCTGGTTCCCACTACGCCGGAGTTGCTGTACGACAAATTGATTCCCGAATACGGCAGCCCGATATTGTCGAGGATGGTGACCAGCTCGTCTCTGGGAATCTGCTGCCGCAGATAGGCTTCCACCTCATCGGTCAGCCGCGCCGTTTCTTCCACCCGCAGGCCGGGGCGAGCACGCATGTGCAGGCGCATCGTGCCCGCGTCAACGTTAGGGAAGAAGTCTTCGCCGAGAAAGAACACCAGCCCCATCGAGAGCACGCAGAACGCGAGAAAGCAGGCGGCAAACAGCATGCGATGCTCCAGCGTGGTTTCCAGAAGCTGATAGTAAGCGTTGCGGAATTTGTCGAACCCGCGCTCGAACCCGCGCTGATAGCGGCCGAAGATCGTTTTAGGTCCAGCGGCGCGATGTTCGTGCCCGCGCATGATGTACCTGACCAGCGTCGGGATCAGGGTGCGCGACAGGAAGTAGGATGCCAGCATCGCGAACACCACGGCTTCGGCCAGCGGCACGAACAGGTAGCGGGCCACGCCGGTGAGGAAGAACATGGGCACAAACACGATGCAAATACAGAGAGTGGACACGAACGCCGGCACCGCGATCTGCGAAGCGCCATCCAGGATGGCCTGCGTCATCTCCTTGCCCTGGGCAAGGTTGCGCTCGATGTTCTCGATCTCGACCGTGGCGTCGTCCACCAGGATGCCGACCGCCAGGGCCAGACCTCCCAAGGTCATGATGTTGATGGTTTCGCCCAACGCGCTCAGCAAAAGCACCGAAACAAAAATGGAGAGCGGAATGGAAATCGAAATGACGATGGTGGGACGCCAATCTCCCAGAAACAGCAGGATCATGACGGCGGTGAGAGCAGCGGCGGTGATCGCCTCCTTCAACACTCCGTTGATGGAAGCGCGCACGAACAGCGACTGATCGAACAGCGGCTTGATGGTAATGTCGCGTGGGAGCGACTGCGCGGCAATGGGCAGTACACCCTTCACTGCACTCACGATACTGAGCGTGGATGCGGTGCCAATCTTGTAGACCGACATCAGAGTGCCGCGTACGCCGTCCTGGCGCACGATGTTGGTTTGCGGCGCAAAACCGTCGCGGATGTGGGCCACATCGCGCATGTAGATAGTCGAGCCGTTCACCGTCTTGACCGGCAGATCGTTCAATTCCGCGATGGTCTGCGGGCTACTGTTCATCTCAACCTGATATTCCAGCGGTCCGATCTTGGCGGTGCCGCTGGGGGTAATCAGATTTTGCGTGTTGATGGCATTAACAATGTCGTTGGGAGAAAGACCGTTGGCCTGCAGCCGCGGCAGGTCGAGGTCAACCTGGACCTGGCGTATCTTGCCGCCGTAGGGATAGGGCATGGCCGCGCCGTGCACGGTTGCCAGTTGGGTGCGCAGAAAGTTCTGGCCCAGGTCGAACAGTTGCTGTTCCGGCAAGGTCTTGCTGCTGAGTCCAAGTTGCACCACCGGCGTGGACGACGCCGAGTAGGAGATGACCAACGGCGGCGTGGTCCCCGGCGGCAGGCCGCGCACCGTGGTCTGCACCATCGCAGTAACCTGGGCCAACGCAGTTTGAATGTTGGCTTGCGGGCGGAAAAAAATCTTGATCACGCCCACGCCGTTGACCGACTGCGACTCGATGTGCTCGATATCGTTGACCGTGATGGTGAGGCCGCGCTCGGAGTTGGTGACGATGCGGTCGGCCATCTCCGAGGGCGCAAAGCCGCCGAAGTTCCATACCACGCTAACCACTGGAATGTTGATGTCGGGGAAAATATCGACCGGGGTGCGCAGCACCACGATGGGCGTCAGGATAATCAGCACCAGCGCCATGACCACGAAGGTATAAGGACGCCGGAGCGCTAAGGCAACAATCCACATCGGTCGGGTAGGACTCCAATCAGAGCCTGTCGCCCGCAGGCGCCAAAGCCGGAATCATAAGAAATCCGATTCGATACGCTACGTATTGGATTCAAATATATGCTATCGTGGGGCATGGCGCAAACCCCTTCCGCTGCTGAAAAACGGTCGCCGGAAAACAACAATGGCGGCAAACGCCTGCCGGGGCGGCCGCGCAGCGAACAGGCGCGCCAAGCCATCTTGCGCAGCACCAGCCGGTTGCTACAGCGCACCGGTTTCGCGGAACTCTCGATTGAGGCCATCGCCGCCCACGCCGGCGTGGGCAAGGCGACCGTGTATCGCTGGTGGCCCGACAAAGGGGCCCTGGTGGTGGACGCCTTCGCCTCCAGCGCGGAAGAGGAATTGCATTTCCCCGACAGCGGCTCGGTCTATAAGGACATGAGCCGGCAGATGAATCAGTTCCTGGCGATACTTCAGTCGCGGCGCGGCCGCATCGTGTCAGCGGTGATCGCCGGCGGCCAGTCCGACCCCGATCTCATCCAGGCCTTTCGCGAGCGTTTTCTCCGGCCCCGGCGGCAGGAAGCCTACCAGACTCTGCGACGGGGAATGGAGCGCGGGGAACTGCCCCGGAACCTGGATCTCGATCTGCTGCTCGACGTGCTTTACGGCGCCATTTATATGCGCTTTCTCATTCGCCACGAGCAACTGAGCGAGGAGTACATCGCGGACGTCTGCCGCCTGGTGCTCAAGGGCGCGGCGAAAAACGGCCGCCGCCCGCTGCGGTTGACAAGACGACAACGGCCTGCAGGCCGTGAGGGACCTGCTTTTTCCACGGCGGTCGTTCCAGCGCGAACGAAAGCGGATTCCTCGCTTCGCTCGTAATGACAACTGCGGAGAGAAATCCACGCACCCTGGGGGACATTCCTTAGACAGCGATCTCTAGCCCGGGAAAAACAGCGCGGTTCCAGCGATTTTCAGGAGAACGAATTACTGCGGAGACGAACCGTTAGGGAAACTGCCGACGGGGTCATTACGTCCCCTTGTTTTTCCGGGTGGCTTTGCGATTGGTTTTCTCGGGGGCCAATTTTCCGTGGGAGCCGAAGGCCTCACTCATGGCTTGCATCCGCTCCGCGTCCTTACGTACCTTGGCGGCGTACGCCAGCGGATCGACTTTCTTCTTTTTCATGTCCCACAGCATGACACAAATTCAGCTACAGTCAACTAGTTCAAGCTGACGGCTGACAACTGACTTCAGATCTGGTAATCCATCTCGATCGCCTGCTGCAGCTTGTCGGTTCCGTTGGCCGGGGCCGGGGAAGGCTGGCGACCTTGCAGGCGGCACACTTCGTCCTTCAGCAGTTTGACTTCGTTGGCCACCGCAGACAGAGCTTCCGACAGCGGGTCGTTGATCTGCTTGGGATCGATGATCACCACGCGCTGGCCTTCGCGGAGAACAATGTGGCCGGGCACGCCCACCACGGTCGAGTTGTCGGGCACATCGCGCAGCACCACCGAGCCGGCGCCGATGCGGCAATTTTCGCCGATCGTGATATTGCCCAGTATTTTCGCGCCCGCCCCAATCACGACATTGTCGCCGATGGTGGGATGCCGTTTACCGTGTTCCTTGCCGGTGCCGCCCAAGGTGACGCCCTGGTATAACGTGACATCGTCGCCCACGATCGTGGTCTCGCCAATGACCACGCCCATTCCGTGGTCGATGAACAGACGCCGGCCAATTTGCGCGCCGGGATGGATCTCGATGCCGGTAATCAGCCGGGCGAGCTGCGACAGGCACCGGGCAGGGAATTGCCAGCCGTGAATCCACAGCCAGTGATGGAAGCGGAAGCCCCACAGGGCGTGCAGGCCGGAGTAGAGCAGGACGACTTCAAGCGAGGACTTGGCCGCGGGATCACGGTCCTTGACAGCGGCAATGTCCTCACGCATGGATGCAAACATTTCTCAAACGCCCTCGGCCACCATGGCCAGTGACTCGTTGCGGAGCTGCTCGAACAGCAGGCTGCTCAGGTAACGTTCGCCAAAGTCGGGAAGCACGACCACGATCAGCTTGCCTGCGTTCTCGGCGCGTTCAGCGACGCGCAGTGCGGCAACCACGGCCGCTCCTGACGAGATGCCCACCAGCAGGCCTTCTTCCTTTGGCAGGCGGCGGGCCATCGCCAGAGCATCCTCACTCGACACTTGGATGACTTCATCAATGAAGTCGGTGCGCAGAATGCTGGGAACAAAGCCTGCGCCGATGCCTTGAATCTTGTGCGGACTTGGCTGTCCGCCAGAGAGCACGGGGCTCTCCACGGGTTCGACCGCGATCGCCTTGAACGATGGCTTCTTCGGCTTGATGTACTCGCAGACACCGGTCAGGGTGCCGCCCGTGCCGATGCCCGACACCAGAATGTCCACTTTGCCGTCGGTATCGTTCCAGATTTCCGGGCCGGTGGTCTCCCGGTGGATCTTGGGATTCGCCGGATTGTCGAATTGCTGCAGCATGTAGCCATTGGGTGTCTTGGCGAGCAGCTCATCGGCCTTGGCGATTGCCGCCTTCATGCCCTTGACGCCAGGCGTCAGAACAATGTCCGCCCCCAAGGCCTTCAGCAGCACGCGCCGCTCTGTGCTCATGGTGTCGGGCATGGTGAGGACCAGCTTGTAGCCCTTCACCGCGGCGACGAACGCCAGCCCGATGCCGGTGTTGCCGCTGGTGGGCTCAATCAACACGGTCTTGCCGGGCTGGATTTTCCCCGCGCGCTCGGCTTCGGTGATCATGCTGACGCCGATGCGGTCCTTCACGCTGCCGCATGGGTTCTGGCTTTCCAGCTTGGCCACGACCGTGGCTTTCGCGCCAGCGGTCACCTTGTTGAGGCGGACCAAAGGAGTGTTTCCAATCAGCTCTGTAACGTCATTCGCAATCTTCATAGCGATCTCCCAAAAAATTTGACCTGAGGCAGTGGATATACGGTTTGATTCAGCGGAGGCGAGTAAAGAACCAGCTAAAGGCAACAACAACAGCGCAAGATTTGTTGGCTGGCGCCAATCTCGAACGGAAAGCGTGTGTATGTGGGGGTGGGTAACATAACGGTGCGAATACGGATATAGCTTAACATCCCGCCCTGGCTATCGCTACTGCGGAAATCGCAGCGGTCTCGGCGCGGAGAATAGTATCGCCAAGTGAGGCGGCTACCCAGTGCGACAATTCGAAAAGCTGCAGCTCTTCCGCGGTCCAGCCGCCTTCGGGACCGACGGCGAGCGCCAGCGAGGTCACATAGTCGTGGGCGCGCAGCACTTCGCTGAGCGTGGCTTCGGATTCGGTTTCTGCCAGAACGATTCGCAAATCGCAACAGGTTGCTTGACTCGGACCAGAGTCCTCGCCCGGGACGACAGCGGGGATATCGCCGACGTGGAGATGAGCGAGAGCTTCCTTCAGCTTCACCGGATCGGCGATCTCGGGCGGTGCGATGCGGCGCGACTGCTCGGCCGCTTCACGAGCGATGCGCCGCCAACGCTCGACGCGCTTGTCCGCGGCTACGGCAAGGTGCTTTTCTGTGCGCCGCGCAATCACGGGGATGATCGTGGTGACGTTCAACTCAGTGCACTTCTCGATCGCCCACTCCATGCGATCGAATTTGAAGACAGCGAGTAACAGGGTAATGGGTACAGCCTCGCGGGCCGTGACCTCTTCGCCGAGGGTGAACTCCACGCGCTCGTCTTGTACGTTGGCAACGGTGGCTCGCCGAACTTGGTCACCACATGCGACCTCGAATTGCTGGCCGACGCGCGCGCGTAAGGTGCGCGACAAATGTGCGGCGTGCGCGCCGGTTAGGGCAGCGCGGGTGCCGGAGAACTCGTCGGCAATCCAGCGGCGTCGGGTCATCGCCCTACTGAAACATGTCCTTCATCTTGTTCAGCAGCGAGCGGCTGACGGGCTTGTTTTCCACCGAGGTCGTGGCCTGCAACTCCTGCAAGAGTTCGCGCTGCCGCTTGCTGAGCTTCGACGGCGTGTGCACTTTGACTTCGACGTGCAAATCGCCGCGCCCATGTCCGTTGAGCACCGGCACACCTTTGTTCTTCACCCGGAACGTGGTCCCAGGCTGCGTGCCCTCGGGAATTTTCACGACACATTCGCCATCGAGCGTAGGAACGGTAATCTCGGTGCCCAGCGCCGCCTGCGCGAAAGAAATTGGCACGGCGCAATACAGGTGCTTGCCTTCGCGCTCGAAGAACGCGTGTTCCCTGGCGTGCAGCACCACGTAGAGATCACCGGACGGTCCGCCGTAAACGCCCGCCTCGCCCTCGCCCGAGTACAGCATGCGCGCGCCTTCTTCGACTCCCGCGGGAACTTTGACCGTGACCGTGCGCTGACGTGTGATGCGGCCGTGGCCTCGGCACTGGGAGCAGGGATCGACGATCAGTTTGCCCGCGCCCTGGCAGGTGCTGCAGGTGCGCGATATGGAGAAGAAGCCCTGCTGATAACGCATCTGCCCGCGCCCGCCGCAGGTAGTGCAGGTGATGGGAGCCTTGCCCGGAGCCGCGCCGCTGCCTTTGCACAGGTCGCACCCCTCCAGGCGCCGCACCTGCACTTGCTTGGTGACGCCAAACACGGCTTCCTCAAACTCGAGAGTGAGATCCTCGCGCAGGTCTGCCCCGCGTTGTGCGCGCGAACGGCTGCGTCCCCCCTGGCCGCCGAACATATCGCCAAATCCGAACAGGTCGCCGAAGATGTCGTGGAAATCGTTGAACACGGTGGCATCGAATCCGCCATTGCCGCCCGGGCCGCTGGAAACTCCCGCATGACCAAAGCGGTCGTAACGCGCGCGCTTCTCGCTGTCGGCAAGGATCGCGTAGGCTTCGCTGCACTCCTTGAAGCGCTCCTCGGACGCAGGATCGTCGGGATTGCGGTCAGGATGGTGCTGCAGAGCGAGCTTGCGATAGGCGCTCTTGATCTCCTGGTCGTTGGCCGTGCGGCTGACGCCCAGCACTTCGTAGTAATCGCGTTTTACGTTGGTGGCCAGAACTGTTTACCTTTTTCGAATTAATTTACGGTTTGGGACGGCGAGCCACCCGCACCATCGCCGGACGCAGCAGCCGCTCCTTCAACTTGTAGCCGCGCTGCAACTCGTCGATCACGTGGTTGTCCTCGACTTCGTCGGTGTCCACCATCTGGATCGCCTGATGCACATTGGGATCGAACGGTTCGCCCTCGGCGGCGACGGGCTGCACCCCCAGCTTTGCCAGCGCGTCATGAAACTGCTTGTCGATGAGCTCGATGCCGGCGTGAAAATCCTCCAGCGATGCCGCCTTGGTGTTTAGCGCGCGGTCCAGGCTGTCGAGAATGGGAAGCAACGTCTTCATCGCATCGGCGAGCGCGTATTCGCGGAACTCCTGCTGCTGTTTTTCGCTGCGCTTGCGATAGTTTTCGAACTCGGCCTGAATGCGCGCCGCGCGATCGAGATAGGCCGCGCGTTCAACGCGAATCCGTTCCAACTCCGATTGCGGTTCTTCCGCCGCGACCGTGCCGGTGCTCTGTGGAGCAGGATCGTCTCCACCTTCTGCCGGCGGAAGTTCGTGGTCCAGTTCCAACTCCGCCTTGCTGGAACCTCCATTGTGTTTCTTGGCTGGCATAAGTATTTTTACGTCGATTCGTTCCAAAGTTGATCGAACAGCCGCGCGATGTACGACACCGCGGTGATGGTGTGCTCATAATCCATGCGGGTGGGGCCAATCACCGCCAGCGAGCCCAACACCTCGTCGCCCACCCGGGCCGGCATCCCAATCAGCACGAAGTTACTTAGATGCGGCATGGCATCTTCCAGACCCACAACTACGCGCACCGCTTCCTGGCGAACGTCGAGGTACGCAGACAGTAGATCGACAATGCGCTGCTTTTCCTCCAGCGTAGCCAGCAACTGGCGCAGGCGCTCCTGGTCCTGCTCGGTGATCACCAGGTTCGACGCGCCTTCCACGTACACTTCCTGGGCGGGCCCTTCAGTGGCCAGCGCGCCCTGCGCGTAGAGCTGCTCCACCGATCGCATCAGGCGATCGTATTCGCTGCGCTCCTGCTGAATCCTCTTGCTGATCTCGTTGCGCAGCGACTCCATCTCCCAGCCGCGAAAATTCTGATTGATGTAGGCCGCGGCCGCTTCCAGATCGGCCACCGGCAAATCCTGGCTAAGCCGCAGCACACGGTCGCGCACCACGCCGTTGCGCATCACCACGACGGCCAGCACTTTCTTGTCGGCCATCCGCTGGAAGTACACATGCTCCAGCGCGTTGTGCTGCCCCGCCGCCGAGCTGACGGTGACGCCTACGCTGTGCGAAATCAGCGACAGCACGTGCGAAGTGCGCTCCATGAACTCGGGCACATCCTGAAGACCTTGCAGGCTACCCTGGATCAGGCTCTCGTCGGCGGGCGACAGGCGCGCCTCCCCGGTCAACTGCTTCACGTAAAAGCGATAGGCCTTGGTGGTCGGGACCCGGCCAGCCGAGGTGTGCGGCTGCTCCAGAAAACCAGCGTCGGCCAGGTCGGCCATCACGTTGCGAATGGAAGCCGCGCTCAGGTTCTCGGGATTGGCGCGGGCCAGGGTGCGCGAGCCCACTGGCTCACCTGTAGAGATGTATGACTCCACGATGGCTGTGAGGATCTCGCGTTCCCGTCTGCCGATGTTGGCTGGTGCGTCCATGATTAAGGTCTGGCGGAAGCTAACCTGTGTTCTTGCAATTATTTACAGGCGAGCAGGATACAATTCCACAGTTTTATTCTAGGGAGCAAAGCAGGTTGATGTCAAGGTTGGCACTCAAGCGGCATGAGTGCCAAAGGCTAAGAGTAAGGCTTGCGGACAGGACCATCGAGTGAAACAATATCCAGATTGATTGGAGTTCTCAAATGGAACAACCCTATGTAACGGCCGCCCTGCTATGCGAACGAGTGCTCATCGAAAAGGATGGAACCTTAAGTCTCGTGAGGATTGTCGACAGAATTCAATATCGAATCGAGGGTGAGGGGTTGCCGAAAGACATCCGGCCAATAATCAACATTCAAGGGGTTGTGAGTTTGAAATCCGGTCCGGCTACCGGAGATCACACGATCAAAATAGTCATTGAAAGACCGAACGGTGAGCGCAAGGAAGTAGTTTTGTTCCCTGCCAAATTATTAGGAAAAGACCAAGGGGTGAACCTCGTTCTCAATATAAATTTGTCCATAGATCAAGATGGATTGCATTGGTTCGACGTACTATTTGACGATGGCTTGCTCCTGACGCGCATCCCGCTTATGGTCATGCCCTTACAGAAAGAAGCACAGCCGGGGCAGCTCCCATGAAGTGGAAAACCCGCTGCGGGGCATCATCTATGATCTGAACAGTTTGTATATCAGCTTCGAGTATTTGTGAAAGCTCTTGGCGAAGTTCTTCGTCGTTAATATGCCTACTTGAGTACTCAGATAAGGATTCTTCAACAGCGAAAGTGGCAACTTCCGCAGCAGCGCTGCCAGATTGGTGAATGTTCCAAGTGTTCTGAGCGAACCAATCCTCAAATGATTCGAGGTCTATTTCCCCGCTCAAGAACATCGCGAGATGTTGCCGAATTTGAGAACTGCTGACCATGCCACCACCAATTGTACGCGTTTCTGAATGGAGAATGCGACGAAGATTCAATCGAGGAGGATATTACGAAAGGCTGTTGGCTGGCAAGTTAACGTCACGCATGAAGCAGACTCATCCGTCGCGAATGAAAGCAAATGAACCGTTTTGCACCTGGACACAGGGAGTGTTCTATATAGAAGCTGGAATCGAAGTTGCCCGCGTCCACCAATACTTACGGCCAGATGGGACGCTTGGCGCGTCCGGTAAACCTGACCCCAAACAAATTTTTGAGCGAGGCGTCATGTACCGACTGCGAAAGCCCCCCAAGACTACATCCGAGCGGATTCGATACAAGCTATCCGACCTCCGGGACAGACTCTGGTGGTCTCTTGGTGGTGAAGTGGATTAGCCCTGTCGCGGTCCCCGCATCCTACCAGATTAGGCAGCGATGTATATTGTTACTCCTTCAGGGCGGTACAGACCGTGCCACACGATCGAGGTTGGCCTTTCCTGATCATCTATTTGCGAATCGTCCCTGTTCTTGCAGTCATCTGAAGTCTTAGGCAAGAGGTGTGGGGTTGGTATTACTTCGACGGTGTTGCATTTGCGCGGTTTTCGGAGTTCTCGCGCCGGTGCTGTTGAGCGCCGAGGCGGCTATGGCTCCGGTTGCGCAAGACTCGCGAATGCTCGATCGCGGTTACCGGCAGATGTACGGCCTCGACTTTCCGGCGGCCCATGCCACCTTCCTCAGCTACCAGCAAACTCATCCCGCAGACCCGATGGGGTATGCATCCAATGCTGCCGCATATTTATTTTCCGAGTTCGATCGCTTGCACATACTGGAATCGGACCTCTTCCTGGATGACAAGGCATTCGACGGACGCAAGAAACGCACACCTGATCCAGCGGTGAAGATGGAGTTGGAAAAGGAGCTGGCTAAGAGCGATGAGCTGGCTGCCAAGATTCTGGCACAGAAGCCGGATGACGAGAACGCCTTGTTCTCACAGGTCATGGCCAATGGGCTGCGCGCCGACTATGCCGCGCTCATCGAGAAACGAAATCTGGCGAGTCTGGCCTACATGAAGACAGGACGCACCATCGCGCTAAAACTGCTGGCCATCGATCCGACCTGTTATGACGCTTACCTCGCCATCGGGGTGGAAAACTATTTGCTGGGAACCAATCCCGCGCCGGTACGGTGGGTGCTGCGCATGACCGGCGCGCAAACCGACAAGCAGGAAGGGTTACAGCGCCTGCGCCTCACGGCCGACAAAGACCGCTATCTTGCGCCCTTCGCGCGGTTGCTGCTGGCGGTGGCGGCGTTGCGCGACAAGGACCGGCCCACCGCGCGCACTCTTCTGGCGGGACTGGCGAAGGAATTTCCCGGCAATCAGCTCTATGTCAGCGAGCTGGCGCACATTCAGTAGGCACTATCCACTACCCACTATCCACTCCGCGTAAACTCCACTAGCAATTGCAGCCGCTGGCGCGCATGGCCGCTATCGATCGCGTAGGCAGCCAGCGGCACAGCGTCGCCGATGTGGTCAGCGTGTCCGGCGGCAACCAGTGCCGCCGCGGCGTTGAGCAGAACTACATCGCGGCGGCAAGATCGCTCGCCATCGAGAATCGCGCGGATGATGGCGGCGTTTTGCTGCGCGTCGCCTCCCGCGATGTCGTCGAGCGGCGCGCGTTGCAAGCCAAAATCCTCGGGCGTGACTTCGTACACGCGCACCTGACCGTTGCGAACTTCGGCAACTTTGCTGGGCCCGGAGATGGTGATCTCGTCGAGCCCATCGCGTCCGTGGACCACCAGCGCACGGCGCAATCCCAGTTCGCTCAGCGCCTCAGCCAGCTTTTCCACCAGGTCGGAAGAATAGACGCCGACCACCTGCGCCGAAGCGCGCGCCGGATTGGTCAGCGGCCCCAGCAGGTTGAAGACGGTGCGCAACTGCAACTGGCGGCGGGCCGGCTGCACATACTTCATGGCTGAATGCATGGCTGGAGCAAACAGAAATGCGATGCCAGTCTCGCGCAGGCAGGCGGCAATGCGCGCCGGGGGCAGATTGATGTTGACGCCGAGCGCCTCCATCACATCGGCTGAGCCGCACTTGGAACTGATGCTGCGATTGCCATGTTTGGCAACCTGCACGCCAGCCCCAGCGATGGCCAGCGCCGTCGCGGTGGAAATGTTAAATGTGCCGCTGGCATCGCCGCCGGTGCCACAGGTGTCCACCAGCGCGTCGCGTTCGGTACCGCTGAGGTCAAGCGCTTCGCCGTCCTCGGCCTGCAACGGCGCGGCCTCGTCGCGAATGGCCTGCGCAAAGCCGACGATCTCCTCCACCGTCTCGCCCTTCATGTGCAGCGCAACCAGCAGCGCGGCAATCTGTGCGTCAGTGGCCTCGCCGCGCAGGATTTGCGACATGACCTCGCGCGCCTCCTCGCGGGTGAGGGACGTGCGATGGTTGGCGATTTTGTGCAGTGCGTCGAGAAGCATGGGAAGAAGCAACTAGCAATTAGCAACTAGTAATGAGCAACTAGCAATTAGCAACTAGTAATGAGCAACTAGCTTAGCATTCAGCCGTCAGCACTCAGCATTCAGCCCGAGGCATTGCTGCCCGCGTTGAAACGTGCAACTTGAACGAATCGGGTTTTGTCGCAGGAATAGGGGTCCTTCGACTCGTCGCTGCGCTCCTCGCTCAGGATGACACAACAAATGAGTGCTGCTGGCTGCTGTTGAGTCCTGAGTCCTGAGTGCTGAATGCTGAATGCTGAAAGCTGAGTGCCGAGTGCCGAGTGCTAATTGCTAATTGCTAATTGCTAATTGCTCCCCGCTCTCCCCGTCCGTTACAATCATAAGTTTCCTACTGTTACACGATCCTCACAAGGAGCAGCCAAGTCCAGCCAGTCTGGTCTGGGCCGCGCGCCACTCGGCGGCGGTCATCATACAAACATGAAAATACACGAGTACCAGGGAAAAGCCATCCTCTCGAAATACGGAGTGGCCGTGCCCCGTGGGCACATGGTCGAAAGCCGCGAAGCAGCAGACACAGCGGCCAAGGCCCTGTTCCACGAAGGCGCGACCGGAGTTGTCGTCAAAGCGCAAATCCACGCAGGCGGCCGCGGCAAGGGCGGCGGCGTCAAACTCGCCAAGTCGCCGGAAGAAGCCAGCGCGCTGGCGGCCAAAATGCTCGGGATGAATTTGGTTACGCACCAGACCGGTCCCGAGGGTAAGAAAGTTCAGCGGCTGCTGATTGAAGAGACGCTGCCGATTGCGCGCGAGCTGTATCTGGGCATCGTGCTCGACCGCGGCAACGGACGCCTGGTGTTCATGGCTTCGGCGGCGGGCGGCATGGAGATCGAAGAGGTCGCAGCCAAAGATCCCAACGCCATCATCAAAGTACACATCATCCCCGGCTTCGGGCTGCAAGCCTTTCAGGCGCGCGAGATCGCCTTCCGGCTGGGCCTCGACGCCAAGTACATCGGCGGCGCGGTGAAGTTCATGATGGCGCTGGCGCGCGCGGCCGAAGATACCGACGCCTCGCTGGTCGAGATCAATCCGTTCATCACCACTACCGACGGACGCCTGTTCGCGCTCGACGCCAAGATGAACTTCGACGACAACGCGCTCTATCGCCATCCCGACATCAAAGAGCTGCGCGACCTGAGCGAGGAAGACCCGCTCGAGGTCGAAGCCAGCAAGTACAACCTGAACTACATCAAGCTCGACGGCAATGTGGGTTGCATGGTCAACGGCGCCGGCCTGGCGATGGCGACCATGGACATCATCCAGTACGCCGGCGGGATGCCCGCCAACTTCCTCGACGTAGGTGGCGGCGCCAACGAAGAGCAGGTCACGCACGCGTTTGAAATCCTGCTGAGCGACAAGAACGTGAAGGCGGTGCTCATCAATATTTTCGGCGGCATCCTGCGGGTGGACACGCTGGCCAATGGCATCGTCAGCGCGGCCCGCAAGACCAACATCCAGTTGCCGATTGTGCTGCGTCTGGAGGGAACCAACGTCGAGCAGGGCCGCCAGACCTTGAAAGAGAGCGGATTGAAATTCATCGTGGCAGAGACCATGAAAGACGCGGCCGAGAAGGTTGTCGCCGCCGCCAAGGGGGTCCAATGAGCATACTGGTTGATAAATCCACGCGATTACTGGTGCAGGGACTGACAGGGCGCGAGGGCACCTTCCACGCCAAGAATGCCGCGGCTTATGGAACGAATGTTGTCGGCGGCGTGACTCCCGGCAAGGGCGGCACCACGCATGAAGGCTGGGCCATCTTCAACACCGTGAGCGACGCGGTGGAGAAAACCGGCGCCAACGCAACGGTGATCTTTGTTCCGCCGCCGGGCGCAGCCGACGCCATCATGGAAGCTGCCGATGCCGGCGTGCCGCTCATCGTCTGCGTCAGCGAAGGCATTCCCACGATGGATATGGTGAAGGTGTGGGAGTTCCTGAAGACGAAGAACTCGCGCCTGATCGGACCGAACTGTCCGGGAATCATTTCGCCCGGCAGGTGCAAGATCGGCATCATGCCGGCGCACATTCATAAGGAAGGCAATGTCGGCATCGTTTCGCGCTCGGGCACGCTGACCTACGAGGCGGTGTACCAGTTGACGACGCGCGGCATCGGGCAATCCACGGCACTCGGTATCGGTGGCGATCCGATCATCGGAACAAACTTCGTGGACGCGATCAGCCTGTTCAACGACGATCCGGAGACGGAAGCGATTATCATGATCGGCGAAATCGGCGGCACCGCCGAGGAGACCGCGGCCGAGTTCATCAAGAAGAATGTGCGCAAGCCGGTAGTCGGCTTCATTGCCGGGCAGACTGCGCCTCCGGGACGCCGCATGGGCCACGCGGGCGCCATCATCTCCGGCGGGAAGGGAACTGCCGCGGAGAAGATCAAGGCCATGGAAGCGGCGGGCATTCACGTGGCGAAATCGCCGGCCGAGATCGGGGAAACGCTGGTGCAGGCGACCGGCATGGCCGCGAAGCGATAAAGCTCGCTATTCGCTTTTCGCCAGAGGGCGGGGAGAGCTGGCCTTCAGACCAGCGTCTTCGTGACCGCCTGTCCCGGTGGTTGGAGTCCTATGAGCGTCTCGAGTGGAGAGCGAAATCGCGCCGAACTCGCACTTGAGGGTCGCAGATCGGCGAAGAGTCTCGAAGAGCTGGAAACCGTACAGTTGCCTTCTGTGGGGGATCGAATTCGACAAGCACGATTACAAGCGGGCCTTAGCGAGAACGAGATAGCCCGTCGCCTTGGGATAACGATACATTCTTACTGCGATCTCGAGTCATACGATTATGAAGCATTCACAGACCTGTCGCTTAAGGAACTCGCAGAGCTTGGGGGCATTCTAGGTGTGCAACCGAGGGTGCTTCTTCTCGGCCGCGACGGGGAAGGAGGCAAGCAAACCGTTACATTCGAAGATGTCACGGCGCATATTACGAAAAAGGTCTCGGAAAATGGGTTGACCGCGGACCAGCTCGGCGACCTCATAGGATGGGACATCAAACCGTTGCTCGGTGATCCACTGTCGCTTTCGGACTATACCGTTGAGGCGCTGTATGACATCTGCAAGGTAGTTGACCTTGACTGGGTCGCGGCATTGCTTGATGCTGGCAAAGGCTGCTGAGGGCGAAACCCTCGGGGGGCGCTGACCTGAGAACCAGCTCCACCACACTTGGATTAATCTTCGGGACGGACCGCAGATTCCTCCGCTCGTGGCTGAAGCCACTCGGTCGGAATGACAATGCAAGATTTATTTGCTAACGGCTAACGGCTAAAAGCCAAGTGCTAAAAGCCAAGAGCGAATAGCGAAAGGCGAACAGCGAACCGCAGACTTATGAAGACCATCCAACGCACTCTTTCCATCATCAAGCCTGACGCCTTCGAGCGCGGCGCCACCGGCGACATCATCAACACGCTGCTGGAAAACAAATTCCGCATTGTCGGCATGAAGATGCTGCACATCACCAAGGCGCAGGCCGAAGGCTTTTACGCCGTGCACGTCCACCGCCCATTCTTCGAGTCGCTGACCGACTTCATGTCGAGCGGTCCGATCGTGGTGATGGCGCTGGAGAAGGAAGCCGCCATCGCCGATTACCGCAAGCTGATGGGCGCCACCGATCCGGCGAAGGCTGAGGCAGGCACCATCCGCAAGAAGTGGGCGTCGAGCATCGAGAAGAACGCGGTGCACGGTTCCGACGCCGAAGACACGGCGCGTTTCGAGCTCAGTTATTTCTTCGCCGGATACGAACTGGCGAAGTAAACTATCTATGCCATCCTGCGCGATGCCGGATTGCCGCTCTGGCCGAGCCGCAAGACATGCTGTCGTCTTTGGCGGGCATATCCGCAGGACATAGGGAGGGCCCGATGCCACACGTTCAGATCACCATGCTGCAAGGCCGCAGCACCGAGCAGAAACGCCGGGCGGCCATGCGCATCACTGAGGTCTTGCAAGAGGAACTCAGCGTCACCCCGGATAAGTTGACTATCATTTTTGTCGAGGTGCCCCGCGATAGCTATGCCCGAAGCGGCATTCTGGTCAGCGATCGACACCCTCCGACATAAGCTCCGACCTAAGAAGGTCGCATCCGGACAGTCAAGTCCGCCCCGCCTCCCCGCAGAACTCTGATGTTCCGGGGGCTAAATCATGCATTAGAATGGCAGGAAGAGAGTGCGCTGAGGCGGCGTTGTCGAGCAAGGAGACTCGGCGAGCTTCGCCCACCGTGGCGTACTCCCCGAAGAGAACCACCCTGCCGCCCAATCGATCAGCAGGCAGAGAAACGACTCTCCGGGAGCTACCCTAGAGCGGACAGGCCGCCATTTTCTATGTCATCCCCCGAGTTCCTCACGCAGGGCCAGCCCGCCGATTTTTTGCGCGAAGCCATCCTGCGGCACGTTCGTTACACCCTGGTCCGCCCCACCTCAGACTTGAAGCCCTCCGATTACCTGAAGCCGGTCTCGCTGGCCATTCGCGATCGCATCGTGGACCGGCTGCTGGAAACCGATTCGCGCTACCGCCACAAGGATTCCAAGAAGCTGTACTACCTTTCGATGGAATTCCTGATGGGGCGATCGCTGGCCGACAATTTGGCGAACCTGCGGGTGGAGGAACTTTGTCGCGAGGTGCTGGCCGGCCTGGGCGTCAGCCTCGACGAGGTGCTGGACAGCGAGCCCGACGCCGGACTGGGCAATGGCGGCCTGGGTCGGCTGGCAGCCTGCTTCCTGGAGTCGCTGGCCACCCTGGGCATGGCCGGCTATGGCTATGGCATCGACTACGAATACGGCATGTTCAAGCAGGAGATCTTCAACGGCTTCCAGCGGGAGAAACCTGACCGTTGGAAGGCCAACGGTACTCCTTTTGAGATCGAGCATCCCGAAGACGCGGTCAGCATTCCGCTGTACGGTCGCGTGGAAACCGGCAGCGATCCTGACGAGAACCTGAAGCAGAGCTGGCTTAACCCGAGGATCGTGGTGGGCATACCCGCGGACATGCCCGTCGTCGGCTACCTGGGACAAACCGTGAACTGGCTGCGATTGTTTAGCGCTCGCGCCTCGGAGGAGTTCGACATTGAGATCTTCAATCGCGGAGATTACATCCGCGCCGTCGAACAACAGATTGCCTCGGAAAACATTTCCCGGCTGCTGTATCCCGCCGACTCGGTCATGAGCGGCAAAGAGTTGCGCCTGGTGCAGGAGTACTTCCTGGTTGCCTGCGCCATCGGCGACTTGATGCGCCGTTTCCGTCAGCAGCATAAAGACATCGATTCACTGCCGTCCAAGGTTGCCATCCAGATGAACGACACTCATCCCAGCTTGGCGGTCGTCGAACTGATGCGCGCTCTGCTCGACGACTACCACTTGGAGTGGGACCACGCCTGGGACATCACTCAGCGCACCCTGGGCTATACCAATCACACCCTGCTGCCCGAGGCGCTGGAAAAGTGGTCGGTGCCGCTGCTGGAAAAGGTGCTGCCGCGGCATATGCTGATCATCTACAACATCAACCATCATTTTTTGCGCGAGATGCAGCGGTATTCCTTCCTCGACGGCGAGAAGTTGCGCAAGATGTCGATCATCGAGGAAGGCTACGAAAAGCAGGTGCGCATGGTGCACCTCTGCATCGTGGGTTGCCACTCGGTGAATGGCGTTTCCAGGCTTCACAGCGATCTGATCGTAAAGAACTTAGTGCCTGAATTTGCAATGATTTGGCCGCAGAAGTTCAACAATAAGACGAATGGCGTCGCGCCCCGCCGCTGGTTGATGGAAGCCAATCCCGGACTCACCGATTTGATCAGCAACACGCTTGACGAGCGCAAGTGGATTACCGATCTCAACCGCCTGCATGAGCTGGAAAAGTTTGCCGCGGATGCGAATTTCCGTGAGGCCTTCAAGGAGGTCAAGCGGCAGAACAAGCTGAGGCTGTCGGCAGCCATAGAGAACCAGACCGGCGTGGTGGTGGACCCGGATTCGCTGTTCGATGTCCAGATCAAGCGCATTCACGAGTACAAGCGGCAATTGTTGAACGTGATGGGCATCATCCACGACTACCTGGGCATTGTGGAGCGCGGCGAGATACCCGACGTGCCGCGCACCTATGTTTTTGCGGGCAAGGCCGCTCCCGGTTATTGGGCGGCCAAGCAGATCATCAAGCTCATCCACAGCGTGGCCGAGGTGGTGAACCATGATGAGAAGGTGAAAGACAGCATCAAGATTGCCTTCCTGCCCGACTATCGTGTCTCGCTGGCGCAGTTGATCATGCCCGCCGCCGACCTGAGCGAGCAGATCTCGATGGCCGGCATGGAAGCTTCCGGGACCGGCAACATGAAGCTGGCGATGAACGGCGCCCTTACCATCGGGACCTACGACGGGGCCAACATTGAGATCGCCGAAGAGGTGGGCGCGGACAACATCTACATCTTCGGATTGCGCTCGGAAGAAATTCAGGAGATGCAGAAGAAGGGTTCGTACAATCCGCGCGATCGCTACGACAACGACGCCAGTGTCCGCGAGGTGATGGACGCGCTGGCCTCAGACCGCTTCTGTCCCAACGAGCATGGCCTGTTCCGCTGGATCTTCGACGAACTGGTGCATCGCGGCGACCGCTATTACCACATTGCCGATTTTCCCGATTACATCGCGACCCAGCAAGTCATCAGCGGCGAATATCGCAAGGAAGAAATCTGGTGGCGCAAGGCCATCCTGAATGTCGCCCGCATTGGCAAGTTTTCCAGCGACCGCACGGTCACCGAATACGCGCGCGACATCTGGCACATTGGCCCGTTCGAAAAATTGAACCGGACAGTGAAAACGCCGGCGCGTCCCGAAGCGCCCGCCGCCAAACCCAACGGCGAAGCTGCCGCCTTGGACACAGTCGCGCCGCCCGCCGAAGCGAAAACCCACCAGGAAGTTTAAGCGGTGTTGCAGAGTTGGCGGCCCGTGAAGGTGTCATCCTGAGGCAAGCGTCGGGTGCCCCTCGATAAGAGAGAAGGCGTTGTCAAGCGAAAGCTCTCCTGAGCGGTGCGCGAGCATCGCTGGTTTGGTCCGAGGTTCGCACGGCTGAGGACTAAACACCGGAGAATCTCGCGATTG
>JBEKPR010000018.1:0-91243 GCA_049520555.1 Candidatus Korobacteraceae bacterium
CCCGCAAAGTGCGCGGAATTCCCACTTTCCCACAGCGACCACGACGGCTATATGAGTAAACCCAAGAATCAAAACCGGACATTTCACTTGCTACAAAAAGCGGACATTTTGACTTGCTACGAACAGCGGAAGCATGGCTGGGTACGGCAACAGAACTTGATCGTGCCAGGCATGACGGGAAGGCCGGTTGCTACCGAACCATCGACCGCCTCTGCGGTTATACTCTTGCTACGCTCATGCCCACCAAGCTGGAAGAGATCGTCGCCGCCACCCGCGAGCGAGTTGCCGTCGCCAAGGCTTCGGCCGACCGCCGGGTGCTTAGCCCGGCGGCTCAGCGCCACCAGCCGCGCGGGTTCCGCGAAGGTTTGCAAAGGGCGGCCCAGTCGGGCATTGCGGTGATCGCAGAATTGAAGAAGGCGTCGCCGTCGAAGGGGCTGATTCGCGCGGATTTCCCCGTGACCGAACTGGCCCAGGAATTGGAAGAAGCTGGAGCCGCAGCCCTCTCCGTGTTGACCAATGAACGGTTCTTTCAGGGCTCGCTGCAGAATCTGGAGATCGCCTCGCAAGCGACCCGGCTGCCCTGTCTGCGGAAAGACTTCATCATCGACGAGTTTCAGTTGCTGGAAGCGCGGGCGCATCGCGCCGATGCCGTGCTGCTCATCGTTGCCGCCCTCACGCAGACGGAGCTGGTCAACCTGCACCGCCGGGCGGTTGAGCTGCAACTCGATGTGCTCTGCGAGGTGCATGGTGGCGTGGAGTTGCAGCGCGCCCTCGACGCCGGCTGCGAGACGATTGGCGTCAACAATCGGGACCTTCGCACCTTTCGAGTTGACCTGAACACGTCGCTCCAACTGGCGGAACTGATCCCCTCCGGGGTGGTCAAGGTCGCTGAGAGCGGTATCGAAACTGGCGATGACATTGCCCGCCTGCGCGAGGCCGGCTTCGACGCGTTTCTGATTGGCGAATCGCTCATGCGCGCGCCGCGTCCCGGCGAGGCATTGCAGGCGCTGCTGACGCAGGCGGTCGCAGCCCGATGATCTGGATAAAGATCTGCGCAACCACGAATTTGCCCGACGCGCAGGCCAGCCTGGCTGCCGGAGCCGATGCTTTGGGGTTCATCTTTGCGCCGAGTTCGCGGCGAATCGAGATCGACCAGGCGGCGGAGATCATCTCCAGCCTGACGGACGACATTGATAAGATCGGTGTTTTCGTGAACCAGACACCCGCGCAGGTTGCGGAGGTTGCCGAGCGGGCCGGATTGACCGGGGTGCAGCTTCACGGCGATGAACCGGCGGACCAGATGCCGGAATATCGGCAGGCACTCGGACAACGCAAGATCATCAAGACGCTGCAAGCGCGAGAGTTACTGAATTCGCCAGACAGTCTGAATGGTTATCTGCGATCGCGCCAGAGCATTGACGCGATGCTTCTGGACGCGGGCTCGCCGAGCCAGCGAGGCGGGACAGGGCAGACCTTCGATTGGACCGCCGCTGCGCCGATTGTGGCCCGCGTTCGCGCGCAAATGCCCGTGATCATCGCGGGAGGCTTGAATCCCGAAAACGTCGCCGAGGCCATCCGCTTGTTTGCGCCCTGGGGAGTGGATGTGGTTTCCGGCGTCGAGCGCGAAGTAGGGAGGAAGGACGAGGCCAGACTGCGCAGCTTCGTCGGGGCAGCGCGTCAAACCCAGACAGCATTGCGGTAGAAGAGACCATGGAAGAAACAACCAGCAACGCGCAGAATTCCGAGGCGAGTCCAGCGCTCGGCAAGCCGGGCAAACAGCTGCGTGTGCGTGCCGTCCCCGGACGATTTGGTTCCTATGGCGGACGCTACGTTCCTGAGACCTTGATGGCGGCGTTGCAGGAACTCGAGGCTGCCTATGCCGTGGCGCGCAAAGACAAGGCATTTCGCGACGAATTCCACCGCCTGCTGGCCGATTTCGCGGGGCGTCCGACACCGCTGTTCCTAGCCGAGCGGCTCACCCAGCAGCTTGGCGGCGCCAGGATCTATCTGAAGCGGGAAGACCTGCTGCACACCGGGGCGCACAAGATCAACAACTGCATCGGCCAGGCGCTGCTCGCCCGGCGCATGGGCAAACATCGCATCATCGCGGAAACCGGCGCCGGCCAGCACGGGGTCGCGACCGCAACCGTGTGCGCGCTCTTTGGTTTGGAGTGCGTGGTTTACATGGGGACGGAAGACATGCGGCGGCAGGAGCTGAACGTCTTCCGCATGAAGCTGCTGGGCGCCGAGGTGCGCGGCGTGGACTCGGGTTCGCGCACTTTGAAGGACGCCATCAACGAAGCCATGCGCGACTGGGTGACCAATGTCCGCACCACGCATTACCTTCTGGGCAGCGTGTTGGGAGCGCATCCTTATCCGACGATGGTGCGCGACTTCCATCGCGTCATCGGCCAGGAGGCGCGCAAGCAGGTGCTCAAAGCTGAAGGCCGGCTGCCATCGGCGGTCATCGCTTGCGTGGGCGGCGGCTCCAACGCGATTGGCGTTTTCTACGAATTCATCAAGGACCGCGAAGTGAAGCTGATTGGCGTGGAAGCTGGCGGGCGCGGCCACTCGCTGGGAGAGCACGCGGCCCGCTTCGACGGCGGCGGGCCGGGCGTGCTGCAGGGGACGTACTCATATGTCTTGCAGGACTTGGCTGGGCAAATCGCATTGACGCACTCCGTTTCAGCCGGACTCGATTACCCGGCGATCGGTCCCGAGCACGCCTGGCTGCACGATCAGGGGCGCGCCGAATATGTGTCGGCCAGCGATCAGGAGGCGCTCGACGCCTGCCTCAAGCTGGCACGGATGGAGGGCATCATTCCCGCGCTGGAGTCGGCGCACGCGATTGCCGAATGCATCAAGCGCGCGCCAAAGATGGGCAAGTCGGACATCGTGATCGTGAACGTATCGGGTCGCGGCGATAAGGATATAGGGATTTTACGGGAGAACCTGGCGTTCTAGGAGGAATTTGGCAATTCACTTCAAGCAACGTCCCGGGCTGGTCGCCTATATCACCTGCGGCGACCCGACCCTCGACGTATCACGCGAGGTCGCTCTGGCGGCGATTCGCGCAGGCGCAGACGTGATCGAGCTAGGTGTGCCCTTCAGCGATCCCGTCGCCGACGGCCCGGTGATCCAGCGCGCCAGCGAGCGAGCGCTGCAACATGGAACCAACCTGACCGGTGTCCTGGAGGTAGCGAAGCAACTGCGGCATCAGTCGAACGCCGGATTGATTATCTTCTCGTATCTCAATCCCATTCTGCAGTTCGGATTGGAGAAATTTTGTGCGGCTGCGGCCGAAGCCGGCGTGGACGGCGCTCTGATCACCGACCTTCCCGTGGAAGAGGCCGCGGAATATCTGCGCGCCATGAAGGCGCATAAACTCGCGCCCGTGTTTCTGGCGGCTCCTACCAGCCCGGAGAAGCGCCTGCGCGATGTGGCCAAACATTCGCGCGGATTCGTGTATGCCATCTCGCGCACCGGCATTACCGGCACGCGGCAACAGCTTGCGGGCGACGCGCGCTCGTTGGTCGAGCGTCTGAGGCTTCACACCAAGCTGCCGATCGCCGTCGGCTTTGGAGTTTCGACTCCCGAACAATTCGCCGAAGTCGGGGGTTTCGCCGACGCGGCTGTTGTGGGAAGCGCAATTGTGCAGAGGATCGAACAAAATCCTGGGCGGGAAGCAGCGGCGGTGTCAGAATTCCTGTCTTCCCTGACCGGAACAGCGCAGGAGGCCGTGGGCAGAAGCTAGGGTCGCGGCACTGCGCAGTATCACGAGGCAAATAGGCCATGGACATCGAGGATTGGCGCCAGAAGATCGACGATCTTGACCGCCAACTGGTGCGGTTGATGAACGAGCGCGCCCAATGCGCGCACGAAATTGGCCGGCTCAAGCGCGACTCAGCCATGCCCATTTATGAGCCCGACCGCGAGCGGATCATTTTCCAGAACATCGCGCGCGCCAATGCGGGGCCATTGTCAGACGTGCAACTGCGCCAGGTCTACGAGCGCCTGGTGGATGTCATGCGGCAGATTCAGCGAGAAGAGATGGCGCCCGAAGCGGAAGATGAGATGAGTAGTGGCTAGTTGATAGTGGCTAGTGGTTGGTTTTGAAACCTCGTGAACGGCGACAATTTAGTTCAGATTGCTAAAGGCTAAATGCTAAGTGCTAAAGGCTAATTCATGATTGTTGCGATGTTGGAACATGCCAGCGAAGACCAGATCCAGCGGGTGACCGATCACCTGATGAGGATGGGCTTTGCTGTGCATCGCACTACCGGTGCGCGGCAGAGTGTGCTTGCCGCAGTGGGTAAGCGTATCGACTTTGACACGCGTGACCTCGAGGTGCTGCCCGGCGTGGAGCGCGTGCACCGTATCAGCGCGCCGTACAAGCTCGCAGGACGCCAGTTCCACGAACACGATACCGTCGTCAAGCTTCCCAACGGGACCGAAATCGGCGGCAAGGAAGTGGTTGTCATGGCCGGCCCCTGCTCGGTGGAATCGCAGGCGCAACTGTTTGCTGCGGCCGAGGCGGTGAGCAAGTCCGGCGCCAAGGTCCTGCGCGGCGGAGCGTTCAAGCCCCGCAGCTCACCCTACACTTTTCAGGGCCTCGGACTAGCAGCGTTGAAACTGCTGCGCGAAGCCGGCGACCGCTATGGCATGGCAGTGATCAGCGAGGTGATGGAGATCTCGCAGATCGAACTCATGCTGCCCTACGTTGACATCTTCCAGGTTGGCGCGCGCAACATGCAGAACTTCAACCTGCTGCGCGAATTGGGCAAAGCGCGCAAACCGGTGCTGCTGAAGCGCGGCATCGCGGCCACCATCGAGGAGATGCTGCTCTCGGCCGAGTACATCCTGTCCGGCGGCAACTACCAGGTCATCCTGTGCGAACGCGGCATTCGCACCTTCGAGACCTATACCCGCAACACGCTCGACATCTCGGCGATTCCGATTGTGCACAAGTTATCGCATTTGCCGATCACTTCCGACCCTTCGCATGGGACCGGACTGCGCGACAAAGTTGCGCCTATGGCCTGCGCCTCGGTTGCCGCGGGGGCCGATGCCTTGCTGATCGAGGTGCATCCGTCACCCGACGAGGCGCTGTCGGATGGCGCGCAGTCGCTGTATCCGGAACAGTTTTCTGAACTGATGGAGCAGTTGCGGATGATCGCTCCGGCGGTAGGGCGAACGATCGGGTAGCTTTGGCGATGGCGATTCGGCAGATCACGATCGTGGGAACGGGCTTGATCGGCGGCTCGTTTGGACTTGCCCTTCGCCGGCGAGGTTTCCCCGGAGTTTTGGTTGGCTGCGACCGGCCCGAGGTGCTGGATGCTGCGGTCACCCGTGGCGCGATCGATCGCGGAGACCCTGACGTAACACAAGCGACCCAAGGCTGCGATGTCGTGGTCCTTGCCACACCGATTGGCGGCATACTTTCCACCTTCGAAAAGCTGGCGCCCACACTTCCCTCCTCCGCGCTGGTGACAGATACCGGCAGCACCAAGCTGCGGTTCGCGGAACGCGCGCGCATGGTATTCGGCGCGGAAGCGGGAATCCGCGTGCTTCCCGGACATCCCATGGCCGGTAAGGAACACGGCGGCATCGAGAACGCCGATGCCGATCTGTTTCGCGACGCGGTGTGGCTGATCACGCCGATCAGCGCCGAACAGCAGTACACGGAACGGCAGCGAGAGTACATTGCACTGCTGGAGTCAATAGGCGCGCGGGTAATCGCGATGGACCCTGAACGGCACGATCGCCTGTGCGCCTGGATCAGCCACCTGCCGCAGATGATCGCCACGGCGCTGGCTTCGACCCTGCGCGATGAACTGGGAGACGACGAAGCGATCAGGGAAATCGGTGGCCGGGCTTTGCGGGAAATGACCCGGATTGCGAGCAGCCCCTACTCGATGTGGCGCGATATCGCGCTTACCAACAGCCAAAACATCGACGAAGCGCTGCTGCGCTTTGAGCAGCAATTGGCCCATCTGCGCGAGAACCTGCGCGGGCCGGGGCTGCGGGAGCTGTTCGACAGCGCCAACGAGTTTGGGGGAAAGAAGTGATTAGTGGTTAGTGGATAGTGGATAGTTCACAGGGGGACGCGAAGTGCGTGGAACTCGTGGACGATCGACCTTTTTTGCGCTGCGGCGACATGCCCCGGTACAATCGCCGGTCGGAAGCAAAATCCTATGGCAATGCACAAAGTAGTGGCGAACGCAGACGAGGCCATTCACGACATCAAAGATGGCGACACGCTGATGATCGGGGGCTTCGGGCTGTGTGGCATCCCCGAGAACCTGATCCGCGCGCTGGTCAACAAAGGCGTAAAGGACCTGCACACCATCAGCAACAATGTCGGAATTGATGACTTTGGGCTGGGGCTGATGCTGGCGGCCGGCCAGATCAAGTCGCACAAGGGAAGCTACGTCGGCGAAAACCGATTGCTGGAAGAGATGGTGTTGACCGGCCGCATCGATCTGGAGCTGATTCCGCAGGGCACCTTCGCCGAACGCATCCGCGCCGGCGGGGCGGGAATTCCCGCCTTCTACACCCCCACGGGATTTGGGACGGTGGTTGCCGAGGGCAAAGACACGCGCGAGTTCGATGGCCGGCCGTATGTGCTGGAGATGGCCCTGAAAGCGGATTTCGCGCTCATCAAGGCCTGGAAGGGCGACCGCTGGGGCAATCTGGTGTACCGCAAGACGGCGCAGAACTTCAATCCCATGATGGCGACCGCGGCCAAGGTGACGATCGTCGAGGTCGAGCATCTGGTCGAGCCCGGAGAAATCGAGCCGGACCAGGTGCACACCCCCAGCGTTTATGTGCAGCGCATCTTCCAGGGGACCGACTACGAGAAACGCATCGAGCGGCGAACCTTGCGCAAGGCGTGATTTGCGAAAGGCGAGCCAGGAGAAACCATGCCCGACGAAAAAGCTGTTAAGCAGAAAGACACCGAAAAGCGCGATCTCATTGTGAAGCGGGTGGCCCGCGAGTTACGCGACGGCTTCTACGTCAATCTCGGAATTGGAATGCCCACCCTGGTGGCCAACTGCGTGCCTCCCGGCATGGAAGTTATTTTGCAAAGCGAGAATGGCATGCTGGGCGTCGGGCCCTATCCTCTGGCGGGCGACGAAGACGGCGACCTGATCAACGCGGGCAAGGAAACGGTGACGGAAATTCCGGGCACCGCATACTTCTCCAGCGCCGAATCGTTTGCCATGATCCGCGGCGGCCACATTGACCTGAGCGTGCTCGGCGCCATGGAAGTGGATGAAGAGGGCAATCTGGCCAACTGGATGATTCCCGGCAAGATGGTGAAAGGCATGGGCGGAGCGATGGACCTGGTCGCCAGCGCGAGGCGCGTGATCGTGGCCATGGAGCACACCACCAAGAGCGGCGCGCCAAAAATCTTGAAGCGCTGCACGTTGCCGATCACCGGACTGCGCGTGGTCAACACCATCGTCACCGAGATGGCGTATATGCGCGTGACGCAGAGCGGCCTGGTTCTGCAAGAGATCGCGCCCGGTCTGACGGCGGACGACGTACAGCGCGCGACCGAGGCTCCGCTCATCGTTAGCCCGGAACTGAATACGATGGAGTTCTAGAGAAATTCGATCGGGCCAGCCCTGCGGTCGCCAAGTTCCACATTGGGAACGAGATGTCGTGAGTTACCTGCACCTGTGATGCGGGTCGCTGCCGCCGGTCACAAGCACGGGACATAATGGAGCATAGTAGTAAGCCATCATAGAAGTGGAAGGCAGGTTCTTATGTGCTCACGTATAGCATGCCTGGGAACGGCGCTGGTGCTGGCGCTTTCGATTTCGCTCGCGGCGCAAACCAGTCCGATCGCAACCTCGCCCACGACTTCGCAGTCGGGCCCGTCACAGATCAAAAAGTCACCCGCGCCCTACACCAATCCTAGCTCTGGCAAAGACATGTATGTCGCCTACTGCGCGTCGTGTCATGGTAAAGACGGCACGGGAAACGGACCCGCGGCTTCGGCATTGAAGACGCGGCCAACCGATCTGACCGTGCTTGCGGTGAAGAATGGTGGAAAATTTCCGGATTCGCATATCGCGGAGGTCATCAAAGGCGACAACCTCACCGCCGCGCATGGCAACAAGGAAATGCCAGTGTGGGGCCCCGTATTTCTTACGCTGGGCCGGCATGACACGGCGCAAGCGCAGATGCGGATCCACAACCTGACGACCTACCTGGAGTCAATCCAGCAAAAATAATGAGCTTCTGGTGGGAGCCCCCTGCTTCAGCAGGGGGGGAGCTGGACTTCAGTCCAGCGGAAAAGTGGTCAAGTTTGAAATGGGCTTTAGCCCTGGCTTTCTTCGGTCCCGGCGCTAAAGCGCCATGACTGAAGTTGGGCTTTTTCCCGGAGCGCTGAAGCGCTCCTTCCCCCGCATAAAATGCGGGGGCTCCCACCAACGAATACACATTCACGTCTTGCTACCACCGGCAATAAAGAAGGGCGCATCCATTGCGCCCTTCTTGCTTACGTACGTTGTGGTTGCTACACGCCGACAGGCTGCTTCACCGGCACCGGCGTCAACCAGCCAAAGCGGTCTTCCGTGGTCCCGTTTACGATGGCATAAAATTCCTTGCGAACCGTCTTGGTGACGGGACCGGCAACGCCTCGCCCCACGGTGATCTTGTCCACCGAGCGGATCGGCGTGATTTCGGCGGCAGTACCGCTGAAGAACACTTCGTCCGCGATGTAGAGCATTTCGCGGGGAATGACCTGCTCAATCACCGGAATTCCCAGCTCCTGGGCGATGTGCTGCACCGAGTTGCGGGTAATGCCCGGTAGAACGCTGTTACCCAACGGCGGCGTGTAGAGGCGGTCTTTGTGCATCACGAAGATGTTTTCGCCCGAGCCCTCGCTGACATAACCGTTGACGTCGAGCGCAATGCCCTCGCTGTAGCCGTTGACGATGGCTTCCATTTTGATCAACTGAGAATTCATGTAATTGGCGCCGGCTTTGGCCATGGTCGGCATGGTGTTGGGCGCCAGGCGCGTCCACGAGGAAACGCAAACATCGACACCGTCGTCGCAGTCAGCACTGCCGAGATACTTACCCCACTCGTAATTGGCGACGTAAACCTCGGTAGGCGAGTTGAACGGGTTGACACCGACCTGGCCGTATCCGCGCAGCACGATCGGGCGGACATAGCACGGCGACACTTTGTTGGCAGCGACCAGGTCCACGGCTGCCTGGCACAACTCGTCGAGGGTGTAGTCCAGCTCAATACGGTAGATTTTGCAGGACTGGAGCAAGCGCAACATGTGGTCCCGCAGGCGGAAGATGGCGGGGCCCTTGGCACTCTGATAGCAGCGAATTCCTTCAAACACCGATGAGCCGTAGTTGATCACATGGGCCATCACGTGGATCTTGGCGTCATCCCAGGGGACCAGTTGCCCGTTATGCCACACGTAGTCACTTGCTTTGATAGCCATACTGGCGCTCCTTCAAAGAATCGGAGTGATACACCTCGTTACGCTGTTGGACCGGACGTGCAGAATACAGAAGACGCTCTCTCCCAAAACCAACGCTACGGCGCTCGACCAGGGTGAGCATCAGGGAATCAGCCTAACTCGGAATTATAACTGACGTTCGACCACCTCGAGCCAGGGTTTTCCTCAGCCAGGGCAGCGGGCGCCTGTCCAGGAAGAATGGATGCAGGCGGCGCGCAACCGGCTCGTGAATTCGCGAGGAATTTGTAGCCGCCTATCCCCTGATTAGCGCCTCCGGGACCGCCACGGGCATTTACAATAACGGGTACAGCCACCTCAGCCTGGAGAACACCTGCATCCGGACCTACAAACTCTGCAACGCCCCGGGCTGGAGGCCACAGCGTACGGTTTGCTGGCAGACTTCCTAACCGCAATCAGGAGTTCCTGAATATGTCTTCAAGCGCAAAAGCTGTCGCACGAGCGCGCAAGCTGGATGTCGAGTGGGTGCGGCAACAGTTCCCTTCACTACACCAGCTAGTAAACGGTCAGCCTGCCGCATTCTTCGATTCGCCTGGCGGCACCCAGGTGCCGCAACGCGTGATTGACGCGATGTCCGGCTATCTGTCCACCAGCAATGCGAACAGCGGCGGCGCCTTCGCCACCAGCCAGCGCACCGATCAGATGATCGCTGATGCGCGCGCTGCGATGGCGGATTTCTTCAATTGCGCCAGCGACGAGGTGGTCTTCGGCGCCAACATGACCACGCTGACGTTCGCGTTGAGCCGCGCCATTGGCCGCGAGCTGAAAAGCGGCGACGAGTTGCTGGTAAGCTGCCTCGATCACGACGCGAATGTCTCGCCCTGGGTTTGCCTGGAGGAGCGCGGAGTGAAGGTGCGCACCGCCGACATCAAGCCGGGCGATTGCACCCTGGATATGTTTGACCTCTCGGCGAAAATTCGCCGCAGCACCCGCCTGGTAGCCATCGGATGGGCCGCCAACGCCGTGGGCACCATCAACGATGTTCACGAGATCGTGCGGCTGGCCCATGCATCAGGCTCGATGGCCTTCCTCGATGCGGTGCATTACGCGCCGCACGGGCCGATTGACGTCCGCGCTGTCGATTGCGACTTCCTGGCGTGCTCCAGTTACAAGTTCTTCGGCCCGCATCTCGGCATTCTTTTCGGCAAGCGCGAGCAGTTGCAGCGGCTGCGTCCCTACAAGCTTCGCGCCTGCACGAAGAAGTTGCCTGATCGCTGGGAAACCGGCACGCAGAACCACGAGTGCCTGGCCGGGCTGATCGCCGCCATTGATTACATCGCCGACGTTGGCCGTCATCACGATCCTGAGGTGAAGACGCGGCGCGAGGCCATCCTCGCGGCGTATGAGGTTTTCCAGCAGCACGAGCGCCAACTGGCCGGGCAATTAATCAACGGATTGCTCGCGATTCCGGGACTCACGTTCTACGGCATCCGGGATGCCGCCAAGTTCGACCAGCGTACCCCGACGGTGGCCATTCGCACGGAGGGCCAGACGCCGCGTGAATTGGCGGCGCACCTTGGCGAGCGCGGCATCTTCACCTGGGACGGAAACTATTACGCCATCGATCTGGCCGAGCGGCTGGGCGTACAGAGTTCGGGCGGTATGTTGCGAATCGGCTTGGCGCACTACAACACCGCCGAAGAAGTGGGGCGGCTGCTGGAGGAGTTGCGGAAAATGAGCAGATAGCAACTGGAAGCCGTCTCGTAAATCGTTATTGTGTCAGGGCACGGCTTCAGCCGTGCCGCAACGGGTCAGGAATTGACTTGGGCTTCAGCCCCTGAGAGACCCGTTTTTGCAGGGGCTAAAGCCCTGACCTTTCCTCCGCATCGTTCGGCACGACTAAAAGTCGTGCCCTGATACAACCCAGGACGATTTATGAGATGAGTTCTAGCAATTGGCTTTTGAATGTCACATCGACATTCTTGCTGTTGATTTATAATCCGCCCGTACCCAAAAGGAGAGGGCCGAGATGCGCGGCGTGCCTCGCTGGGTGGCAGTGTTGGCGGTGGTCGCGATAGGCGTGGTGGTGTGTGCCTTCACCGTTCGACGCGCGATGGCGCCAACATCCTTGATATTGCAACTCTCCCCAACTGCGGTCCCCGCCGACGGATTCACTTCCACAAAGCTTAAGATCACGCCATCCGATGGCCGTCCCCTGCGCGACGTGCAGGTCACGGTGGAAGATCCGCACCGCGCGGCGGTGGAATCGGTGACGATTGACGGCGAGGGCGACGTGGCGACCGCGTCGCTGCGTGCCGGCGTCTTGCCGGGCGAGACCAAGATACGAGTCACGGGTCGCGGCTTCGCGGCGCAGGAGATCGCGTTAAGCACGACGCTCGACCGCACTGACACCATCGGAGACGGCACCCCCGACTTCCTGCGTTTGCACGACCCGGCCGACCGAGTGGCTTTCCGCCGGTGGTTTACCTTGCTGGCGGAGGCGCAGTATTTCCGCGGACCAGCGCTTGCCTCCGAAATTGACGATTGCGCTGCCCTTTTGCGCTTCGCCTACCGCGAAGCCTTGCGCCCGCACGACGCCGCCTGGGCGCGCGAGATGGCACTGCCGGTCCCAGCTTCGGCCAGCGATATCCAGCAATATCAATACCCCTACACGCCGCTGGCGGCGGCACTGTTTCGGGTGCGTGGCGGGAGCCTTCAGGCCAATGATCTCGGCAACGGCGCCTTCGCGCAATTCGCGGATGTGGAAACGCTTTGGCGGCACAACACGCACTTCGTCGGCCGTGAGTTATCGCGGGCTCGGCCCGGCGACCTGCTGTTCTTCCGCCAGGATGGTCACAGGATGCCCTTCCACGCCATGATCTTCCTCGGGCAGGGCCAGATCGAGCTGGGCAACGAACCGTACATCGTCTATCACACCGGCCCGAATGGGAGTTTGCCAGGGGAAATCCGTCGTCTGTCAGTTGCGCAACTCATAAACTATCCCGACGCGCGCTGGCGGCCGATGGCCGCCAACCCCGGCTTTCTGGGCGTCTATCGCTGGAACATCTTGCGGGGAGCGGACTGATGCGCCTGAAATCCGCTTTCGTTGCAGTCCTTCTGTGCCACGCACTGGTGCTGCCGCTATTCGCCCAGGAAGATGTCGATGTCGGCGCCGGCGCCGAGCAGTCGTTTTCCCTCACCAGCCAACGCACCTACCTGCCCGGAGAAAAGCCGGAGGTCTCGGTCTATTCCCACAACGTGACCGCGCTGGAGTTCCGGGTCTATCGGGTGAACGATCCGGTGAAGTTCTTCAGCCAGATGCAGGAGTTGCATAACTTCGGCGGTCGCGCGCCCAGCCTGCCGAAGCAGGCGCGCACCTGGCTGGAAAAGTTTCACGCCTGGAAGCACCGCTTGTGGGCGTGGGTCCGCGACTTCATTCGGGCACAGTTTTCGCCCGAGTCGCGCCAGAAGATTCGGCTGTGGCAGATGGGCGGCGGCGAGAAGAAATCCGGGACCAATGTTGAAAGCTACGCACAAGTGCCGGTGCTGAACCAACAGCAAGTGGTTTCGGTTTGGAAGTGGACGGTGCCCTCGCATGAGCGCTGGGAGAGCACGACCGTCGCGGTCCCGGTCAGCGACAAGGGAGTGTACCTGGTGGAGGCGACCAACGGCACGCTTCGCGCCTACACCATCATCGTCGTCACCGAGATCGCGGTCATCACGAAAACTGCGCCGGGCCGGCTGATGAGTTTCGTAGTCAATCGCCGCAGCGGCGATCCCATCGCGGGGACCATGGTGCGCGTGTGGGTCGATCAGAAAGAAGTTGCGGCCAAAACGACCGACCAGCAGGGATTGTTGGATACCCACCTGACCGAGGCCAAGCCCGAGAACGTCGCGGTCGTGGCGACAAGCGCCGACCAGTTCGCGATCAACACACCCGGCGCATGGAACCTGGGTAACGATCCAGACAGCAGTTTGCGTGGCTACACCTACACCGATCGACCGGTGTATCGGCCTGGCGACACGGTGCATTTCAAATCCATCATCCGTGCGCAGACGGTGAGCGGTTACATCATTCCGCAAAATCGCGAATTGCAATTGGAACTGCGCGATCCTCGCGACTACAAAACCATCTGGACGCAGACCGTGAAGCTTTCCGACATGGGCACGGCGGAATGGAATTACGTAATTCCCGCCGAGGCTAATCTCGGGTTCTATTACCTCTCGATGCAGATGGGCGAGCGCTACGTCGAAGGCACCAGCTTTTCGGTTGAGGACTACAAGAAACCCGAGTACCAGGTGAAGGTGACGGCGCAGCCACCGCGCGTGCTGCAAGGCCAACCGATCAAGGCGACGATCGACGCGCGCTACTACTTTGGCGAGCCCGTCGCGAATGCCAAGGTCAAGTGGGTAGTGCACACCTCAACCTATTGGCCGATGGGGCGCGACCAAGGCGACGAGGAAGCCGGCGCAGATCAGGAGGGCGACAATTCCGACGCTGATAACCCAGAGGGCGCTGACACGTACGGCGGAGAGCAGGAGAGCGAGAACAGCGGCGCACTCGACGCCGACGGCAAGCTGCAGATTACGATTCCGACGAAGGTTGACAGCAAGAAGCAAGACCTGACCTATCGCATCGAGGCGCGCGTCACCGACGCGGGCAACCGCGAGATTGCGGGACACGGCTTTGCACTCGCGACGTACGGCAGCTTTTTCTTGACCGCCGAGCCGGATTCCTACGTTTACACCAAGGGCGGCACGGCGACCGTGACCGTCACCGCGCAAGACTATGAAAAGAAACCGGTACAGACGATGTTCCACGTGGAACTCAACCGCTGGGACTGGCGCAAAGGCGCGGGGCAATCGGTCACGACCACGCAGGGCCAAACCGACGCCAGCGGCAAAGCACAGATCAAGCTCACCATCCCCGATGCCGGCGAGTTTCGCGTCCGCGTGACCGCAACCACTCCGGAGAATCGCACCGTCGAAACCGCAGCATTTCTATGGGCTCCGGGCGATAGTCCGTGGTGGAGCGGTCCCGCGCAGGAGCGCGTGCAGATTGTCCCAGACAAAAAGACCTATCAGTCAGGCGACACGGCGCATGTGCTGATCGTCACCGGCAAGGAACCGGCTTCAGTTCTGGTGACGGTGGAAGGCAACGGACTGTACTCCGGTCAGGTGATCAAGAGCAGCGGCGGCAGCATCACCGTGAATGTTCCCATCAAGCCGGAGTACGCCCCCAACTTCTACGTAGCGGCGGTTTTCATTCGCGACAACAAACTGTACCAGGGGTCGAAGAGTCTCACTGTGCCCCCAGTTCAGCAGGAGTTGAATGTGCAATTGCTGCCATCCAAGCCGCAGTACCAGCCGGGCGAAGCGGCCAGCTACACCATCAAGGCGACGGACAGCAGCGGCAAGCCGGTGGCGGCGGAGTTCAGCCTGGGCGTGGTGGACGAGGCCATCTACGCGATCAAGCCGGAGACGGTGGGCAGCATTGTGAACGCTTTCTATGGCCGCGTCTATTCGAGGGTGAACACGGAGACCTCGCTGACGTATTACTTCAGCGGGCAGGCAGGGAAACGCGCGATGCAGTTGGCCACCGTGCGCTCCTCGAAAGCGCTGGCACAACTGAAGCCGGAGCGCCTGGTGCAGCCCAAGGTCCGCAAAGCATTTCCCGACACCGCGTACTGGATGGCGGACGTGCGCACCGGCAGCAACGGACAAGCCACGGTGCACTTTGATTATCCCGACGCCATCACCTCATGGCGCGCAACCACGCGCGGTGTCACGCAAGACACCAAGGTCGGCAGCGCAGTGGTGAACACCATCGTGCGCAAGAACTTGATGGTGCGCTTGGTGGTGCCGCGCTTCTTCCGCCGCGGCGACGAGATTACCATCTCGACCATCGTGCAGAACTATCTGCCCACCGACAAAGTTGCGCGAGTCTCGATGGAGCTTGCAGGCCTCCAGGTACTGGATGGCGGGCAGCGCGATGTCAGCGTTCCGAGCCGCGGATTGATCAAAGTGGATTATCGAGTGCGCGTGCTCGATGTGGATTCGGCGCGCGTGCTGGGCAGGGCGCTGACTGACGTCGAGAGCGACGCGATGGAACTGACGTTGCCGGTGGTTCCCTTCGGAGTGAAGCTGGCGGTGGCCAAGTCGGGATCGGTCGCGGTCCCGGGAAAAAGCGACACGCTGCAGCCGTTGAGCTTCCCGGCGGGCGCCGAGGCAGGAACTCGCAAGCTGACAATCGGCGTAACGCCCTCGATTGCGGGCACGGTGTTCGCCGCGCTCGACTTCCTGACTTCGTATCCCTATGGCTGCACCGAGCAGACCATGTCGAGCTTCCTGCCCGACGTGCTGGTGGCAAACTCGCTGAAGAAGCTGGGAGTGAAGTCGAACATCGATCCGCAAAAGCTGAACAAGCAGGTGCAGGCGGGTCTCGACCGGCTCTACAACTATCAACATCCCGATGGCGGCTGGGGCTGGTGGCAGACCGACGACAGCCAGGAATTCATGACGGCCTACGTGCTCGCCGGGCTAAGCCAGGCAAAGGCGGCGGGATTTGAGGTCAAGCAGGACGCGATCGATCGCGGACGCGGCTGGTTGCGGCCGCAGTTTGATCGCTCGGAAAAAGTGAAGACCGATCTGCGCGCCTACATGGCCTACGCGCTGGTGTTGAGCGGAACGCAGGAGACGGCGGTGCTCGATTCCGTGTGGAACCAGCGCTCGACGTTGACCGCCTACGGCCAGGCGCTGCTGGGATTGACCATGCTGGAGATGAACGATAGCCGGGCGAACGAGTTGAGCAAGGAAATTGAAGCGGAGGCGAAACAGGACGACTCGCAAGCCTGGTGGCCCAGCGACAACAACTATCTGCTGGATTTCTACGGCGACACGGCTCCCGAGACGACAGCGTACGCTCTGAAACTCTTGGATCATACCGATGAGGCGAGCCCGCTGCTGTCGAAGGCTGCGGTTTATCTGGTGAACCATCGCGACCAGGGTTACTACTGGGAGTCAACCGAGCAGACGGCGATGGTGATCTACGGGCTCACCGATTACCTGGAGCGCACCAAAGAGTTGCAGCCGAACTACAGCGTCGAGGTCCAGGTGAATGGCAAGACAGTGGCAACCAAGAAGTTCACCGCTGCCGATGCGTTGGCGCCTGCGACGACAGTGGTGCTGAATGAGTCGCAACTGTCGCCGGGAACGAACCACATTAAAGTTGCGAAGTCGGGAGACGGGCGCCTGTACTGGTCGGCGCGGGGAGAGTACTACTCCAACGAGGCGAAGGTGGTGAACACGGGCAGCTTCAAGCTGAGCGTAGTGCGGGAATATTACCGCCTGTCGCCGCAGCAGAAGGACGGCCGCGTGGTGTATCACCTCGACAAACTCGCGGGACCGGTGCAGGTGGGCGACACTCTGGCGGTGCGCCTTAGCGTCGGCGGCAACAACTGGAGGTACTTGATGATCGAAGATCCGATCCCGTCAGGGACCGAGTCGATCGCGCGTGACGACTTGTATGAATTGGACGAGCGTCCTAATTGGTGGGGCCGCTGGTTCAGCAATCGCGAGCTGCGCGACGATCGCACGACCTTCTTCAATATGTACTTCCCGCAAGGGCAGCATGAATACGTGTACCTGCTGAAGGTGGTGGACCCCGGAGTCTTCCGCGTCAGCCCGACCAGCGTGGAACCGATGTATCAGCCCGAGTATCTTTCGACCAGCGACGCGTTGACGGTGACGGTGAAATGATCGCGAAACATAGTGGCGTGGCGAAGTTGTGGCTGCTGAACCTGGTGGGCAATGCCGCGTTGCTGGCTGCCGTTTATTTCTGGCTGCTGATGCCGGATGCGCATGGCTGGCAGGTGGGAGGCTCCGCGCTGGCCGCAGTGGTCGTCATCTTTTTTGGAGTGTGGCTGCGGACAGGGACGTTCGCCTACTTCAGGGTTGCAGAGTTTCGAGACAATGCAACCGTGTGGCGCGCCTTTCGCCATGCGTTGCGGCACATGGTGGCGCTGGCAGTGTGGGCTGCCGCGTTGGCCGTGCTGGTTTGGCTGCTCTGGAATCTCCGTACCTACACGCCACAGGCGGGAGTCTGGATCCGGCAGAAGCTGAACGCCGGTCCGCCGCCGCGAAATGTCACGCGCGATCTCAACTGGTTGATCGTACTCATTGCGTGGGTGGTCATTCCTGCGGTGTGGCTGCCAATCGCCAGCACGGTTGCAGCCGCCGGATTCAGGCTCAAGCGCATGGCGCGCTCTCTGCGCGTCTTGCGACGGCCCGCTTACTGGCTATGGTTCTGCGCGCTGATGCTGGCGGGGGCGTATGTTCCGTACAAACTGGTCTGGTGGATACCCGACCTCAGCGACCTGCGCAAACAGGCATGGAGCATGGGGCTGCGATTCCTGTTGGCCTACGTTCTGTTGATTACCGCATGGGTCGCGCTGGTGTTGATCGTTGGCAAGCGGGTGGAGAAAGAAGATCCTGAGCCGATTGCGCCTGACTAGAGGGCGGCACCTACCCAGAATCGGCCCTTCTCCGGGCGTTTTCTTCCGCCTTTTTTCTGGAGATCGGTGGTGCCGGGCCAGCTCTTGCGGTTTTACAATACGGGCATGTTGCTCTATTACCACGTCCGTCAATGTTCATGTCAAGCAGGTAAACCGGCCGAAAGTCGACTTGTGCGCACCTAGAGCAAACCTCCTCCTCATCACCCTCGACGAAGGTGTGACTAGCTATTCTTCGAAATAGGCCCTTGAAAAGGAGACACTCCTTTAGGCGGGCGTTCTCAGCTCTCAAGCCCTCGAGCTCTTTTTGTTGGTCTGCGACCTTATCAATCCATTCCCCAAGCTGCTTATATAGATCAGCGTTCATGCCCTTATCAACCAGCTTTAAGAGGTCAACGCCCTCGCCGATTACGCCCATCTCCGATACCTCTGTAAATGAGAAAGAGAAACTAAGTTATGACTCTTGAGTTGGTGGGGAATCAACCCCGCTTGGTCGAAAACGCTTGTGCAAGAAGTTCAAGAGTCCGCCCACGCCAAACGCACCCGCAGAAAATATTGTCATTGCCCATCCCATCAGGACATAAGCCAAGTACAGAGAGATGCCCCAACGAACGATCCGATAGGAGACGAGCCAATTGGAGACTCGAAATAGGAGGTCAAGACATGGGAGAAGTCCCGGAAGCCAGGAAATCAGGGCTGGCCAATTGTAAATGAGCGTGAACAGAACCAGTCCGAGTAGAGCACCCCAAGCAGCTCCATTCACTGCGCCGGTGCCCCGCCTCTCCCTGTCCGTAAGATTGCCGGATAAGGAGATGAGCGCGAATACAAAACCCGTAACGAAGTAGAGCCAGGTATGTTCCACCGACTCGTCGTGCACGTACAACAGCGTGACGGCAGAAACCATCATCGCGAATGTCGTGCAGAAAAAAAGCTGAAGAAGAAACTCAAACGCAACGCCCGCTTTCACAGAGACCCGCTCTACTGGCAGCCAAATAACCGCGGCCATGGCGGCGCCGGCGACGTTCAGCAGCCTGAACGCAAGAGAAAATACAACTAGCGCGAAGAGATAGTCCACATACATCGCTTAGCTGTAATCGCCTGAGGATTATAGGAATACAGAGTAGCACGCTGAGGCTGCGAATACCCCTCTAAACTTCACTTGCTGAATTACAGTGTGGGATCGCAAGTATTCTTTCGCGACGGTAGGCGGCGATTTCCTTGTCGATCTGCTGCATGGTGAGAGTTGACTTCTTACTGCGTTTGGCTTCGGCCCGAATTGCCTTCAAAACATCGCGCTCTGGAATCAGTTCCCTTAGCTCCTCTTTGGATCGCATGCCCCCGAACCCCCTATTGTGCGAGCGAAAATAGTATAAATGTAACCAACAAGGCACAGCACGTCAGCCTTACCCGCCGCCTGACCGTCTCGCGGTCTCACTGGCCATCACTTCCGCTGGCAAGCCGTTCTGCACCCAGCCGAGCAACGCTTCTTTTCCGTGCTGTCGCGCCAGTTGTGCTACCCGCGCACGGGCGCCAGCGTAAGCGTGCCGTAACTCTTCTTCGCTCGCCGGAGACCGAAGCGACTTCTCGAGGCCCTTCAAATCATCGACATTTTCGCTTTGTTTTGCAGAGGCGTTGGGCGCGGTGAGGTAGAGCACCAGCCCTTCACGGAACCACAGCGGCGTTCCCGGAAGCGCGTACGAGTCGATCAGCATGTGCAAAAGTTCGTGGCGAATTGTGCTCTCCAGCGTGCCCGTCTCGCGTAATACGTCGGAGGGTTGTATCTGGATGGTGCGTCCGCGGGTCGAAGCGGCCACCCATCCCGGCTCGCCGGTAGAGTTGCGGAAAGCTGCAACCGTCGGGTAAATCTTCAGGCGCGGAGAAGCGCGATAGAGCAATCCGGTATTTTCTTCGGACTCATGCACAAACCCGGTCGCCAACGTCAGCAGCGGGCGGTCGCGATCGGGACGAGTGGTCAGCAACGTGACATCTTCGTTGGCGAACTGCTGCCAGGGAATGCCCTGCGCGCTGACGCCCAGCCGCGTCCCCGGGTAATAGAAGCTGAGGATCTCGCGGTAGGAATGACCTTCCTCGCCCATGACTTCGGCGCCAACCTGACACAGACCAACCCCGTGGCCGGAGCCCCGGCCATGAAAGGTAAGCCGATCGCCGGCGTCGCTCACGTCGTACCAGTTGCTCTTCATGCGGTCCCATCCGATGTGGCGGCCGATGGCAGAGCGAAACGTCACAGCCGGTACCGTGATGGTAGAGCTGCCGGTAACGCGCAGAAACTCGACGCGTCCACTGGGCGTGCGATGTAAAACGGATACTGTACGCAGGGTGCCGGGAACAACGATGCCATCCGCCGCGAGCGCGCGCTGCAACTCGCGCTTGGCAACCTCGGTGCGCCACTGGGTGCTGCCGTTGCGCACGCAGTACTGATCGGAATGCTGCACCAGAAATGGAGCGGGGGGCTCGTTGTTGCCGAGAACAAAGTGTCCGTCCTCGGTCGTGCCGCCGCAGTTGGCGTGATAGTAAGTGGCGGCCGGTTCGCCGTCGTACCAGAGGACCTCGCCTGCGGTCGCCTCGGCGATGCTGCGCAAATGGGCGTCAATGCCGGCTATGCGCAGGTCCTGGCAATGGGTGGTGTCGCAAAAGTCGAATCCTTCCAGGGCATGGCGGCTGCCAAAGTGCATCGCGTAAGTACGCGCCGCAACCGCCATGGCCTTCAGCGCCTCATCGGACTTGAAGTTCCCTGTTTCCCCGGCGAGCACGCCCGCAATGTATTCCTCCATGGGCAGGAAGGCGGTGATGAGCAGATGGTTGTCACCAGCGCGAATCTCGATGGGAAAATCGGCGCGCAGCGGCGGGTCACCGGCGGCGTTCATTTGATAGGCGCCACTCACGCGAAGCTCGGAGAAGGAGGATTTGTTCCCCCCGATGTCAAGTTTCGATCCCGTGGCGCGCAGGGCGGCAGCGGTGATGGTGGATGCGGTGCAAGTTGCGCAGGTCCGCAATTGTGCCCGGTTGGCATCGGCGCGAATCCGCAACTCGCGCGGCGGATGCAGATACCAGAGCCGCACTCGGACAGTCTGTGGAAATCCAGTACGAGAAGCTTTGGCAGTGCCGCGATCGCCCAACTCAGCATCGCCCGCCGCACATAGCAGAAGCACCATGCCGATAATCGCGAGCGGCCTCTTCACTTCCGCGCTCCTTTTGCGGCTGCGGCGACCCCAGCGCCGTGATCCACCGCGAAGGCGGCGAATATCTCGCGCGCGACGCTGGCGGCATCCGTGCCGCCATGCCCTTTTTCCAGAAACACGACCAGCGCAATCTGGGGACTCTCTGCCGGAGCATAACCGGCAAACCAGGCATGCGTCCATGGACCCTCGTCAGCCATCGCGGTCCCAGTCTTGCCCGCAACTTTCATTGGCGCATCCGGCTGCGCCATGCGTCCCATGCCGTACGTAACGGATTGTTGCAGACCTTCAAGAATTGGCGAGAGCTTCCCGTTCGGATCGCTGTTAGCGAGCGCGGCCAGGTCGCGATAGCCGTGCAGCAACTCCAGCGGAGTTACGCTGATTCCCCACTCGCCGATCGCTTGCAGTTGCAATTCCTCCGGAGAGTGGGCGAGGGCAATGCTTCCGGCGACTTCATCCGACGACACTCCGGTAAGGGAGCTGAAGCCGGAGCGCACAAAACGGTCGCGCAATTGTGCGGGCGTCAGGCGGGTTGCGACGCTGGTGAAGTACGAATTGCAGGAATACGCCAGCGCGCTCGCCGGGACCAGCGGCTCCGGAGTTGCAGGATGGGTGCAGTCGAGCTTGCGCCCGCCAATCGAAACCGTGCGCCTGCACATGAGCGCGGTGTGCGCGTCGAGCTTTCCCGCTTGCAGCAGCGCCAGCAGCGTGAACGGCTTGATGCTGGAGCCGGGATGCACCACGCGACGAGCGGCCACTCCGAGATGGTAAGCCGCGAGGACGTGTCCAGATTGGACATCGACCACTACCGCCGCGCCGCGACGGCCCGCCATCGCGCGAGCAACCGCCTTCTGCATCCCCGAAGTGCCTGACTCTCCTGCGATGGCGTGCAATGCCACCAAGCACACCACGATCACGGTGAAGCATCGGCAGGTCAGACGGCGCATGAGTCGATTGTAACGGCGCGGTGCGAGCGCGGCAGCATGTGCGGCCTAGGCGAATCCGAATGGACACCCCTATCCAGTTTCACGGCGCCAGGTAGGTACAAACCTATTCCTTGGGCAAGCGTGAGGACGCAACTGCGCCGTTGCAAGTTCGACGCGAAAGCCTACAATTGCCTTGTGAACAAGTAATTGGGTGGAGGTCGCCATGATGGAACTCCGGTTGACCACGGAAGAAGAAGAACTGCTTATAAATCTCCTGCAAGAACATCAGACGCATCTATTGCGCGAGATCGCTAAAGCCCATCACCACGAGTTCAGGACCGAATTGCGCCATCGCTGCACGGTGCTGGAGGCAATCCTCGATAAGGTGCAGGCGCCGGTGCACGCAGCCTTCTGAGGCCGTGTTGACACGAGCTGCCCCGATGCCTTCTGGGGAACTCCCGTGCCTGTCCCAGTGGAGTGAGTTCTGTCGCCAAATTGTGCGGCAGTCACGGCACCAGAACGATCTTTCCAAGCGCTCCTGACGGCTTCATGATCTCAACATGCGCGCGCGGCGCCTCGGCAAGCGGAATCCGCTGCCCGATCACCGGACGCAGCGTTCCATTCTCCAGGCCCGCCACCAGAGCGGCGTGCATGACCTTGTATTCCTGCTCGGAAGTGTTCATGAGCGTGACGCCACGGATGTCCGCCTCGCGGCTCATGGCATTACGCGGATCGATCTCAATTGTGCCGCGGCTTCCGATGACCGCCACGCGGCCTTTCTTCGCAAGCACCGTGAGGTCCTTAGCCAGGTTCTTGTTCGCCAGCATCTCCAGGATCACGTCCACGCCACGGCCATCGGTGAGCGTCATTAACTCGTCAAGATAGCCGTCGGAGGCATGGTTGAGAACGTGGTGCGCGCCTTCCTTCTTTACCAGTTCGAGGCCGCGCTCGCTGCCCGCCGTCCCGATGACGGTCATACCAGGGGCGCGCGCAAGTTGCACGGCTGCGCTACCGACTCCGCCGCTCGCGCCGTGAACCAAGACAGTCTCGGCGGGCTGCGCCTCGGCACGCTGAAACAATCCGCGATACGCCGTGCCGTAGGGAACGCCTATGGCTGCGCCCTGCTCGAAGCTCACATTGTCGGGCAGGCGATGCACCTGGGCTTCGCCGCATAGGACCTGCTCGGCGTACGTGCCACTGTTAGGGAGGGTGGTATAGACGCGGTCGCCGGCCTTCACTCGCTTGACGCCTGATCCGATAGCCATGACGACGCCACCGCCGTCCGTGCCCGGAGTGTAAGGCAGCGTGGGTTTCATCGCGTAGGTCCCGGTGCGGACGTAGCTTTCGACTGGATTCACCCCAGCAGCATGGATGCGCACCACAACTTGTCCCGGGTCGGGTAGAAGATCGGGGATATTTTCCAATTTCATAACTTCAGGGCCGCCGAATTCGTGGACTCGGATCGCTTTCATCATTTCCTCCTGCGCACAAATTTCCTACCAGATTCTACGCAGAGACGGCCAGGTTTGCATGGCGCGATGCCTACGAGCCGGGCTGAACTTGCGTCGCTTTCCCATTGGTGTAGGTCACGCGCAGGGGATGGCCGTTGTTTGGGTAGTCGACAATGCGGGGATTCGACATTCCCGAGCCCTCGGGCGCTCCCATTCCAATTGCGAAGGAAGCCTGCAATTCATTCATTCCGGGCTGCATCTGATGGGCGTCGATCAGCTTCCACACCTCGGCGGGCCAATGCTTGTACAGCTCGTGCGGATCTTGAATGAAGAGGACATCGTCAGAATAGATCTTGTAATCGCCGTTCTCCACCACTCCGATGGGAAACGCGAAACGTTTGCCGTCCTTCTCAAATACGGCCATCACCTGTTTGTCACTGCCGGGGTCGGGCGGACGATCGATAACAACGTCTTTGATATCGAGCTTCTCGATTGGACCCAATGTTCCGGCCGGATGCCGGAAGTCGGTGTGCCCGGCGTAAGGATAATAGGTGAAGCGATAGCCCTCGCGAATCCAAACGGGCTGCCGGGTCAATTCCTTCGCGTCCTTCAGGTCTTGCGGATGCAGTTTCTTGGGCGTGACGTAGTAGTCGGGATCAAGCGCAACTTCCGTTTTTTTCGGTTCTGCCAGACCGGAGCGACGTTCGCGCAGGTAGAAAAACAAGTTGATGGCCGCGGCTATGATTGCCACGAGCAACACGACCTGAATGATCTTGCTGGTTTTCGACATAGCGTTTACAAGCAAGGTTGGATGCAAAAATCCATCGTCTAAGTTTATCCCCCAAGCTTGATTAAGCTTTCTGCCCGAGGTTGCGCATCCGGAGCCGGTACACCAGCCCACTACCGGGAAGTGGTACAGCGGCTGCGAAATTTCTGTTTCACAATTCCGTTCCCATCAGTTAGTCTTCCTTAACTCCTCCGGGAAAAAGGTCCGTAAACCGCTGTGACGGGCGGCCGTTGCGGTGCACGGCATTGTAGTACGCCGAGATTACTGGGTGAGAACAACATCTGCAATATCGGTCCTATGGGCTGCCATGGCGCTTGCCATGCCGGCGTTGGCACAGAATCGGACGCTCGCACGCCTGGAACACGACAGTGCCCCTGCGGTCACGCAGCCTCGCGTTGACGCGCCCAGCGGCTCCGCTGGAACCATCTCGGCTCACACCGAACCGCTCCCCGAATCGGCGCTTGCGCGCTGGGCTGCGACCGCGATGTTCGTGAACGCCGACCTCGTCCGTGCGCGTCAACTTGCCGACCGCGCCTGGCGACGCGACCATCGCGACGCCGAAGCATTGTTTGTGCAGATGGAAGCCGCGGCCCTCGATGCCGACCAGGCCACAATGGTGAACGCGGCTCTGCGTCTGTGCGAAATCGGTGGCGCGGCCAGGCAAGATCCACGAGTACGGTTAGCGGCGGCTCGTCTGCGGGAGTCGGCGGCGAATACGCCCGAGTTTCGTGCAGCCATCCCTCGCCTGCAAACGCTGTTGGCAAACTCCAGCGAGGATTGGCCGGAACTGAACGCTGCGCTGCTGCACGCCGCGATGGATGGCGCTCGGGGACTCGATCCCGTGGCATTCGCGCACGCGTCGGGTGTCTTAACCGAGTGGCGCATTGTGGGCCCCCTGGGCCGGCATCCGTTGCTCGACTTCGACCAGCTCTCGATCTCGCCGAATGACGATTTGACGCAGGCGTCTTATGACAACCGCGCGATGGAGAATTTCCAATTTCCCGACGGCATCATTAGCTTGCCTCCTTATCTCCCGACTAGGGGAATTTTTTATGCGGCCGGGCATTTTGCCTCGCTCGCGGCGGGAACGTGGACCGTGCGCTTCGAGAGTGCTGGGGCGCTGGAAATTTATGTGGATGGCAAGCGGGTGTTGCGGCAAGATACCAGCCTGCGCGGAACTCGTGCTCATGGCTCAGCTACCGTCGAAGTTGCGGCTGGTCCACACCGCGTGATGGCGAAATTCGCCGGTGCCGCTACGCCGCTGAGGATTGCAGTATCGCCGCCGGCATCGGAGGTATCCACTCCACCAAAGGCCAAGCTGTCGGTGGAGGAGTTGGCTTACGATCTGGCTGCGGCTGCCTACGCCGACGGGGAGTTTGCGACGGCGGTCGAGCAAATCGGTGCGCTGTCATCGGCTTCACATTCGGCTGCACTGCAGTTTTTGTTGGCCCAGTCTTGGGCGCGCAAGAATTCTGCAGCGCCCGAAGGTGTCCAAGCGTGGAGCCGTGTCCGATCGCTCGCGCCCGGAGCCTTAGCGGCCGATCAGGCACTCGGCGAGCGGGCGTTGGCCGGCGGACATCTGGCCGAGGCGGCCAAGTTTGCCCGACGTGTACTGGCAGCGAGACCCAACGACATGAGCGCGCTGGAGACCTTAGGCGGCGCAATCGCTGGCGATGGGGGGCTTGCAGAATCCGAAGGCCAAGCGCAGTTGATCTGGTCGCGGCGTTTGGCGGAGCATCCCTCGTGCCAGACGTCCAACAACGCCGTGATGTTCTATCGCAGCCGGCGGCAATTCGCGGAGGCCGCCGCTGCGCAGCAGAAGTTGGACGGTTGCGCTCCCGAGTCATTGGCGTATGCGCAGTCTTTGGCTGCCCAGGAGCGCCATGGCGAAGCCGCAAAGGCGCTTCAGCAATTGCTGGCGGCGGCCCCGTTGAACCGTTCGGCGCGGCTGATGCTGGTTGGTGAGTTGCAACTGGCGGGTGACGATCCCGGCGCGGAACGCGCTGCCGCCGCCTGGTTGCGGATTGCGCCCAATGCTCCCGAGTACCGTCGCCTGGCCGCCGCTGGTAGCAACGATCCTGCTGCCGACGCGAAAGACTTCTACGCTCCCTATCGCCGCGATGCCGCCCAAGTCATGCAGGCGACTGCCGCACAATTCACTGGCGCGCCCATCCTGCTGGTAAACGATCACGTTGCCATTGCGCGGCCCGATGGCAGCGTCTCGCTGTATGTTCACACCGCTACTCGTTTTTCAAGCGCAGAGGACATCGAGCGTTTTGCAGGAACCAATCTGCCCCAAGGAGCGCAGATCTTGCAGCTACAGTCCTTCCATTCCGACGGCAGTGTCATTGCGATGAAGCTTGATGCTGAGAATCTTCGGAACGCGCTGCCGGCGTTCTCGCCGGGCGATACGGTCGATGAAGAATACGTGGTGAACTACGCCGGCGATGGGGGGATTCCGGAGCATCCGGAAGTTTTCCAGTTTGTTTTTGGGTTCTTCGACGCGAAGGTCTTGAGCGCGCGTTTCACCGTGCTGACGCCTGCCGGGCAGACTGACCGCGGCGTCGTAATCGCCTCCAGCGATGCTCCGCGGCTGGTATCGCAAGTGAAGAACAGCATGTTGGCCCGCACCTGGGAGCGCAACGAAGTGTCGGTGACGACAGGCGGATTGACGCTGCACAACCAGAGTCTGGCCATCGTACGCGTGGTCGAACAGGAGAACGGCTGGACGGTACCCAGCGATGCCGAGCGCCGTCGCCGCATCGAAACTATCCACCCCGGGCCGCGATTCGAGGAGTCGTCAGGCACGGTTGAACGCGGCAGGGATCAGGCGCCCAAGGTCACGAAACTCTAAAGCGGTTCCACAATAGATGCATCCGGTTTGTAGGGGTAGTACGGCGCTTTGGTGGGAGCCCCCTGCTTTAGCAGGGGGAGCTGGACTTTAGTCCAGCGGAGATAGAGTCGATTTTGAAATGGGCTTTAGCCCCGGGATTTCCCGATGCCCCAGCGCTAAAGCGCGTGATCAAAGCCGCACTTTTTCCGGAGCGCTGAAGCGCTCCTCCCCCCGCATAAATGCGGGGGCTGCCACCACAGCAGTGCACGCCACGCACGTGAAGCCGTGCCCTTCAAAGCTCCCCAGCCCCACATGTTTTGGCGCGAGCCTCAAGACGGACCCAGCCACTTCCCGTTAGACTAAAGCCAGAGGTTTACATGGCACTGACCCAGGAAGATGTCATCACAGCGCTCAAAGAGTGTTACGACCCCGAGATCCCGGTGAACATCGTCGATCTCGGCCTGATCTATGAAGTGCGGATGAAGCCGACGGAAGTTCCCAACCTGCAAGGCGAAGATGTCGAAGTGGAAATGACGCTGACGGCGCCCGGCTGCCCGTCTTCCCAGGACATCAGCAATCAGGTGCAGCAGCGCCTGTTGCGGATGCCGGGCGTGGGCAACGCCACGGTCAACATCGTGTGGTATCCGCAGTGGACGCCCGAGCGGCTCAGTCCCGAGGCGCGCAAGCAATTGGGAATTGAGTGAAGCATTAAGGCAATCTCAGGAACTGTGCGCCCGCAGATCGCGCCAGGCGCTGACGCTGCGCCGTTCCGCTTCCTCGGCAAAGCCTTCTCCCATTTTTTCCAGCGCGGAGAAAATCTGCAGGCCCTTCTGCAGGTACTCCGGCGCGCTTTCCCACACCGCCTCGAATTTCTCGGGATACTCGGAAGCCAGGACGGCGAGACCGGCGGCGGCAAAAGCCATTCCCAGAGGACGGCGGCGGGTGATGACCAGCACGGCGCCGACGCCGATGGAGCCAAATACAATTGCCTTCTTCCAACTCTGCATGGTTCACCTCAAGCGATGCGACGCGGGCGCGCGCAATAGGTTAGAACCGTTCCGGAGTGCTGCCGTTGCACATGTCCGATACTTGCATGCGCAACGGTACATTGTAAGCGAAGAAAGGACGTTGCCATTCCTCCAGAACGGGCTTTCTCCTGGTTGCCGCGGCGGCGAGACCCTATTCCGAGGCTAGGCGCTTAGGCGTTTCTTTGCCTTGATCTCTTCCAACAGTGCATCGATTTTCTGCTCGCGTTCCAGCGTGTGAAACCGTCCATCAATGTCGTCGCCCAACAGTTCGCCCTTGGCTTTGCCCAGAGCTTCCTCCCCGGCGATCTTGGAGCCCATACGCTCGAAGGTGCGGTTCTCCCCGGCAGGAGTCAGCCTTGCGTCGGCCGCCCGATTCATCGCCCGCGAGCGGCGATGCTGCGCGATCAGCAGTTCCGCCTTGCCGCGCGCCTCGGCAAGCTTGACTTCCAGCTTCTTCAGCGCCGACTTCAGCAGTTCGACCTGCGCTTCCTGGTCCACAATCTGCTCATCGAAACTTTCCGTCAGTTGTTGAAAGCTCATAGCTCGCTCCAAAGCCGCGCGGGCCAGTTCGTCATCCTTCTTTTCCACGGCCAGCTCAGCCTTGCGCATCCATTCTGCGTGCTTTTCGGCGTTTTCCTTCTTCCGTTTCTGCAAGAGATGAAGGTCGGCGAGCGCGATGGCCGCCTGCGTCTTCACCTGTACGAACTGGTTTTCGATGTCGAGGATGACCTGCTTCAACATCTTTTCGGGGTTCTCCGCCCGATCAACGAGATCGTTCAGGTTGGCCCGCACCAAGGTTGCTACGCGATCGAGTAATGCCATAACCGCTCCTTGCTGAATGTCCATGATGTGCGTTCAGCGCGCACCGAATTTTTTCCCGCTACGACCTGGGTGCCCCACCCTTGTCGCCGCATTTGCGACAGGGTGGGAACCCGTCTCACTTCACTTGCCTGCCCCCGCCCCCTTGGACTTGCTATCGCCGCCGCCTTCGCTTGGCGGCAGCTCAGGCGACTTGTCCCCGATTGTCCTGATCTTCCCTAGCAGGTCCGACATTTTCATTCCCGAAAGCGCCTCGAACAGCGCCGGCACTTGCGCTGCCATCTGGGTGAGGTCGCCGGTAATCTTGTGCATTCCCGCGGAGTTGCCATCGCCGGTGGAGACAATCGTAATGTGATCGACATTGGCGAGCGGACTGGCCAGGGCCTTTACGACTTCTGGCAAGCCGGTGATGAGTTTGTCGTAGACCGCGGCCTGGTTGTACTCCTGGTAGGCGGCGGCTTTCACGTTCATCGCCCGGGCTTCAGCGTCACCCTTCTTGAAGATGATCTCGGCTTCTGCCTCGCCTTGAGCGCGAATCGCGCTGGCATGGCCTTCGGCTTCCACAGTCAGGCGCTGCCGTTCGGCTTCGGCCAAGGTCTCGATTCGCTGGCGCTCAATTTCGGCGCCCTTTAACACGGTGGCGATCAATTCCTTCTCGCGGCGCAGAATTTCGGCCTCTTGCACCTTCACCTGTTGTTCCTTCTCTACTTGCTGCACCTTCACCGCTTCCGTCGTGACCTGCTGCTGCATAACGTTGGTCTGGATTTCGTACGCCTTGTCGGCCTGTGCCTGCTGGCGCTTCACCATTTCGGTGTAGGTTGCCCTCTTCACTTCCAGATCGCGTTGCGCCTCGGCCTGTCGCGCCAGGGACGCAGTTTCAGCGGCGACGCGCTCCTGGTCAGCTTGCGCTTTGGCGATCGCCGACTCGCGCAGCGCAATGGCACGCCGGATGGCCGTATCACGTTCGGCTTCGGCGGTGGCCACGTCGGCATCGCGCTTGATGCGGGCCACATCCGGCCGCCCCATGTTGGCGATGTACTCATTCTTGTCGCGCACCTCTTTGATGGTGAACGAAATCACCTCCAGCCCCATCTTGTTCATGTCGTCGGCGCAGGTGGAGCGCATCCGGTCGGCGACCATTTCGGGCTGCTTCACAATCTCCTCCACCGTGAGCTGGCCGATGATGCCGCGCAGATGCCCTTCCATCACCAGCCGGATCAGGGCTTCCCGGTCTTGCGGCGGCTTGGTCAGGAACTGCTCCGACGCGGTCAAAACCGACTCCGGATCGGACTTTACTTTGATCTGGGCCACGGCTTCCACCGTGACCGCAACGCCCTGCTTGGTGTAGAGGTCCTGCTGCGGCGCCACGTCGAACGACATCAACTCCAGCGACAGCTCGCGGAAGGTCTCAACCATGGGAAAGATGACCGTACCGTGTCCCTTCACGACCCGGGTGCCGCGAAAGCCATACACCACCAGGACCTCGTTAGGCCCGGCTTTGCGGTACAGCCTGGCAAATACTGCGATGATGAGCACGACCGCCGCGACCGCGGTCCAGGCCACAATTAACGCCTCTGTTGGAATGTGAAAACCCATACCGCCTCCTTGGAGCAACTAGCAATTAGCAACGAGCAGTCGTAAGCAATAATCGTCCATCCCTTACCATCCACCGGTCATCGGTTCACCTCGGGCGGTTTTGGGAGTGCTTGTGCCAGTCTTCCCAATGCATCCGCGACGGAATGAATCTGATTTACATTTCTGATACGGACCTCTAAATCACGGTCGGTTGACCCATACTGTATTAACTTTGTCCGAGCATGCTGCACGCGAGTTTGAAACCGCTGCTCGTAGAGCATCACGGTTTCTGCGTCGTACTTCGGCAGCGCAAGCCTGTCCTTAGGTTGGTGCGCTTTCCGATCGGCGATAAAGTTCAGAATTTCTGCCGAAAGCAAGAATACTCGGTCACGGAAGCGGGACACAGTAACGGCAATCGAGTCGCCGATGGTCACACCGTCACCGTTTCCGCGGTCGTAGAGATGCTGTAATGACTGCACCATTAAGTCCATTTGACTTGCTAAGTGGATAAGCGAGTCGTTTGTTTTGATGATTCCCTGCTGAACGTCCTCTACACGAGAAATTGTTCGATCGAAATCGTTAATCGTTGTGTTGATGCCAGACATCGTGTCCTTGAAACGCTGCAAAGCTTCATCGTCCTGCTTCTTGCGATCATAGGTAATGGCAGAAATCTCAGCGGCGGCAACTAAACAGAGGAACAAAATCCAGAGAGCTTTTTCTACTTTTTGTGGCGCTCTGAGCGACATGATGGCTGCCCCAATCCCCAATGCGATAACGCAGATCCCCGGCCTGAACACCTTAATTAGTGAGTCAGCATAGTAGAACTTGCCAAGAATAAGCGTGATAAAGACGGCGGCACTAAGAATGGCTAATGCGCCACGCGCAATCCTGTCACCACTCGTCATAACTTCCGCCTGGGGACGACTGTCGTTCATAAGTTACCCACTAACTACCACCCAGTTCCTCTTCCGCCAATTCTTCCCAGCGCCGTACATAGGCGATGCCGTGTTCATAGCGGGTGACGATTACCTCGGTCCCGCGCGGCAGGGCATCCTGGTTTTCGTTACGTGCGCCGCAGGTGTGCCGCGTACCCTCTTGCGAAAAAATGATCTCCCCGGTGCCGCCCTCGCGAATTGGGCTGCTGATGCGGGCCACTACTCCCACTCGCTCGTAGTCGGCTGGATCGAGTTCACGATCGTGCTTGAGCAGCAGCTTGACTACAAACCAGAAGACGATCAGAGCGCCCACCAGCCCGGCAACGATGGCCAGCGTCAGCACTCCCGCGACTACCAAGGAGGAGTAGCGCGTCAACAGGTATCCTGCGCCCCCAAACCACGCCAGAAATGCCGCAATTGTGCCGAAGTTCAGAAACGGCATATCGCCGCCAACACCGGCGTGCGCGCCGCCATGCGGCAAGTGAAGATGGAGGTGGGGCAGGTGAAAGCTTCCACCGAGGAACGACAGCACGCTGAGCGTCACTCCCGAGAGAAAGCACACCAGATAAAACATCGCCCAGGTCATAGCTTCCCTCCCGCCAGTCTCTTCTTCCGTGCGCCGTGACGCGCGGACTCGCCCAGATTCGGCTTCAGAACTTCGGTCAAGCGCTCCACCAGCTCCGGCGCCTCCAGAATCGCCCCCAGCAGCACGAGGCATTTGCGCGAGTCCTTATACTTGGCCACTTCGAGCAGCGCCTGGCTCAACTCAGGATCGGTCGAAAACTGTTCGGCGCCATTGATCAGCCAAAGATCGAGCCGGTCTTCCATGGCGCGCAAATCACTGGTCAGCTCGGTGTGATAGCCCTCGGGATCGTCCACCAGGTATCCGGGATGCACTTTGAAGAAGCGCGCCAGCAACATGCGGGAGGCGTTGGTCAGGTGCGGCCGCGCGCCACTTTCGATCTGCGAGAGATAGGACTGGCTCAACCCGCTGCCCACTTCTTTCTTAAGCGCGATGGCCAGCTCCTGCTGCGTCATTTCGCGGTCCAGCCCGCGCAAGGTGGCCTCCACCAAACGCAGATACCGAAGTTTTTCGCCCAGCTTCATATTACGATTAGCAATTATAATATTGCAATATGCAATGTCAAGAAATGGATTTGGTTTATTATCAATCGATTGGGGGCCAGGCCTTCCGCCGCGCTACTATCCGATGAACATCAACCAAACACCAGATGATCTCAATGACTTTCTAATCGCAATCAGTCTGGCGATGGGGGTTTACTGCGTGTTCCGATGGCATGGCGGTGGGGGGATTGTTTGGAAGATTGTCTTGGGAGCATGTTTGTACTTCTTCGCCGCGGGTTTGTACCAGAAGCTTATGAAGAAAAACAGAACTCCGGAGAAGTGACCGAACCAGCTTGACTTCGCCATCCTTGGGGGTTATCAATAAACTCTTAGCCAAGGGTGAAGGAGTTCACCCCGAACCGCTGTCCTCTCCTGCTCTTACCGGGACAGATGATGACTCCTGACGAGGAAGACTTGTCGCGGAGTCATGTCTCTCCGGCGAGTTTCCAGAAATAATTTAGGAGCAAAGTTCGATGGAGAACGTGTGGGTTCTCGCAGCGCTTTGGGTTGGGCTCGCCCTGCTCGCAACTCTGCTTGCGATCTGGTTCAAGATCTCGACCGCACTAACCGAGATCGTCGTTGGCACCGTCGCCCAGCTCATCATCGGAGCATTCCTTATACAAGGTGGGCTCGGTGCCAAAACGGGTTGGATCGCGTTCCTCGCCGGGACCGGAGCAATCGTTCTGACCTTTCTCGCAGGAGCAGAACTCGACCCTGTTATCTTTCGGACCAAGTGGAAAGAGGCGGTGGGCGTGGGCCTAGTCGGATTTTTCGGGCCGTTCATCGGCTGCACACTCATCGCGTACTACGTTTTGCACTGGAATTGGCGGGCCAGCGAGTTGGCTGGGGTGGCCCTCAGCACCACATCCGTCGCGGTGGTCTATGCCGTGATGCTCGAACTCGGCTTCAACAAAACCGACTTCGGCAAGGCAATTCTGGCCTCTTGCTTCGTCAACGACCTCGGAACCGTGATTGCACTCGGCCTGATCTTTTCACCGTTCACCTACAAAACGCTGGTTTTCGTGCTCGTTTGTGCGGGTGCATTCACTCTGCTTCCATTCCTGACGCCCCGGTTCTTTGCGAAGTATGGAGGTAGAGTCTCCGAGCTGGAAGCCAAGTTCCTGCTGTTCTTTCTGTTTGCCATGGGCGGCTTGGCAGCGTGGGCGGGAAGTGAACCTGTCCTTCCTGCTTATATGATTGGAATCGTGCTGGCCGGCACGGTTGGCAAGGACCACTCCCTGGTGCGGAGGCTAAGAACCTTGACATTCGGACTTCTCACCCCGTTCTACTTCATTCGCGCCGGGTCCTTCGTCTCTGTTCCGACCCTGGCGGGCGCTCCTCTGGTGTTCGTGGTCCTCTTTTTTGCCAAGATGTTTTCCAAGATGGTAGGCCTGTTCCCGACGGTCAGGGCCTTCCGCTATCAGCACGAAGAGGGCCTGTATTACACGCTGATGATGTCCACGGGACTGACTTTCGGCACGATCTCTGCGCTGTTTGGACTGAATCACAACGTCATTACTCAAGCCCAATACTCTCATCTGGTAGCGACCGTGATTGGCTCCGCTGTGATTCCGACCGTAATTGCGAATGCGTTTTTCTTGCCTCGGCACCTGTTGCCCAAGCCGGAGCATAAACCTCATCGAGAAATCGGCGCATCCCCAGTCTCTGAAGTGTCGGCTGAGGCTGAGTAGGAGGACATATGCCCTTGAACATCGAGACCCCGTATTTTCGGAAGATTCTGGTCGGCTATGACGGATCGCCGCTGGCGGAGAAGGCCGTCGATCTGGCTATCAGGTTCGGCATTTGCCAGAAGTCGGCCGTCTCTGTCCTCGCCGTAGCCAGACTTCCCGAGCCGGCCACCTCAGTCGAACTGGAGGCAGTCCTGGATGACGCCCGCGAGCATTTTGAAATCGGATTGAAGCGCGTGGTGGAACGGGGACAGGCGCATGGGGTTGAGATCGGGACGGATATCGTCGTCGGCCATCCTGGGGAGCAGATCATCCATCGCGCCGAGACCGAGCAAGTGGACCTGATCATCGTCGGACGAAGGGGCACGTCGCTGTTTCAGAAGATGATGCTTGGATCGGTGTCCGAAAGGGTGCTGCGCTATGCGCATTGTCCGGTTTTGTTGGTGAAGTAGCGATGAAAGACTGCCGAGACGCCAGCACTTGTTGATACTGGCGCCTGCGACCGAATCGGTGGAAGAGTAAGAATTGCGCGAGCACCACACCACGTTGAATCCGAGCCAGCGCCAGCGCTTGTTGGTCACCTGCAAGCACATCGACAAGTTGCTGGGGAATGTCGAAGACACCCTGAATGACGCGGCCTCCAAGAGCGTCTTTCCCGGCTATGTTGGCGACATCACTCCCCAGCAGAGGAAAACCATCGAGGACTATATCGCCCGGCTTCGGGTACAACTTCTGCAAGTCTTAGCGAAGCAGTCGCTCGGGCCGGAAGAGCCGCGGATCTCGGCGGCCCATGCCATTCACGTCGATCTCACTTTCATCGAGATTGCCATCGCGGAACTCGATCCCCATTACATGCGAGGTTATGGCGCAGTATCGGAGCAGGGCGCCACCGATCTTCATGGCGTAATTGCGGAGCTACAATCCACGGTCAAAGAGCTGCATGGGTATGTGCTCCACTCGAATGCTGGCGACGGGCAGGCCGACAACGACGCGAAGGCTGAAGACGCCCGCCGGCTTCGGGGCAAAGAACGATGATGCTCGCCGGTCTCACAATTTTCGGACGCGACGAGGAGGTCGAGCAATTGCGTGCGCGCTTGGCGACCCGGCGTTCGTTCATCTTGCACGGCCCCACGGGCGTTGGAAAGACCCTGCTGTTACGGCTGGTGCTCCCGGAATTCGCCGATGTCTTGTACAGTCCGCAGAACCCAACCCCGCAGTCGCTGCACCGAAATCTGGCGGAGTCGCTGCTGGAACTGGCGCATCCGGCGCTCACCAAGTCGTGCCAGCGCGGGACGGAGTCGCTGCAGGCGAAAACCGCCGCCTCTGTAAAAGGGCTGGTGCGCGAGGCACTGCGCAACTCCAAATATCTGGTCATCGTGGACCATCTTGTGCGTCCCTCGCAGGCGTTGGCGGCCTCCATTCGTGAGCTCATGTTGAACTGGTCGGTCCCGGTGATCGCGGTATCGCGTTCCGCCCACATGGAGGATGTGGGATTCGTTCTGCCACTATTTCCCGATCGCGGTGAGAGGTTCGCGCTGCGAAATTTCGATCCCGAAGTGGCACGCCGTTTTGCAGCGGCCTGTGTTGAGAGAGAGGGTTTAACGGCGGAGAATGTCGAGCAGTTTCTGAATAAAGTGGTCGAGTACAGCGAGGGAAATCCCGGAGCCATGCTCCAGATGATTCGCATGGCCAAGACCCCCAAGTACTGTCACCAGAACCAGATCAAGATCGCGCCGCTGTACATTGATTACAGAATTGCGATGGTGAGTCAATAATCCGCGCGGCGATGGAAGCTGGTTGAGCGAACCCTGGTTGAGTCAACGAACAATGCACAACGTTGAAGACATCTCGTTTCCCAACCAAGCTGCCGTTGCCCGGACTCCCCATGCGCAAGCACTGGATCGACTGGCGGCAATGGCAGAGCGGTTGGGCGAAGGTTCGGTCAGCGCCGACGTGCGGCAGTTGGTCGCACGAATCAATGAAGGGCGCTTCTTCGTCGCTTGCGTCGGCCAGTTCAAACGCGGCAAATCCACCCTGCTCGACGCCTTCGTAGGAGAACCGATACTTCCGACCGGGGTTGTGCCCGTGACCACCGTGCCCACGGTGCTGCGTTACGGAGATGCGCGAACGGTGCGCGTTCTCATCGACACTCGCTGGCGGACGATTCGGCCGGAAGAGCTGCCGCAATATGTTTCCGAAGAATTGAACCCGGAAAACTCCAAGCAAGTTGCCGGAGTCGAGGTCTTCCTGCCTTCGCCGCTGCTGGCCGGTGGAATGTGCCTGGTCGATACGCCGGGAATTGGGTCGGTCTTCTCCGGGAACACGGAAACGACCAGGGATTTCATACCGCAAATCGATGCTGCCATCCTGGTCGTGGGCGCCGACCCGCCGATTTCCGGAGAGGAAGTGGCGCTGATCGAGGCGGTAGCCGTCAATGTTGACGAGATTCTCATCGTGCTGAACAAAATCGACCGCGTCTCGGCTACGGAACGGCAACAAGCGTCGGGGTTCGCCAGCAAAGTCCTTGAGGACCGTCTGAAGAGGCCGGTTGGGCAGATTTATGAAGTCAGCGCGCTAAACCGGCTTAACAACTCCACCGGTGCCGATGACTGGAACAACCTGATCGAAAATCTCAACCTCCTGGCGAGCAAATCAGGGCAGGCCATGACTCGTGCGGCGGCGGAGCGGGGCATGCGCCGATTCTCGGCTTCGCTGCAACGCTCGCTCGAGGAACGCGTCAGGGCGCTAACGGAACCGATCGCCAACTCGGAACAGAGGATTGCGAATCTCCGGCAGACCGTAAGCCAGGCCGAGCAATCGCTGCGGGACCTCGGGGCCCTGTTTTCGGCCGAGCAGATGAGACTGGCGATGACGCTGCTTGGTCGCCGCAAGGAATTCCTGAAGCAGGTTCTACCAAGCGCTCGCGAAGAGTTTAAGCACGAGACCAGGGCCGTCGCGACCACGTTTGGTCCGCGCAGGCGGAGGGAGTCCATGGCGATTGCCCAGACGGTCGCTCGGCGTCATGTCATGCCGTGGCTGGACACCGAGGAGACGCAGGCGGAGGAACTCTATGGCGCGGTCACGCAGCGCTTCGTGGACCTGGTAAACGGGCTGCTGCTGCGAATCTCCGAGGAGCAGGCGGCTGACTTCTCGCACTTGCCAAAATCGTTGGACGCCGAGCACGGCTTTCGAACCCGCTCGCGGTTTTTCTTTCACGACATGGTCACCATCGCGCACCCGGCGTCGCCGCTGTTGTACTCGTTCGATGCCATGATGGGAGCGCTTCACATCCGTCGCTGGATCCAAAAGGACGCGGCGAACTTTCTGGAGCAGCTTCTGGACACCAACGCCTCACGCGTTCAGGGGGATGTCGAACAGCGAGTGGTGGAGAGTCGTCTGCGGCTTGAATCCGACGTTCGCAGGCTGCTGCGCGAGGTGGGCGCATCAGCCGAACAAGCGCTTTCCAAGGCCAGAGAGCTTGTGGCCGCGGGTACCAATGCCGTGCAAAACGAGCTGGAGCGCTTACGCAAGTTGCAGGAAGAACTCAACACCCTCGCGGTCGTTCGCTAGGCATCGGTGCGGAACACAGCTTGCCTCCTGCATTTCTATTCTGCGAAATATTCGCGCCAAACCTTGGTCAGAGTAAGTTCGTGTCGATCCGGATTAGCGACCCACGGTTTCATCTCGTTTGCGAAGCGTTGGTAAAGCAGGCCAAAGCTGAGATTGAGTTTGGCGGCAAGATATTTCACGTCCTCCCGATCTTTGGGACTATTCCTAGTGAGTTTTGAAAGCGCCAAGTCGTAAGCTTCGAGAACCTTCAAAGAGAGGTTCTGCAATCCGAGCTTCAAATCGACCAGACGTTCGTCGTAGTTCTCGGGCAGGTCAGTTACGCCAGCCACTCGTTGAAAATACACTCTGTATTTCCTGGCAAATTTGGAGCCATAGCCCGCCAAGTTTTCCACCTCATCAGAAGCGTCGTTGGGCACGATGGTCAGATAGTCAAGATCTCCTGTGGTTCGCGGTGCGTCATATACGAACGTCAAGACGAAACCTCCAATGCAGTGCATTTCGACTGGCCTTGAAAGATTCCTATCCACTTCGGACAAGAACTCGGACCAGGGCGAGGGCAGTTCCACTTTAAGCGACATATTGCAGGTGCTCAGGCCGCCAATCGGTGAGAAGGTGCCAATATGCGGCTTCCGGTGGTCTGGTTTCTCGCAGCCATTCTCGCTCGCGCTGCGACAGCAACGACTGACAAAGTGTGTCCTCTTTATCGAGACGGCTCTCTTGCAATCGCGCCTCCAACTGGTTTAGCTGAGCGTGGCGCATTGAGGTTGTTCCGGCTGCATTCGCGACGGCTTTCGCAAGTCCTACCACGAATCCCAGCCGGTTGGATAGATTGTGAAGCCGCGCTTGCTGCAGCAGCCAGTCGCGGTCCATTTCCGGGTAGCGCAGCAGCAGCCACGGCAAAGCTTCCGTTACTCTGGACTCCAGATCATCCTGAGCTAAAGCCGTTACCAGCACCTCGGCCGGATTTCTCTTTTGCGCTCCACGCAAGTAAGCAAAGCCAGGGTATCCAAGAACCGAGAGCTGCTCAGGAAGATTCTGAGAGCGCCCCTTTGCCAGCTTCTCGGGAAGTGGCAATAGGGTGGGAGGCAGTCTTAGCGCCTTCACTACTTTTCGAGCCAGCCTAGGCCCGACCATCCGCTTGCCATCTTCCAGGAGTGCCACATACGGTTGCGAGACGCCCAGACGTTCTGCGGTCTTCACTTGAGTCCAGCCGCGCTGCTTACGGGCCGATTTGAGTTCCTGTGCATTCATTTCCGTAGCCCTAGCCAATCTGTTCAATGCTGACACAGGTTAGAATAAGGCCGTTACTATAACAAATCAAGTAATATTTCATGTCAAGTATATAATTGATATATAACAACTTATTTTAACATGTTGTTTATAATGAGGAGAAAGTTACGCTGGAAACTGTGCCGTGAATCGCTTGGTATAACTCGACTGCGATTCCCGGACGCTACGTTCAACCCTGCGAAGATGCAATCCAAAATGCCACGTCGGGCTTGGGCGGAGCACAATAATTGCGCCAGTCAGAAATCAGTGGAAATCAAAGAGATGATGACCGGCGGCAAAACGTTGAGGATAATACAGAACTCTGGCGCGCCCCGGTCTTATCGCTGCGGAGAATGTACACGAAGAACATTCGGACTTGGCACACCGGAACCAAACCCCTGGGCTTCCGATCAGGAGAGACTGTCTGGCGCGCCCGGAGAGATTCGAACTCCCGACCTATTGCTCCGGAGGCAATCGCTCTATCCAGCTGAGCTACGGGCGCGCTCGTAAAAATTATACACGCGCCACGATCATAGTCGTGGTGGGCCTTGCGGACCGGATCTACCCCAATGTCCCGCAGCGATCACTCGGTGTGCTTCATTTTCATGCCGGCCTTATTCGCTTCCAGAAACTCGCGAATCTGATCGACCTGGTCGAGCAACCGAATCCATTGCTCGTAATAGAGGGTGACCGGGAATCGTCCCAGACCATAGACGCTCATCCCGCCCTTTTCGCTGACCTTGAATTCGAGACTGCCGCGCTTGCGTCCCTGAGTCTTTTCCAGTTCCGCGACTCGGGCTTTCAATTCTTCGTAACTTGGTTCGGCCATCTTGGTCTCCTCCCGAAATAACTACGCGAATCTCTGCCGCCCACATAGCCGGACGAATCGCCAGCCGATGCATCCCTGAGAAGCGGTCCGATCCATCCTACCCGTTTTGCCCCGTCGTGAATGTGAGCTACTGCACACAGCGGTGTTCAGGCAATTTATGAATATCCTCCGATGGAGGAGGCGAATCCGGCTGGACCGGGCGCACATCTGTTGTGCTTTAATCATCTCACTAGGGTGAGGGTGATGCCGTGGCCTGATCCATTGCGGAGAACCATCTGGGGCAGCCGGGCGGTGGTGTGGCTCGCTGGCTGGCTGGCGCCGCGGGCGCAACGGCGGGAATGGCGCGCCCTCACGTCGGAGCGCCTGTGGCATTGGTGCCACTTCCTGGCGGAAGCAGGACAACTTAATCGCGAGAAGAAACTCGAACTGGCAAGGTACTGCTGGGGATTATTCTTCGAGGCCTTCTGGTCTCGCTACCAACGCGAAGGTTTCCTGCGGCGTGCCGATCAGGTGCGACGCGCACCTGCAACCTGCCTGATGGTGCTCGCGCTCCTGCTGGTGGTGATGATCTGGGGAGGCGGCTTCATCCCGTTTGCCAATCGCTATTTTCCTTCGCCGTCCCTAATCCCGAGCGGGTGTGCATCATCAGCCTGAACGGCAAATTCAGACGTTTCCGGTCCGAGACCCTGCTGGACCTCACCTCGGCATGGAAAACCAGCAAGTTGCTTGACGCGGTCGCGCCTTACTCGTGGGGTCCGGGCAAGCTGGCAGCCGGAAAGCGAACAGTGCCGATCTTGTCCGCCCGAGTCGCTCCCGACTTCTTCGACATTCTGGGCGTGAAAGCAACCCTGGGACGCGCATTGCAAAGCGGCGATGGGCAGAGTTGCCCCAACTGTGTGGTACTCAGCAACGAACTTTGGTCGCTTCAGTTCAAGAGCAGCCCCGACACCATCGGCCGCCGCATTGTGGTTGACGGCAATGAAAAGATCGTTGCCGGAGTTCTGCCCCGCAACTTCCGGCTCGTCTCCTCCGGCATAGGAGTCTGGACCTTGTTGGATTCCCACTCGCCGCCGTTCACAAATTTTGTCGAACGAATTGGCGCTGTGGCCGTGATGAAACCGGAAGCTACGGAGGCGCGGGTGGAATCTGATCTCACCGACCTCAGCGAAAATGCCGGGTACGTATTCCCCGCATCCCTGCTGGAGGTCACCTCGGCCAAAGCTGAGATGCGCCGTACCCTGGCTTCCTACTTCTTGTTCCTAATGCTGGCGATCGCCAGCGCGGTTGCGATTGTCTATGCGCGACGCCAGGGCGCCGGCTTGGGCCCCGCCCCGATGAGCATGAAACAACGATGCCGCTGGTGGGCCTTCCTGGTGGCGAAGTCTGCCCTAGTGCTGATCGCCGCCTGTCTGCTGGCCTGGGTGAGCATCCATTCCCTGGCCGTCTCCCTGGTGGGATCGGTGTATCCGATGGCGGATGGTATGGCATTGTGGCTGTTTCTGGTTCTTTCGATTGCTCCACTGTCATGGTCGGTCCGCGACCAACAAAAGCGCTGCCGCGTCTGTTTGCGGCGGCTGAGTATTCCCGTCCGCATCGGCGCGCCGGGCAGCATCTTGTTCAACGGGTCAGGAACGGAAATGGTTTGCGCCCAGGGCCACGGGGTCCTCTACCTGCCCGATTCCGAGGGCAAGTGGTTGGAAGGTGATCGCTGGAACAACTTGGATGATTCCTGGGCCGGCCTGTTCCGCGCAGAATGAAGCGCGAGCAGGCATTAAGCCATGGCGGCGCGAACCGCCAATGCCTGGTGGACGGCAGTCGACAGGTCCGCGACACTGAATGGCTTTTGCAGAAATGCGCTGCCCTGCAACAGGATGTCGCGGCGCGCCGCACTGTCTTCCGTGTAGCCTGACATGAACAGCATTCGCACCCCCGGGTAACGCTGGGCAAGCTGGCCCGCCAATTCATAGCCTCCCATGCCCGGCATCACCAGGTCGGAAAGGACCAGATCGATTTTGCCGTGCAGACGGTCGTAAACCTGCAGCGCGGCCTCCCCATTCTCAGCTTCGACGACGTGGTAGCCCAACTGCTGCAAACACTCGCGCACATTGCCGCGAATGCTGGCTTCGTCTTCGACGATCAGGATGGTTTGCCCGCTCGGCTCCGAGTACGCCTCGCTGCACACCAGCGGATTCTCCAAGGGTGCGGTAATCGCGGGGAAGTAGAGTTTGAAGGTTGTGCCATGCGCCGGTTCGCTGTAAACCCAGACGTAGCCGCCGCTCTGTTTCACAATGCCGTACACGATCGACAGCCCCAGGCCGGTGCCTTTGCCCACTTCCTTGGTGGTGAAGAAGGGATCGAAAATACGCGGCAGAATCGATTTGTCGATGCCGGTCCCGGTGTCGCTAACCGCTAACATCACGTAGCGTCCGGGTTGAACGGGCGGATGCTCCTGGGCGTAGGCATTGTCTAAGTCGACGTTGCAGGTTTCGAGATGGAGGACGCCGCCTTCGGGCATGGCATCGCGCGCGTTGACCGCCAGATTGAGGATCACTTGGCCAACCTGATTGGGATCCAGGCGGGAATTCTCCAGGGTGTCGCATAGGTTGGTCACCAGTCGAATGTCTTCTCCGATGATGCGGCGCAACATGTGCGAAGTCTCGGTTACCACGGAGTTCACGTTGATGACGCGGATCTGCATGATCTGCTGCCGACCTAGGGCCAGCATCTGCCGAGTGAGGGCCGCGGCCCGGTCGGCGGCGTTGGAAACTTGCAACAGCGACTTGCTGAGCGGATTACCCAGCGTGGTTTGGGCCAGCATCAATTCGGTCGAGAGCTTGATCACCACCAGGATGTTGTTGAAATCGTGAGCCACGCCTCCTGCCAGTCTGGCCACGGCCTCCAGTTTCTGCACCTGCCGGACCTGCTGCTCCAGCGCGCTCTGCTGGGTCATGTCTTCGACGTAACCGATGAAGTACTCCACATTGGTATGAGGGTCGCGAGCGAGCGAACCGGAGATTCGCAGGGGCACCGTGCTGCCATCACGCCGCAGCAAGTTGAGTTCATAACCCTGAACGGTTTTATTTCGCCGAACTATCTCAATCAGGCGGCCGCGATCCTTAGGATCCGAATAGACCTGGGTTGAGATTTTCAGGCTCATGGCTTCGTCGAGACGGTAGCCGCCCAGGATCTTCAGCATCGCTGGATTCAAGGACTCAAAACGATCCTCGTCGAGCAAAGTCCGGATAATACCGAAAGGTGCGCTGTCGACCAACGATTGCAGCGAGGCCTGCGATTGCCTTAGCGCCTCTTCCATAAGGATTCGTTGGGTGACGTCATTGGCCAGCGTCAATTCGTAGGAACCGCCATTGCGCTCGAAGGCGAACCCGCTGATCTCGACGAATAGAAGACTGCCGTCCTTTTTCCGGTGGCGCCGGATTCCAATGCCGTTAAACCCAGGATGGATATGGTTCACATAATTCAGCAACGCCGGTGTCTCCTCGGGAGGGCGGATATCCAAGATCGTCATTCCCAGGAATTCCTCGCGGGAAAACCCGTAGGTCCGCACGGCGGTATCATTCACCGAAACAAAGCGCAAGGTCGTACAGTCATAAACCCACATGGGATAGGGGTTAGCGGAGAAGAGGAGTTGCTGCTGGCTTTCCGCGTCGCGCAGGCGGGCCGATTCGGCCGCCAATTCCTGGCGCAGGCGCACCAGTTCACGATCACTACCAAGCTTGGATCGAAGCAGCCAAAGCAATAGCGCAGTCCCAAGCAGCAGCGCGACGATGACAATAAGCGGCATCGGGCCAGACCCGCGCAATCCTAGGACGCACGTCCGAAAACCCTAATCCCACTGCGCAAAATACGGAATTTGTGGTACCGCAAATTGCGCAAGGTTGTCGCCTCTTGATCGGCGGTTTCTGTCAACCGCGGGGACTTTGGACGGCGCGTGCGTTGTCGATGGCAATTCATCCCGGCGTGGCGCGACAGGGGAGAACTCCACTCGATCTGACTCGGAGCCTACCACTTTGAGGCTACAATCAACAGCACAATCTGGGGTGCAATCTGAGACTTTAGTAGTCCACATTCCCAATTTGGGAATTGCGGAGACTTCGGTGCGTTTTGCCCGCTTCGTTCCCTTTCGTCGTCACCGCCCGAAGCTTCCCGCCCCTGCTACAATGCAGGCGAAAATCATCCGCACCTCCAAAGTTTCTGGCCAACGCAAGAGCGGGCGGAGTCTGTCTGATTCGATCGAACTTCTGGTCGTGCTTTTTCGTATAAGTCATTAGCAGAGAGTGGGATTGGGCCAGCAGTCACGCCCCTTGGGAGCGCTGATTGGACGATATCCAAGCCGTCAATGCCCTCGTCCGTCGCTGTGTTACCGGCGACGCTGCGGCTTGGCAGGAGATCGTTCAGCAGTATCATCGCCGGATCTATAACATCTGCTATCGCTTTTCGGGATCGCCGGAGGATGCGGCGGACTTGTCGCAGGAAGTATTCATCAAAATGTATCGCACGCTAAGCACGTTCGACACCACGCGGGCTTCGTTCATGACCTGGGTCACCACGGTCACGCGAAATCTACTGGTGGACCACTTTCGCAAGGGAAAATACGACCGCATCACCGACTCCCTGGAGGCAACGCCGGGCAACCAGGACGATGGCCTCACCCTGGCAGAGAAGCTGGAGGACCGCTCCGCCGGTCCCGAAGCCCGGGTGCGCAGCCAGGAGGCGCAGACGATGGTCCATCAAGCTCTGCGCAAGCTCTCTCCCGAGTTGCGAGAGGCGGTCATTCTGCGCGATCTCCAGGATATGGACTACAAAGACATTGCCCTAGTCCTCAAAGTCCCTGAAGGCACTGTGAAAAGTCGTATAAATCGGGGGCGAACGGAACTTGCAAGGCTGTTACAACGTAGTTACAAGCAGGTGAGTTGATGCCCAGCGAGAACCAATCCGGAATGCAATGCGTCGAGTGCGAAGGCCTGCTGGCCGAAGCCATCGATGGCGCTCTGCACGGCTCTACGCTGGCCGCGTTTGAGGCGCACCAGCAGTCCTGCCCGGCATGCCGCACCATGGTCGAAGAGGCCACGGCCGGCCTGCACTGGCTGAAGGGGCTGGATGAGGTTGAACCGCCGCGCCACTTGGTGCACAACATTCTGGCGCAGACCATAGGGGCGCTTCCGTCGGAGCATGCCGTAGTCTCGCCACGTGGCGAGGGCTGGCTCGACAAGGTAAAAGGCCGTTTGGCGCCGATCTTCGCACCGGTCGCCACCCCGCGCTTCGCCATGTCGTTTGGCATGGCATTCTTCTCTATCACGCTGCTGCTCAGTATCGCTGGCCTTCATATCAGCGATCTGCGGCGGCTCGACTTGAGCTCCAAGGGCATTGCCAGGACTTATTCCTCGACCCAGGCGCGCGTAATTCGTTACTACGACAACCTTCGCCTGGTGTATGAGATCGAGTCGCGGGTGCGTGACTTGCGCCGCGTCGCCGCTCCGGAAAAGCAGCAGCCGGAAGAACCGGCACCCAAGACCCAACCCAAGAGCGATAACCGGCAAGACCAGGACAAGAATCGCACTAATCAGAACTACAGCCGCGACGCCAGCCAGCCCGAGCTGGCCATGTCTCCGGCTGGGAATGAACCAGGGATGAAGAATTTAACCAATCAGGCCCGGCTGAACAGGAGAACCGCATGAACTGCGCCAATCATGTCGACGTTCCCGCAGTCGCATTCTGCCGTACGTGTGGCAAACCACTGTGCAACAGCTGCGTGCGAGACATCCGTGGCGTTATCTATTGTGAGGAATGTTTGGCCTCGCAGCTAGGCAGCGCCCTGCCACCACCCGGCACTGCCGCCGTACCGCCGGGTGCTCAACCCGTAGCCGGAGTCGGAAGTCCCCGCCTGGCCGCGCTGCTGGGATTTATTCCCGGGGTCGGGGCCATGTACAACGGCGAATATGCCAAGGGCTTCATCCACGTCCTGATCCTAGGCACGTTGATCTGGCTGTGCGCAGCTATGGATCGCGGGCAGGTGGTGTTTGGCCTGCTGATCGGAGCTTTTCTCATCTATATGCCCATCGAGGCCTACAAGACGGCGAAGGCGAGAGAGATGGGTCTGCCGGCGCCCGATCCGTTCGGCCTTAACCACTTGTTCTCAGCGGGAGGCCCGGCACCGAATCCGACTCCGCGTGTCGCTGCCGGCGCCGCGCCGCTGACGGCGACCACGCCTTCGACAGCAGCTCCGGAGGGACAGCCTGCAGATGCCGAATGCTGCCCGCCCTCGCGAGTGCCGATTGGAGCGTTCGTCCTGATCGGACTGGGCGTACTTTTCTTGCTCAACGAGATGAACGTGGTGAACTTCGACCGTATCTGGCGGTTTTGGCCGCTTGTGCTGATCGCTGTCGGCATTCGCGTGCTGATACGACGCCGCGGGATGGGCTGGTGAGGAGGGCATCATGAGATTCCGCTATAACCCTTATTGTTCGTGCAGCCGTTGCCGTGCTCATGGCTTCATGGGGCCGGTTGTTCTGATCACCATCGGAGTGCTGTTTCTGCTTGACCAGCTAGGACACTCGCATTGGATGGACTTTGGCAGCACCTGGCCGGCGCTGTTGATCGTGATCGGCCTGATCATGTTCCTGCAACATAACGCTTCGGCCGAAGGCCATGTGCCTCGCCCATGGCCGGGCAGGCCGGGACAACCGATGCCGCCTGGTGCTCAGGGGTATCCGCCGTATCCGCAGCAACCGCCGGTGGTGACGCCACCGCCGGTTCCTCCGGCCAGCCCCATCACGCCGGAAACGAATTGGAAGAACCCCAACGATCCGGAGGTGCGCAATGGCTAGCTCAAATGTTTATCCGCCACCACCACCGCCACCTCAACCGCCTCCACCGCAGTATGTGTATCCGGCGCCGCCGTATCGCTATCGGCGCTCGATCGCGGGACCACTGATTCTGATCGTCATCGGCCTGGTATTTCTGCTGCGGAATTTCGGATTCCGGTTTCCCTTCTGGCACTTCTTCGGACACTGGTGGCCCTTGCTGCTGATTCTGTTTGGCGTGATCCGGTTGGTCGAGTACTCCATGAGCCAGCGCCAGGGTTACCGCAGCGGTGGTCTGGGAGCAGGCACTGTCCTGCTTCTAATCCTGATCATCATCGTCGGCCTGTCTGCGCATTACAGCTCCGACATCGACTGGGGTGGGGTTCGCGATCACATCCAGATGGACGACGATCTTGGCGGCATCTTTGGCACCGCGTTTACCTTCGACGACACGCTGCAGCAGGCGTTTCCGGCGCACGGCAACTTGCGCGTGGTCTGCGATCACGGCAGCCTGAACATTGCGCCCGCCGACGACAACACTCTGCGCGTGGTGGTGCACAAGAAGGTGTATGCACAGAACCAGACGGACGCCAATAAGTACAACGACGGCACCAAACCCCAGATTACGGTGACGGGGAATTCGGTGGTGCTAAACGCTAACACCAACGGCGCCGGCGAGCACGGAGTAGAGGCCGACATGGAGATCTTCGTGCCCCGCGACGCGATCCTCGATATTGCCAGCAAACGCGGCGACGTGACCGCCAATGACCGCAAGGCCGATGTCAGGATCGCGTTGCAACATGGCGACGTCACCCTGAACGATGTCAGCGGCGCCGTAAACATCAGCTTGCAGAGCGGTTCGCTGCGCGCCTCCAAGATTGCAGGCGATCTCGAGGTGGAAGGCCATGTCGACAATGTCACCATCGATGAGGTGGCTGGCGCGGTCCATCTTAACGGCGACTTCTTCGACGATATCCGCCTCAGCAAGATCGCCAAGACTGTGACCTTCAAGTCGTCGCGGTCGGACATGCAGATTGCTTCTGTGCCCGGCGACTTGGAAATCGCCGGCGACGAAGTGCGGGGCAACGATCTCAGCGGTCCCAGCCGTCTCATCTTCAGCCGGTCCAAGGACGTCCACATCGAGAACGTGTCCGGTGACTTGCAGCTTGAGAACACGAACGGCGATATCGAAGTGCGCGCAGCCGACAAACTGCCGCTGGGTCGAATCAGCATTTCCAGCAAACACGGTGCCATCTCGCTGGTGCTGCCGCCCAAGGCGGGATTCCAGGTGCAGGCCACCACCAGCAAAGGCGACATCACCTCCGAGTTCGAAGCCCTGAAGATTGACAAAAGCAATAACTCGACACGGGCGTCGGGCGCCGTCGGCAACGGCGCGAGCAAGCTGCAAATCAACACCGACACCGGCGACATTCGGATAACCAAGGGGTAAAGCGAGTGGTTAGTGGATAGTGGTTAGTGGTTAGAAAGGCGGTTCGCCAGTGACTCGAGGGTGCCCCGTCCAAGCCTCTTTTGCTTGGGCGGGGATTTTTTTGCAACTAGCCAAGCAGCGGTGGACAATCCGATTGGAAAATTGTCATCCAACGAGCGACTTGTCCATCAAGATAGCGCTCTCATGACCCTGAATCGAGGCAAACGCGACTTGGTCTTCGTACCTGAAGCCTCGGTACGATACGCTGAAACGATCTACAAATCCCAGCTTGCGAAACACGTGCTGGGAGACTCTTCCCGTAGCTTCGGTTAGCGCCCTTCGATAGCCCTTCCGAAATCCATTTTCGAGACAAGCCTCAACCAGTCCCTGGCCAATTCTGCGTCCTGCAAATTGTTCATCAACTGCCAACATAAACAGGTGCAGGTACTCCCCAGCAGAAACTGTTCTCCCTTTACGGAATTGCTCATCCAGGGTTTCCAACATAGAGAGGATGGGTAGAAATTTCGTGCTGATGTGGCTCACGTCCAGGGCCGGAGGAGAAGCAAAATCATCCGTGAGAAGTACGCCGGCCAGCTTCCCGGTGTCGCCGCACCGCGCGAGGACCGTGAGTCCCTCCGCAACAGCTGTGTGCGCAAAAAGCTGAAGAAATTGTTCCAAATCTCCGGAGGAAAGGCCCATCGCCACGGCGGGCGGTTCGGACTCGCTGAACACCGTGGCGAGCAGGCGAATGATTTCCTCCGCCTCAGACGGTCTCGCGACGCAGTAGTCCATAGGTTCCTGCACGTACCCTCCTGGAAACTCGGAGCTCCGCAACTATCCACTAGCCACTATCCACTAGCCACTTTCTTCACGACCCCCTCCACCTCAGCGACTACATCGTCAATGCTCTTGTGCGTAGTATCGACGTGTACCGCATCGGGGGCGGCGACCAGCGGGGATGCCGAACGCGTGCGATCGCGCTGATCGCGCGCCGTCAGCTCTGCCATCACGCGTTGCGTGTCTTCGGGAGAGTGCAGTCCGGCTTGCACTACCCGGCGCTCGGCGCGAACGCTTTCCTCGGCATCCAGAAAGATTTTGACGTCCGCGTTGGGAAACACCGCGGTGCCAATGTCGCGGCCTTCCATCACCACGCCGCCGCCCAGTCCCAACGCGCGTTGGCGCTGCACCATGATCTCGCGCACCAGCGGATGGATGGAAACGCGCGACGCCGCGGCGGTGACATCCGCGTCGCGTACGCGCTGCGAAACATCGCGCCCGTCCAGCAGCACATGGTTGCCTTCCTCGCGAGGTTCGAGATCAATTACGGTGCCGGCCGCCAACTGCTGGAGTGCTTCGCCATCATCCAGAGAAACTTGCCGCTCCATGGCCTTCAGCGCCAGAGCGCGATACATGGCGCCGCTTTCCAGGTTCACGTAGCCCAGCTTCTTCGCCAGGCGCGCGGCGATGGTGCTCTTGCCCGAGCCGGCCGGCCCGTCAATGGCGATCACCAACTTGCGCGCCGTGATCATTCCTTGCCGGTGTCCTTTGCGGGCGGGAGTGTTCTTGATGACGACGGGGACGCCGATTTTCTGGGCCGACGCTGCACCAGTGGCTTGCCGGGCTGGGGTGGCTGCGGTACAAAGCGCGGCTGCAGTTTGAACTTCCGCTCAACCGGATGCACGGCCGGCAATTCCACCGAGGAGACCTGCAACAGGACCCGGCCGGCCACGTGGACGAAACTCAGTTCACGCGCAGCTTGCAGCGCGCTGATGGCCTCGCGGACCCGCGCCCGACCGATGAGGTTGGAGAAGAAGTGCTCCACCTCCTCCTGTTGCGCGGCCAAGACACAGTCGAGATACTTCGAGACCAGCGCCGTCAGCGCCTCCGCCACTGAGACGTGCATGCCCTCTTTGACCGCCTCGGGCGACCAGCGGAAGAGCACGTCCCAGAACACGCCTCTTTCCTGGCTGTAATCCACGCGGGTAATGCGCAGCTTGGCCCACAATTCGTCCAGCGCGCGATCCAGGGCCGCGGCGGAAATGTCGCCGCCCAGCAACTCGCGCAGCCGGTACTCGGAGATCGGCCCTTCCTTCTGGATGATTTGAAAGGCGTCGATGGCGAGCGGCGAATATTCGGAGCGGGCACCGGCTTTGGGCGCTTGGCGAGGGTTTCGATCGCCCACCAATCCGTAAAAATAGGGAAACACCGATGCCGAAACGATGAAGTTGTTATCGGGGAAGACGTTCGCCTCGTAGGCCGCTTTTTCGCGCAGCAGACGGACCATCAGATGCTTGGCATCGCGCGCGCTGGGATCGGCAAAGGCCATCTGCCGAGCGGGCAAATGCTCGTCACTGCCGGCATAGGCGCCCACGAACGTCGGCGCCAGGACCGCGGGCCGTTGCGGGTAAAGCAGACAAAATCCCACCGAATCGATGAATTCGCGCGCCTCGTCGAGCGTGCGGATGGGCCGCCCGTTCAAGCGCCACTTTTCCCGGCGCAGCTCCTGTAGTTGCTGTTCGTGCATAGAAAGCAGCAATTAGCTATCAGCCGTCAGCTATCAGCCTGTTACCCGCTGAAGTAGCTCTTCTGTCGATTCCACAAATAACCCAACCACAGATGGACCCCAGTGCTGGCAATGATGACGCTCGCAAACGCAATCCAAGGATCACTAGCTCCGGGTAATCTCAGGGTCAGTGGCAATAACTTAACGAGAGACATAGAGAATGACACCGCGATCCACACCCAGCCGAGTTTCCACGCAAACGGCGCCTTTTTGTGTATGCCATACAATGCGCACGCATAAAAGAGCAATTGAAGGAGTCCCAAGATCATGCCGGAGACGTTGTGCTTCATCGCCACGTTACCGGCAGGCGTGGAGTAAATATGATAGGCGCAGTAAGTGGTCGAAACCATAGACCACACGCAAAAGAAAAGGCATATTATCTTCAAGGCTCGCATAGTAGAAGGCCAGTGCTGTTTTGCGGCCGAGCGCGCCCTTGTTGCTTAACAACAATCCGCTCACAGGTTGACGCTCGTAAGCAGTTGTCCCCTTCTGCGGCGTACCGAGGCCGCGGTCCCGCCGGTCGTATGTCAGCTGACATCTGATGGCTGAAAGCTGACGGCTGATAGCTGCTTGCTAGATTCGCTTAAACGCCCGCTGAATTTCCTTAACAGAATACCGCAGAACCACCGGCCGGCCGTGCGGACAGCTCATGGGGCAATCGGTTTTTGCCAACTCGCTCAGCAGCCACTCCATTTTGTTCTGCTCCAGCGGCATGTTGACCTTGATCGCGGCATGGCACGCAATGCTGGCGGCGATGCTGGTGCGAATCTTGTCCAGGTTTAGCACCTGTTCCTCGCGCTCGAACTGGTCCAGGATTTCATGCAGCAGGCGCTCGACGTCGGCCGCCGTAACGCCTGCCGCCGTGGTCTTGACGGCGATGGTGCGCGAGCCGAACGGTTCCACTTCAAAACCGTTGCGAGTCAACTCGTCGGAGATCTCGGCGAAGACCGACATCTGGCCGGGCGTCAACTCGACGATGAGCGGCATCAGCAGTTGCTGCTTTTCGAGAGACTCGGCCAGGCGCAGCTTGCAGATTTTCTCGAACAGAATGCGCTCGTGCGCGACGTGCTGGTCGATGATCCACAGGCCCTGCGGATTGATCGCCAGGATGAAGGAGTCGCGAATCTGGCCCACCGGGCGCAGCGTGCTCAACGAATCCAACCCGGCAGGCGCGTCGTCGTCCGCAACCACGGCAGAACATGCGTCGGCGCCCCGCGTCATGGTTGCAGCGGCTGCTACCGGACCTCCGAACGTTTGCGGCGGGAAGCGGGCCACGGGAACCGCCGCGTTTCCTTCGACGGCAAAGCCGCCACCCTCGAACTGCAACCGCGCACTGAACGGAGGGACCTCGGGCGGACGTAAGGCAAACGCTGCGTCAGCAGCCGTCACCTGTAATTCATCGGTCGTAAAATCACGGGCCCCAGACGTGAGCGAAGGCGAAGCGGTGGGCTGCGCGCGAATCTCCGTGGTGAACGCGGGCACGGGGCGGGTTTTCATCAGGACGGCGCGGACTGAATCGCGAATGAAGTCGTGCAGCACCGACGATTGCCGAAAGCGCACCTCGGTCTTGGAGGGGTGCACGTTCACGTCAACCTCGGTGAAGGGCATCTCCAGGAACAGCAGCACGATGGGAAAGACAGTCGGCGGAAGGATATTGCGGTAAGCCTCGGTGAGGGCGTGCTGCACCACGCGGTCGCGAATCAGGCGGCCATTGACGAAGATGAAAATCGAGTTGCGGTTCAGCTTCTGGATCTCCGGCCGCGAAACAAAGCCGTGCAGCTTTACATCGCCAGCCACTGGCGGTTCGTAGTCTTCATCGCGCCGCCACGGCGGAGGCTGCGGCAGTCCCACATGCGAGAGCGGCAGCAGCGCGCTCAGCGGAATCAACTGATCGAGCGTCTCCTTGCCAAATACCTGATAGATGCGCCGCGAGTGGTCGGCCACGGGCGGGGCGATCAACATGGCATTGGTCGCGGCGTGCAGCTCCCAATGCATCTCGGGATGCGCCAGGGCGTAGTGGGTCACCAGCGACGCGATGTGCGACAGCTCGGTGGATTCAGCCTTCAAGAATTTGCGGCGCGCGGGAATGTTGAAGAACAGGTCGCGCACCGTGATGCAGGTGCCTAGGGGCAGGCCCGCCTCCTCGACCGTCAGCAACTTTCCGCCAGCGATCTCGACCACCGTGCCGGCAGCGTCTTCGGGCGCATGGGTCTCCAAACGCAAGCGGCTGACGGAAGCCATCGAGGGCAGCGCCTCTCCGCGAAATCCCAGGGTTGCGATGTTGAGCAAGTCGTCGGCGTTGCGGATCTTGGAGGTGGCGTGGCGCTCGAAGGCCAGCATGGCATCGTCGCGCACCATGCCGCAACCGTCGTCGGTTACCTGAATCAGCTTCTTGCCGCCCGCCTCCACGTTGACCCGGATGCGGCGCGCACCGGCATCCAGCGCGTTTTCCAACAGCTCCTTGACTACCGAAGCGGGGCGTTCCACCACCTCGCCGGCGGCAATCTTGTTAGCTACGTTTTCGGCGAGAACGTGGATGCGGCCCATGACTTTAAGAGTAATTCACCACAGCGGAAGTTTCGAGTTTCAAGTTTCGAGTTTCGAGTTTCCAGTCTCCAGTTTCCAGCCACCGGTGGGAACCGGGACGACACCAATTCCGAAAACGCCATAAACTGGGCTAATGCAAGCAGAGCTCGATCAGCTTTGTGTGGTATTAGTTGCCCCGCGCAACCCGCTGAATATCGGGGCGGCGGCGCGCGCCATGAGCAACTTCGGTTTTCTGCACCTGCGGGTAGTGAATCCCTATGAGGTCGCTTATCGCGAAGCACGCTCCGCCGTCGGCGCCTCGGACCTGTTGGCCAATGCCGTGGAGTACAAGAGCTTGGCCGACGCCGTTGCCGATTGCACGCTGGTGGTGGGCACCACCGCGGTCCGGCATCGCGAACTGCAACATCCGCTCAAGCGGCTGGAACACGGGGCGCGCGTAATCCGCAAACAGCTCGCCTACGGCCGGGTGGCGCTGCTGTTCGGCACGGAAAAGTTTGGCCTGGCGACCAAGGACCTCAGCCACTGCCACTGGCTCATGCGCATTCCGACGCGCGAAGAACATATCTCCATGAACCTCGGGCAGGCGGTGGCGGTCTGCCTGTACGAACTAAGCCGCGATCCCAAAGCCGCACAGCAAACGGAGAAACTGAAGCGCGCCAGTGCGGGCGAACTCGAGCGAATCAATGGAGTATTGCTGCAGGCCCTGCGCGCCAGTGGCTATGTGAATCCACGCGCCGAAAGCTTGACCGAGGACAAGGTACGCCGCCTGGTGCGGCGGCTCAACCTGCAAACGGAAGACGCCGAAGTCTGGCTGGGGATGCTGCGACAAATGCTGTGGAAGATTCGCGGCGGGAAACACTCCTAGCCTTTCGTCTGTCATCCTGAGCGACGAGTCCGGTCGCCGTGGAGACCGGACGAGGAGTCGAAGGACCCCTATGACGGCAAACAATCTCAGACTTGCTGCTGTGCCGGGCGGCCACCCTCTGATTTCTTGCAGGCTATAGGGGTCCTTCGACTCCCCCTCACGACGTTCGGGGTCGCTCAGGATGACAGAGGTTGGGGATGACATAAAACAAAAAGGGCGCACCTGCGCGGTGCGCCCTTTCTCGAATACTAGACAGTGGCTAACGCCCGAAATACTTGGCGTTGCGCTCGGTGTACTCTTTCCACTTCTCGGGCAGATCGTCGAGCGCGAAAATCGCCGAAACCGGGCACACCGGCACGCAGGCGCCGCAATCAATGCACTCGACCGGATCGATGTACAACATCTCTTCGGTCGGGAACTTGTCGCTGTCCTTCTTGGGGTGGATGCAGTCCACCGGACAGGCATCGACGCAGGCCGTATCCTTGGTGCCGATACAAGGTTCCGCGATCACATAAGCCATAAAACAGTGTCTCCTCTACTCTCTCAAATGGAGCAATTCCGGCTGGGCTAGTGATAACGATAGTATCAAAAATTCCGGTCGTGTGGCATCCAGCTTACCCTGATCGAACTGTTCACGCCGCGTGTGCGGGTTCGCGCTCGGCCGCCGGTTCGTATTCGACGATGTAGCCGGCGATGGCGCTGGCGGCCACCGTCAACGGACTCGCCAGATACATTTGCCCGGGACCGCTGCGCCCCGGAAAGTTCCGGTTCTGCGCGCTGATGACCACCTGCTCAGGACGCGTGGAAACACCCGGTCCAGCGTTAATGCAGGCGCCGCAACTGGGCTCAATCACCTGCGCGCCGGCTCTGCTGAAGACGTCGAGATAGCCCTTGCGCACGCAGTACTCGCGCGTCTCCTGCGATCCGAACTGGAGATAGAACTTGCAATTCTCCGCAACCCGCTTGCCTTGCCGTAAGGCATCGCTGAGCACGCGCGCGTACATGTCCATGTCTTCGTTCTTGCCCGCGGTGCAGGTGCCGCCGTAGGCGATTTCCACCGGCACCGGCGTATTCAGCTCGCGCACGAACTTGCCGTTGCCGGGATCGCCAGGGGTCGCGACCATGGGATAGATTTCCGCGGCGTCGAGTTCGATCACGTGCGCGTAGTGCGCGTCGGGATCGCTGTATAGGCCTTCGATCAGCGTCTGCGCTTCGTTCTCGCTCATGCCGCGCCGCTCCATCAGGAAGTCAATCACCTTCTGATCGGGGGCCACGATGCCGGTAAATCCACCAATCTCCGCCGCCATGTTGGTCATGGTGGCGCGTTCGTCCACGCCCAGGGCCTCAATGGCTTCGCCGGAATATTCGATGACCTTGGCCAAGGCATGCCCGTGTCGGATGTACTCCAGGGAGAGCAGCTTCAGAATGAAATCCTTCGCGGTCACGTTCTCGCGCTTTTTCCCGCGAATCACAACTTTCACCGACTCGGGAACTTTCACGCGAACGTCTTTGGTGAACCAGGAATTGAAGACATCGGTGGTGCCGATGCCGAAGGCCACACAGCCCATCGCGCCAACGTGCGGCGTGTGTGAATCGGAGCCGACGTTGAGCTGGCCGGGAAGCGCGTAGCTCTCGGTCACGATGGAATGGCAGATGCCTTCCGAGCCTTTGCGGTCGCGCAACTCGCCGTGCAGCTTGATGCCGCGCGACTTGGCGAAGTCTTCCTGTTTCAGCTTCAACTGGGTGGCCAGGTCCAGCAGTCCCATCTTGCGCTTTTCTTCCGACAGCACTTCATCGAGGAAGGTGAGGTGATCGCGGAAAAACAGGATGGTGCCCGCATCGGTGACCGGCGCGTCCTTGCCCAGAAAGTGCTCGAAGAAAATGGCCGCCATGGGCGTGACATATTCATGGCTGAAGCGCAGATCGGTGCGGGCGAATCCGGTGTCGCCGGGCTTTACCGCCTCGACTCCAACCTGATTGGCGCCGTGCACCATGTGGCGCGCAAAAATTTTCTCCGCGATGGTCATGGGGCGCGGCTTGGTCCGGATCGGCGGCAGAAAAACTTTGCCCTGCAAGCGGGCCACGTTGAACGGAAACAGCCCGCCGTACTCGATCACCTGGCGAGTGATCTCGTCTTCGCCCTGGGTGAACTCCGTCAGCGGAATTTCTTCGCCGCGGCGGACCTTGTCGATCAATCTAAACTCGGTCGAGGTCAGCACCCCGAGGTTCTGGCAATTCTGCTTGTAGATGCGCTCAATGTTTTCCGCGATCACCAGCTTGATGCCAGCCGACATCTCGGCGTAGGGCGATTGTTCGCGGCTCGATCCTTTACCGCGCCGCTTGCCGCTGACCGCGCACACGAAGCCGCTGCGCTTCACATCCCCGCGCTTGATCGGCGTTTCATTGCCGCACTTCAAGCCGGTGTAGGGAAATTCGCCCAGCGTCTCGTCGAAGAAAAAGCAGATGTGCGCCGGCGTAATCTCGTCGGTGGAGATGTCGTCGCGCAACTTGGGATTGCGCTCGGGATGTTGCGTGTCCCAGGGGAGGTCTTCGCCGGCAAGCTGGCGCTTGATGAGCTCGGGATCTTCGGTGAGGAACAGAATGCGGCCCTGGAGACGGACCATGTCGGGGCGCTGGGCAACGGTACGGTTCAACAGCGAGTTGTTCACCGAGTGATTTTACCGCAGAAACTGAGCTCCGAACGTTCGTCCGAGACGATGCACGGGGCCCAAAACCGCCAGTACATCTCGAATCGGTCTGACGCCCAGCGACCGGCTATTTCGCGCCCTTGATTGCGCCGTCCACCTTTGCCGCCATCTTGTTCAGGGTGAAGCCAATAGCATTCTGGATCGAGCCTGTGTCCTGCGCCTTGAAAGAACCGCTCGAGACCTCGGCCCCGTCACTCACTTTGTTCAACTTGTAGCTGGTCGTCACAAAAAAGTTAGGGACGCTAGCTGCGTTTGGGTTCACGCCGGGTGGGTAAGCCGACTCGGTGTGGGTCTCCACCAGATTCGTGGTGACCACGTACTCGCAGGCCTTCTGCTTGGCCTCGGTCAAGGCCTCATTCGGAAGAAAGGACACCAGCGGAACGGCAGTAAGCTGCGGCTTCTTCTGCTTGTTGAGGTACTTGATTAAGGTATCTCGGGCCACTGTACCGGAGATTCGGCCGCCAGCACCCTCTAGCACGCCAACACATACGTGAGGACCCGCGATGTCCTCCGCCAGGATAGGAAAGGAAGCTAGACAAAGGGCGACGAAGATTGCGCAAATCGCAACGCGATACATAAGTGCACCTCTAGGTATTAGGCTTGGCGAAATTGTAGTCGAGAGTAGCTGACGAAACTAGACGAAAATACGATAGTTACGCGGCGCCCTGCGGCAGGAACTATGGCTGCACAAGTGCGCGCCTGGGTGCCGGGGATGCGATAATTTCCGATTGCGCCGCAGAACGGGTGGGGGAGAATGAAAACTGCGGTTTTGCTGCTCAGTTGTCCGGGTATGCTGGCCCGGCAAGGCGTCGTCGCCGCAATCTCCAATTTCATAACCGCGCACCATGGCGGAGTTCTTCATTCCGACGATCATCCTCTCGCGCGCCGTGCGCTGGCACCTGGAGAATCGGGTGCTCATCTGCGGAAACAGGACGGTAGTGTTTAATTAAGGATGATCGTCAGCAGAACACGCGCATAAGCTAGCGGCGCGACTTGGCGTACTCCACCGGCGACGGTAGCGGCTCCAGCCCGCGTCCCGCAAAGATTTCCTCGAAGTTCGTGATCAGCTCCTGGTGGATGAGTCCGTTCGTCGCCAGCACTTCGCGGCTGTCGAGGCGAAACGGCGCACCGTCAAAGCGGGTCACGCGTCCGCCGGCTTCCTGGACTAAAAGCGCGCCCGCGGCGGTGTCCCACGGATTCAGATTGAATTCCCAGAAGCCGTCGTAGCGGCCGCAGGCGACGTTGGCCAAGTCGAGTGCCGCCGATCCGGCGCGCCGCAAGCCGTGCGAACGCAAGGTGATCTGGTGATAGAAGTGAATGTTGGGATTCTTGTGCCGCTTGTGGCTGGGGAAGCCGGTGCCGAGGATTGATTCCGCCAGCGTCTTGGTTTGGGAAACGTGGATCGGTTTGCCGTTCAGGGTCGCGCCCTGGCCGCGCTGCGCAGAAAACATCTCGTCGCGGGTCGGATCGTAAAGTACGCCGACTTCGAGTTGCTCATGCTTTTCACCGGGGTCCCCGACAAGCGTCGATTTTCCGCTTGTTGGGTTGGCGTTACGCACCAGCCCGATCGAGACGCAGAACACGGGATAGCCGTGAGCAAAGTTGGTCGTACCGTCGAGGGGATCGATGTACCAACGATGGTCGGCATCGGGAGCGCTGCGGGCGCCCTCTTCGCCGACAATGCCGTGTTCCGGCCAGCGCGCGCGCAAGCGCTCCACAATCATTTTTTCCGAGGCGCGGTCGGCCTCGGTCACCAGATCGACGTCGCCTTTGTACTCGATGGTGACGTGGCTGGCGAAGTAGCCCATGAGCAGCGCCCCGGCTTCGCGGGCAATCGCTTCCACTTCTGGCAGGTAGTGCGTCATTCTGGACCGCGGGCCGAGTTGCCGTTCCTGGCCGGGGCAGCGCCATCTGGACGCGGTTTGCGGCCGGCGTCTTCGGAGATGTAGGCAATCTCGTGCTTGAAGATGAACAGGTTGGGCGCTCCCTCGCGGGTCAAGCGCACCATTCGGCGGTCGTAATACTCGATCCAGCCGCGAACAACGTCGCCGTCCATCAGCTTGATGCGAACGGGACGCTGTTTTTCGCCCAGCATCTTGAGATAAGCGGCTTCCTGGCGAGTGTCGTCCGGCGGTGGAGACTTGCCCTTGCGCGAGTTGCCGTCGTTGCTGGATTCCTGGAACGCCATGGCTTGATTCTACACGGAGATGCGCTCTTGTCCGAACCTGCGGTGGCGCTTGGGCAGCCGTGCCGCGTGCATCACTGAGGTCGGCACGAGCATCTTATTTAAGGATCGTGCCGCGAATTGGGAATGTGCCACGCGCGTCGCCACTTTGATTCCATTCTGGTGTTAGGAAGCTAAGCGCCATCTGCAAATACTGATCTTATGCATCCGCAATTTTGTTTAGCAGTGTTGAAAGCTCCGGCCGTGATGGCAGTCCTGTGTCTCGGCTTCGGTCTAGCCGCGTACTTTGGTCTGCGCCACTTCACCAGAATTGTGTTTGCGCTCTCGCGCAGTCGCTCGCAGTTATTTTCCGTGGGAGCGGGCATGACGCTGCTTGTGATTGTCTTCCAGATGCACCACTGGGGCCGGACCGAGCCGGCAAGCGCCAATGGTGAAGACCTCATAGCAGCAGCCGAGCCGTTTGCGGCAAGCGGAGCTGGGATTGTTGACCAAGCCGCTCTCGCCGTCGCCGCAGTGAGCACCTACCACAACGACAATGCCCGTACCGGCCAGTACATCAATGAAATCGTGTTGACGCCGGCGAACGTGAATCCCGCGCGCTTCGGCAAGCTCTATTCCTATCCGCTGGATGGTTATGTTTACGCCCAGCCGCTCTACATGCCGCAGGTGGCGATCCCGGGAAACGGGGTCCATAACGTCGTGGTGGTGGCGACCCAGCACGACAGTGTTTATGCCTTCGATGCCGACTCCAGTTCCGCGACGCCGCTGTGGCGAGCCAACTTCCTGGACCCCGATGCCGGCATCACCACCGTGAGTCCGGCGGACGTGAACGCCAGCGACATCGTGCCGGAGATAGGAATCACCAGCACTCCCGTCATCGACGTAGCCAGTAATACGATCTATGTAGTGGCGGCCACCAAGGAGAATGGCGCTTTTTATCACCGCCTCCACGCTTTGGATCTGGCGTCGGGAGCGGAAAAATTCGGTGGGCCTCAGCCGATCCAGGCGACGTATCCTGGGGCCGCGCGCGAAAGCGTAGATGGCGTGCTGGCTTTCGACTCCCGCATCCACCTGCAAAGAGCGGCGCTGCTGCTCGACCAAGGCCGGCTGTATGTCGCCTTTGCCTCCTACGGCGATTTAGGCGCTTATCACGGCTGGATCGTTGCGTATGACGCAACCACCCTGAAGCAGACCGGAAGTTGGGTGACCACTCCCGACGGCTATCAGGGAGGCATCTGGATGAGCGGCTGCGGGATCTCCGCGGATGCGGAGGGCAACCTTTATTTCTCGGTCGCCAATGGTCCGTTCGACGCCTTCGGCGAGCAGCCCGGTGTCGACATGAGCGACAGCGTCGTAAAGTTAAAGCTGGGGCCGGGCGGTTTATCGCTGCTGGATTACTTCACGCCTTTCAATCAGGCAGCCATGGCGCGCGATGATTTGGACCTGGGATCGGCCGGCGTGGTTCTGCTGCCGGACCAACCCGGAGCTTATCCGCATCTGGCGGTGACCAGCGGCAAGAACGGCCACATCTACGTCCTCAACCGTGACGCTCTCGGCGGCTACCGGGCGGACGGAAATCGCAATCCCCAGGTGGTGCAGGAAATCTCCGGGCTGCGCGAGCAGATGGGGACGCCCGCCTATTGGAATGGCTACGTCTATTTTGGATCGGGAGTCAGCCCGTTCAAAGATTCCATACGTGCTTTCCCCATCCGCAAGGGAATGCTGTCCCATCCCGCGGCTTCGCAAACCCAGGCCGTCTATTCCTTGACGCGCAACACCGTGAGCGTCTCGGCGAATGGCGACGCGAATGGGATCGTGTGGGCAATACAGACCGACGGATATTACACATCCAAGCCGCCCGGCGCCGCGGTCCTGCACGCCTACGACGCCAGGAACCTGGGACGCGAGTTGTACAACTCCAATCAGCGACTGGCTCGCGATAACCCCGGACCGGCGTCGAAGTTCACCGTCCCTACCATTGCGAATGGCAGAGTATTCGTCGGCACGGCAAATCAATTGAGCGTTTATGGACTGTTGTCGGCGGGGAATTAGCGACCTGGCATTTAGCACTTGGCACTTAGCATTTAGTAATCTCACTTCGCATTCAGCATTCAGAAATTGGGCAGTTTGCGAATGGCGACAGGCAGGCCGCATAATTGCATCGGCTGAAGGGCTAATTGCTAAATGCTAAGTGCTAAGTGCTTCTTCATGAGAAAGATCGTCATCCTCTGCTTTGCGCTGCTTGGTTTGCTGGCAGGCTGTTCGTCGGGCAACAAGACTGACAGCAGCAAGGAATCGCATCCGTTGGCCAAGCCTGTCGCGAAACCAGCCGAATACGAAACCGGGCGCACTGCCTTTCAGAAGCTGTATGTGTCGGCCCGCATGTGGGCGGCGGACGTGAAGCCATTCCGTTTGCAGTCGCAGTTCTCCGCCGACGCTCCCACCAACCAAGGCAAGAGCGGCCTCTGGCGCGGCTCGTTCGCCTCTCCCGCTAAGCGCATGATGAAACTGTTTGTCTGGTCAGGTTTGGTGGGGCCCGACGCGCCGGAACAGGGCATCAGCTTTTCCGCCGAAGACACTTGGAATCCAAGTAACACGTCGACCGGGGTATTCGACCCCGGATTTCTCAAGGTGGACAGCGATAGTGCTTACTCGGTGGCACAGAAGCACGGCGGCGAAAAACTCACGCAGAAGGACGCCAAACAGCCGGTCTTCTTCGTTCTCGACTGGGACGCCGCGAAGAGCCAACTGCTATGGCACGTGATCTACGGAAACAGCCAGGACGAAGCCAAGTTGCGGATTGCCGTGGATGCCACCAGCGGGGAATTTGTGCGGGTGGAAAAATAAGGGTGAACTCTCAGGATTGGTCGATTAGTCCGGATTTCCCTGTCACTTCTTGGCATCCTTGGATGCCTGTAATTTCGCAACTCGGTCTATGCACTTGTCGACGCTCGTTCGAACGAACTCGATTTCGTATGGGTTGCCTCTCGAATCTATATACTCAGGACCTTTTACCGTAGCCGCCAGAGTTTTAGCGTCCCGATATTCCCTGAGGGAATCTGCCCAGTGCCCCTCGCCTTCGAGAATAGATGCAAATTCAAAACGACCGAGAGGGTTTGCGGAATCTCTTTCAAGAGCATCGAGCAAGATTTCTCGTTGTTCGGCGTGCATTCCTTTTCTCTTGTAGAGGGCATAGAGTGCGTAATCGTCGATCGGATTCGACGGGTCGAGGGTAGATGCCAATTTAAGTTCTTTCACAGCATTTTCAAAGTCTCCTAAAGCGTCATAGGCCATCCCGGCTTGGTTGTGCCAGAAAGCAGACTTTGGGTTCTTCTGTATGCCCGCTCGTGCCTTATCGAGTTCAGCGTTCCAATCTACGGATACGCCCCCGTGCTGTACTGGAACGCCCGGCGAACATTCGGCCCCGCAAACAAGACAAGTGGCCGTGAGTAGAGCGATTCCAATTCTTCTCATTACCCCTTCTTATCACGTGCGCCTCTAACGTCGCGCCGCGTGTCCGTATTGCAAGCTTCTATTGAAGTTAAGAATTACGCGGCCGTCCCAGGCGGGACTAGAGGGCGGAGTGGGAAGTCCGGCTAAAGATGCCATTAGTGTCTATTTCCCTGTAGGCTTTGAGGGCTTCCATCCGGCCCAGATGGGAACGCCTTTATCGTCGCGCAGCGTGGACGTATTGGTTCCATCGATGATTTCGCGGGCCAGTATCTCTTCTTCCGGCGCATCCGGAGCTCGTGCGCCCACCACCTCCACCTGGTCCCCTTTATTGAACGAGGTGTCTATTTCTTTCAGGAATTCACTGGGAGCGACGTGCACCAGCACCGTGTTGCTCTCGGTTTTCACGACCAGGTGAAGACCTTCAAATTCGCCCGGCACCTCGCGGACTTCTACGATGACGCCCTTTATCTTTACCTCGTTGGCCCTGTCATACTTGGGGCCCGTTGTCTTGCCTGGGTGCTGGCCTAGGGCCGCGGATGAGGTCCAAGCCATGACGGCAACGATGAATAGGGCTTTCAACCACAATCTGGAGTTCATAATCTGTACGTCCTTCCGGCCACAAGACACTCTGGCATCTCCAAAGGAGGTGCGCACCCGGACGCGGGACTTTCCCCCTGGGGTCCCACCGCGTCTTACCTAAACGGTTGTGGCGCTCTTGCGACGCCATATGCGTCCCAAACTCATTGCTCTGCAAGCTTAAACGTAGCTCCAGAGCTTCACAGGAAGCAGTGAGCCGGGTCACAAAAGCGGGTGATCCTCTGCCTGAGCTCGCTGGCCTACCGCCCGGCCCTCGGAAGCTCGCATTGAGCTTTGAGCCCTCGTCCAGCGATCTCCAAATGCGACTTTCCTGCCCGTCACCACTCGATTCAGGTTTGCGGTTTGGCGCTTTAGTGGCATAATCGAGCAACTTCCCGCAGATTCGTCTGAAGGTATAACTTTGCAGCCACCTTCGTCTTCTCGCAGGTTTCTGTCCCGGCTCCAAGCTTCGGGGCCCCGGTACGAAGACCGGCGTGTGGAGCAGGTGCTGGCGTTTTCACGTTTATTTCTGGCACTGACGTCACTCGTCGCCTGGCAGATCCATCCCCTAGCCAGCAGCCCGTATTACCACTTCGGACAATTTGTCCTGCTGGGCTATGCCGCCCACAGTCTGCTGCTGCTGGCGCTGCTGCAGATACACCGCGTGCCGACTCAGGGCTTCGTAGTTTGGGCCCAGGTCAGCGACATCGCATGGCCCTCACTTTTGTGTCTGTTCACCGATGCGCCCAGTAGTATCTTTTTTATTTTCTTTCTCTTCGCCATGCTGGCGGCGGCTTTCCGATGGGGCTTCGTGGAAACCATGACAACCGCCGTGATCGGGAGCGGGCTGTTGCTATTTCAGGCGGCAATCGTGAGATACGGGTCTCCCCCGCTGCGGCATATGTTCTCGACCAATGTGGACGCGCCGCGGTTGGTGTTGCGCTGTGGTTTTCTGTTGGTGACGGGATTTCTGCTGGGTTTTCTTGCCGAAGGGGAGAAAGAGCTGCGCGCCGAGATCGACCTGACCAATCGGCTATTGTCGCTGGCCCGGGTCGGGGGTCGTTTCGCGGTGTCTCTGCACGACGCCTTGATGGAATTGGGCCGCGTCTTTGACGGTCAGCAGGTGTACGAAGTTGTCTGCCAGAACAGCACCGGGCGGGTCTTTAAGTGGGTACCTATGGCCTCTGCGGAGCGGCCCGTCGCAACCCAGGAAGTGGCTCCAGCTCAACAAACATCGGAGCTGATGCGGAGTTATCCTCACACCTTCTACATGCAAAGCACGGGTCAAGAACAGAGATACCGTATCGCCGCCCTGGACGACGAAGGACGGCGGCTGGAACCTTCCCAGCTACAGCATCTGCCCATGCCTGTACCGGGGGCCCATTCGGTCCTGGCGGTGAGCCACGAGATGGGACGAGATTGGAGTGGCCGGTTTGTGGTGGTAAACGGTTACGTCGGCCGCCGGCGCGAACTGGAACTTCGTTTTGCGCAGAACATCATGCGCCAGGTTGGACCGGCGCTGTATTCGGTTTATCTGTTTCGCCATTTTCGTTCCCGGGCCGGAGCGGTGGAACGCGCCCGGGTAGCCCGCGAGTTGCACGACACTGTGATCCAGTCGCTGATCGGTATCGAGATGCAAATCGATGTGTTGCGCCGCCGTGGCAACAATGATTCTCAACTCCCCGCCGAGTTGCAACGGATCCAGGATTTGCTGCGCCAGGAGGTCTTGAACCTTCGCGAACTGATGCAGACCATGCGGCCTCCCGATGTTGGGCCGCATCAATTCCTTGACTTTATTGCCCAACTCGTAGAACGTTTTTCCAGAGACACCGGGGTGGCCGCCCGCTTTGTCTCGGAATTGCAGGAAGTCACCCTGCCCGCTGCTACCTGCCGCGAGCTGGCCAGGGTGGTGCAAGAGGGTCTGGTCAATATTCGGAAACACAGCGGCGCGCAGTCGGCCATGGTGCACTTCGGTTCGCAAAGCGGTTCGTGGAAGCTGGTCATTGACGATGACGGCAAGGGCTTTCCGTTTACCGGCCGCTTCACCTTGGCCGAGCTCGACGAATTCCGCCGCGGACCGACCGTCATCAAGGAACGAGTCCGGGCAGTGGGGGGAGACATGGTGCTGGAATCAAGTCCGGGCCACGGATCCAAACTCGAAATCACCATTCCGCAGAAAGGAAACGAGTCCTATGGATAAGAACGACCCGTCGGTGCGCATTGTCATCGCCGATGACCACACCATCTTTCGCGACGGCCTGCGCCGCTTGCTGGAGGCCGAGCCCGAGTTGGAAGTCGTGGGCGAGGCGGCGGACGGCGCTGAGACCGTCACCCAAACCCGCCGCCTGACTCCCGACATTCTTCTGCTGGACCTGGCCATGCCGCGGGTGCCGGGAATGGATGCGTTGCGCGAACTCTCGACCGGGGACGAGGCCACCAAGACCAAGATCATCGTGCTCACGGCGGCGGTGGAGCGCCTTCAGATCGTGCAGGCCTTGCAGATGGGGGCGCGCGGCGTGGTCATGAAGGAAGCCGCCACCCAATTGCTGATGAAGGCCATTCGCACCGTCATGAGCGGTCAATACTGGATCGGCCGCGAAGCCGTCGGCGACATTGTGGACTTCATGCGGACGAATGCCTCGGGGGAGAAACCGCCGCGTAACTTCGGCCTTACCAAGCGCGAAATGGAGATCCTGGCGGCCATCGTTGCCGGGCTCAGCAACAAGGAGATTGCGCGCCGCTTTGCGCTCAGCGAAGACACGGTGAAACATCACCTCACCAACATCTTCGACAAGGTTGGGGTTGCCAGCCGCCTGGAGCTGGCGCTATTTGCGATCAACAATCACCTCACTGAACAGCAGAATTAACTTTGTGACCGCGGGAGTTGAATCGTCGGCTTGGGTTCCGTCATCACCATCACAGAGCGCGGTTTCAGCCCAGCGCGACAACTCTGACGGACGAGTGTTTATATTTCCAAGCACCGTCTTTTGGACTAAAACCCTATTCAGGAGCGATAGTGAACATGAGAACCAAGGCATCCCTGTATGCCATTTTGATGCTCGCAATGGCGCTCGGTGTTTTGGCTGGGTGCTCTCGGAAAGCAACTCCCACCGACGCCCAGATTACGATTGAAATACAAAGCAAGCTTTACAGCGATTCGGCCATCCAGAGCCGGCAGATCGAAGTGCAGGCCGCCAATGGCGTGGTCACGCTCAGCGGCCAGGTCAGCAACGATAGCGAACGTGCCGCAGCGGCTGGCGATGCGGCCACCGTGGAAGGCGTAAAGACGGTGGTCAATAACCTTCAGGTGCAGCAGGCCGAGGTATCGGCGCCGGCAGCGCAACCGACCCGGCGAACACCACCTAAGCCTTCTTCTGCTAAGCCGGGCAAGCTGTCCATGTCTCAATCCAACCGCGCCAGCCATCGCCACCAGAGCGAAAACGATGCGGACAACGCTGGAGCCGGCGCTCTCGTGACCGACGACACTGCGCCGGATGCCTCTGCTGAGCAGGTGCCTCCACCTCCTCCGCCGCCACCCGCTCCTCCAAAGAAGGTCACGGTGCCGGCGGGAACGCAGTTGACCATCAGACTGGACAATCCCCTCGATTCGGAGCGCAACCAGGTCGGCGACACTTTCCATGGTTCGCTCAGCAACCCGATTGTGCTGGACGGTGAAACCGTGATTCCGTCGGGCGCGGAAGTGGTGGGCCGAGTGGCCGATGTGAAAAGTGCCGGCCGCTTCGCCGGCAATTCGGTGCTGACCCTGGAATTGACGTCGCTATCGGTGAACGGTAAGACTTACAACATTCAGACCAACCGCTGGAGCCGCGCGGGAAGCGGCGAGGGCAAAAGCACGGCGACTAAGGTGGGTGCGGGCACCGCCGCCGGCGCCATTCTGGGCGGCATCTTTGGCGGCGGCAAAGGCGCCGCGATTGGCGCCGCGGCCGGAGCGGGCGCCGGAACCGGAGTTGCAGCCTCCAAGAAGGGACAGCAGATCCAGTTGCCGGCTGAGGCGGTGTTGACCTTCCAGACCATCAACGCCCTAACCGTTACCCCGCAAGGCAGCAACGAACGCAACGCCGGACGCACCCCACTGTCGTAAACGATTGCTGGAAGCCGATTCGCAGGCGCAGTCACAACCCGGCTGCGCCTTTTTCGCGTCCCGGTTGGTACGCAGCCTTCCCTGGCTGCGGTATCCTGACCAGAGTTACTCAATGCCTAAAATTACTGCCCTGCTGCACACCCATAACGATGCGCTTTGCCTGGGCCGGGCGTTGGACTCGCTCCGTCCCTGCGACGAGGTGCTGGTGATTGACGAAGGCTCGGAAGACGATACTTCGCGGGTCGCGCGCGAGTATGGAGCGACTCTGAAGACTGCGATCCCCGGCGTCACGATTGGCGCCTATGCCGCCGACGCCGCGCACGATTGGATTCTCTGCCTTCGTCCCGACGAAACCCTCTCCGACGATCTGGAAGCGGCTTTGTTCGATTGGAAGAACGAGGAGCCCGCCGAGAACATAGCAGGCTATCAGGTGTCGATTCGCGAACAGAACGGCAACGGGGAGTGGCAAAGCTGTCCCCCCGAAACCCGGCTCGTCAATCGCAACCTGGTGAACTGGATAGGTGAGATGCCGCCGGACGAGCCCGGCGAAATGAAACTGAGCGGCGACCTGCTGCGACTTCCTCAACCGTAGGAGAGGACGACCACAACACGCTTTGGACCTAGCTATCGAATGCGCGCTGTTCGTCGTGGGGCTGGCATTGGGCAGTTTCCTGAATGTCTGCATCAGCCGCCTTCCCCGCGATGAGTCCGTCATCCGCCCCGGGTCGCACTGCCCGGCGTGCGGCGCTTTTCTGCGCTGGCACGACAATATTCCGTTGTTAAGCTGGCTGCTGCTGCTCCGCCGCTGCCGCGCTTGCGGAGCGCCAATTTCACTGCGTTATCCCGCTGTCGAGTTGCTGACCGCCGTGTTGTTCACCGCGTGCTACTTGTCATTCGGTCCGACGCTGGCGACGGCAAAACTCTGCCTCTTTTGTTTCCTGCTGGTGGGACTGATTTTCATGGATGCGGAGACGGGCCTGTTGCCGCGGGAATTCACCTATTCCGGAATCGTGCTGGGGCTGGCGCTCTCCTGGATCGCCCCGACCGACAGCGCCGCAACACAATTTTTTCTGCGCGCGTTCGGCACGCAGCTTCCGGCCCCTGCGCATCTGGCGCTGCTCGATTCCGCCATCGCGGCCCTGCTTGGCGCCGGCTTCTTCTACCTGGCGTGGGCGTTGTACTACCTGCTTCGCAAACGTCACGGATTGGGATTCGGCGATATTGCACTCATGGCCCTGGTGGGAACGTTTCTGGGGCTGAAGCTCACGCTCTTTGTGATTTTCACCGCGCCGTTGGCGGCCACCGTTTATGCTGCCTTCCTGCTGCTCGCGGGGTGTTTCCGCAACACGCCGGAGATGGGCGAAGCGCTGGCCGGGCAATCTTCTGCTCGAGAAAGGTTTCTGGCGCAGGAACTGCCGTTCGGCGTATTTCTGGGCGCGTGTTCTCTGGCCGCAGTTTTTTTTGGCGAGTCGATATGGCGCTGGTATCTGAGTTCTTTCTAAAGCGGTTCCAGGATTGGTGCATCCGCTTGTACGGGTACTGTCCGCACTACCCAAGCTACGGCTACGCGGGAATCGCTCTAGCTATTATGGATCGCTCAAGCGCGGAGAGAACTGGCCTGCTTTAATCGCTTCTCAATTTGCTTGAGATGGTGCCGGGCATGGGTGCGATGGAAACGGCGCCAGTCTTTCGCATTCATGGGGCCGAGGACCGGATGGTCGAGTATCTTGGCCACCCTGCCGAATCGTTTCTCCGCATTGACCAGCGTCGCATCCATGGCCACCAGGGCGTCATTGAATTGCCGCAACGACTCCACTCCGGAACTATTCGCCGGGTGGCTCGCCTTCGGCGCCCTCCGCCCGCTGGGCAGCAAGCCCATTTTGGCCACATAAAAGGTCGCTAGTTTGTCCTTCAACGTAGGCTGGCCTCCCAGCGGCTTGCCCGTTTGCAGGGCGGTCTGGGTCCCCTGGGTAGTGGCCGTGTAACTCAACAGAAGGTGTTCCAGAATTTGGGCGCAACTCCACTTCCCCGGCGGGGCATAGCGCCAGTCGTGCGGCGACATGGTACTGGTGATGCGTTCCACTTCACGGCGGATATGTTCCAGCTCAGGAGACACAACACCACCCCGCAAAAAAGAGAAGTGGGCTGATAGCAGCCTCGACGGTTGCACTAGTATGAACCACAACTCTTGACTTTGCTCCAGCGAATTTCTTGTTATAGGTTAATTTTGCGGCAACCTATACACCTAAGTGGCGCGAATCAGTTCAGGGATGACTCATCGCTGAGCCGTGGATGGATTTCCATGTCCAACACCAGGCTTATGCGGCTGCACCGACTACAGCTATGCCTGGCATCGAAATAATCTTAAGGCGCAAAGGGAATCTAGGAAAATTACTGGCTGCGGGTTGGCTCCGTTTGTGTCAGCGATGCCAGCATAGGCAATCGGGCTGCGCCGTAGAGTCCGGCATCACTGCCCATCAAGGCCTGCGTGACAATGGTGTGCTTCTTTCCCGCCATGGCGCCATCGGGGGCCGTGACCTTGTAGATGAAGGAGCGAAGTCTCAACTCGTCGAACATGGTGGGCGCGAAAGCGTCCCACGCACTGGCCACTCCGCCACCGATCACGTACATCGGGAGATTCAGCGCGTTGACCATACTGCCGATACCAATACCCAACGAGCGTCCCACCTTTTGATAGATCCGCTGCGCCGACACGTCGCCTTGAATGGCCAACTGGTAGATGACGCGCGAATTGAACTCGACGTTGCCGCGTGCAGCCTTGGCCAGATCGTCCGCCTGCCCGCTGGCGATCGCCTCATGCGCCATGCGCACAATGGCCGTCGCTGAGGCGTACTGCTCAAGACAGCCCCGGCTACCGCAACCGCAGGGATGCCCGTCCGGTTCGACGCAGAAGTGGCCGAGCTCTCCGGCCATGCCGTTCATGCCATGCCAGAGGCGGCCATTCAGCACCAAGCCGCCTCCGACCCCGGTGCCCAGCGTGTACATGGCCATGTGATCGGTATCGCGGCCAGCGCCCAGCCATTTTTCTCCCATGGCGGCGGAGTTGGCATCGTTCTCCAGGATCACCGGCGTTCCCAGCCGGCGCTGAATCTCATCGCGCACCGGAAAGTTCGCCCAGTCGGGAAGGTTGGGCGATTGCATGACGGTGCCGGTATCCATGTCGATGAAACCGGGGACCCCGATGCCGATTCCCGCCAGTTGCCCCAAGTCGCGATACTTCGCCTTTAACGACAGAATGGCATCGCACATTTCGCCGATGACCCAGTCGCGCCCGCGGCCTACCTCGGTCCCGGTGGTCAGCTTCTCCAGCAGCTTGCCTTCGGCATCGACCGCGGCGATGCGCAGGTTGGTGCCTCCCAGATCCACTCCGATGGAATAAACGCCCATGTTCAACCTCACGGCTCCTCTCGCTAACTACGCCGCTCTACTTCTGACAGAGCGAACAATAATGACTGCTCCGTCCTGCGATGATAACCCGCTTGATGGCGGCGCCGCATACCAGGCAGGGCTTGCCCTCTCTGCCGTAAACGCGATGTCGCAGTTGAAAGAAACCCTCCCGGCCTTCGGCATCGACGTAATCGTTGACCGACGACCCACCCAGCTTGATCGCCTCGCGCAGAACCGCTTTTAGTGCGACATGCAGTTTCTGCAACTCGGCGCGGGTGAGCGACGCCGCTCGCCGGCGCGGACGGATCTCGGCGCGAAACAGCGACTCGTCAGCATAAATGTTTCCCACACCGCTTAACAGCTTCTGGTTCAGCAACGCGCTCTTGATGGGAGTTTTCCGTCCGCGAAACAGGGCCATGAATGGCCCGATCAGTGACTTTAGCGGCTCATCGCCGGGCGCAGCAAAGCCGGCGGTGCTCTTCGGTTCGATCCGAACCACCGCCAGGCGGCCAAATCGTCGGGGATCGACAAACCGCAGTTCCCATCCCGAGGCCAGCTTCAAGACGGCGTGAGTATGCTTGGCCGTTTCCATTTCTGGAGACGCGATCAACAGGCGGCCAGTCATTCCGAGATGCACAATCCATTGCCCGTCAATGGCTGCCGCCTTTCTCGACCTGTTTCGCCGGGAGCGCTGCAAATCGAAAACAATGTGCTTGCCTACGCGGCGTACTTGCGCGATTCGACGATGCTCCAGCACGGACGCAATCTCGGCGGCAGACGATTTCAGCGGCTCCGGTTTTTCTCCCAGCCACACCGAATCGATCACGTCTCCCGCGATCCGCTGATTGAGTCCACGGGCAACGGTTTCGACTTCCGGAAGTTCGGGCATAAGCTGCTAGTGTACGGCGATTCGGGAAGAGCGGGCCACCGCCTGTGCATTGCGCCATCTTTAGTTCAACCTGTAAAATCGAGAGTAGGCGGTTCGTCTCCCTCAACCTCCCCGAATTCTGATCTTGTTTTGCAATCCAGAGGCGAGTTGTGTGCGAATCTGCGCGGCCGTTCGCGCTCGATACCGGGCGTCCGCAAATGGAGTATGAAGTTGAAAACTGGCAAGACAGCAGTAATTGTCGGCGCGCAATGGGGCGACGAGGGCAAAGGCAAGATCGTTGACGTTCTCTCCGAACGCTTCAATGTAGTCGCGCGCTATTCGGGCGGCCACAATGCCGGACACACGGTCACCATCAAGGGCAAGAAGTTCATCCTTCAGCTCATCCCCTGCGGCGTGCTGCGCGAAGGATGCCGCGGCGTAATCGGTAATGGGGTGGTGCTCGATCCCTTCGCCTTCATGAAGGAAGTGGATGCGCTGCGCGCGACCGGCGTGCACGTTGACGGCAATCTGTTTGTCAGCAACCGCGCGCACGTGATCCTTCCCTACCACCGCATGATTGAGCTGGCATCGGAGAACGCCCCCGGCCGGGTGAAGATCGGCACCACTTCGCGCGGTATCGGGCCCACTTACGAAGACAAGATGGCGCGCAGCGGATTGCGCGTGCAGGACCTGCTCGACAAGACCCTGCTGAAGAAGCACATTGAGAACGCCTGCCGCGAGAAGAACACCATCGCGCATGCCCTGTTTAACAGCGAGCCTCTTGATCCCGACAAGATGTTCGCCGACTATGCGGAGATCGCAGACCGCGTCGCTCCTTTCGTGACCGACACTGCGCTGCTGCTGAACCGCGCCATCGCCAATGGCGAGTCGGTGATGTTCGAAGGCGCGCAAGGGACCATGCTGGACATCGATCATGGAACCTATCCGTTCGTCACCTCGTCGAGCGCGACATCCGGAGGAGCGGTGACCGGCACTGGCGTGCCCCCGACGGCAATCAACATGGTGATCGGCGTGACCAAGGCGTACTGCACGCGCGTCGGCGGAGGGCCGTTCCCCACCGAACTGAAAGAGGAGGTCGGCGAGGCGCTGCGCAAGAAAGGCAACGAGTTTGGCGCCGTAACCGGACGTCCGCGTCGGACCGGCTGGCTGGACTTGCCGCTGCTTCGCTATTCCAACATGCTCAACGGCACCAGTTGGCTGGTCGTGACCAAGCTCGACGTGCTGGATGAGCAGCCCGAGATCCCGATTTGCGTCGGCTATAAAGTTAACGGGAAGGAAGCCCAGGAGATTCCCGCGCAGGCGTCAGGGTACGAGGAGATCGAGCCGGTTTATGCCAAGCTGCCGGGTTGGAAGTCGCACACGTTTGGCATGAACAGCTACGATCAGTTGCCGGCGAAGGCGAAACGATATTTGGAATTCGTCGAGAAGGAATCGGGCGCGAAGGTCGGTATTGTTTCGACTGGTCCCGATCGCGAGCAGACCATGTTTATTCCCGAGTTCGCGAAAACGCTGAACAGCGTCAGCGGGAATAGTAAATAAGGGCAAGGGCGCAAACTGGAGGATGGAATGGTCGTACTGGCCGTGACTTGGATGGCAAGATCGGGGCATGAAGACGAAGTCGCCAGGATATTCGGCAAACTTCAGACTGCGTCGCGGCAAGAGCCGGGCTGCCTGATGTACATCGTGCATCGGCACCGAACGGACGCCACGCGATTCTTCATCTACGAGCAGTATCGCGACGAGGCCGCTCTGGAGGCCCACCGCGAATCCGCGCATTTTCAGCAGTACGCGATCACTGCGCTGCAGGACATCGGAGAACGCAAAGAAGGCGAGTCGTATACTCCGCTTTCCGGCGAGTAGCGCGTCATGCATCGCCCGCTGCGGGCAAGGTTTTTTCCTCCTTCAGTTCTTCGCGCAGAATGTCGAACAGCGCCACCAGAACTGACGCCACCACCGGCCCCAGAAACAGTCCCAGGAACCCGAACGCTTCCACGCCGCCGAAGATAAAGAAGAGCAGGACCAGCGGATGTAACTCTACCCGCCCGCCCACAATCCACGGGCGGAGGATGTTGTCGACGCTGCTGACGATCACGACACAATAAACTAGAAAAAACACGCCCTTCGCAATGGAACCGGTTGCCAGCAGGTAAATCACGACCGGGACCCAAATCAGCGCCGAGCCCACTACTGGAATGATGGAAGCAAAACCGGTAGCCAAACCCAGCAACAGGGAAGACTGCATGCCCATGAGGCGCAGAGCGACCCCGACCAGCGTGCCCTGCGCCACCCCCACCGAGAGGATGCCGTAAACATTGGCGATGATGGTGTCGGAGACATTGCGATACAGCCGCACCACCTGCTCGCGAGACAGTGGAAGCAGCGCCCCCGCGCGATACGCCCACTGCGCTCCGTCGCGAAACAGAAAGAACACGACCACGAACGTGATCAGCGCGCCAATGATGAAGCGGGCGATACCACCTAAGACATTGGCGCCGAAACCGACCAGCCACACACTGACCTTCTGCGTGTTGGCGCTGATCATGTCGTTCAGATCGTATTTGGAAAGGTCGACCCAGCGGCCAACATAGCTGAGAGGGCCCTTAGCCAGGGTCATTACCAGCGATGCGAATCCGCCCTCTTCGAAGCTTCTGCGACTCAGGTAATGCGCCGCCACCAGGGCTTCGTTGGCTGCCAGCACGGCAATGATGAAGCTCGGCACCGCAAACAGCAGGACCAGGAGCAGGGTGGAAAGCAGCGCGGAACTGCCGGGCCGCCGGTGGTTCCGTTGCAAAATGCGTTCGTGCATTGGATAAAAGACGACCGCAAGAATGATTGCGAAGGCGAACGGCTCCAGGAAGGACCTGGTAATGACAAACGTGAGCCCGAGCGCAATCAGCAACAGCACGGAAAGAAATATGATGGTGGCGCGTTTGCTGTTCATAAGGGCCGCTCAAGTTGTAACACGAACCTTCCGGGGCAGGACAGTCGAAGCGCAGTGTCGCGCTAGCAGGCAGAGGGGTCGTTGGCCCGCAGATGAACAATTGGACAATCGTGCATCAAATGTATTCGGTTATAATACTTTGTATGCCAAGTTCAACAATTTTGACTCTCCGGGTAGATAGTAAGCTCAAAAATAAGCTCGACAAACTGGCTAAGACCACCCAGCGCAGCCGTTCGTTCCTGGCGGCGGAAGCCATCCGGGAATACGTCGCCCTCAACGAGTGGCAGATCGAAGAGATCAAGAAGGCGATACAGCAGGCCGATGCGGGAGACTTCGCCACCGACGAGGAAGTAGAGGAAATGTTTAAGAAGTGGGCGAAGCGTGCGCGTTAAGTGGCTGCGGGCAGCGCTTGCCGACCTTGACGCCCAATTCGAGCACATCGCCAAAGACAACCTGCCCGCCGCATTCAGGACCGTCCTACGGATCCGCCGCACCGTCGATCTGTTGGAATCACACACCGCGATCGGCCGTCCTGGGCGGGTGTCGGGAACACGCGAACTCGTCATTTCTGGAACGCCTTATATCGTCCCTTATCGTGTACGTGCTGGCGAAATCGAAGTGCTGAGAGTTTTCCACGCAGCTCGAAAATGGCCGGCCCAACTGTAGCTTTCCAATTATCCATTTTTCCCTGCCAGTCCCAGTTCCCCCGCAATCCCTCTCATCGCATCAATGCAAAACGCGATGTGCTCGTCCAGATCAATGCCCAGTCCGGCGGCGCCGTTGATAATGTCCTCGCGGCTGACGGAGCGGGCGAAGGCTTTGTCCTTCATGCGCTTTCGCACCGACTTGGCATCCACCTCGGCCAGTGACTTGTTGGGCTTGATCAGCGCCGTCGCGGTGATGAAACCCGCCAGTTCGTCGCAGGCAAACAGCGCTTTCTCCAGGTTCGATTCGCGGCTCACGCCGGTGTAGTCGGCGTGCGCCATAACGGCCCGACGGACGTCCTCGGGATAGCCACGCTCTGCCAGGATTTCATTTCCCTTGTAGGGATGCTCTTCCGCGGTGGGATATTTCTCGTAATCGAAATCGTGAATCAGCCCGACAATGCCCCAGCGCTCCTCGTCTTCGCCGAACTTACGGGCGTAGGCGCGCAGGCACGCTTCCACCGCGAGCGCATGTTTGCGCAAACTTTCTGACTGGGTGAACTCAGTTAGTAAACACCAAGCATCGGAGCGAATCATTCCGTGTTTCTCCCCTATTTCATGTGGTTTTCTTCCGCCTCGTTGGCGTGCGATTGACGGATTTGCACAGCTTTCTCGGTTTTCACCCGACAATCCACTTGACTCTAGCAGAGGAATGCCGCAAAGTACGCTTGAGTTGAATGTTGTGCCTGCTCTGGCACTCGCGCAACCCGAATGGCCACGACTCTCGCGCCCGTAGATTCCCGGGAAGTGGTGAGATGCGACCAATGTCATCTCGTCCAGTTTAAAACTACCAACAATCTTTGCCGTCGTTGCCGCACATCGCTGGATGAGGATGAGCCGGAGCCAATCTTCGCGCCCTCCCTCCAGATTGCGGTTCCGGCAACGTCCTCTCACTGCGAGGTGCGGGTGGCGCAGGCCATTCGCAGCTTGCGCCTGCGCGGCGGGCTGAGCCAACGCCAGCTCGCGCTGCGCATGGGCGTGCCGCGTACTTACGTCTCCAAGATCGAGAACGACAAGGCCACGCCGACGTTGTCCTCGCTGAACCGGCTGGCGATGGCGCTGGAGGTCAGCATCCCCGACCTGCTGCGCGCTTGCGGGCCGTCGCGCGAAGACGAGATCAAGGAGTTGCTGGCCGATCCGTTCGTGGCCGAGCTGCTGGAGTTCACCTCCAAGCTCAATGCCATGCAATTGTCGAGTGTGCTCGCCCAGGTGCGCGACATGGTCTTGCATCCACGGCGGGGCGCGTAAGAGCGCAAGAATCGCAGCCGCCAGGATTGTTGAGAGCGTTGCCCTGCGCGGTGAGGTCCACCCTTAACATGCGCACATCGGCGTGTGCCGAGGGAACGGAAGCCGCGTAAACCCAACCGACAGGAAAATGCCGAGGTCCCCCGCCTCGGCATTTTCTTTGCATGCAGGTAGGTCCCGGCTTCGTTGCAACCCCGTTGGGGCGTATGCTAATTTCAGTAGATTATTAGAGGTACGCCTTGCGCGCTCAAGTGCCGGCCGGGCTGAACCGCAAAGAGGCCGAGATTTTCTCCCACCTCGATCCGGAGCGGCTGCCCCACCACATCGCCATCATCATGGACGGAAATGGCCGCTGGGCCAAACGCCGCCATTTGCCGCGCATCGCCGGGCACCGCTCGGGTGTGGCCGCAGTGCGCTCGACGGTGGAAACGGCGGCGCGCATCGGCATCCCGGCGCTCACCCTGTATTCGTTCTCCGCCGAAAATTGGAAGCGGCCCAAAGGCGAAGTCAGCTTCCTGATGAACCTGCTGCGCCGTTACCTCAAGATGGAGCTGCCCACCTTGATGGAAAACAACATCCGGCTGCAGTACATCGGCCGCCAGCAGGAGCTGCCGCAGGAAGTGCAGGAGCGCATGGCGTGGGCGCGCGCGATGACCGAGAAGAACACCGGCATGGTGCTGACCCTGGCGCTCAACTACAGTTCGCGAAGCGAGTTGGTCGATTCCTTCAACGCGCTGGTGCGCGAAGCCTCACGCAATGGCGGCGTCGAGCACCTGAAGATCGACGAGAGGTCAATCGCTTCCCACCTTTACACCAACGGCTTGCCGGAACTGGACCTGGTGATCCGCACCAGCGGCGAGATGCGGCTCAGCAACTTCCTGCTGTGGCAGGTGGCGTACTCCGAAATCTACGTGACCGAAACGCTGTGGCCCGATTTTCGCGGCACGCAGTTGCTGGAGGCCATCGAAGCGTTCCAGAAACGCGAGCGCCGCTTCGGGGGGTTGGTCGGCGATAACGGGCATGCCTCGTGAAGCGCGTCCTGACCGCAGTCATCCTGATTCCAGTTGTCGTGCTAGCGCTGTTTCTGGCGCCGCTGTGGCTGTTCACCTTGCTGGTGCTGGGAGTGGCGCTGCTGGCGGCAAGAGAGTACTTCGATATTGCAGCGGCGACCGGCGTCAGGCCATTTCGCATTCTTAGTTACTTGTTCCTGGTTGCCGCGTTCGGAGTTTTGATATTTGCTTCTGTGTATCGGGACACTCATTTGCAAGCCAAAGATTTTGGCTTGTTAATGGGATTTGGATTGTTCGTATTATTCCTAATTCCTCTTTCAGCTCCGTTCACGCTCATGGTTGCTGCCATGCGCCGCGATCCTCTTTCCCAGATGCTGCCTGATGCCGCTGTGTCATTCATGGCCTATCCCTATATCGGGACGACCCTCGTATGCCTCCCGCTATTGCGGATCTTTCCGGGTAGTGCAATGTACATTCTGTTTCTTATGTTGATCGTCTGGGCAGGTGACATCGCGGCACTGTATGTTGGCCGAGCACTTGGAAAACACAAGTTAGCACCGCGCGTCAGTCCGGGGAAGACTTGGGAGGGGAGCATCGCGTCAATGGTGGGAGCGATTGGAACCGGCCTGCTGCTGTTTCATTTCTCGAACCCGATTCAGAACGGACTCTCCAGAGCACACCTCATTACCTCGTTGTCAGTGTTGTTCCCCTCTCTTTCCGACTCCAACCTGCCGCTCGCTCCATTTTGGGCGGTCCTAGCCTTTGCCATTTGCATCAACATCGCCGCGCAGTTGGGAGATTTGGTGGAGTCAGCGCTAAAACGCGGCGCGGGCTTAAAAGACTCGGGCGCTCTGCTCCCTGGACATGGCGGTGTTCTCGATCGTATTGACGCTCTGTTGTTTGCTCTACCAGTCGGTTTAATATTTTATGCGGTCGACTTGAATAGGTATTTCGACTTTCCTCGCCTGACGATCCCCAAGTGATTTCATGGAGGTATCGCCATCCGTCGGCTCGACTGCTACGGAGGCGATCTTCTACATCGTGGGAACGAGTCGATGTTTTTCGCATTAGATATGTGCGGCAAAAGAGCCCGGAGGGCGAAACAAACGTAGCCCAGCACGTGAGTGCTGGGAAAACCTACGATTTTGTCGCCTTCCGGGCTCCGGATGAAAACTAGAACGATCTAGACGATAATTGGGAAACAGAAATAACCTCATGAAGCGCATCGCCATGCTCGGCTCCACGGGTTCCATCGGCAAGAGCACGCTCAACATTGTTGAGAGCTTTCCCGACCGCTTCTCCGTGGTCAGCATGGCGGCGGGCAACAACGTCGAGCTTGCCTTCGAGCAGGCGCGGCGCTGGCGTCCGCAGATATTGTCGATGGGCACCGCCGAAGCCGCCAGCCAAGTTCAAGACAAGCTCAACCAGGCCGGACTGGGAAGCGCCATTGAAACGGTGCACGGATCGGCGGGATCGGTCCGTGTCTCGACTCATCCTGACGCCGATTTTGTGGTGAGCGCCATCGTCGGTGTCGCCGGCCTCGAGGCCACTTATGAAGCGGTCAAAGCCGGCAAGACGGTCGGCTTGGCAAACAAGGAATGCCTGGTTGCAGCAGGCGACCTGATCACGGCCGAGGCCCGCAGACAAGGCAAGCCGCTGCTGCCCATCGACAGCGAGCACAACGCGATTCACCAAGCCATGCGCGGTGGCCGTCGCAACGAGGTTCAGCGGGTTTGGCTGACGGCTTCGGGCGGCCCGTTTCTGCATACTCCCGCCAGCGAGTTCGCAAAGATCACGGTCGAGCAGGCGCTGAACCATCCGACGTGGAAGATGGGCAAGCGCATCACCATTGATTCGGCAACCCTCATGAATAAGGGCTTTGAGGTGATCGAGGCTTGCCGGTTGTTCGACATGCCGCCCAGCCAGGTCAGCGTTCTAGTGCACCCGCAGAGCACGATCCACTCCATGGTCGAATTCGTAGACGGCAGCCTGCTGGCGCAACTCTCGGTCACCGACATGCGATTACCGATCCTGTACGCGCTGTGCTATCCCGATCGCATCGAGTCCGACCTGCGCTTTCCCGTTGAGGAACTGCGGCGGCTGGATTTCCTGCCTCCCGACTTGGAGAAATTCCCCTGCTTACGTTTGGCTTACCAGGCAGTCGAAGCGGGAGGCGCGAAGACGATTGCGCTCAATGCTGCCGACGAGGTGGCGGTGGCAGCCTTCCTCGAAGGTAGTATTGGATTTCCGGATATTCCGGCTACAATAGAGATGGTTGTCAGGGAAACGCCGGCGCGGGTTCCGAAATCCATAGAGGAAGTATTGAGTGTCGATAATAATGCGCGTCTGCGAGCACGCGACCGCATCCAATGTGTGGACTCCAAGGTAGGTGTCAAGGGTGTGAGTTCCCCGCCCTAGCCAAACAAGGGCTGGAACGGGACACCCAGACTGATTTCCCCCATAGTTAAAGAGGTTTATGGAATCATTTCTAATTGCCGTGGCTTCCATGGCGGTGGTGCTCGGGATCATGATCCTGGTGCACGAGTTCGGCCATTACGCGGCTGCTAAGTGGTTTGGCGTACGAGTCGATGTGTTTTCCATCGGCTTTGGCAAGCGTCTTACGGGCTTCCGCCGTGGTGGAACCGACTACCGCATCAGCGCCCTGCCGCTGGGCGGGTACGTGAAGATGGCGGGCGAGAGTCCAATGGAAACGCGCAGCGGCGCGCCGGACGAGTTCATGTCGCATCCCCGCTGGCAGCGCTTCGTGATCGCCGTCGCCGGTCCGGCCATGAACATCATCCTGGCCGTTGTCCTTCTGACCGGCGTGTTCATGGTGCACTATGAGCATCCGGTCTATCTCGACCAGCCCGCGGTGGTGGGATGGGTGATGGAGAATTCGCCGGCGGCCAAGACCGGGATCGAGCAGGGCGACCGCATCGTGCGCATCGATGGCCAGCAGAGTCCCACCTGGGAAGATGTGCTGCTGAAAGTGGCGGTCACCACGAAGGGACCGGTGGATGTCGCCATTCAGCGCGGCAACCAGGTCTTGGAAAAACAAATCCAGCCCGCGCCGGATGGGTCGGACCAGTACGACACCGTGGGATGGTTGCCGGACGAGCCGATCACCGTAACCTATCTGGAGCCCGACATGCCCGCAGCCAAGGCTGGGCTGAAGGTCGGCGACGAGGTGGTCTCGGTGAACGGCACCGCGATGCGATCGCTGCTTTCCGTAATCCACTTTCTGCGGCAGAACGGTGACAAGCCGGTGGATGTCGCTTTGTTGCGCAACGGGCAAAAATTAGAGATCAAGGTAACCCCCGTCCAAACCGAGGACAACGGGCAGAAGAATTATCGCCTAGGCTTCCAATCCAGGCCCGTGCAAATCGACAAGCTGCCGTTCGCTCAGGCGCTCAGTCGCTCCATCCAGGAAAACAAACGGTATTCACTGCTGATCGTGGACCTGGTCCGCAAGTTAGTGGAGCACAAGGCGTCCATCAAGCAAATGGAAGGCCCCATCGGTATCGCGCGCGCTTCCGGAGATGCGGCGCGGCAGCCGGGATGGACCCCGCTGCTGGGCCTGATGGCCATGATCAGCCTCAACCTGGGCATCTTCAACCTGCTGCCGATTCCCATCCTCGATGGTGGCATCATCCTGTTGCTGATCATTGAGGGCGTTCTCCGGCGAGACATCAGCATCCGCATCAAGGAGCGCATCTACCAAACCGCATTTGTTTTCCTGATCCTGTTCGCGGCGGTGGTGATTTACAACGACCTGATGAAAGCGCTGCCCGGACTGGCGCAACGGCTGCCTTGAGGGAAAGCTTCTTGCAAGTCAAAGCGGGGCGCATTCTGCGCCCCGTTTTTGATTGCGGAATTTTCTTCACTCAGCTTGTACAGAAATTAAGAGTGTCATCCTGAGCGGAGCGCGGGTCCGCGGTGGCGGACTCGCGCGCAGTCGAAGGACCCCTATTTCAGCCAGCGACGCGAACCTCGCCGCCGGCACTGAAACTAAACCAGGGTTCCTCGCGGCCAAAGATTTACGACTGCGAGCCGTCCTTGCGCTTCAGAGTGGGGCGGTCGTCGTCGGTCTTGCCGGTGCCGCTGCCATTATCGGTCGAAGGATTGTCGGCTGTGGCCCGCCGCAGCGTCGGCCGGTCTTTGTTGTCCTTGTCGTTCTGCACCTTGTGGCGGTTCTGGATCGAGGCCAGGCGCGCCTTCACGTCTTCGAACTCCGAGGTGTCCACGATGTACTCGGGGCGCGCGGGAAGAACCGTTTTCATTTCCTGCTGCGCGGCCGCAACGCGGTCATCGGTCATGGGGTGGGAAGCGAACGCCTTGGCGATGGTGCCGGGCTTCTTCTTCTCCAGAGCTTCGACCTTCTCGAAGAACGAGATAAACGACTGCGGATCGTATCCCGCCTTGTACATGTATTCCATGCCCAGGAAATCGGCCTGCGCCTCGAAGGTGCGCGAGAACTTCATGAAAGCGACGGGCACGCCAATGCTCAGCGCGGCCTGCGTACCCTCGTAGACCGCCCAGCCGCCGGGAATGAAGATGAGCCCGATGCTGGCCAGGTTGGCGATATTACTGCGGGTCTGCTCGCGAGCTACGTGACAGGCCGCGACGTGACCAATCTCGTGCGCCATTACACCGGCCAACTCAGCTTCGTTGTCCGCCGCCAGAATGAGGCCAGAGTTCACATAGAAGAATCCGCCGGGCAGCGCGAAGGCATTGAGTTCGTCGGTGTCAATCACCTTGATGGTAAAGGGCACCTTGGCATCCGAGTTGCGCACCAGGTTCTGGCCCAGCCGGTTGATGTACTCGGTGACCACCGGGTCCTGCACCATCTTGGCGCTGTGCTCCACTTGCTGCGAGTACGCGCGCCCCATGGCCACCTGCTTGTCGAGCGAGTACCAATTGCCCATTCCCTTGTCGCAGCCGACGTTGCGGTTGCCGATGGCGTCAATGTTATTCATGGTGCTGGGGCTGGGGGCGTTTTTGTCCGGCTTCTGCGGCTTTTCCGGTGCGGGCGGGTTCGAGGTGTCCGGCGCGGACGCATTCGAGGTATCGGAAGCAGGCGGACCTGACGCGGCGTTCGGGTCCTGGGGTGAAGAGCTCTGGCTCTGAGCAACGCCGAATGGAACCAGCGTGAGTGCCAGGGCGCAGCAGCCGAAGCAACGGGATAGGTAACGCATGATGTACACCTTTTCGGGCCTGATCGCGGGCCAGATAGACTCCGGCCTTTGAGTCCCCTAAGCCCTGTTATAAACCCAAAGCGGGCCGATTTGTCGCCCGGTGGACCTTATTCTCGTCTCTTTCGTCATCGAAGTCCAACTTGTTATAGACGACCTAATTAGTCAGATGTTGAGTTTCTGTTAAGGTTTCCGCATTTCGCCGCGATTGGTTTCAAAATGTTCAACTGCTGGTGTCGACTCAACCGCTCCGCCTTCTTGAGTGGCCGCAGAGTTTCGACGTAGGGCACCAATGGCCAACCATGCCATCGTAGCCGCCCAAAACACCAGCAACACTTGCCCAGCAGAACGCAGGTGGAAGGCCGCATCCAATTCATACTGCCACAGCACGATATAGCCCATACCAAGCACGAACAAACTCACGTACCTCGTGACCGTCTTCTGAAAAGCTGAAATCGGCCTATCTCGCTGAAACATAACTGCATAGATCCATCCAGTCTTGCTGATCGCAAATGCCAGCAATGGGGGCAGCAATAACCGGACCCAGGTCTGAGGGCTCATGTGGATCAGGTTATCTACGAGAGGCCGCACAGTCCAGAGAAACCCCGCCTCGTCGTGTTAAACTTTTCGGTAGTCCTGTATGGCTCAAATTCAGCGCAGAAAAACTTACACAGCTTCGGTGGGCGGAGTGCGCGTCGGCAGCGATGCACCAATTGTGGTGCAATCGATGACCAACACCGACACCGCCGACATTGACGGCACCATTCGCCAGGTTGCAGCCCTGGCCCGCGCCGGTTCCGAGTTGGTGCGCGTCACCGTCAACAACGATGCCGCCGCGGCCGCCGTGCCCCAGATTGTGGACGGTCTAGACCGCCTGGGCATCCCGGTGCCGATCATCGGCGACTTTCACTACAACGGCCATATCCTGCTGAAGAAGTATCCCGCGTGCGCGCAGACGTTGGCCAAATATCGCATCAACCCGGGCAATGTCTCGATTGGGAAGAAAGATGACGACAACTTCCGCACCATGATCGAAGTTGCCATCGCAAACAATAAGCCGGTACGCATCGGCGTCAACTGGGGTTCACTGGACCAGTCGCTGCTGACGCGCCTGATGGACGAGAACTCCAAGCTCGACGAGCCCAAAGATGCCCGCGACGTGACCATGGAAGCGATGGTCCTGAGCGCGCTGCGCTCCGCCGACCTTGCGGTCAGCTACGGCTTGCGAAAGGACCAAATCATCCTCAGCGCCAAAGTCAGCGGCGTGCAGGACCTGATCGACGTCTATCGCGAACTGGGCCGCCGCTGCGAGTACCCGCTGCATCTGGGACTCACCGAAGCCGGCATGGGCGCCAAAGGCATCGTCAGCAGCACCGCCGCGCTGGCCGTGCTGATGCAGGAAGGCCTCGGCGATACCATTCGCGTGTCGCTCACACCCGCGCCCAATGGCGATCGCACCGAAGAGGTCACGGTCGCACAACAGATTCTGCAATCCATCGGCATCCGCAGTTTCACGCCGCAGGTCACGGCATGTCCCGGTTGCGGGCGCACCACCAGCACCTTCTTCCAGGAGATGGCGGAGCAAATCCAGAGCTACCTGCGCGAGCAAATGCCGGTGTGGAAGACACGCTACTCCGGCGTGGAAGAGATGAAGCTGGCGGTGATGGGTTGTGTGGTCAACGGGCCGGGCGAGTCCAAGCACTCCAATATCGGCATCTCGCTGCCGGGCACATTCGAGGAACCGAAGGCACCAGTGTACGTTGACGGCCGCTTGATGCTCACGCTGAAAGGCGATCACATCGTCGAGGAGTTCATCAAGATTCTCGACGAATACGTGGACTCGCACTACGCGGCAAAAGAGCAGAAGCTGGTGGGGATCAGCAGCAACTAGGTTTCGCTTCGAGACAAAGGTCGTTAGCGAATCTCATACAGATAAGCGTCGTTAATGTACATTCCGCCGATTTGCGTATTGCCGAGTCGCGCTCCCTCCACTGATGCTGTTTCTCCAAAGACCGCACGCAAGGCCTGATAAAACGGCTGCCTTGGGCTGATCAGTTCGATTCGCAAAAGCTGCGCCGAATCCGCTGGGATGTGCCGCGTGATGTCTGACAACTCTTCGTACGCTTTTCTCGGTCCCACTTCATCCACTCGTGGGGTTGCAATTAACAAATGCCACTGATCTGAATCAGACTGGGACAGCCACAGTGCCCCGTTAACTGGGAACTTCTTGTTTCCGCGTAACGCCTGCCAGAGCGACTTTCCAAACTCTATGTCGGCTCCCATTAATGAGTACACGTATGCCATTACCATCTTCTCCGAATCCACTCCATCACACCGGAGCCGGCCTCTGTAGTCGCCTCGTACAATCCCCTGGCTTCTAACTCTTCGACAATATCGTAACGCTTGCCGTCATCCCAGTCTTTGACGGTACTCCAATTCACGTTGAGCTTCGCGTCAGTCTTCATGTCAGCCTGCAATGCGGCCCATAATGCCGCATCCGCTGTGAAGAGGGCCTCCAACCTGTGAACGTACATCTTATTCACGAACTCTTTGTCTGGAAAGTCGTGCGCCTTCACAGTGCTGGCCAGGTAAGCCTTCAGAGCGCACTCGACGGCAAGACCAGTCATGTAGTAGGCACCCGTCCAAAGTTTGTTTTCCAGAAGCACGCGAGCTTCTTCGAGCCTGCTGGCGGCCAGCGTTCGCAGCGTATCTCGGTTTAGCCGCGCTATGGGCACACATCATTCTACAGCGGCAGGTCGCCCTGTTCATTCGCATCCTTGCAACAACCCGGAAATCCCCGTGTAATCCTCAAATTCCAGTACCGTCCGTTGCACTCGTGTTCTAATATCTCCGCATCCTCCGTGTCCAGGTGGTGGTTCTGCTTTGCCCTCTATGCAGAAAAATACGACCGGAGACAACCCCGCCAAGCCCGTCTCTGCGGCCACGCTGAAGCTGCGCCTGCTGAAGAAGCTGAAGTGCACGCTGAAGTACGAAAAGCTGGTGTGGGACTCGGGCGCGAAACTCGTGGCCGGCGTGGACGAAGTTGGGCGGGGATCGCTGTTTGGACCCGTGGTCGCGGCCGCCGTGATCTTGGACCCGAGCTATCGCATTCGCGGACTGCGCGATTCCAAGCTGCTGGACCGCGAGACCCGCGAGAAGCTGGCTTCCCGCATTCGCGAGCACGCATTGGCTTGGGCGATCGCCGCGGTTGACGTCGCCACCATCGATCAGATCAACATTTATTGGGCCTCAAAACGCGCCATGGAAGTGGCCGTCGGAAAGCTCACGCTCATTCCTGACCATCTGCTGATCGACGCCATGCGCATCAACTTCGACTGCGCACAGACGCCCATCATCCACGGAGACGCGCTCTCAGCCTCGATCGCCGCGGCGTCCATCATCGCCAAAGTCGAGCGCGACGCCATGATCACCGCCTGGGACCCGGTGTTCCCGGAGTACCGCCTTGCGTCCAACAAGGGTTACAGCACGCCTCATCACCTGAAAACGCTGCGCGAGAAGGGCCCCAGCCCGCTGCACCGGCTGTCATTCGCGCCCGTGTGGACGTCGTCGGCGCCGCAGGAGGTGCTGGAATTCATGCTGGAAGAAGCCGGCAGCTAGCTTGCAACAACTCGCCGGCTCGCGCATCTTATCCAACATGGCAAATACAGAGACGGCGATTCTCGGCGGGGGATGCTTCTGGTGCGTGGAAGCCGCGTTCCAGCAGTTGCAAGGCGTCCATTCGGTGGTTTCGGGCTACATGGGCGGGCGCGCGCCCAACCCGACCTACGAGCAGGTTTGCAGCGGACAAACGGGTCACGTCGAGGTCGCGCAGATCACCTTCGACCCGGCCATCATCAGTTACGAAGACCTGCTGGAGGTGTTCTTCACGCTCCACGATCCCACGACGCTGAACCGGCAGGGTAACGACGTCGGCGAACAGTATCGCTCGGTCATCTTTTATCGCGATGAAGCGCAGCGCAAAACCGCGCAGGCCGTGATCTATGACCTCACCAAGGAACACGCTTTTGACAATCCCATTGTGACGGCCCTTGAGCCGGCTTCAACCTTTTACTCTGCCGAGAGCTATCACCAGGACTACTTGAAGAACCATCCCTACCAGCCGTACTGCATGTTCACGGTCTCGCCCAAAGTGAAGAAGATTCGGGAGAAGTTTGCGACGAGGCTGAAAGCGGGGGTGTAGAAGCCCGGCCTCACTTGCCGTGCTTGTGGCGGTCGGGCATGCCGAGACTGCGGACGGTGTCGTTCTCGAAGTCGAACTCGATCAGAACGGCCGGCTCGTCGCCCACCACCCAGCCATCGTGACCCGGCTCGATGACCACCACTTGAGGAGCGCGGAACTCCACCATGCAGCCGTCCTCGTATTCAATGTGGATCTGCCCCGAGGCCAGAAACCCCGCGTGGGCATGCATGCATAGATCGGTGCCGCTGACGGGTTTCATGTGCTTTGACCAGCGAAATCCCGGCGGATAGATCACCCGCTTGATGCGGGCCGCTCCGGCGGCCACGATGTCGAGCTGGACGCCGCCGACTACGCGGTGCTGAGTTCCCTTCATGGGTGCGAGGAGAGGATTGGCATCACTCATCAAAATGTCCTCCGAAGTCTGTGCGCGGACGCTGGAATCGCTTCAGGATTCTGCAAACGAGGGAAGCAGGCGTCCGGCGCGTTCTTGAGGATACCGCAGCCCGCCAGCCTCCGCCAGAAGCGCCGAGAAGAAAGCATTTTTCTTTCAACACGGAGGCACAGAGGACACGGAGTCTTGATTCCCAGAGAATTTTCTCCGTGATCTCCGGGTCGTAGCCTGCCCTGAGCTAAGCCGAAGGGTGGCAACGACGTTCTTCCCCACTCACTCGCGCCAGCCGACAGCAGACGCGCTAGAATATCGCGATGGCCGACTCGCTGTATTTGAGCATTTGGTTTCCCAGCTTCCGCGAAGGCGAGATGATGGCGCGCGCGGTCGGCGTGCTGCGGCAATTCCCGTTCTCGGCGGTGCGCGAGGGCATCACCTACTTGTCAGTGCATCCGGTAGCGTGGTCGGAACCAACGGTGCTGGAACGCCGCTTCACTCCGGGCATCTCGCCCGAGGAAGCCGCCGAGCTGGCCGGCGAATTTGCCCACGACGATTTCGCCTTTGTCTTCGAGGCGTTCTGGGACCTGTGGGTGCCGAATGAAGACGAGCACGGCGACACCTGGGTGCAGCGGCCGGTTGCGGTGCGCTTTCTGGTGCACGGGGTCGAGTTTGACGAAGGCATTTACAGCGAAGATGGGCATGTCGAAGTGGACTTCGGACTGGACACGTCCTTCGTGTACGAAGGACTGAAGCTTTCGCCCTTCGTCGAAAAGCACCTGCGCGCCAACATTGCCAAGCTGGTCGCCTTTTCTGCCGCCGTCGAAAAGAATTGCGCACTCAGCGGACGGGTGCTGTGGTCGGAGTCGGAAGAGAACCTGGCGCAGAAGCTGATCGCCAAATTGCAGCAGACGCAGTAGGAGCAGTAGTCAGTAGTCAGTAGTCAGTTCTCAGTTGTCAGTGAGAACAATCGCAGACCCTTCGGCTCGCTACGCTCGCTCAGGATCACAAGACGGCTGGTTTTGCTTTGGCTGAAAGCTGATGGCTGATAGCTGACGGCTGTTTTTGCTCTTGCTGAAAGCTGAATGCTGACGGCTGATTTTTGGTCGGGACGGGCAGATTTGAACTGCCGACCCCTCGCACCCCAAGCGAGTGCTCTACCAGGCTGAGCCACGTCCCGACTGGGCGGTGGGTCCGGTCCCTGCGAACCGGAAGGGTTTCGAGGTCAACGATAGTGTACCACCGCGCCGCCAACTTCTCCCTTGCGCTGGCGCTGTCGCATCGCTACTCTGTCCGGCATGAAGATTCATGCACCGCTCTTGATGTTGTGCCTGGCGGCCAGCCTCTCCCTGGCTCAGGACACGAAGCCAACCACCCCGACAAAATTCGGCCCCACGGTTGAGATCCCCGCGGACGCCACTCACCAACTGAAGATCGAGAACGAGTATTTTCGCGCTTACTACATTACGGTAGCGCCGCAACAGTCCACCCTGATGCATCATCACGGTACTGACTATGTCGCCGTCGCGTTGGGGCACACCGTGATCGACAGCACTGCGCCCGACGGCGCGGTCAAGCACATCGTGCTGGAGGATGGCGACGTCCGCTACACGCCGGCGGGGCTGATCCACGCGGTCACCGATGTGGCCCCCACGACCTTCCATAATGCGACCATCGAACTGCTACAGAACCATGGCCATCCGGTGTGCGTGAACAATTGCGCCAGCGATCCTCGGGCCAAGGACTGGCCGCCGCTGACGGAGGAATCGAAGCTGATCGGCTACGGCGACACCTTTCGCATCTCGGAAGCGATCATCAAGCCACAGCAGACGGTCTCAACCGACGAGCCATTTCCTCACCTGGTTGTTCTCGTCACCGACATGCACGCACACACCGGACCGCCGGGGAACGGTGGCATGGACTTCAGCCAGAAGGCGGGCGACATGATGTTTCACGGCGGCCACCCCGACCATGGGCTGACCAACACAGGCGACCACGAGATGCGCCTGGTCGTGATCGAGTTCAAGCCCGCGCCTGCGGCCGCTCCTGCAAAAGAATAGCAGTGGACGACAAGCGATACCCGTGCAAGCACGTGGTTCCCATCGAGCAGGAGCCACGGCATCATCTCGTGATCGAGAACGAATTCGTGCGCGCGTTTGCGGTCGAGATCGCGCCACACGATCGCACGCTCTGTCATCATCATCCGCACGACTACTTGCTGTACGTGGTGGGTGATGGAGACATCGTTAGCGCCGCACGGGACGAGGAGCCGAAGAAGCTGAGTTACCGCGATGGAGAATGCGAGTTGTCGCCGGCGGGATTGGTACACGTCGTCGAGAACTTGCGAGACACGCCGTTTCGGAATGTCGTGGTTGAGTTGCTGCCTGGGACCGGCAGTCTGCGGCGCGGTGACGATCCGAAGGTGATCGCAGGGGAGGCGAGCGTAACCGAATACTTCGCGGACGAGCAGGCGGCAATATTCATGATCGCGATGGATATTGGCTCAGAGGTGGAAGTCCACGGACGGATTGTTGTGGCGTCTCCCTACGAACATGAGGTGGATCTGGTGACTCGGGAAAGGACTAGTAAACTCAGCCGATTCAATGAGTTAGTTTGGCTCGGCGGAAGCAATGAAACTCTGTTGAGAAGCAAACAAGACGCTAAGGCGAGGGTCGTGGTATTCACCGTGGGGAGAGACCGAAGTTAGAAAGGAGCCAAAAGCGGAGCGGGCACGTTCTATATGGCGCCCGACTATGAAAGGGCAGAAGGAGATGTCTCAATGAACGTTCAAGAGGTCATTGATCTGGGAGAGGGCCACGTCATCGAATTCGGTGAAGCTACATGGGACGATCAGCAACCGTCGGTTCGCAATCGGTATCCGACGACAACTGGCGGCTTTTCGCCCCACAGTTCCAGCGAACTGCCGATTGGAGATGTCTGTCCCATTGCTGTAGAAACCCTCAGGCGGGACGTGTTGTCCCCGGAAGAGACTATGCTTATCCTCCAGGCAGCCGTCGATTCTGTCAGACGTAGGTTGCCTTAGGGCGGCTGAGTCGAGGTGCTGCGCTCTCGAGTTCTGGCGAGTGCAGCACCTCACGAGGTGATCGTGTGGGAATCGTGTGGAGTTTGGCATTCATGGGAGCCTTAAAAGGGCAAATTATCGCTGCTCGCGAAATTTTTTTTGCGCGCCAATCGTCAGTGTTTATGCGGCTTTCATCAATCCAGCCGAGAATCTTTCACCAAAGTTGCACTTCAGGGGTTGTGTCATGCGCCCTCGTCTGCTATAACAATTAAGTCAGCAAGAGGCATTATTGTCGCCTGCGGATGCGGGATGGTTTTGAGTCCCTGCAGAAGAAGCCGGCATCTAAGATATTAGGCCTCGTAGTAGCTGCCCTGGCCACAGGGCTGGAAGTCGGGGACAGAGTTCTCCGACAGGTTAGCGGGAATCGCGGAACCTCCAGTACAAGATCTTTAACGAATTCGAACGCTCTGGTGCTTTGCGCGCTGAAAATGGTGGACAAAGCCAACTGGAGCGGCATGTTGCGCGTTTGCTCCCCCGCCGCCTTAGATCAACTCCAAGTGAGTGCTGATCAAGGACAAGAGCGGCTGGGTTGAGCGCTGGTGCTCCCTGGGTAAGTGCATGAAAACTCAGGTTGACAGCACGGAAAACTGCGTAGTATGTTGGAAAGGTTTCGAGGACGACGGCCGTGGCTTTAGGGCTACGGGCCGTCATTATCCGAAGCAGCCGCCTAGTGCGGATTTGCCCGGATCTTTGACAAAAGGTTGAACGTGCCAGTCGTGAGATTTGCGCTCGAGTTAAGTTCGAGCGATCTCACATAGTTATTCCGCCGCCGGGCCTTAGCAGGCTTGGGCGGCTGTCCGCCGACCTCCGTTCGGTGGGCATTTTCAGGTTTCAAACGAGAGTTTGATCCTGGCTCAGAATCAACGCTGGCGGCGTGCCTAACACATGCAAGTCGAACGAGAAAGTGGAGCAATCCATGAGTAAAGTGGCGACCGGGTGAGTAACAC
>JBEKPR010000019.1:0-90588 GCA_049520555.1 Candidatus Korobacteraceae bacterium
TTCATTGCCCGCTCCATCGCGGCCTTCGAGTAGAAATCCATGCTTCGCATGGTCTCCTACTCTCGCCGCCGGAAAAGCGGACAGATCACGTGCTATCGCAACCGGACATATCATGTGCTACTGACATACCGCGGGCATGGGAGTTGCCTCGCCGCGTTCGTAACGCGAAAATGCATTGTGTCCACCACCGGTCAGCCGAGCGGCCTGCCTTTGCGTCAAACCAAGTTTTCGCCGAATGCGCCGAATTTCTTCGCTCTGTTTAGCTCGTTGCTGTAGGACTAACGCATCGCCCGCGGCCCCATAGCGCTTCGCGCTGGCTGCATCAAATTCCACTTCGCCGCAATCGTCGCATCGCCAGCCTGAAAGTCCGTCCACCTTGGCCTTACTCCCTGCGTATTCGATCTCGAACGTCTCTCCTTCGAAGCGGGTCATGGCTCGACGCGAGTCGCAATTCAAGCACTTCCGCGGCATCTCACTTCTCCTTAAACTGGATCACTGGGGCCATGTCCCGCAATGTGATCTTGATGTACGCACCAGGCGAACCATGATCCTCGGCTACCTAGTGAGATGCAGTCGTCGAAGATCAGCTTCCGTCCACCGGGCAAGGCGGATCATGCTCCGCAGCGTGCCGATCGGGAAGGTGTCTGACTGGCGCGTGTATGCAACGGGCACGACCCTTCCGTCCCGGTGCGTGTAAATGTGATGGCTTCCTGCAATGCGGTTGAGGATGAATCCGTCAGATTCAAGAGCACGAGTAAAGTCGCGGGCGGTGATCCCGCGAGGGATGTTCAAACCGTGACCACCACGGCGGAGGATTCAAGCTCGAGGGAGGTGGGAATCTTGCGCCCTTCCTCGATCCGCATCTCGACGAGCGCTTGCAGCAACTGGTTAATGCGCTGGAGCGCCTCTTCTGGGGTATCGCCCCAGGTCACCGCTTCTTCGATCTCGGGACAGTACGCCTGGTAGGCCCGGCGCCCGTCTTCGTGTTGATCTTCCTCGATGACGACTTTGAAAAGGTAGCTCTTCAAAACTTGTGTCCTGCGGCCCAGAATAGCACAGAAGCGAGATGCAGACTCGGAGTCGATGAGCGGGTGTTTAAGGCGTCCGGCGTGGACATGTTCGATACCGCCGTCTCGGCGGGGCACCCCCGCCTCGACCGATAAAAGGATGAAAGTCAAAAGCCCCACCCAACCAAAGGAAGGTTGGATGGGGCACCCTATTGTTTATCCACTCATCGAAGTGCTTGCCTGGGCCACCCGCCCAGAACTCCCGCCCGCTGCCAATATCCTGGTTCTACCTCCAGCATCGGCACTTCGGACAGCGTTGCGGACACGCTGGCAGGAAGTTTAGGGTCGCTTAGGAGTTCGGTAAGCACGACCGGCACCATGAGTACCTGGTGGTCGCCCAGTGCCTGGTCCAACAAAAGCGTGTCCGCGCCGCTGCTGCCCTCCAGAAACGCGATCCACGTGCTGGTATCGGCGGCGATCATCGGTCCGCTTTCAGTTCCGCCAACGTGCGGCTAAAGCGGACCTTGCCTCGCATCTGGCGCAGCCGGGCATAGGCCTGGGATGCCGCCAGCAACTGCAGTCCGGTACGAACGGTCTGTGTGATGCCGGTTCCGCTGGCCTTTTGTGCTTTCTCCAGAAGTTCAGCAGGTATCTCGACAGTGATTTTTCGCGCGGTCGGCATAGCAGTCTCAACATACCATACTCAATACCAGCATTCAATATGGTAAAGCCGGCCGCTCTCCGCCTCGACCGATAATAAGGATGAAAGTCAAAAACCCCACCCAACCAAAGGAAGGTTGGATGGGGCACCCTATTGTTTATCCACTCATCGAAGTGCTTGCCTGGGCCACCCGCCCAACTTTGGCTCGGTGACGAATTGCATGGGCTCCCCTCAAGTCAGCCAGCAAATCCGGATGTTTGTCCAGCAGCCGGAACAGATTTAATACCGCGGGCATCGGAGTTGCCTGTCCGCGCTCGTAACGCGAGAATGCATTGTGGCCGCCGCCAGTCAGCCGAGCGGCCTCCCTTTGCGTCAAACCAAGCTTGCGCCGAATGCGCCGAATCTCTTCGCTCTGTTTAGCTCGTTGCCGCAGAACCAGTGCATCACCCGCGGCCCCATAGCGCCTTGCACTGGCTGCATCAAATTCCACTTCGCCGCAATCGTCGCATCGCCAGCCCGAAAGTCCGTCCACCTTGGCCTTACTTCCTGCGTATTCGATCTCGAACGTCTCTCCCTCAAAACGAGTCATGGCTCGACGCGAGTCGCAATTCAAGCACTTCCGCGGCATTTCACTTCTCCTTAAACTGGATCACCGGGGCCAGGTCCCGCAATGTGATCTTGATATACGCTTGCTTGTTCACAGGCGTGTCAGCGTGATAAACGTCTTGCCAGACGCGATAATCGGCATACGTCGTCATCGACTTGTAGAAATTCCGGCGCGATAGGGAAGCAATGACCGCCAGCATTTCGGCCGTGGTCAATCCCATTTCGCGTCCGCCATCCAAAGCAGTCTTGGTGAATGCCGCTGCTCGCAAACGTCGCACCTGTTCCTGGATACGTGCCAATTCGTAATGTGGCGTGCGCTTCTCCACCAGCTTAGATTACCCTTTAAGGGTAGAAGTTGCAAAGCCTATCGCGCGTTGAAATCGCTTGAATCGGGAATTGCCGGGTGCCCCGGGTCTCGCGGGGTTCGAGACCCGGGAGGTTCGTCATCGATCACCCGGCCGACCAAGCCTCGTACCCACCCAGGTCTCGAAAATCGCGAGACCTGGGCCACCTGTGATCTTTCAAGAGGTTGTCCATTCGGTTGGAACCGGAGAAGCTGGTTGTGACGAGCAACTCAGTAACTCTGGAGACCGAATGGACTATCACAAGAATGCCCCATAGACGGCGGTGAGTCGAGAGCGTCTGGCCCGTATGGTGATCGACGACGGCCTGCGGGTCAGTGCCGCGGCTTCACGCTTCTGCGTGAGTGCCAAGACGGCAGCCAAATGGCTTGGCCGCTACCGCCAGTTTGGCGTTGCCGGCCTGGCTGACCGCAGCTCGCGGCCGCACCACAGCCCGCGTCAGACCTCTTCTTCCTTATTAGAAAGGGTTGTTGTTCTTCGGCGGGGTCATATGCCCGGCTATGAGATCGCACGCCGCACCGGTCTGAGCCCGGCCACCGTCAGCCGCGTCCTGCGCCGCGCCCGGCTGAGCCGCTGGCGCGATCTGAACCCACCGCCTCCCATACAGCGCTACGAGCATCCCCGGCCCGGCGACCTCCTGCACCTGGATATCAAAGGCATGACGCGCTTTTCCCAAGTCAGCCTGCGTGGCGATGGTCGCCTGCGCGGTAAACAGAAACATCCCGGCTTCCTGGCTCTGCATGTGGCCGTGGACGACCACTCCCGCCTGGCCTTTACCCAGATGCTGCCCGATCAAAAGGCCGAAACCACCGTCGCGTTCCTCGCCGCGGCCAGGGACTTCTTTGCCATCCACGGCATCGGCGTGCGCGCCCTGCTCACCGACAACGGCTCCTGCTACCGCTCGGCTCAGTTCCGTCAGGCTTGTCAGACCATGCACATCCGGCATCACCGCACCCGGCCCTACACCCCTAGAACCAATGGCAAGGCGGAGCGCTTCATCCAGACCGCCCTGCGCGAGTGGGCTTATGCACAACACTGGCCCGACTCCGAGCAAAGGGACGCTCATCTGCAGCCTTGGACCGACTACTACAACCGCGAACGCCCGCATGGTAGCCTTAACTACAGGCCGCCCATCAGCCGCTCCGATTCCGGAACAACCTCTTGATCATCTACAGCCACCCGCCAGAATCCACCAGCGTATGATGAGGGGCATGAGTTAAGGGGACATGCGAACTCTATTTTCTCTGTTGTGTTGGTTGAGCGTGGTAACGTTCGTGGTCGGCGTCGTGAGCATTATCAAGCCGCTCAAAATTTTGCGCATCACCAGCCGTTGGACTGGCCTTTTGCTGGCTATCGCCAGCTTCGTGGCGCTCCCTTTCTTTTACGATGCACACCTCTCGCCTGAGGATAAGGCACGGTTCGCAACCGAGAGGGCAGGCGGAACAAGCGCTCCCGTCAACGACCCGAGCGGGACCACGACAGAGCGAAAAACCGCCGAACCCGTAGGTAGCGAGAAGGCTACGAAGAAGTCTGAGGCGGACGCCAAGCTCGCCGCCATCGACGCCGAAGCTATGGAAGCCCAGCGGGCGCTGTGTAACAAGTTTTTCGAGCAGAAACAGCGCGCCGGCGTCATCGCCTCGTACTCTTGGGCGAATCTCGTCGTGGTCGTCGGGCCTCAATGGGCGCTCGTCCCTTATGAACAGAAGGCTCTCGATGCGCGAGTGATAGATAAATGCCTCTTCATCGACCGCATGCCTGCGGATCAGGTGTTGGAGACATTCCCGCAGCATTTTCCCGACGTCGTATCCCTGCGCGACTATTACAGTGGCAACCAGGTCGCTTGGATCTCAACAGAAGGCGTTCTTCATACCGATTACTAAGCGCAATTAAAAGGCCATCGGCGGAGGCTGCAACACAGTGCTTAAGACACTGCCTGCTCGTCGGTACGTAGCCCGGTGCCCCGGATTCGCGTCCCGACTCTCGACGCTAACCTGGGATCACTGACACTCACGACCGGCGTCACATCCTCCCTTGACCCCACACGATACAATTCCTCCGGCTGCCAAACTGCCAGGAGATTGTATTCATGGCCACCACTACACCCGATCTCGAGACGAAGTCCCTACCCGCGAACGCCTATCAGCCCTTGAAAGAGGGTGAACTCTATGTGCCGCTGGTGCCCACCGGCATGAACCTGCCGGAAGTCACCTGGCGGGCGGTGCTGTGGGGCACGCTGCTGTGCATCATTTTCAGCGTGGCTTCGGCCTACTCCGCCCTGAAGGTCGGCCAGGGAATGGAGGCGGCGATTCCCATCTCCATCCTCGCCATCGGCCTGGCGCGCATGTACCGCCGCCGCTCCACCGTGCTGGAGAACATGATCATCACCGGCATGGGCGGGGCCTCCGGCAGCGTGGTGGCCGGCGCCGTCTTCACTGTGCCGGCGCTCTACATCCTTCACCTCGACCCCCATCCGGTGCAGACCATCTTCATCTGCCTGGCCGGCGGCTGCCTGGGCATTCTCTTCCTCATTCCCCTGCGCCGCTATTTCGTGCGCGAGATGCACGGCAAATTCCCCTTTCCCGAAGCCACCGCCATCACCGAGGTGCTGGTCACCGGCGAGAAGGGCGGCTCCCAGGCCAAGCTATTGATCCAGGCCACCATCGTCGCCGCGATTTACGATTTCTTCGTCACCACCTTCCATGTCTGGAAGGAGTACGTGAACTTCCAATTTGTGCCGGTGATGCGAACGCTGGTCGATCGCCAGCGCATGGTCTTCAACTTCGACGCCATCGGCTTCATTCTCGGCCTCGGCTACATCATGGGCCTGCGCATCTCCATGATCTTTTGCGCCGGTGGCGTGCTGGTCAACTTCGTGCTGGTTCCCGTGATCTGGTTCCTCGGCAGCCACATGGGTGACGTCACGGTCTATCCGGCCACCATTCCCATCTCGCACATGACCGCTGCCGAAATCTACCGCAACTATGTGCGCTTCATCGGCGTGGGCGCAATCGCTGCCGCCGGCCTGGTCGGCATCCTCAAATCGCTGCGCGTGGTGGCGGGATCGTTCGGCATCGCGCTGCACGCCTTCCGCCACGGCGAAGCCCCGCACATGGAGCGCACCGACCGCGATATTCCGATCATGGCCATACTCCTCGGCGTGGTGGTGGGTGCCATCGCCGTGGCCGTCTTCTATGGACAACTGCATGTCACCTGGACGGTCGTGGCGCTGGGGCTGGGGCTGACGCTGCTCTTCGCCTTCTTCTTCACCACGGTGGCCGCCAATGCCATTGCCACCACGGCGAACAATCCCGCCTCCGGCATGACCCTGCTCACCGTGATCATCTCGGCGGTGGTGCTGCTGAAGTTTGGCCTCTCCGGGACCACTGGCATGTTCTTCGTGATGGCGCTCGCCGGTATGGTGTGCGTCGCCCTCTGCGCCTCGGGACAATTCATTACCGACCTCAAGGCCGGCTACTGGATCGGTTCCACGCCCGCAGCGCTGGAGAAAGTGAAGTTCATCGGGGTGGTGGCCGCGGCGATCACCGCCGGCTTGACCATCATCCTGCTGGCCAAGGCCTTCCAGTTCGGCGAGGCTGCGCCCGGAGACGTGCGCCAGGTGCTGGCCGCGCCCCAGGCCTCCGCCTTGAAGGCCGTGGTCGAGGGCTTTATGAGCGGCCAGCCGGTCGCCTATGTCCTGTTTGGTATCGGCGCCCTGGTCACGGTGGTGTTGGAGATGCTCGGCGTCTCCTCCATGGTCTTCGCCCTGGGAATTTACCTCCCGCTGCAACTGACCACGCCCATACTGGCGGGCGGATTCCTCTCGCACCTGGTGAACAAGCGGGCCGACAAGGCGGGCGGTGACAGTGGCCGCAGCATACGCGAGCGGGGCGTCATCGTCGCCGGCGGACTCATGGCGGGCGGAGCGCTGGGCGGCGTCTTCGGCGCGGCCTTGCGCCTGCTGCCGAAATATAGCGAAGACATGGTCCACACGCCGTTTTATTCGAATGAGCCGGTGTCGCAGATGGTTTCCGCGCTGATGTTCGTTGGGCTATGCTTGTATGTGTGGTTTAGGTCGATCCAAGGAAAGAAGGCATCATAATGGACCAGCTAGCACGATTTGTAGCCGAGGCCGTACTCGGCATTGACACGCTTTGGGGCGGAGACGTTATGTGTCCGTCGGGAACGGGACGCTTCATTGCGGACTCGTGGTTCTCCGACGAGCCGCTGCCCCCTGCTTACACCACCCCTGCCGCGGCGCGGGTGCGCGAAACCGGAGGGGTTGGCGGCAAGACCGTTGATCGCGAGGCCGTCGAAGCCTATTTGCGCGAGGTGGACCTGCCGAAAGCGATAGACGGAATGTGCGCCGAGGCGGAGAAAATCGGCGGGCTGCGCGGCCAGTATCTTGCCGGTCTCGCGCGCTCTCTCACGACGATGTGGGAGCTGGCGATGGAGATACTCGGCAAGGGCAAGCCGGTTCCCTACGAGCGTTGCGTCCAGGCCTCGACCGGCAAGCTGCCGGAGCCGTCGCAGCCGGACGCCAAGCGCGATCGCGTTGCCCAGTTGCTGGACCGCGGCGGATATTCGACGGCGCAGTCCGGCGGCCTGCTGGGCGCGGTGGATGCCTGGCGGCGCGATCGAGTCACGCCGATGGCGTCGGTGCGCGCGTTGGGCGCAGCCGTCATTGCGTACTTCGACAATCTCAGTGCGGCGAACCTGCTGCCGCTCTTGCCGAAGGAACTGGCGGCTGTGCCGCGCGCCAACATCAACTTCCTGCCCATCAAGGACGCGTGGTTCTCCGGCTCCATGAACTATCTGGGCCGCGCTCGCAACGCCGATGGCAGCCCGAAGTACGAGGCGAGCTACGAGATCAATGCGTCACTGCAAATGAGCTTTCCGGAGTTCCAGCAACTGGTCAGCCATGAGGTCGTGCCCGGACACGTGACCACGTTTGCGTATCTTCAAAATCTGTACGTCCGCGGGCTGGCCGGTTTCGAGGCCACCGTCCTGACCATGAACACGCGTGCTGCCACGCTGTTTGAAGGACTCGCCAATAATGCCATCCTGATCGCGCACGGCGTGACCGAAGTTGACCAACTGCCGGACGAAGACATGCAGATCGGCGTCCTGCTGGCGCTGTTGCAGGATGACGCCAAGAACCAGTCGTCGTATCTCACTTGGGGCGAGGGCAAGCCGCAAGCCGAAGTGGCTGCGACCCTGCGCCGCGATTTTCTGGTGAGCGAGGAGCGCGCTGACAAATTGTCGGGAGCGTGGGGACGGCATCCGCTGCTGGGCCGCATGTACCTTCCGGCGTACCGCTCCGGGACGGAGAAGGTCGCGCAGCTGCGCCGCAGCTTCCCGTCAGAGCGCGTGCTTCCCGCGATCTATGGATGCTTTGGGCTGGTGGACATCACCACAGTAGATGAAGTGCTAAAAACAGGAAAGGCGCAAGGGCAAGGGTAGAAAAGACCTGCGAGGCACCTTCAACGGAGAACTCGGCATGACAAGCGAAAAAGATCAGGTGTTCTGGGGCATCCACTGCGCACCGCAAGGGGACCTATTATTCCTGAAGAAAAATTTCCTGGGAATCGGCTGGCCGGAGGCGGGCGACTTGCGCAAGATCGCCCCCAATCGCGAGGCTTTCAAGGAGAGAATCGGCAAAATTTATCCACATTTCGCGCGTGGATTGATGATTAACTCTGCCAGCCAACTCTTCCGCTTTGTTCATGAGGTGAAAATTGAAGATGCAGCCATCTACCGTTCAAAGGTGGATCGCCACATTCATATTGGCAGGATAGCAGGGGACTATGAACATCGGCCTGATCTGGACGAAGAATATATGAACGTCAGGCCCGTGAAGTGGGTCGGAACGTATCCCCTGACGCAGTTCTCCCAAGGTGCTTTGTACGAGCTTGGCTCTGCATTGACTCTTTTCCAGGTCAAGAACTACGCGGATGAATATCGATCCGCCATGAGCGGCGAGAGTAAGCCAACTTTTGCGGCAGATGGGGCCACAGCAGAGGACGAAACTGTCGCTCTGGTCGCTGAAGACATTGAGCAGAACACCCGCGACTTCATCTTTAAGCAACTGGCCCAACACTTCAAAGGTTACGGGTTGCAATCATTCGTCTCGCACCTGCTCACCACAATGGGTTATCGCACGGTCGAGTCAGCGAAGGGAACAGATGAAGGCGTCGACATCATCGCACACAAAGATGAATTGAAGCTGGAGCCGCCGATTATCAAAGTGCAGGTGAAGAGCACGGAGGGATCGATCGGCGGTCCCGATGTCCGTCAGCTTTCAGGCAATCTGGGAACCGGCGAGTATGGACTGCTGGTAACGCTCGGCAGTTTCTCCCGGCAAGCGGTGGACTTTGCCAAGTCCCGTCCGAACATGAGGCTAATCGATGGTGACGAATTTATACGATTTATCCTGACTCATTATGAGCAGCTCGATCCGAAGTACAAGCGTTTCCTGCCGTTGAAGAAGCTGTACGTGCCTGAGCCGGTGCGCGAAGAACCGGCAGGGGAGGCGCTGACGGGGACGAAGGCGCAGGGGCAAAAGTAGTAATCCGGGACGGCACCTAGGCAGTCCTCGCCTTGACTGGGAGCGACTCGGTTTCGAGCGTATTCAAATCCAATACTTGCGACGCGTGTTGGATGTCAATGCCCACCACATGGCCAGCGGAATCCAGGTCGCGATGACCAGGCCCTCGGCCACCTCGCGGGAATCGGCGCTGGGATTCGCATTCAGGTCAATGTAGAGCGAGTCCGTGTCGGGATAGTGGTGGAGTTTCATGGCTGCTTTTCAGGAGCAGAGAGCTCTCCCCTGGCGCTGCTTATTTCTCCCACGGCGCCTTTGACCTAAGCAAACGTGCCAGCCGGGGATCGTTGGCTGGGGGCTTATCCAGCATGGCAGTGAAACGCCGGAATTGATCCTCGGGAAGATTGAAATAGCGTCGGTCGAGCAGAGCGGACGCTCGCAAACTGTCAGGTTGGGCTGTAGCACTCATCTCTTACCCCTCCATCTGTATCCACAATAAATGTGCGTTAATGTGCGCACAATGTAAATACCTGCGGTTTACCTGCCAGCTTCGCGCACGCCACCGGCTCCAGGTGTGCGGTGAAGTGCCGCAGGCAGGGCAGGAAGATGGCCAGTAATGCCGAGGTGTCAATCACCATGAGCGTGGGACCCCATGCTGGTCGTATCCGAGGATCTCGTCCTCGGTGCGAGTGTCCACTGTGGGTATGGCATCGACCCGGCGCAGGATCTCCTCGAGAACCACCGGCTCCAAATGTGCTGTGAAGTGCCGCAGGAAGGGCGCTTCGTACGTGAGGTGCATCCCGTGTATCTCTTCGCGGCGCTTCCACACCGCGAGGATCACCTCGATCACGTAATCCATGTGGCTCTGCGTATAGACACGGCGCGGAATCGCCAGCCGCACCAGGTCCATGGTGGCTGCCGTCCCAAACATCAGCGTGCCAATCTCGACGGAGCGGATGCCGCCTTCCAGATACAACTCCGCCGCCAGCGCCACGCCGGGAAACTGCTCCAAGGGAATGTGCGGCAGAAAGGCGCGCGCGTCGAGATAAATAGCGTGCCCGCCCGGTGGCTGCACGATGGGAACTCCTTGCTCGGCGATGTGGTTTCCCAGGTAGGCAGTGGAAGCGATGCGGTAGCGCAAATAATCTTCTTCCAGCGACTCCTGCACACCGACGGCGATGGCCTCAAGGTCGCGGCCGGCCAGTCCTCCGTACGTCGGATAGCCCTCGGTGAGAATGAGTAGATCTTTTTCCTGACCCGCCAGCACCGAATTATTGGTGCACAGAAAGCCGCCGATGTTGGCCATGCCATCTTTCTTCGCCGACATGGTGCAACCATCGCCGAGCGCAAACATCTCCTGCGCAATCTGCTTGGGGGTCTTTGCGGCGTAGCCTTCTTCACGCAGCTTGATGAAGTAGGCATTCTCGGCAAAGCGGCAGGCGTCGAAGTACAACGGAATGCCGTGCTTGCGGCAAACTGCGCTAACAGCGCGGGCGTTCTCCATCGAAACCGGCTGCCCACCGCCGGAGTTGTTGGTGATAGTGAGCATGACCAACGGGATGCGTTCACGGCCAACCCGCGCGATTAAATTCTCCAGCGCGGCCACATCCATGTTGCCCTTGAATGGAAGGCGGGTCGCAGGCTGACGGGCTTCAGGAATGGGCAGGTCGGCGGCTTCGGCGCCCACGAATTCTATGTTGGCGCGCGTGGTATCGAAGTGCGTGTTATTGGGAACCACGTCGCCCTTCTTGCACATCACGCTGAACAGAATGCGTTCGGCGGCGCGCCCCTGGTGGGTCGGGATCACATGCTGGTAGCCAAAGATGTCCTGGACGGAATCGCGGAAATGGTCGAAGCTGCGGCTGCCGGCGTAGCTCTCGTCGCCCAGCATGATCGCCGCCCATTGCTGGGTTGACATCGCGCCGGTGCCCGAATCGGTGAGCAGGTCAATCAGCACATCGTCGGCGGGCAACAGGAACAGGTTATAGTGCGCCGTCCGCAGATGTTGCTCGCGCTCTTTGCGCGTGGTCCAGCGGATGGGTTCGACGCTCTTGATGCGAAACGGCTCGATGATGGTTTTGGTCAGCATGGTTTCCCCTTGGTTCCTACCGAGTACAAATCATACTCGCGGATTCCTGCGAAGAGTGCGGTGACAGGGCCATAAGGCGCTGAGGACCGCGACAATGACGACGAACCGCCTAACTTGTGCGGTGCGGACCCTTGACGTATAAATGCGGTGATTATGGGCGACCCCAGCGAGGAACGAATTCTGTTCCAATCTAAGCCGACCGGAAGCGCCTCAGTGCCCCGGCAGATTGTTCGATTCGTCCTCCACCTCGCCGCGGTTTACGTCACAGCAAAGTTCTCTACACAGTTTCTGGCTGAGTGGATTCAGGATACGCTGCTACCGGCTCTGCAAAGCCCTCGGTCATCAAGCAGGTTTGAGTTTCTCCTCTCTCACCTATTCGCCTTCAGTTTCGGCCCGGCGGTAGTCGTTGGCCTATGCAACGCTCGATTTAGGCACAAGGTCGCCGAGTTCGTCTGGCTAGTACCGGCTGTGATCCTTGCATACAAGTTCTTCACCTATTCGACGGGGACATCGGTCTTGCAGGCAGAATCCTGGAGGGCGTTGTCGGCCTTCCATCAGTATTTTGGCGGTGGGTTCGTGGTTCCGGACTATCGGAATTGGAAGCAGTTCTGGGCAATGGTGGCTTCAAATCCCGACATGACACGCGCCTTGGACCAGCTTACCTTCACTGGCCCGTTCTACGCTGGCGTTGGGTACAGCGTAGGCGCGTGGATTGGCCGACGGACGGAACTGGATCGAAAGATCGTTGAAAAAGTGCGTAGGTGGGAGAAGTGGAAGTTTGGACGCCAGCCATAACCTCTGGCTGCGTGAATCTTGCAAACTGACCTGTACCGCGGCTTAAGAAGTTTCGCGTTGCCGCACCGCGTGGTGGGCCAACTGGTTGGCCTCGCAGTTGTCTTCGCGCTGAATGTGCTCGATGGAGAAGTCAACCGCTCGCGCCAGTTTGCGGCAGGTCCAGTTCAGGGAATGCAGGCGCGAGCTGCGGCAGGCATATTCGCCGGTCATCTGCTTGACCATCACTTCGGAGTCGGAATAGACATGCAGCGTCTTGGCCTTGACGGCGATGGCGTGTTGCAAGGCCTCGAGCAGGGCGACGTATTCGGCAACATTATTGTCCTGATGCCCGATCCAGCGGGCGATACGGGTGATTTCGCCGTCGTGGCTTTCAATCACGACGCCAATCCCGGAGGGCCCGGGATTTCCGTGCGAGCCGCCGTCTACGTAGGCTACGAGATCGGGCATTCCACTCCTACCTACCCACAATGCTTCAGCGCGTCGAATTCGTCAAGCGCCAATTTTGGTTCTCCCTAGACTATCCTATGGATGCCACAACTCTGTGAAAAAGATGTGAATTGACTTCGGATAATAATAAAGGCCATGCAGAAGGAGCGTGATTTCTGTCGCTTAGGCGAAAAGATTCCCACACGAAAATAAACTGCGCTTGCACCAACCTTGGGCGTTGACAATTTCTCATCCTGCTGTAGGATCACACATGTCGACGGCAGAAAAGGACAGGCAAACATAATAGTAGCCAGTCCGAAGTAAGCTGGGTGATCGGTTCCGAGGGGTGACCCGGAGGAGCCGCCAGACCCGAAAAAACCGACTGCGCTGCGAGGCGTCAGCCGGGGTCAGGGACCGCGAAAGCGGTGATCGCACCAAGGGCTGTGACGGTACATGCGTCCACGCCGGTGGCTCCCTCGCAGGAGTCGGCGGCTAGAGCATAACCAAAGTCACAGCCTTTTTATATTGCTCGCCGTTTTCGGCGGTCCTCGCCGGGAAGTTCGTCAAACCCAAATCCTGGACTCGGCCTCTCGTATGTCCTTGGCGTCGAGGCGCTATCAACTCTGACACCGCTTCGCCATCGCCGGCGTCAACCGTAATTGGCTGGCCGAGAACTGCAAGCAGCGAGAGCTGAGGAGGATCGCGAATTACAGTGGCGTGGCAGTGAACGAAAAGCTGCATCGTCATGGTTGAATTGTCATTACGAGCGCCGGGGGTTGCCGCGAGCCTCGCTGGCTTGTTGGGGTTGATCGTTTCTCTACCCTTGCGACTCCGCGAGAATCCCGAAACGGGATTACGCTTCACTCCGGTAGCAATTCCGTGCCGCAACGGCTGAAGAGAGGATGAAAATGGGTATGGCCTCTAGCAGACCCACGAGGTGCCTCCATGCGCGCTGCATCTTTTTCCTTGCTCATAATTCTGTGCTTGCTGTTGGCGGTTGCTCCGGCTATGGCGGACACTCTCTATAACAATGGCACCTTCAACGGCAATACCGATGCTTGGCAAATTGACTACGGCTTCGCCGTGAGCGACTCGTTCACGGTGCCACATGGCTCCATCATCGAGGACTTCCATTTGGCGTATTGGACTGCCGCGGGCAATCAAATGACGTCCGTGGACATGGCTTTCGGCTCCACGTCGTTCGGCGGAACCTACAACACCTATGGCGTCTCCGGCAGCACCTTGCTGGGAACCAACAACTTTGGTTTCGCAGTCTACCAGTCCGACCTTACGTCCGGCCTTAGCGTTCCATGGTCGGGCGCGGGCTATGTGAGCCTGCAGAATGCCTGCACCGCTGGCGGCTGCTCGGCTGGTGAGCCCCAGATCTTCTGGGATGAAAACGACGGACCGTCCATGGCCTATGCGAACAGCGTCGGCTCGATTGGGTCCGAAGCCTTCACGCTCACATCCTGCTTATGCTGTGGTGCCCCCGGCCCCGATTGCGGTCCGCCGGTCCCCGAGCCCAGCAGCATCATGCTGTTCGCTTCGGGCATCTTGGGCGTGGTGGGCGTACTACGGCGCAAGCTGGACCGCTGATTCTTATTGCGCTGCCGCGTAGTATCCCTGGCGAGCATGGACCTGCGTTTTTTGCGGAGTGCGCACCTGCACTTGCAACGCGTGGAATCCCGGCGTTACTTGTTGTGGTGGGAACGACACATAGTACTGGGTGCGCAGCTCCTGCTCGATCTCCGTCACCATTCCTTCCAAGTCCCGGCTGGACTGCGCCACATAAAACCGGCCACCGGTCTGCTCCGCCAGCCGCTGCAATACCGCGTCCGTGCGAGACACTAATTTCTTGCCATGCAGCGCCAGGGCGTAGATCTGGACCTCGCTCCGCTGCGCAATCGCGACCACATCGCGCAGATCGTGGAAGCTCTGGGTGTCGTCGCCATCGCTCAGCACGATGATGGCGCGATGCACCAGGGTGCTCTCGTCCCCATACGACGGATACTCGTTGCAGGCGGCATACAGCGCGTCATAGAAACGCGTACCCCATCCCGGCTGATGCAGCCGGCCCACCGCGTCGATCAACCGCGCGCGATCGGCGGTGGAAGCCTGCCAGAGGCGGACCTCGCCGCCGAACCCCAGCACGAAGGCACGATCGCTCTGCGGCCGCAGGAGACGGCCCAGGAGGCCGAGCGCTGCCGCCTTCTCTTCCGGCCACATGCGCTTCACCGAATCACTGGTGTCCAGCACGATCCCCAGGCGCACGGGCAGATTCTCCTCGCGCGCGAAGTCGCTAAAATGTTCCACCGGCACTTGATTGTCGAGGATGCGAATGTCTTCTGCGGAAAGATCGTGCAGCAGGCGGCCATGTTCGTCGGCCACGGTGAACCGCAGCCTGACTTCGTGCACCGTGCGGCTGATGGTGTATCCCGGGATGCCGGCGGGAGAATAGCTGCCTGCTGGCAGCAAGTTCCTCGGCATGGGGGCAAGCGCAATCACGCGACCTTCAGCGTTCTGCCCGGGCACGGCAGCCGCGGCGCTTGCGGATGCCGGATCGGCTGCAGAATTGCTGGCTCCGCCCGCCGGCCATTCGCCGATTCCCGCCAGCGTGGCCGCGCTCAAAGCCAGCGTTAACCCTAGGACAATCGCAGACTTGTGCACAATTGAGTTATCGGCGATGCGGACCAGGAGCTTGAGCAGGTACTGACAGCCGTGTGCGGGCAAGCCGATGGCAATGAACCGCGTTCCAGCGCTTGGGGAACGCACGTCCCTGGCCGCGACGAAAAGGCTTGCGACGCGCCCTAACCCCATACCCACAGGTGGACGCGATCGAGCGACCACAGTCACACCTCTACCCGTTTGCTTAGTTAGATGAAACGATGCCCCAAACAGTCGCCTGAAATTCTCGGCAAGGAATCGGATGGCGATCAAAGCGCGGGGCTATCAGCCTTGCGTCGCGCCGGGCGCGACTGGGCCGCGATTATCCCGGAAAGGACATTTGAATGAACTTGTAATCTGCGGACTAACTTTGTCTGGCGTTTCCGTTTGCTACACTCGCTAGGTGAGAAGAATCCGCCCGAATGCCTGGATCTTCGCCTGCGCATCAGGCGTTCTCCAGGTGCTGATCTTCCCCAAACCCGCACTTTACCTGCTGAGCTGGGTGGCGCTGGCGCCGCTGATTTACGCCATCCTGAAGTGCCGCGAGCAAGATGTGACCCTGGCGCTGGCCGACGGCGGCCTGTTTCTTGCGCCCGCTACGGCGTGGCAGGGCTTCCTGCTCGGTTATGTCAGCGGCGTCATCTGGTACCTCGGCAGTTGCTATTGGGTCTTCTATGTCATGCACGTGTACGGCGGGATTGGCGTCGCCACTTCGCTGCTGTTGCTGCTGATGTACGCCCTGTATCTGGCCCTGTATCACGGGCTGTTTGGATTTTTGCTCGCCCTGATTGCCGCGCGGCGCAACGGATTCAGCCTGCGCGCGCTGGTCTTCACCCCCTTTGTCTGGGTTGCCATCGAGCTGGCGCGCACCTACATCACGGGATTTCCCTGGGACCTGCTGGGCACGACGCAGATCGACAACATACCGCTCTCGCGCGTCGCCACGGTCACCGGAGTGTACGGCCTCTCCTTCGAGATCGTGCTGGTGAATACCGCGGTCGCAGCCGCCTTTCTGGTGCCGCACGCGCGGCGCAAGGTCTTGCTCACTGCGGCGCTGGCGGCGGCCATCACGCTACATGCCGGTAAATTGATAAAGCCTGCGGCGTTGCCCGCCACCCACGGTGCGACCCTGGTGCAGGCCAATATTCCCATTCTCGATTCCGGCGCGTGGACGCTGGACTACCTCACGCAGACGCTGGACTCTCTGGCGGCGCTCAGTGTGAGTCCGCAGCACAACAAGACCGGTACGCCCGGACTGATCATCTGGCCGGAATCGCCGGCGCCATTTTTTGTGACCGATCTGCATGTGCGAAGCACCCTGGCCAACGTGGCCCGCGCCAGAGATTCCTATATCGTCGCGGGTTCGATGGGTATCGAGCACACCGGCGAGCCGAATCGCCAGCCCGACATCTACAACTCGGGGGCAGTGATTGCGCCCGATGGCGCGTGGACGGCGCGCTACGACAAAATCCACCTTGTTCCCTTCGGCGAGTACGTGCCGTTCGAGAAGCTGTTCAGCTTCGCCAGTGGGCTTACACGCGAGATCGGGACCTTCGCCCGCGGCAGATCGCGGCTGCCGCTGCAAGCCGGCGACACCAAGATCGGCACGTTTATCTGTTACGAGTCGATCTTTCCGGACGAGGTCCGGCAGTTCGCGAAAAACGGCGCTGAACTGTTCGTCAACATCTCGAACGACGGCTGGTATGGCGAGGGAGGCGCGCCGTGGCAGCACCTGAACCAGGCGCGCATGCGCGCGGTGGAGAACAATCGCTGGCTGCTGCGCGACACCAACACCGGCATCACCGCGGTGATTGATTCGCTGGGGCGGGTGGTGGCTGAGGCTCCGCGCAATCAGCGCACTCAGTTGCAGGCAGCGTATTCGCTGGAGGAAGCTACCACCTTCTACACCCGCCACGGCGATTGGTTCCCGCTGGCGTGTGCGATAATCACCTTGCTGGGGCTGCTGTTGCGTATCTTCAAGAACAGTAGCCAGTTGTCAGTTGCCAGTTTGCTAAGTGCTAAGTGCTAAGTGCTAAGTGCTAAGTGCTAAGTGCTTTCGGTTTCTCTGTGCCTCTGTGGTGAAGTGAGAGAGTAATGGTCGAAGAATTAGAACAGGAATACGCGGCGCTCCGCGACAAGGTGCGCGATCTACAGGAGTATCTTTGACGCGCCCAAGCTGCGCGAAAAACTGAGCGCGATCGAAAAGCAAACCGCCGATCCCACGCTCTGGTCGAACCCCGAAAAATCACAGCAGGTCATGCGCGAGAAGAAGCGCCTCGACAGCTTGCTGGCCACCGAAGCCGAACTGGCGCGGCGTTCCAGCGACATCACCGCTTATTTCGATCTGGCGCGCGAAGGGGAAGACGTCTCCTCCGATCTGCGGCGCGAAGTGGATGCGCTGCGCGGCCTGGTCGAGAAGCTCGAAACCGAGACCCTGCTGTCCGGCGAAAACGATGAGCGCAGCGCCATCGTGACCATTCATCCCGGCGCCGGCGGCACCGAGTCGCAGGATTGGGCCGAGATGCTGATGCGCATGTACTTGCGCTGGGCGGAGCGCCAGGGCTTCTCCACGCAGCTCTACGAGTACCAGCCGGGCGACGAGGCGGGCATCAAGTCGGCGACCTTCGGCGTCAACGGCCAGTACGCCTACGGGCTGCTGACCAGCGAGATCGGTGTGCATCGCCTGGTGCGCATCTCGCCCTTCGACCAGGCCAAGCGCCGGCACACCTCGTTCGCCAGCGTCTATGTCTCGCCGGAAATTGACGAGACCATCGAAATCAACATCAATCCGGATGACATTCGCACCGACACCTATCGCTCCGGGGGCAAGGGCGGGCAGCACGTCAACACCACGGATTCGGCGGTGCGGATTACGCACATCGCGACGGGAATCGTGGTCGCCTGCCAGAACGAGCGTTCGCAGCACAAGAACCGCGAGCGCGCCATGAGCATCCTGCGCTCGCGCCTGTACGAGTACGAACTGGAGAAGAAGCGCGCGGTCACGAAGGGCATCGAGGATTCCAAGCTCGACATTGACTTCGGCTCGCAGATCCGCTCGTACGTGCTGCAACCCTATCGCATGGTGAAGGACCTGCGGACGCGCGTCGAGATCGGCGACGTCGATCGCGTGCTCGACGGCGACTTGAACGAGCTGATCCGGGGGTATCTGCAGTTGCGAAGGAAAGAGCAGAGGGAGTAGTCGACTATCGGCTACTTTCGAGCCTGATTACCCTCAATAGAGTAGATGCGAAGTCACAAAGGAACGCGCTAATGAATGCCGCGGTATTGCACACTCTTGGAAAGCCGCCCGGGTGCGAGCCGTTTCCGGAGCCTATTCCTGGCGAGGGTGAGGTCATTGTCCACGTCCGCGCCGCGGCGCTGAAACCTGTCGATAAACAGATGGCCAGCGGCTCACACTATGCCAGTTTTCGTGAGCTGCCGGTTGTGTGCGGACTTGACGGAGTTGGCAACCTTGATGATGGTACCCGCGTATTCTTCGCCGCGCCGCGACGGCCCCACGGTGCGATGGCGCAGCGCACCGTTGTAGCCCGTTCCCGCTGCTGGCCGCTGCCAGACGACGTTGAGGACGTCGGTGCCGCGGCCATCGTCAACCCCGGTGTATCGGCCTGGCTCACGCTCTTGGAGCGTGCCAAGCTGGCTAAAGGCGACCACGTCTTGGTCCTGGGCGCGACCGGCACCACCGGCAGACTTGCGGTGCAGATAGCCAAGCTCCTGGGCGCCGGACGAGTTGTCGCTGCGGGACGTGACGAATCGACGCTGAATAGGCTTCACGATCTAGGCGCCGACTCGACTATCCCGCTCAATCAGCCGACTAAGAAACTGGTTGAGGCGTTCACTCGTCAGGCGGGTGCACGAGGATTCAACGTCGTCATTGACTATCTATGGGGCCACCCGACCGAGGCGTTCTTGTCGGCCATCACGGGCGGCGATTTCGCTCCTTCGGGGAGCATTCGGCTCGTTCAAGCTGGCGAAAGCGCCGGCCCAACCATTTCCCTTTCCGCCGCGGCTTTGCGCAGCTCAGGGCTGGAGATTTTCGGCAGTGGTTCTGGTGCCGCACCTCCGCTCGACAGACTGCTCGACGCGTATCATCAGGTGCTATCGCGTCTCGCAACTGGAGAGCTCCGCATCCAAACCGAGTCAGTGCCACTTACCGATGTCGAGATCGCTTGGGAACGAGCGTCGCGGGCGCGGCTCGTCATCATTCCGTAGAAGTGGCCCCTGGAGTCCATTGAACACGATTGCTATGATCATGTGTTCGTTAGGAAGCGACCTCATTATGGACGATTGCCTCTTCTGCAAGATCATTGCCGGGAAGATTCCCGTGAAGAAGGTGTACGAAGACGACAAGGTGTTCGCCTTCGAAGACATCAACCCCAAAGCGCCGACCCACGTGCTCATCGTTCCCAAGCGGCACGTGGCCGGATTGAAGGAAGCCACGCCGGAGGACGCCGAGGTCCTCGGTTACTGCCAACTGGCCGCGGCGAAGATCGGCCGTGAGCGCGGCATCGAGGACGGATATCGCACAGTGTACAACGTGGGCCCGCGTGCCGGGCAGTCGGTGTTCCACCTGCATCTGCATCTGCTGGGCGGGCGCGATCTGAACTGGCCGCCGGGATAGCCGCAAGACGCAGCAAGGCCGTCGCCGGCGAGGGGACGGCAACGGAAAGGCGCACGCCAGAGACGTGCGCCCGCCCCTACTGATTCCCGCTGTTGCGCCGCGAGTTTCAGAAGTTGAACATCACTCCCGTCGAGACCCGTACATTATTCTGGTCGGTTTTGAAATACTGGGTCCGCATCCAATCCACTTGCGCCACCCGGACCCCGAAGTGCCCCTTAAACGGAATATCGAGGCCGCCGCCCACGGCCATGGCGAAGGCGTTATCGCTGGACGACAGGCCGCCGATCGAACCGCTCAGATGGCCGCCGCCAAACAGAGCGTGGGCAAAGGGCACCACGTGCTGCGCCCGATAGCTCAGCGTGGGACCAAACATGTAGGTGTAATTGTGAATGGACACGCCGAACGGAGACCCATAATTGCCGCCAAAGTCAGCGGTGACCCCCAGCCAGTTGGTGAAGTTCACGCTTGCCTGGCCGTTCCAGCCGTTCAGGCCGAAGCCTTTTTGCTGCGAAGAGCCCAGGTTAGACGAGCCCACGTTGACGTAGGAGTACCCACCAAACACCTCAAAGCGTGGCATTTCCTGTGCGCTGACCGCCAGCGCGACGGCCATTAGGATGGCGACCAACCCGACTAGTTTCTTCATCCGATGATTCCTCCTAAACTGCTCTGGCGGAGGCTTCCTCAAATGCACACCGCCGCGGCTGATGCACCACGACAAACGCCCGAGCGCTGGCGGACAACCGCCCCGCTACTCTGGCCAAGGCAGAGGGATTCCTCCCTCTGCAGGTGCCGGTCATTACATCGGCGATTGGGGGGATAAGCTTGAGGGCGGGCCGGAGCACGGCGACTAACGTAGTTTCACTCTTGCTTCCGCGTATAGGGGATGGGTGCTCTGGTGGCCAATCGACCCACGATCGCCTCAACAAGCCGCCGCGAAACAGCATCGACCAAATTAGAGACGTGGTCCTCGCTTGGCGCGCGCCCTGGCAAGTTTAGGGTTTCGCTTGTGATGAAGGCAGGCGATGACGATGGAGTTGTCTGGCTCTACCCGATACCACACCCCATAAGGGAAACGCTCGACGTTGCATCGGCGCGCATCATCTATGACCTTGCGATGCGATAGCGGATGTTCTGAAATCCTCCGGATTGCCTGTTCGACTTGCTCAATGAATTCAAAGCCGAGATGCTTTTTCTTTCCTTCGTACCAATCGAAGGCCTGAGCGAGCCGGGTGAGTTTAACGGGATGGCTCAAGGCTGGGGCGCGTGGGAGAGAATGCGGCGCTTCACGTCAGGCCACGGCGATGCAGTCTGCTTATCTTCCTCGATGGTCTCCAGCCGCTCCCGAACGGTTTCCTCGACCTCGGCGGTCACGGGGACCTCGGCCTTCTCTGCTTCAGTCGTTTTCATGCCAGTATGTTAGACGCCTCACGGTGTCCTGACAATCCCTTCAGCCGGTTGATAATCAAGCACTTCAATGACTTCACATTCCATCGTGCACCAAGCCTGACAAAACCCCGCCGCTAATTGCCGGCGATCACTTGCTGCGTTTTCGGGTCCCAGGGGACCGAGAACTGGCGCTCGATCTTCTCGCGATAGCAGGGGCCCGAATTGTAGGTACAGAAGGGATACAGCTTGCCATCGGGCGTGGCGTAGTGAATGACGCAGCGCTTGACCCGCGCGATGTCATAGTTGTAAGAGTCCTGGAAGTGCATGCCGGCCACCAGCAGGGTGCGATAGGTGAAGGTCCCATCTTTGCCGTCGCGGCCCAGTTTCTTGTTGGTCATCCCTTGCAAGGTCTGCAGGAATTTCGTAAACGTCAATCCCGGCGGCGCCAGCTGCTGCTTGAAGTGTTTCTGCAGCGAGTTCCACGCCTTCACCTTGCTGTAGAGTTTGAAGCGCGCCTTGCCGGCCGAGCGCGACAGCTCTTCCATGTCCTGCAGCATGTTGGGCACGTCAACAAATTGGGTGATGGGAACGGCCTTCTTCGACTTCTCGTCCACGAAAAAGTAAGTCCCCAGCGAGCAGTGCGGGTGCGACGAGATGGTGGGCACGCCGGTGCCGCGCAGCGCCGCGGTCAGCTTGGAAAACGGCGTGACGCAGGCCAGCGGGAACCAGTCGGCGCGCGCGTCGGTGATGCCGGTCTGCTCGCTGACGCAGCGCGCCAGATCGGAGAGGGTAAAGCGCTTGGCCAGCAGTTCGTGTTTGGCGATGCGTCCGGTGAAGGCTACCGGCTGGAAGCTGATGCCGGAGACGGTATCCACGTTCTCGATGGCGCAGCGCACAATGTCACCGACCTGGTGGTCGTTGATGCCCTTCACGATGGTGGGCACGAACACGATCTTCATGCCGGTGGCGCGGCAGTTCTCGATGACGCGCATTTTGGTGTCAAGCAGCGCCCGCCCGCGGGTGCGCAGGTAAACGTCATCGCTGACGCCGTCGAATTGCAGGTAGAGCGTGGCCAGCCCGGCCGCCTTGGCTTGCTTCGCGAATTCCAGATTGGCCAGCTCGATGCCGTTGGTCGCAGCCTGAATGTGAGTGAAGCCCATCTCGCGCGCCATGCTGAGGATCTCGGAGAATTGCGGATGAATGGTGGGCTCGCCGCCGGAGAACTGCACTACCCGGCCGTCCACCGGTCGCTCGCCGCGCAGCGTTTGCAGCATGGTGCGGATTTGCTCGACCGAAGGCTCATAAAGATAGCCTGCGACATTGGCATTGGCGAAACAGACCGGGCACGTCAGATTGCAGCGGTTGGTGAGATCGACATTGGCGAGCGCCGTGTGCGAGGTGTGCATGCCGCAGAGGCCGCAATCGTCAGGACACACCTTTCCGCCTTCGATCTGTGGATTGGCGAGGCCCAGATTGTCGCCGAAGTTCCACTCCTCCATCTTGAGGTACAGTTCGACGTCGCTGAAGATGATGTCGCGAAAGCTGCCATGCTGGGCGCAGGATTTTTCCATCACCACCTGGCCGTCGTCGGCGAAGATGTCTGCCCGGATGACCCTATTGCATTCCGGACACAGTGACTCAGTCTGCTTGGGCAAGCCTTTCTGCAGAGGCGGGATAGGCGAGCCGGTGTAGGTCACCTCCGGTTGCAGGATGCGCAGAGTGGGCCGCTTGGTCGGAGAAGGCTGCTTCTGCTGATCCAGGTTAGTTGGAAAGATTGGGATGTTAGCTTCTGGCGACAACGTCTGAGTGCTCACGTGGGTATTCACCTCGGAATCGAGGCAGCGCGACGGGCAAAGGAGAATGATGAGCAAGAGACAACACCCCGCCGCGCCGCCTCATCCATGATTGTCGCTCCGAAGGCCATTGCGGCGCTGTGTCGCGCCTCACCCCCAGGAGTGAAGCAGGTCCGCAGTGAACGGGAGGAATGCGCAGCCATCGGGTCTCTTGCGACGCTGAACGGAAGCCGATTTTCGGCCAGGTGCGTGCGGGCTTCGCGTGCCGGTCACAGCCTGGCATTGTGGTCAGGGCGTAGAATTCTGTTTTTCATGCTACATCCTGATTTTGCCGAGAGAAGTCTCATGGGAAAGCGCTCCAAGAAAGACCACAGCAAGACGTCCGCGGTTGAGACTAAGGACACTCCTGACAAGAACAACCAGGCCCCGACGAAGCTCAAGAAGGAAGATTACGAGCGCGAACTTTTCAACCTGCAGACGGAGCTGGTAAAGCTCCAGGATTGGGTGAAGGAAACCGGTGCACGCATTGTCGTCTTGTTTGAGGGACGCGATGCCGCCGGCAAGGGCGGGGTCATCAAGCGCATTACCGAACGCGTGAGTCCCCGTGTTTTTCGCCTGGTGGCGCTACCCGCGCCAACGGAGCGCGAGAAGACGCAGATTTACTGGCAGCGTTACATCACGCATCTGCCGGCGGCCGGAGAGGTTGTGATTTTCGATCGCAGTTGGTACAACCGCGCCGGCGTCGAACATGTGATGGGCTTTTGCACCGAGCAGCAGTACAAGGACTTCCTGAACTACTGTCCGGCGTTCGAGAACAGCGTAATCAGTGCCGGCATCGTCCTGCTGAAGTACTGGCTCGACGTTTCGGAGAAGGAGCAGCACAAGCGATTTCTCGCCAGGATCGAAGACCCTTCCAAACGCTGGAAGCTGAGCCCGATGGATTTGGAATCGCATCGCCGTTGGTACGATTTTTCGCGGGCCCGCGATGCCATGCTGGCCGCCACCGACACCGCGACCGCTCCTTGGTACATCGTGCCATCGGACGACAAGAAACGCGCCCGGCTCAACTGCATTGCCGATCTACTCAGTCGCATTCCCTACCACGAAGTTCCGTATAAGCCACCAAAGCTGCCGGGGCGGCAGAAGCCGAAAGGTTACGTAGAACCAGCCATGAAGCATAAGGTGGTGGCGCCGAGGTACTGAGGCGGCGGTCAGCCCGGCCCGTGCGGACCGGCTCCGATGTCGGCTACAATCGGCCGATGACCTCCGATCGCCTGGAACGCGTGCGGGAGCAGTTGCGGCTGTACGAGCATCCCCTGGTGGAGTTCGACGCGCGCCGCAAGGGCGAAGCCGTGGAGGTGATCATCCGGCCGCGCTTTAGCGAACCGCCGGTCCACACCTACTACTTCGAGCTGCATCCCCGCGATCTGGACGACCCGCAATTCGAGTGGGCCTTTCAGCGCCAGCTCTTCGACTGCCTGCACGATTATCTGGTGGAGATGTTCGTGCGCACCCCGCAGCACCGCAAAGAGAACCAGCAGATGGAGCGCGAAGGCAAGCTGTGATCATCAACCGCAACCAGCCGGAGAGCGGCGCTGGTGGCGAATCGCGCCTGCGCCAGCGCATTGCCGACGAGATTCGCCGCCACGGCCCAATTCCGTTTTCGCGCTACATGCAGATGTGTCTCTATGAGCCCGAGCTTGGGTACTACTCGCGCTCGCGCGAGCAATTCGGCAAAGCCGGAGACTTTTATACTTCGAGCGACGTTCATGCCGTGTTTGGGCGGCTGCTGGCGAGGCAGTTCGAGGAGATGTGGCGCGCCATGGATTCTCCACGGCGCATTGACGTCATCGAGCTGGGTCCCGGACGCGGCCTGTTCGCGCGCGATGTGCTGGATTGGTCGGCGAAGCAGTTCCCGGAATTCTCGCGGGCTTTACATTACGCGCTGGTGGAGCAGTCGGCGCACTTGCGGGAGCGATTGCAGGAACGGCTGGCCGAACACGTCGCGGCAGAAAGAGCGCGTGTCTTCGACTCGCTCGAAGCGGCAGCCTCGACCGCGGGCGAAAACATCATCGCCTTCGGCAATGAGTTCTTCGACGCGCTTCCGGTCGAGGTGGTGGACTATCGCGGCGGGTTGCGGATTGGCCTGGAGAACGGGAAATTCGTGGAGACGTTCGTTCCGCCAACCGCAGCCGAGGCCGAATTCCTCGATCGCTACAGCGTTCATCCGGAAGAGGGCGAACGCGTGGAAGCCACGCTGGTGGCATTGGAATGGATGGAACGCATCGCGGAGGCATTTCGAGGTAAGCGAGGTTTCTTGGTCGCGATCGACTACGGCTACACGCGCGAGGAGCAACTGGCGGGACGGCATCGCGACACCATCATGAGTTATCGGCAACACACCGCCATCGCGTCGCCCTACGTAGCACCGGGCGAGCAGGACATCACCGCCCACGTGAACTTCACGGCGATACGCGCGAGAGGCTTGCAGCGCGGACTCGAGCCGGTGGCACTGCTGACCCAGTCGCGATTTTTGATCGGCATTGGCGAAGAGACGCAATTCGCGGACGCATTTCAGGATTGCAAACTTCCTCAGGAGCGCGCCAAAGTGGCGTTGCAACTGAAACACTTGATTTCGCCCACCAGCATGGGCGAAACGTTTCAGGTGCTGCTGATGTCGGCGGGAGTGGCAAAAGAAAAGGCCGCTGGGTTGAGCGGATTGAAACTGGGGCACTGAGCCAGCATTACTACATGCCCGGCTTATCCGTGCTCGGGGGCTGGTAGGGGGATTGCAAATACTTACGCGCCTCATCAAGCGCATTCTGCGTATTGTCGTTGGTCTGCAGGGCCTGGCGATACTCGTTGGTGGCGCGCTCGCGCTGCTGCGTCAAGTCAAAGATTTTGCCCAGTTGGATATGGCTCCAAACCTCGGTCCAGCGCGGCTCGCCATCGCCGTTGAGCGATTCGCGATAGGCGTTGGCGGCCGACTGGTAGTTGTGCTGCAAGAAGAACACTTCCGCGATGCGGTAGTGCGCCAGCGAACTGTTCTTGTTGATGTCGAGCGCCTTCTGGAATTCCTTCAGCGCTTCGGTCAGGTCGCCCTGTTCCACGTCCTGCTGCCCGCGCATGATGGAGGTGCGCACCTGCAATTCCTGCGAGTTCTGCAAGACATCGTTGTTAGGGTCGATCGAGATCCGGCGCGGCTTGCCGAAGGTTTCCACTGCATAGGCGGAGTTCGTGCCCGAAACTTCCACGCGCTTGGTCTCGGTCCTGCCATCCGTGTCGATCCTTAACTCCACCGGCATGCGGAAGAGATCCATGTCCTGCTGTATCTCGCCGACCACGCGAAAGCCCTTCTGCGTGCGGTACACCGTATATTTGTTCTTGAACTCAGGCGCGCCGGTGGAGTCCAGCCACTGGGTGAAGAACCAGGTAAGCTGCTGGCCCGAACTCTGCTCCGCAATCTTGCGAAAATCGTCCACCGAGGCCGATTTGCCCGCGTACTGGGTAACGAAGGTGCGCATGGTTTTGTCGAAGGGATTGTCGCCAATCACCCAGCGCAGCATCTGCAGGATCATGCCCCCCTTGTCGGCCACCAGCGATTGGAACTCGGGCGAGAACGTATCCAGCTTGCCGACATCCGCCAGCGGGACCGATAGGTAAGCCAGCGCGCCCACCGACATGTCCTTGGTGACTTCCTGGAAACCAGCGCGGCCGGCGACGTGCTCCACATAGAGCGCCTCGGAATAGCGGGCGCAGCCGTCATTCAGCCACCAATCATTCTTGGTCGCCGGGCTCACCATGGTCCCGAACCACTGATGCGCAATGCTGTTGGCCAGCAGCCGGTAGTTGACCTTGCTGGCGAAGGCGCGCGAGGCCAGGGCAGCAATCTCCGGCGCCCAGGCGGAAGGGACCGTGTCATCGGGCAACTCGACCACGTTCAGGGTGCTGCTGAATGGAGGACTATAGGTCGAGGTGTAGAAGAAAAATTCCTTTGTCGCGGTGTCGGCGTACTGGGTGGCGAGCGCCTTGTGCTCCGGCGTGGTGTACACCGTCACATTCAATCCGCCTTCGGTGCTCTTGGTCGGCTCCCACTTGCCGATCAAAATGGTCCCTGGAAAGCTCGGCTTATCTTCATAGCTGAAGGTGACGGTCTTGTATCCGGCGGGAACAGCCAGCTTGCTAAGCGTCTCATGCGTTGCGCCGCCTTTGCGGCCGGCGGGTTCTGGCGCGATTTCAGCAGCCGCGCCGGAGCTCTGCTTGCCGCTGCCAATCACGGTGTAGTTGGAGGGGACGCTGAGGCTGATGGTCGAAGTGAAGCGATCGACACCATAGCCGACCATCGGGAACCATCGTCCCGAGTAGAGCAAGTACGTGATGGGATCGCCGATGTAGGCGAGCTTCAGTCCCGGCACCGGGCTGTCGTCTCCCGACTGGATCGCCCCTTCGTACTCGAAGGTCAGAGTGCCGCTGCTGCCCTTGGTCAAGCCATTGGGGAAGGAGATGCGGACGGTCGAGTCCTGGCTGACCCGCTCCACCGACAGGGGCTGGCCGCTGGCATCGAGTACGAGCGTCGGCCGCAGCGCATTGTGCAATTCGAAGATGGCGATGGTGATGTCATCGAGCGCCGTAAAGCGCACGCGAGCCTGTGCCTTGATCTGATGGGTCTGCGGCGAGACGACTGCCTGGATGGCGTAGTCGTTGACCTGGAGGCGCTGCTTCTCCGCCGCGAAGCACGGCAAAACCAGACCGATAGCCAACAGCACCACAACGACGCGCACCAGAGATCGCGCTGCAATTTGCATTAGGGAGGTTGCTCCTGCTCTTCTGCTCACTATAAATGATGAAAAACCCGCCGCAAAGGGATGCAGTTTCGAGTTTCAAGCTTCGAGTTTCAAGTTGTGAACTGGAACGATTCAAACCTAAAGAATTCTCTGTGCCTCTGTGTCTCTGTGGTAAATGTTCGCAAATTGAACGGTTCGCCCTGACGAAACTTGAAACTCGAAACTCGAAACTCGAAACTTAAAACTTCACCCCAGCATTGCCAGTACGGCTTGGGCCGCCCGCTCGGATGCCGTTCCGCCCTCGCCGCTGGGACGCAAGCGGCGCCGCACTTCACCAAATCCTGCGATCATGGTCTCCCGCGCTTCCCCCGCCGGGATGAGCCGCCGCAGCTCGGCGCAAACCCGTTGCGGCGTGAAGTCGCTCTGCACCAGCTCCGGGACCACGTCACGTTCCGCGATCAAGTTCACCATCGCGAAGCGATCCACCTTTACTAGACGGCGGCCGAGCCCCCAAGTGAGCGGCGCCACCCGGTACACCATGGTGAACGGCGTGCCGATCAAGGCCGCCTCCAGCGTGGACGTGCCGCTGGCCACCGCCGCCGCCCGCGCATGCAGCAGACTGGCCCGGGCGTCGCGCGTAAAAGTAATCTGTGGGCCCTTATAGTCGCGCAAAAACGAAGCTACCCAGCCTGCATCGAGGGTGGAAGCAACGGGAACTATGTAAACATATTCCGGGCCGAGAAGTTGCGCTGCTTCTAACAGCGTGGGGAAAATGCGCGAGACTTCGCCGCGCCGGCTGCCGGGCAGCAAGGCAATCCATTCCCGCGCCGGATCAAGCTTGTGCTGCGCGGCAAACTGTTCCCTCGTCACCTGCGGCGATGGCAGGTCGGCCAGCGGATGGCCGACAAACTGCGCCTCAATGCCGCGCTCGCGATAGAAGCGCTCCTCGAAGGGGAAGATCACCAGCATCTTGCGAACGTATTGGCGCACCTGCTCGATGCGGCCTTGCTTCCACGCCCACAGTTGCGGGCTGACGTAGTAAATGACCGGCACCCCGAGCCGGTGCAGCTCGCGCGCCAGGCGCAGGTTGAAATCGGGAAAGTCGATCAGCACCGCGGCGTCTGGGCGCCGCCGTTCGGCCTCGCGCACCACTTCGCGGAAGCGGCGATAGATGAGCGGAATGTGCTTGATGACCTCGACAATGCCGACTTCGGCGATCTCACGCGCATCCACCAGAAGATCGCAACCGGCGGCGCGCATCTGATCTCCGCCAACGCCGAAGAAGTCCAACTCGGGCGCCGAAGTTTGACGCGAGAGTTGGCCGCGCAAAGCTTCCATAAGCTTGGCGCCATAAAACTCGCCGGAGGCCTCTCCCGCGGAGATGAGGATTCGCACATTGGGATTATGACAGGAGGGGGCCGTGAGGCGCGGTTTTGGGGCCTCCGTGGTCAGCGGGACTTCAACCAAGGAGCAATTTTGCGGCTAGCGCACCTCGCTGTGGTTTCGCGGGCAATGAGCAATTGTGACCAGATTAAGGAGTAATGAGACCCATACCATAGGGACTGACCAACGTAATCAAGGAGAATCGAATGAATTTCAAGAAGCTATTTGCTGTCATCCTGGGGTCGCTGGTTGTGCTCGCCCTGTCCCTGCCGGTACTGGCACAGAGCACCACACAAACCAGTTCCTCCACGACGACACAGAATCCACCTCCCGCCCAGACGCAGAGCACCACCACCACGACTTCGCAGGATGCGGCAACTGCGCCGCCGGCCCAGACCACTCAGACTACTGATACCACTACGAAATACAAGCATCACAAGGTAAAGCAGACCGACAAGACAACCACCAGCACAACCACCCCACCGCCTGAGGCGCAGAAGAACACCACCACCACAACGACCACAACCCCGCCGCCGCAATAGACCGGCAGCCACAAAGACCCAGATTCTTTGCTCCCACTCTTTTAGTTGCCGACATAAAGGGTGTGGAGCATTTTCTGGTCTAACGCAGTTCCGCAGTAGATGTGTCCGGTGCGGGCGGACACACTAATTCCGGAATCGCTCTAGAAGGGCAGGCTCGGAATGGATCGCCAAATCCGCAGTCCGTAAGGTTAGTTCAGGATGTGGGAGCAAGGGTTACTTCACGCGAGCGCCTGCTGCTGACTTCTTATTTCGGTTTGACGCTTTCGGAGTAAATTCTTTTGTCGAGACAGTTTTGATCTGCCTAAACTGCTTATAAATCGCATTCACAGTTGCTGCGAGGTGCTGTATGTTGACGACCACTATCCAGTTCGGTCTCCCAGCTAACAACGAAATGCGCTCCTCGCAAGCCGGATATCTTTGCAGAAGCTCCGACTCGTTTTCGCGATGCTGGTCAATCAAGTCCCATTGTTCTTCCAAGAGCGCTCTCGAAGCATCGAAGTAGCACCACGTCCAAGGTAATTCATCGGCGACATCTCGAGGTGATTTCGCGGAGCGAATAGCTGTGAGGTCGCTAATGGACGGACGTAATCGAAACAGCGCGGCATTTGTGATGATCATTGGAATGTATGCCGTGACAATTGGAGAATATCCTCGCTTTACGTCCAGGTTATACGCGAATCCGTGTTGAAGTACCAACGGTACGAACGCGTGTACGACCTGTTGAATCGCTGTGTATAGAGCATCATCTTGCCGTTGGCCGTCTTGGGACACGACCACCCCGCGTGTGGAAGCGGGTGCGATGCGAAGTAAGGTGCTGTCGCGTCGCGCACGCAAAACTCCAAATGGGGCGAAATTCAGCAGACGATCTTCAAAATGCCACCTCAAGGGCGTGTACGGCAGCATCATCCAGAATCGACTTGGGTCGTGGTACTTGCATTCCACTATGAAACGGAGATCAATGTCACCTTCCGACTCCCATGGCGATTCAGCTTCAAAGTCAACCTCGAACCACTCGACTTTGTCCTCCCTGTTGGGGCGCTGATATTCGGTACTAGGCTCACAGTGCCAGCCCATGTTCCTAAATGTGGAGACGGCAAGGTGCTCCAGAGGAAGGCCGGACTTCAAGAAGCTCTCACCCCATTTGCCAACGGCCATTGCTAATCTCTCCTAAAGACGTCGGTGTGCATCCGCGAAGGTGTCTTCCGCTCCAAATCGGTCATCCAGCGCTTCCAGTAGTGCTCTTCCAACCGATCACGGTAGCATAACTTCACCTGTTGCACGGTCTGCATTAGTCGTCGGCCGAGACGTTGACGCCGGTCGCGGAATATTCGTTCGCCGCAATGGCTGCGGGCGTGGGAATCTCCTGATCTTTGTATTGCAGTTGATACAGCTTCCAATAAATACCGCGATTGGCCAACAACTGCTGATGCGATCCGACCTCGCGCACCTTGCCCTTGTGCATGACGATGATTTTGTTGGCGCGCTGAATCGTGCTCAGGCGATGCGCAATGATGATGGAGGTGCGGCCTTCCACCATGCGGGTGAGCGCCTCGCGGACGCGGAACTCGGTTTCGGTGTCCACGCTCGAGGTGGCCTCGTCGAGGATGAGGATTTTGGGATTGTGCGCCAAGGCGCGCGCAAACGAGATGAGCTGTTTTTGTCCGGTGGAAAGCGTGCTGCCGCGCTCGCGCACCTCTTCGCCGAAGCCGCCCGGCAGCGAGCGAATGAAGTCGGCAACATTGACTTGCTCGGCGGCATTCTCGACCGCCTGATCTTCAATCCAGTGCGAGCCCAGGCGAATGTTATCTGCAACGGTGCCGGAGAACAGGAACGGGTCTTGCAGCACCACGCCATAGCGCCGCCGCAGATCGTTCAAGTTCATGTCGCGGATATCGACACCGTCAATGCGGATAGCGCCCTTCTGCACGTCATAGAAACGCAGCAGCAGCGAGATGATAGTGGTCTTTCCGGCGCCGGTGTGGCCGACGATGGCAACCGTCTCACCTGGCTCGATGGTGAACGATACATCGCGCAGCACCCAGTCGTATTCCAGCGCGAGATCGCCGGTTCCCGCGACGGTGGGCGTAAGCTTCTCCCCCTTGCTGGCGGCCTCTTCCGCGGCCTGCGCCAGGGTGCGATAGGCGAACCACACGTTGTCGAACTCGATGCACCCCGGTCCGGCGGGCACTTTAGGCGATGCGGGAGTGACGATCTCCGGGGTGGTATCCAGCAGCTTGAAGATGCGTTCGCTCGAGGCCATCGCCGACTGCAGGATGTTGTATTTCTCGCTGAGGTCCTGAATAGGGCGGAAGAAGCGTTGCGCGTATTGCATGAACGCGACCAGCACGCCCAAGGTCACCAGGTTGCGCATCACCTGGCCGCCGCCGAACCACACCACGCAGGCGATTGCCGTCGCCGACAGGACTTCCACCACCGGGTAGTACACGGCGTGGGCCATGATCGCGTCTTTGAAGGCGTCCATGTGGGTGCGGTTGATCTTCTCGAAACGCTCGTAGGCTTCCTTCTCGCGATTGAACAGTTGCAGCACCACGATGCCGGTCACATGCTCTTGCAGGTAGGCGTTGATCCTGGCGATGGCGATGCGAATGCGCCGGTAGCTCTCGCGTACCTTGCGGCGAAAAATCGAAGTCGCGTAGAAAATCAGCGGCAGCACGGCGAAGGTGATCAGCGCCAGCCGCCAGTTCATGTTCAGCATGATGACCAGGATGCCCAGCAGCACGAAGATGTCTTCGAAGATGGAGACCACGCCGGCGGTGAACATCTCGTTCAGCGCATCCACGTCGCTGGTGACGCGGGTCACCAGCCGCCCGACCGGGTTGCGGTCGAAGAAGGCGATATGCAGGCCCTGCAGGTGGCGGAAAATCTGCGCCCGCAGATCGAACATCACCTTCTGTCCCGTCCACTGCATGATGTAGGTCTGGGTAAATTCAAGCAGAAAACTGAACAGCAGCAAGCCGATGTAGATGCCGGCGATCTGCGCGATGCCGGTCAGCGGCCGGGGGCTGAGAAAGCGGTCCAGCAGCGAGTGCGATTCGGTGTGGCTGGCGAGATATTTATCGATCGCGACTTTGGTGAGATAGGGGCCGAGCACGTCGGCGCCCGCTTTCAGCACGATGGCGATCAGCGCGATAACGACCTGCATCCGATAGGGGCGCAGATAGGTGAGCAGGCGCTTCATCAGCCTGCTGTCATATGCCTTGCCTAAAACCTCTTCGTCGTGGATGGAAGCCATGTCCCTTATGCGATTGTAAACAAATGCCGGAGGTCATATAGGCGAGAAGGGGCGGGGGCGGGATGGAAAAGTTGGGGAGAGGGCCGATCTCAGCGGAGTTTGCGGAGCACCAGGGCCGAGTTCTTCGATCCAAAGGCGATGCAATTGCAAACTGCATGTTCGATCTCGGCGCGTCTTCCTGCTTCAGGGACATAATCCAGGTCGCACTCGGGGTCAGGCTTCTCCAAATTGATGGTCGGCGGAATTTGACGGTGATGCATGGCGACCAGGGTGGCGGCAATGCCGGCTGCGCCGCAAGCGCCCTGGGGATGGCCAATCTGCGACTTCAGGCTCGACATCGGCGTCCGGCGCGCCTTTTCGCCCAGCGCCAATTTCAAGGCGCGGGTCTCGATGCGATCGTTCAACTGCGTGGAGGTGCCGTGCAGGTTGACGTAATCGACGGCTGCGGCGTCGATGCCGGCGTCTTCCATCGCCATCTGAATGGCGCGGGCCGGCTCTTCTCCACACTCCTGTAAGCGCACGCGATGGAAGGCCTCGCAGGTGGAACCATAGCCCGCGACTTCTGCGAGGATTCGCGCCCCCCGCGCGCGCGCATGTTTGTATTCTTCCAGCACGAACATCCATGAACCTTCGGCGACCACGAATCCGTCACGATCAAACGAAAATGGCCGCGAGGCGCGCTCCGGTGCGTGGTTCCACGACGAGGTCATGATCTTCATCAGGGTGAAGCCCTTCATAATTCCCGGCGCGATGGGCGCATCCACGCCACCAACCAGCATCACCGGCAGAAAGCCGAACTGGATTTGCCGCAGCGCGTAACCGAAGGCGTCGGTGGACGATGTGCAACCGGTGGTGATGACGTGACTCATGCCACGCAGGCCGAAACGCATGCTGACTTCGCTGGAGAGCGTGCCCATGGTCCCGCTGGGAATGCAGAACAGGCTGACTTGTTTCACCTTGCCGGTCAGCCACAGCCGGACCTGCTCTTCGGAAAACTCTTGTGCGCCGCCGCCTGAGCCCAGCACCACGCCGATCTCACGTTGCTGTTCCAGCGAGAGTTTCGCAGGATCGATGCCGGCCGCGGCCAAGGCTTCGGTGGAGGCGGCCAGCGCCAGCGGCACCGCGCGCGAGACGTGTTTGCGCTCGTGCGCGTCAACCCAGGCCAGCTCGTCGAAATCCTGCACCTCGCCGGCGATCTGCACCGGCAGGTCGCTGGGATCGAAGCTGCGAATGCGCTTTACGCCGCTGGTCCCGGCCAGAACAGCGCGGCAGAAGGCTTCGTTGCCGATGCCATTGGGGCTGACCACGCCCATTCCGGTGATGACGACGCGTTGTTTCATCAGGAGCAATTAGCACTTAGCAATTGGCAATTAGCAAAAAGCGAAAAGCGAATAGCCAAAAGCAAATGGCGAAAAGCGAAAAGGAAAAGTCTGAGACCCTCGTTCTGTTCGCAGAGGCTGAAACCATTCCATGCTAACAGCTAGAGGCTTGTTGCTGATTTCCAGTTGCTAATTGCCAAGTGCCAAATACTAAGTGCCAAATGCTAAGTGCTAGTTCCTTCCTGCTACTCTAGTACGTGACAGACCTTTCCGCGAGCCAGTTGTCACAAGGAATTTACATTTCGGTGCCGTTCTGCCGCACGAAGTGCAGCTTCTGCAACTTTGCTTCCGGGGTATTTTCGCGCGCGCTGTTCGGCCGCTATGTCGAGCAGGTGTGCGCCGAGATCGAGGTCGCTGATCAAATTGCGCGGCGACTCGGCGGACAGTTGGACCGCCGCGTGGATTCGATCTATCTCGGCGGAGGCACGCCGTCGGTGCTCGCGCCCGATCAATTGCAGCGCTTGTTTCGGGCGGTTCGCGAGAACTTTGAGGTCGAGCCAACGACCGAGATTACGGTCGAGTGCGCGCCCGGCACCATCTCCGGCGAGGTCATCGACGCCCTGCTGGGCTGCGGTGTAAATCGCGTCAGCCTGGGCGTGCAGTCGTTCGTGGACAAGGAGTCTTCGTCGGTCGGCCGCCTGCACACGCGGGCCATCACGCTGGATGACATAGCGCGGCTGCGCTCCAGCGGCATCGGCAACATCAGCATTGACCTGATCGCGGGCCTGCCGCACCAGACCGAGGAGAGTTGGCAGCTCTCGCTAAGCGAAACACTCGCCAGCGGCGTGCCCCACGTCAGCGTGTACATGCTGGAGGTGGATGAGGACTCGCGGCTGGGCACGGAGCTGCTCGCGGGCGGCAGCCGCTATCACGCGCATTTTGTTCCCGACGACGATCGCACCGCCGACCTCTACCTCGCAGCTTGCGAGCGCCTGGAGCAGGGCGGAGTGCAGCAATACGAGATCTCGAACTTTGCGCGGCCGGTCACACACGGCATCGGGCTGCGCGACTCCAAACATAATCTGAAGTACTGGACGCGCCAGCCGTATCTCGGATTCGGTGTAGATGCGCACTCCATGCTGGCGGCGGGCGGCGATCTGCACGCGACGGGAGTCGAGGCGGTGCGCTTTGCCACGCCCGATTCGCTGGAGGGTTACTCGGTTAAAGAGTTGTCGGTTGTCAGTTGCCAGTTGTCAGCAACCGTGCGTTCGGGGGGTAATGTCGCAACTCGCATCCAGCAGCTTCAGTCCTCGCGTCGTCTCATTGACCAGCAGGCAGCGTTGGAAGAGTCGTTCTTCCTGGGACTGCGGCTGAACCGCGGCGTCTCGCTTGCGGCGTTGAAGGAACAGTTCGGTGAGGCGGCAATCGAAGGCTACAATTCAATGATCGCCGAACCTGTACAGGATGGACTGCTGGAGTGGGAGGGTGATCGGCTGTGTCTTACCGCGCGCGGCCGGCTGCTCTCCAACGAGGTCTTCGTGCGCTTCCTGCGCGAAACAGAGACACAGAGGCACAGAGAAAATCTTGAGTCTTGAATAGTTCCAGTCCACAACTTGAAACTTGAAACTTCAAACTCGAAACTTCAAACTCGAAACTTCAAACTCGAAACTTCAATGCGTCTCTGTGGTGAATTCGTTCTTGCCTCGTTACACTAAGACCATGCACACCTCCGCTACTGCCATTGACCTGCGCAGTGACACCGTCACCAAGCCTTCGCCCGAGATGCGGCGGGCCATGTTCGAGGCCGAAGTCGGCGACGACGTGTACGGCGAAGACCCGACCATCAATCGTCTGGAAGCGATGGCGGCCACTACTTTCGGACGCGAGGCCGCGCTGTTTGTTCCCAGCGGAACCATGGGCAACCAGATCGCGATCAAGCTGCACACCCATCATGGCCAGGAGCTGATTTGCGAGGAGCGTGGCCATGTCTTCAACTACGAGATGGCGATGATGGCGCACTTCTCCGGCGTGGTGCCGCGCACGGTGTGGGCGGAAGACGGCATTCTCACCTGGCGGCATGTGCAGTCCAAACTCAAGACCAAGAGCTACCACGCCGCCAAGACGGGCCTGGTCGCGTTGGAGAATACCCACAACATGGCCGGCGGGACGATTACGCCGCCTGACATTTTCGACGAAGTCTGCGACCGGGTCCATGCCGCGGGCCTGGCGGTGCATCTGGATGGGGCGCGCGTCTTCAACGCCTCGGTCGCCCTCGGCATTCCGGTGGCGCAACTGACGGCCAAGGCCGACACGGTCATGTTCTGCCTGTCCAAAGGACTGGGCGCGCCGGTGGGATCACTGCTGGTGGGCAGCGCGGAGTTGATGGATCGCGGCCGCATTTATCGCAAAGCGCTGGGCGGCGGCATGCGGCAAGCGGGAATCTTGGCCGCCGCCGGCATCATCGCGCTCCAGCAGGGGCCGCAGAAGCTGAAGCAGGACCACGTCAACGCGCGCTTGCTGGCCGAAGGGCTGGCGCAAATTCCAGGCATCAAAATCGATCCCGCCAAAGTGCAAACCAACATTTTAATCTGCGACATTTCGGGCACGGGCATGACATCCACCGAGCTGTCGCGCCAGTTGGCGCAGCGCAATGTGCTGGCCAACGGAGTCAGTCAGCAAATCATCCGCTTTGTCACCCATCTCGACGTGGACCGCGAGCAGTGTGAGCAGGCGCTGGATGTCATCGCCTCGACCTGTGGCGCCCGGGCCCAGCGCACCTAGCTCAATCGGGCACCCACCCAACCTACACCTCGCGGTAGTTCAGCAAACCGACGCCGATCAGCGCGAAGCAGACCGGCCAGATCCACGAGGGAATCTTGCGGTCGCCCACAGGCAGGCGCAGTTCCAGCCAGCGCGCCCAGCTGGCAAACACCGCCAACAGGCCCATGGATACGTGGGTCAACTCCACCAGCAGGTTTTCCTTCACATTGGTAATGGCATGGGAGTGGGTCAGCAATACCACTCCGCCGGTGGCGACCATAAGCGGGAAGATGAGTGCCATGCGATCGTTTTCCCATTTGCGCCGGCGGACTCGTAATTCAAAGACCGCAAAGGCAACGCATACCAGCGCGGCCAGCCGGTGTTGAAACGCCTCTGGGTTGGCCCAGCACGCCCAGAAGCCTTTGGCGCCCACCGGCCAGCACTCGGTATCCGCTTGGACGAAGATGAAGATGGCGATGCCGACCAACAGCAGCGGCCAGTATTCCGCCCAGCCTGCCTTGCCGGTGCGGGCCAGCAACGCCAGTAATCCCATGGCGAGCACGACCAGCCCCATCCAGTGATGGTTCGACTCCGACTCCATCGCCCATGCGATCCTCTGTGGCGGGAGCGGCTCGCCGTCGGCGTTGTAGGCAACCGGAAGCTTGTTCGGGACGTCGCTGACGGTAGCTTCCCGTCCGGAAGCGGAGATGCTTGCATCCGCCACCTGCGGGTAGGTGAGCCGAGGCAAGGTTGGCTTCATCCGCTGCATGATCTGGTGAAAGGTGACCGTGTCGTTGGGCTGGTCAACCGCGGGCGGTTGTGAGGTGAGCGAGGCCGCTGTCAAAATCACCGTGATCCCTATCCCAACTTCCACTTCGATGAGTCGGCGCAAGCGGGGCATCACCCGATCTTTGCTGGTACTGCGCAGCAGCCAAAAGTTGATGCCGCCGAGCAGCATCAGCGCTGCCAGCATCAACACCTTCGCCGTTACCATCACGCCGTAGGCGGTCCCCAGAACGGCCCGCCAGGAAGCGATGTAGCGAATGCTCATGCCCATACCGCTAAACACAATCGCGCCAACGCTGACCAGCGCCACCCGCGAGAAGCGCTCGGTTATATGCCACCGCGCCTCTTCTTCTTTGTCGCGAAATAGCGCAAGCACCAGAAATGGCAGCCCGCCGATCCAGAACGCCGTAGCCGCTTCGTGGATCGTGGTCAAAATAATGAGCAGCGGGCGGCCGTCAAGGCGTGAAGCGGCGTGGTTCGTCATGACCGATGCGCCCAGTACGGTCATCGCCAGCACCGGTAACAGCCAGTGTGCGACCTTCCACTGCTGGCGTGCCACCAAATAGGCCGCCACCGCCGCCGCCAGCACAATACTCCCCGAGAGGAAGAAGTTCGCTCCGAGCACGGCGCGGAAGCCGATCTCGGCCGTGGTCATCAACACAGCCGAGTTCACGTACAGGTACAGTCCCTGCATGACGATTAGCCCAATTGTGCTGCAGCGCAGAAGCGTCCACGAACCCGATTGCATCTTCTCGATGGATTCGGGATTGCCCGGCATGTCACGCGCGATCCACAGAACGAACACGATGCCCCCCAGTAACAACGATTGGAAGACGAGCGTCCCGGCTCGCAGGACAACGGACAAGAATCCGAAGAGATCAACTAGTTGCTGCATACCGCTGGACTATTTCACCGTGAAGGAAACGTCGCCACTGCTCATATGGCCATCAGAGGCAAGCACGCTCCACTTCAGTTTGTAGGCGCCCGGTTTGAGGCCTGTGGCCTGCGATTGCAGAACGTCGGGAGTCGATTGTCTGGCCAGAGGAAGGGCTTGTAACGAGCCGTCAGGGGCAAGCAAATGCAGGCGCGATCGGCTGCCGTCAACGCGCACGTTGAAACGCAAGCGAATGGGAACGTCGGGCCCGGTGACCGTGGCATGGAGTTTGGGCGTCGATTCCATCAGGATCGCGTGGGCCCAGGCCAGGTGCGAGAGCCCGGTCAACAAAAGAAGAGTTAGGAGCATCGACACCCATGGCCTGGGAAGCGCGCGAGGCAATTGGCATTCCTCCTTACGGGGAGCAGGTTGGATTGCGACGAAACCGATCAAGATTTTACTACGGCAATCGCGGCTTTCTTAATAGACAGTAGGAATCCATTCCTCAGGAGACCACAACAAAATGGGCTTTTCGATTCCCCTTTTGTTGGCGGCATCAATCGCTGAGTCAACGGTCTTCCCGCGTCCCACCACTTCGGTTTCCTCGTCTTTGAAAGCGATCCAGCAATTACGAGGTGCATTTCTGACGAGCTCAGAAATATCGGCGGAGTGCATGAAAGGTCCTTCCGTTGAATGCAAGTTTACAACGCTTAGAGGTTTGGCAGGCCGCAACGGGCGAAGAAGGCGAACACTCGCGGCCAAGAAGAATCATCCATCGCCGGAAGCAGGCGTGTTTGCATTTGAAAAATAGCGCTCGTGCACGCGGAAGACCCCGTGTATGTTGGCTTGGTTCCGGACACAAATCTGGATGTGGGTCTTGCGGCGGAACCCCGAGTTCGGGTAGACGTGTTCGCCCTCCGTGAAGACGCCGCGAACGGTATTGAAGGGTTCTTGGCCGGCTTTCTCTCGCGCGAGATGGAGAAAGTTGATAACGGCGCAGTCGAGCTTGCGGAGAAGAAGGTCATTGCCGCCGACGTTCTCAGGCATCTGGGCGCCCGAGGCGGCAACGACCGACTGAAAACTTGCGTATGCCTCCTCCACGGCGTGGATGCCATTGGAGCTGATGAGATCCAAGCAAAATCCGGGATCGATCACGGCGCCGACGACAAAGGGCTCGACGTTCCGGGCCTCTTTTTTCATGATTCGATCTGCGCGGTCCTGAGCCCATTCCAGAGCTCGGTCGGGGTTTGATTCCCAGAAATAGATTTCCGATCCGAGCCAGTCATAGGAGTTTTCGCTTGGACGGAAGGGTTCGTTCAGAAGGAGACGTTCACCCGTCTCCCGGTCACAGCCGTGGTACCCAAGAACAAAGGATGTGGAAAGGCTATGCACCCTGCCGGTACGGCTTGGTAAGCTCCCCGGAGGTAGTGACGATGCCGGCCTCAACTAGGAATGCCAAGGCCTTTTCTTTGGAGGTGGTTAGGTCGTTGCGGAGGTTCTGCATGGCTTCGACGGACTTCTTTAGTTCCTGCTCGCTCATCTCGATCCTCCTCTCAACGAACTGCTATTGAGTTCATTATACAACTGAATGCAATTGTTTGAGGAGTGCCAGAGGTTTCGCATTAGGGGTGAGCCGAGCAGACGTGCGCGCCAGTGGCCGGCGAGTTCTGTGGCTTCGGTCTGCCGGAGCAGTTCGCGCACCATCGCGCGCATCCACTCCGGGGGGGCCCAGGCCAGCGCGTAGGTCGTCGCGGATGGCCCGCCCGTGATCTGAGTCTCGGAGACTAGAGATAAAGCCGGCGGCGAAGCCGTCCGTCATCGGTGGGCAGCATGTCGCGCAGGCAACCTGATTTTCGGCTTGCAACCGCTGGCTCCTGCCTGCTTACCTGTTTTGTCCTGAAATCGCCGCCGCCGAACCTTCTTGGTAAACCCAAATTGTTGGGTCTGGAGAATCGGGCGCCTACTAGGAATTGTATTGGGTCGTTCCGAATCGAGCGGGTCGCCAAAAACCCCAAATTCCTCTTGACATGCAACAGTTTAGGAGTAGCATACGTCCAAAGTGGTACGAGGTGGGAAGTAGTGGTATAAAGGTTGCCCCTAGTGGGAGCTTGTTGCACGCAATGGCTTCATCGCCCAAGACGCCATGCAACCGGATCGTAGCTGCCAATTGGGGTCGTTAATGTTCACCTCCGTAGTGAAAGCCCCGCATTTCGGGGCCGAACGTTATGTTTCGCGGCACGCACACAACTCGACTGGACGAAAAAGGGCGCCTCAAGGTGCCGGCGGACTTCAAGCGCCAGATCGACGAGAACTATGGCGTCCAATTTTACATCACCAGCCGCACCGGGACTGTTGCCGAAGTTTATCCCATGCAGGAATGGGAGGAGATCGAGCGCAAGCTGGCGGCCGCACCGGACTCGCATCCGGTCAAGAAGAAATTCCTGAAGGTCACCAACTTTTACGGCCAGGTGGTGGAGATGGACGGGCAAGGCCGTTTGCTGCTTCCGGCCGCGCTGCGCGATACGGCCAAGCTCAAAGGCGAGGTGGCGGTGATGGGCAGCCTCAAGCACCTTTTGGTGCGCAACGCCGAGGAGCTTCGCAAGGAAATCGCGGCCGAGCCGTTTACCGAGGAAGATGACGCGAGCCTCAGCAGCTTGGGTATTTAGAGCGACGCAGGTTTCGGGTTCCATTCGCGATCTCGGAATGGGAGTGAATGGACAACGGGTTTTCAGACGCGAACAGCGCCCCTGGGCGCGGACATGGCGAGAGCAAAGCGTTGGGCCATGTACCGGTTCTTTTAAAACTAGCGATCGAATTCCTGGCCGTACGGCGCGGCGGGACCTATATCGATGCAACCCTCGGCTTAGGCGGGCACAGTTGGGAAATCGCAAAACTCCTGGGCCCAAAGGGTCATTTGATTGGCGTCGATAAAGATCCGTCAGCGTTGGAACGGGCACGCGAGCGGTTGACCAACCCGCCGCCGGAGAAGGCTTCCGAGTGGCCGAAGGTGGAGTTGGTGCATGCCTCGTTTGCGGAGGTGGCGCAGCACGTGCCGCCGGCAAGTGCGGATGGGCTGCTGGCCGACCTGGGCGTCAGTTCCATGCAGTTGGAGAACGCCGCGCGTGGATTCAGTTTTCAGGCAGATGGTCCGTTAGACATGCGGATGGACCCGCATTCCGGGCTGACTGCCGAACAAGTGGTAAATCGCTGCGACGAGCGCGAGCTGGCCGACGCGATTTACGAATTCGGTGAGGAAAGGAGGTCGCGGAGAATCGCCAGAGCCATTGTTCGGGCGCGGCCGATTCACACTACCGCACAACTTGCGGAGGTGATTTCGGCCGCGGCCCGGCCAATGAACCAGGCTGAGCGGCGCATTCATCCGGCGACACGAACTTTCCAGGCACTCCGAATTCTAGTGAACCGTGAACTCGAAGACCTGCGGAAGCTGCTGAGTACGGGCGCGGCGCCGCAGGTGCTCAAGCCGGGCGGCAGGTTGGTGATCATCAGCTTCCACTCGCTGGAAGACCGCATCGTGAAAGATGCGCTGCGAGATGGAGCGCGCGCCGGGGTCTGGCGCGTGCTGACTAAGAAGCCGATGACGGCCGATGAGGAAGAAGTCGATCGCAATCCGCGTTCGCGCAGCGCGAAGCTGCGGGCAGCGGAGCGGCTCTGAGGCGATTATGCCGCCGGCTGAAGCCGGCTCGGGATTTTGATGAGCGGAACGGCGTACCTGAAGGTATGCCCCTTCAAAGTGTTGGTGTCGGAGCAATGGTGGAGATCGCGACGCCCGAGTCCCGAAGGGACGAAAGAGTTTAGCCCAGCACGGAGCCGCAGGCGGAGTGCTGGGAAAGCTGGAACATAGATCCGAGTCCCGTAGGGACGGCACAGGTTTCCGAAGTGTGGCACGGTTAAATGGTTTCGAAAGTTCGCAACTCTTCACAGCGTTGTTGGTGAGAGTTGCGGAAAAAGCTGTGCAGAATGTGCATAACTGCGGGCCCTGAAATTCTGCTGGTGTCTAGAAAATGCAGCCGGACCAAGGCCGATGACCTAAGGCGGTTTGGCAGGAGAGAGTAATGGCAGCCGGAGTTCTTTACCCGACCATGGCGCAAGTTGGCGATTGGAATGGGCCGTCGGCGGAGCAACCGCGCGGCATGTTCATTGGCACGCCCGAAATCTATTTCGCCAAGCGTATCGACAACTCGCGGGTGGCCAAGGTGGCCGACCCCAAGCGCCGCCGCGAGATGATTTCGTTCGGCATCACCTTGAGCGTGCTTTTCCTCTTTGTGATGGTGTATCTGTGGCAACACTTCAGCGCGATCGAGTATGGCTATCGCATCGAGCAGTTGACGGTGCAACGCAACGCCATCACCGAGTCGAACCGCGCGCTGAGCCTGGAAGAGGCCTCGTTGAAGGACCCGGCGCGCATCGACAGGCTGGCCAAACAGATAGGTATGCAGCGGCCGGCGGGCGGGCAATTGCAGCCCATGGATTCGGCGATCGCCGATCCCTCCACCCCGGTTATGGCGCAGGCCAACGGAATTACCGTGATTTCGGCGCAACCCTAAAATGAGGCCGGCTCAAGACACCACACGAAACCGGCTGAACCAGGCAAGGTGGAAGCAAAGCGGCGGTCCGCCAGTAACGGACCGCCTTCTGCATGTAAGCGCCAGCAGCAGACATGATCTTTGAGCTTCGGCGACGCCGGAGCAAAGCACAGCGGAACGGAGTAAACAGGGAATGCGGGCCAGCGCTCCCAGAACGCCAAGTCGAAGGCTCTACATCTTTGCCGCGCTGCTTTTCATTTGGATATTTGCCATCGGCTTTCGCCTGGTTCGCCTGCAGGTGGTGAAGTTCGGCTTCTTCGAAGATCTCGCCGAGCGGCAACGCACCCGCACCGTTCCCGTCGAACCGCGCCGCGGCAACATCTACGACCGCTATGGCCATCCGCTGGCCATGTCCATTGACGTCGATTCGGTGTTCGCGGTGCCGAGCGAAGTCCACGACAAAGAGACCACGGCGGCGATGCTCGGCAAGGTGTTGGACCTCGACCCCCAGGACATCCTGGTGCGGCTGAAGATGGCGCGTCCCTTCGTCTTCATCGCGCGCCGCATTGACGCCGAGACCAGCACCCGCATTCGCCAACTCAATCTGCGCGGAATTGCCTTTCGCAAGGAACCGAAGCGCTTCTATCCCAAGCGCGACCTCGCCGCGCAGGTCTTGGGATATGTCGGCATGGACGGTGACGGGCTGGGCGGCCTGGAGCGGGTTTTCGACGACGACCTGCGCGGAATTCCCGGCAAAGAACTGGTCTCCCTCGACGCCCGCGGCAAGTGGTTCAGCCGGGTGGAGAAGCCGCCCGATCCCGGACAGAACCTGGTGTTGACCATCGACCAGACCATCCAGTACATCGCCGAGCGCGAGCTGCAGCAGGGGATGGAAGACACTAAGTCGATCGCGGGAACGGTGGTCGTAGAAAATCCCCGGACCGGAGAGATTCTGGCGCTGGCCAATCGGCCGACCTTCAATCCCAACGTGTTTAACAGCGTTCCCGCCGAGTCGCTGAAGAACCGCGCCGTCAGCGATATCTATGAGCCGGGTTCGGTGTTCAAGGTCGTCACCTATTCCGCGGCGCTCGATCAGCATGTGGTGACGCCGGACGACAAGGTTGATTGCCAGCACGGCTCGATTGATGTGTTCGGCATGAAGATCCACGACCACGAGAGCCTGGGCGTGGTGACCATCGCCGAGGCGCTGGCGCATTCCAGCGATGTGGCCGCCATCAAGACCGGCATGAAGCTGGGCGACCAGCGTCTCTACCACTATATTCACGAGTACGGCTTCGGCCAGCAGACCGGCATCGAGCTTCCCGGCGAGACCCGCGGAATGGCCAGACCGGTGAGCCGCTGGTCCAAGGTCTCCATCGGCGCCATCTCGATGGGGCAGGAGATCGGCGTGACCCCGCTGCAAACCATTTCGCTGGTCTCCACCATCGCGAACGACGGAGTTTACACGCCCCCGCGCATCGTGGCCGGCGAGCTGCCTCCCGACGGGACGCCCAAGCCGGTGGTGTTTCACTCCGCTCCGCAACACCGCGTGGTTTCGACCATGACCGCCGCACAGATGAAGAAGATGATGGAAGGCGTCGTGTTATTCGGCACGGCCAGGAGAGCAATCCTGAACGGCTACAGCGTTGCCGGCAAAACCGGCACGGCGCAGAAAGTTGACCCGGCGACAGGCGCATATTCCAAGACCAAATATGTCGCGTCCTTTATCGGATTTGCCCCGGTAAACAGCCCGGCGATAACCATTGCCGTGATTCTCGATTCGCCGGTGGGACTGCATCAGGGCGGCCAGGTTTGCGCCCCGGTGTTTAAGCGCATCGCCGAGCAGGTGCTGGAATACATGCACGTGCCGCACGATGCCGATGTCAAGAACCCGCAGCGACAGAACCTGCAGGCATCGGCAAAGGATGAGGATTTGGCCGATGAATCGTCCGACCGTCTTAGCCCGCCGCTGCAGATGGCTGACGCGGATGCAACCAGCAACGCCGGGACGCAGACAAGTCCGCAGGCGAGAGTGGTGGGCGTGAAGGCGCCGGGCGGAGCCGCTGCGGGCGTTTCGCCAGCTTCGGGTATGCCAATGCAGCCAGGCCAGCACTCGACTGGAACCGAGATTGCGCAGGCTTTGCCTCCGCCGCAGCCGCCCAGCCCGGCCGAGCAGGCCGCCCCACAAGGCACCGTGGTTCTCGATGTGGACAGCGGAGTGATCGTGCCGTCTTTCCTGGGCAAACCGCTGCGGTCGGCGGTGGAAAGCGCCCAACAATCCGGACTGGAGATCAACGCAATCGGCAGCGGGGTCGCGCGCCAGCAATGGCCTGCGCCGGGTAGCCACCTGTCTTCCGGACAAAAGATCACAGTGCGCTTCACGCATTAGCTGGAGGCTTACAGAAGCTCGAATCCTGGAAGCCGCAGCGCTTTGCGGTCGAAGGTAACAGTACGTGAACAGCCGGCCTTCGCATTCAGGGCCGCGATGAGGGCATCGGCAAATGAGCCTCGGCCTTCCCATACCGCAGTCAAAGCGGTGGCAACCTCTGCTTCGTGTTCCACCAACAGCGCGTCGGCCCCAAGTATCCGCTCGATAACAATGGCAATTTCTTGTTTTCTGAGGCGGTAGACGCGCTCCAGTACCCATGTCGTCTCTGCGAGTGCAACAACACTAACGAACCCTGGGGTTTGCTCCGTCAGGTGCTGTTCCATAACCACAGTGGCTTTGTGCGACTGCACTGGGTCGTCCTGCGCAAAGTACCGAACCAAAATGTTTGTATCGGGACCAATCATTTTCGCGTGGCGGCCCTATACCTTTCCGTAATACCGGCTGCGATCGCCTCGTCCATTTCCTTAAGAGTTGCACGCCGCGAGCTCTTAACGATGCCGCGCAAGGCCGAAACCGGTATCTTGGGCAATAGGAAGACGGTGCCGTTGGGGTGCACGAAGAACTTGACCCGATCGCCCGGCTTGAGATGGAGGTGTTCCCGAATGGCTTTCGGAATTGTCGCCTGACCCTTAACCGTGATTGCAGATTCCATGGCGGCTCCATTACATTTCTTAGAATGTAATACTACATTCGGCGGGAGTCAAACCGGATTGCTCGCTCGCCAAATTTCTGATAGGTTACATGTAACTAATTCTTGCGAGGAAACATGCCACGAACTCCCTCGAAGTCATCGCGCGACAAGGTCAGAGCCCATCGGGAAAGGCTGCGCCGCCAAGGGCTGCGGCCCATCCAAATCTGGGTCCCCGATGTTCGCTCGCCGGAGTTTGCGCGGGAGGCACACCGGCAGTCCCTTCGAATTGCCAATAGCCCCCACGCGAAAGAAGATCAGGACTTCATCGATGCGATATCCGATTGGGGAGACGAGTGAAGCGCGGCGAGATTTGGACTGCTGCAGGGGCCAGGGATTACGCCGGTAAGCCACGCCCCGTTCTTATCCTCCAGGATGATCGCTTCGACAAGACCGATTCAATCACTACATGCGGACTTACCACAGATCCTGAAGCTGCACCCCTGTTCCGGGTGCGGGTTGAGCCCGATGGTACGAATGGGCTACGAGCGCCATCCCAGGTGATGGCTGACAAAGTAACTACCCTTGCGCGGACGAAACTTGGGATCCGTGTTGGTCGGCTCACTGATGAAGATATGCTACATGTGAACCGGGCTCTGCTGGTTTTTCTAGGCATCGCGGGCCCGGTTGCCAGCGCCAACCGGGTGAACGTAACCAGATGAACTTCCTCGAGCTGTTGGATGGCGCCGAATATCTCGTGCAGCAAGGCAATTCGCAGATCGAGGGCCTTGACTACGACAGCCGACGGGTGCGGCACGGCTGGTGTTTCGTGGCCATGCGCGGCGAAACCACCGACGGCAATGGCTACATCGATGCCGCGCTTAGCGCAGGGGCCGTTGCGGTTGTCAGTGACTCGTTACCGGCCCGGCCCGATGTCGCTTGGGCGCAGGTCCCACATGGGCGTCGAGCGCTGGCGCGGCTGAGCGCAAATTTCTATGGCCGTCCTGCGGAGCGGCTGGCGATTACTGGAATCACTGGCACCAACGGCAAGACGACGACAGCGTTCATTCTGAATGCCATGCTGCGCGCCGCTGGACGAAAAGCCGCCCTGGTAGGCACGGTGGAATATCGCATTGGCGACGAGGTCCTGTCTGCGCCCCACACTACTCCCGAGGCGCTGGAGTTGAATCAGCTCTTTGCGCGTGCCGTGGAGGCAGGCTGCACCGAGGCCGTGATGGAGGTCTCTTCGCATGCCTTGGAGCAGCAGCGGGTTTATGGAGTGCCGTTCGATGTTGCCGTGTTCACCAATGTCACTCGCGACCATCTCGATTACCACGGCACCATGGAGCAGTATTTCGCTGCGAAGACGATCCTGTTCACCGGCCTCGGTACCGAGCCGCCGAGAGCGGCGGTGATCAATGTCGAAGACGAATACGGTCAGCGCATCGTCAAGCTGCTTAAGAAGCAGCAGGAGTTGATTACCTACGGCATTAGTAGCGGCGATTTTCGCGCGAAAGATGTCAGCATCGAGAGAAACGGGACCAAGTTCACCCTGGTGACGCCGGACGGCCAATATCCCATTTGGAGCCCGCTGCTGGGGCGGGTCAACGTGCTGAACCTGATTGCCGCCTCGGCTGCTGCCTATGCACGCGATGTCGAGCCGCGCCCTATGGCGCTGGCGGCTGATGAACTCGCCCAGGTGCCGGGGCGCTTTGAACGAGTCGATCTGGGCCAACCCTTCACGGTGATTGTGGATTACGCCCACACTGACGACGCGCTGCGTAACCTGACCGCGGTTGCGCGAGAATTCCTGGCGCAGCGCGGAGGGCCGGGACGAGTCATCACCGTATTCGGATGCGGCGGCGACCGCGACCGCAGCAAACGTCCGCTGATGGGCGAGGCCGCCGGCGCCGGCAGCAACTTCGTGGTGCTGACCAGCGACAATCCCCGAAGCGAGAATCCCCTCGACATCATGAACGACGCGCTGCCGGGGTTGCAGCGTTCCGGCACTCGCTACACCTTGGAACCGGATCGAGCCAAAGCCATTGCCTTGGCCATTCACGAGGCGCTGACCGGCGATGTCGTTCTCATCGCTGGCAAAGGTCACGAGAAGGTCCAGATCTCGGCCGCGGGCGCCATCCCGTTCGACGATATCGAGGTGGCGCGGAATGCGCTGCGGAACATCGGATACGCAACCTCTCAACCAACGCAGTCAGCAAAGTCATGAAGCTAAGCCTGTCGCGAGCCGCCGAATTCATGCAGGCCACCGGCGAATTTGATTCTGCCGCGGTCGCCAGCGGCTATTCCATCGATTCGCGCAGCCTGCTGCCGGGCGATCTGTTCTTTGCGGTGCGCGGCGAGCGGCTAGATGGCCATGATTTTGTCGAGGCGGCGCTGGCGAAGGGCGCGGTAGCCGCGGTCATTAGGAACGACCAGCGAGCGCAGTTCACGCAGAAGAACCAGATTTTGGCGGTGGACGATCCTCTTCTCGCATTGCAAAAGCTCGCTGCCGCCGTCCGCCGATTGTGGGGCAAGCCACTCATCGCCGTGACCGGATCGGCAGGCAAAACGACGACCAAGGAAGCCATCGCGCATGTGCTGGCGGCAAAGCATCGGGTGCTGAAATCGCAAGGCAATCTAAACAATCATTTCGGCATGCCGCTGCAATTGCTCAAGCTGGAGCCGGAGCACGACGTTGCGGTGGTCGAGATGGGGATGTCGCACGCCGGCGAGATCACTGCACTCGCCAGGCTGGCGCAGCCAGATTGCGGTGTCGTGACCATGGTCGCTCCGGTGCACTTGGAGTTTTTCGAGTCCATCGCGGCCATCGCGCGCGCCAAGTACGAACTGATCGCGTCGCTTCCCGCTGGGGGTATCGCGGTGTTGAATGCTGACGATGAGTACGTTTCGCAGTTTGGGCGCGACTTCCACGGGAGAGTCGTCACCTTCGGATTGCACAAACCGGCTGACGTGTCGGCGCGAAAGGTTGAAACCCGCGGCCCGCTCGGCTCGGTGTTTGAAATTGTGGCGGACGGCGAGCATGGCCCGGCTATGCTGCCGCTGTTGGGCGAGCACAGCATCTACAATGCGCTGGCGGCGGTCGCCGTCGGATTGCAGTATGGAGTGCCGCTGCGCCTGGCCGCTGAATCGCTTGCGACCCTGTCGCCCGGAGACAAGCGCGGAGAAATCCTTAACTACGCGGGCGCGACTATCATTAACGATTGCTACAATTCCAATCCGAAGGCCCTCGACAGCATGGTCCGGTCGCTGGCCCAGATTCCCGCCCGGCGCCGCATCGTAGTCGCCGGCGAGATGCTGGAACTCGGTCCTGCGGCTGCCGCCATGCACTGCGAGTCCGGACAAAACATGGCGAAGCGCGGAATCGATAGGTTGCTGGGAGTTCGAGGATTGGCGAAGTCGATGGTGGAAGCCGCAGTCGAAGCGGGGATGAACGCGGAGTTCGTCAACACGCCGCAAGAGGCCGCCGATTGGTTGCGGCGCGAGGTCAAAGCCGGCGATGTAGTTTTGCTCAAGGCGTCACGCGGAGTGCGCCTGGAGCGCGCGCTGGAAGCCTGGGTCGGCAAAACGACGGAGGCTGCACATTAGGATTGCAGCTCCTGCATAGTTTTCAGAACGGGGAAGAATTTGCTCTATTGGTTGCTCTACCAGAAGGGTTTTCTCGTCTTTCATGTCGGCCCGTTCCGAATCTTTCGCTATTTGACCTTCCGCACTGTGTTCGCCAGCCTCACCGCGCTATTCATCGGCCTGATCATTGGCCCGGCGGTGGTCCGCCGCCTGCGTGAATTCCAGATCGGCCAGTACATCCGCGAAGACGGCCCCAAGGACCACCTGAAGAAAGCGGGCACCCCAACTATGGGCGGCTTGCTCATTGTGGTGGGCATGATTGTCCCAACTTTGTTGTGGGCCGATCTCAGCAACCGCTTCGTGTGGATTGCCGTTTTGGCGACGCTGGCCTTTGGCGCCGTCGGCTTTACCGACGACTACTTGAAGGTGGTGCACCGCCGTAACCTCGGCCTAACCGCGCGCGCCAAGCTGTCGTACCAGTTTCTGGCGGCGCTTGTGATCGGCGCGATTTTCGCTGGCCTGGAAACCCATGGGCTGTACTCCACCCGCCTGATCGTGCCCTTCCTCAAGCATTTCCGGCCAGATTTGGTGATCAGCCGGCTACATCACGGCTACCTTTCGCCACTCGCATTTCTGCCGTTCCTGGCGTTCGTGGCCATCATCCTGGTGGGCTCCAGCAATGCCGTGAATCTCACCGATGGTCTGGATGGATTGGCGATTGGCTGCACCGTGATTGCTGCCGGAGCGCTTACTGTCCTCACGTATGTCAGCGGCCACGCCGTGTTTGCCGATTACCTTGAGCTTTCCAAGATGCCGCAGGTTTCGGAGGTGACCATCTTCTGCGGCTCGATGGTCGGTTCCGCCATCGGTTTTCTCTGGTATAACGCGCATCCCGCCGAAATCTTCATGGGCGATGTGGGATCGCTGGCGCTGGGCGGCGCGATTGGGACCGTGGCCGTCATCATCAAGCAGGAACTGCTGCTCCCGTTCATCGGCGGCATCTTCGTGATTGAAGCGCTGTCGGTCATTCTTCAGGTGGGCTCCTACAAGCTGCGCCGGAAGCGCATTTTCAAGATGGCGCCCATCCACCACCATTTTGAGCTGATGGGCTGGAGCGAGTCGAAGGTGATTGTGCGCTTCTGGATTGCCTCGCTGGTGTTTGCACTCTTTGCTCTTACCACCTTGAAGTTGCGCTAGAAGCCCGGCAAACGTGGCACAATGGCGACGCGAGCAGAATCTGTGATGGACGTCAACGGCAAACGCGTGCTGGTGGTGGGGCTGGGCAAATCAGGCGTAGCCAGCGCGCTGTTCCTGGAGAAGCGCGGCGCGCGAGTCACCGTTTCCGACGCCAAATCGCCGGATCAGCTTCGTCACGAGATTCCTCTGCTGCTCGATCATGGCATCGCCGTCGAAACCGGACAGCATGGCGAACGCACCTTCCGCGATCAGGACCTGATCGTCATCAGTCCGGGCGTGCCCTTCGATGTTCCGCAACTGGTGCAGGCGCGCGCACTGGGCATCCCTGTGATCGGTGAGGTCGAACTGGCTGCGCGCTTCCTGAAAGGCAAGATCGTCGCCATCACCGGCTCCAATGGCAAGACCACCACCACTGCGCTGGCGGGCGAAATTATTGCGGCTGGAGGTGGTAAGGCGCTGGTCGGCGGAAACATAGGAACGCCGGCAATTACTTTCGTCGAGAGTTCCACCGACGACACCTGGGTGGTGCTGGAGATCAGCAGCTTTCAACTGGAGACCGTCGAGAACTTTCACCCTCGCATTGCCGTGGTGTTGAATGTCACCCCCGATCACCTGGACCGGCACCATTCGTTTGAAAATTACGCCGCCGCCAAGACTCGCATTTTCGAGAACCAAAACGCGAACGATTTTGCCGTTCTCAACGCGGACAACGCGCCTTGCGTCCAGATGGCTTCCGCTGCGAAGGCCCCGGTGTACTGGTTTAGCCGATTGAAGGAAGTCGCAAGCGGGGCATTCGTTCGGAGAGAGCGCATAGTCTGGCGCGACAGCCACGGCGACCGCGAGATCATGCCTGCCAAGGATATTTCGCTGAAGGGCGCGCACAATCTGGAGAATGTGCTGGCGGCAGTCTGCGTCGGAATGTTGGCCGGAGTCGAACCTGCACAGATCCGTCGTGCGGTCTCCGAGTTCAAGGCCGTGGAGCATCGCCTGGAGTTTGTGGCTGCGGTCCGTGGCGTCGAATACTACAACGATTCCAAAGCCACCAACGTGGATGCGACCATCAAAGCGCTGGAGTCGTTTCCCGGCCGCATTCACCTTATTCTGGGCGGCAAGGACAAGGGCAGCGACTACAGCGTGCTGAATGCGTTGCTCAAGGAACGAGTGAAGCGCGTGTACACCATCGGCGCGGCGGCCGCCAAAATCGAGTCGCAAGTGCAGGGAACTGAGATCGCGAGCGTCGGGACGCTGGAGGCTGCGGTCAAGCGCGCCAGTGAGTCCGCCAGTGCGGGCGATGTGGTTTTGCTGGCTCCGGCCTGCGCCAGCTTCGATCAATTTGACAGCTACGAACACCGCGGACGAATCTTCAAAGACCTGGTTCGCCAGTTAGCGTCGCGGGAACAGCAGCGCGAGCAGGTCGGCAGCACGGCGCGCGGAGGCAACGAATAATGGCCAAGCGGGTCAGCGTGGATAAGTGGCTGTTCACGGTTACGCTGTTGCTTGTCTTCATTGGACTGATCATGGTCTTCAGCGCTTCGGCGGTGATGGCCAAGGAGCGCTTCGGCTCGCCCTACGGCTTTCTGCTGCGGCAAATGGCATGGGCGGGCGCCGGCCTGGCGGCCATGATCGTCATCATGCACATCGACTACCGCAAATACCGGCGGGCGTCGGTGGTCTTCACCTTTCTGGGATTTACCTCGCTGCTGCTGATCGCCGTTTTCCTGTTTCGCGATTCCCACAACACGCACCGCTGGATCAAGCTTGGCGGCTTCTCCTTGCAGCCTTCGGAGCTGGCGAAGCCCGCAATCATTTTTTATCTCGCGTACTTTCTGGAGTCGCGCTGGCAGCAGATCACCGACTGGAAGAACGTGCTGCTTCCGGCCGCCGCCCCGGTAATCTTGTTCGCCCTGCTCATTGTGAAGGAGCCCGATCTGGGCACAGCCATCGCGTGCCTGGCCATCTCCGCTGCCGTATTGTTCGTGGCCGGGATGAACATGAAGTATCTGGGATACGCATTCGTCGCGTCGCTTCCGCCGCTGTACTTTCTTGTGGTCCGCGTGCCTTGGCGCTGGGCGCGCATGCAGGCATTCCTCGATCCCTTTAAGGATCCGCAGGGCAAAGGCTTCCACATTATCCAGTCGATGATCGCCGTCAGCACCGGAGGCCTGACCGGCTTGGGGCTGATGGAAGGCAAGCAAAAACTGTTCTACCTGCCCGAGCCACATACTGATTTCATCTTCGCCGTCACCGCCGAAGAGCTGGGCTTGTGGGGCTCGCTACTGGTGGTGACTCTGTTCGGAATTTTCCTGTATCGCGGCATCCGGACCGCGCTGCGCACGGATGACATGTTCGGCAAGTTTCTGGCGACCGGCTTCACCGCGATGGTGGTGGTGCAGGCCCTGTTCAACATCAGCGTGGTGCTTGCCATGATGCCGGCCAAGGGAATTCCGCTGCCGTTCATCTCCTACGGCGGTTCTTCGCTGTTCATCACTCTGGCCAGCGTCGGAGTGCTGCTCAACATCACCCAACAGACGGACTAGCCATGCGTGTGATCCTGGCTGGAGGCGGAACCGGCGGACATGTCATTCCTGCGCTGGCCATTGCGCAGGAGTTGCGTTCGCGCTACCACGCGCAGGTGCTGTTCGTCGGCACCCAGCGAGGCATCGAGGCCCGCCTGGTTCCTGCGGCGGGATTCGCGCTGCATCTCATCCAGGTTGGCGCGCTGAATCGCGTCGATCTTGCGACCCGGCTCAAGACTTTGCTGGATCTTCCGCGCGCGTTCATGGAGTCGGCGAAGCTGGTCCGCGAATTTCGCCCCGATGTCATGATTGGCGTAGGCGGCTACGCGTCGGGCCCGGCGATGCTGACGGCTGCCATGATGAGCGTGCCCACGATTGCCTTCGAACCTAACGTGGTCCCCGGTTTCGCCAATCGCATGGTCGCTCCCATGGTGAGTGCGGCGGCGGTGCACTTCGAGGCGACGTGCCACTATTTTCGCAATTGTCATGTGACCGGCGTGCCGGTGCGGCAGGAGTTCTTCCATGTTCCAGCGCGTCCCCCAGTTCGTTCTAAGGATGCCCGCCCGACGCTGTTGGTGTTTGGAGGCAGTCAAGGCGCACATGCCATCAACCAGGCCGTGTTGGACGCGCTGCCAAAGCTGATGGAAGCGGTGCCGGGAATCCACGTCATCCATCAGACTGGCGAGACAGATTACGTTCCGGCCCAAGCGGTTTATTTGCGCACCATGATTTCGGCGGAGGTGTCGCCTTTCATCGACGACATGCCCGGCGCTTTCGCCCGCGCTGACCTGCTGGTCTGCCGCTCTGGCGCCAGCACCGTGGCCGAGATCACGGCGGCCGGGAAGCCCACTATCTTCGTTCCTTTGCCAACCGCCGCGGACGACCACCAGACCCGGAATGCGGCGACGCTCGCCGATGGCGGCGCGGCGCGCTTGTTGCCGCAATCGGAACTTTCCAGCGATCGCCTGGTGAGTGAGATTGCTGAACTGTTTCGCGACCGCCCGCAGTTGGCGACGATGTCGGAGGCGGCGCGCCGCTTTGCCCATCCCGACGCAGCCGCCAGGATCGCAGCGCTCGCGGCGCGGGCTGCTGGCGTCCAAAGCCAGCACGCTGTAGCCTAGTGATTCGCCTCCCGCATGTTTGCAAAAATCCAACGCGTCCATTTTGTCGGAATCGGCGGCATCGGTATGAGCGGTATCGCCGAGGTGCTGCTCAACCTGGGCTACAAGGTGTCCGGCTCCGACCTGAAGCCGTCGGCGGTCACGCAGCGGCTGGTTGAAATGGGGGCCGTGATCTGCGGCGAACATCGCGCGGAAAATGTAATCGGCGCCGAAGTAGTGATTACCAGCTCGGCCATCACACGCGACAATGCCGAAGTCGCGGCCGCGCACCAGCAGCATATTCCGGTCATTCAGCGCGCCGAAATGCTGGCGGAGTTGATGCGCCTGAAATACGGCATCGCCGTCGCCGGCATGCATGGCAAGACCACGACCACGTCGATGATCGCAGCGGTGTTGGCCGCCGGCGGTCTCGATCCCACGGTTGTCGTCGGCGGCCGCGTGGACGCGATGGGCTCCAATGCGCGACTGGGGAAATCGCAATACCTGGTAGCGGAGGCCGACGAAAGCGATCGCTCCTTCCTGAAACTTTCGCCGATTCTTGCCGTGGTCACCAACCTTGACCGTGAACACATGGACTGCTATCGCAACATGCAAGACGTGGAGCAGACCTTCCTGAAGTTCATGGACTTGGTACCCTTCTACGGGATGGTTGTCGCCTGCAATGACAACGATGATCTGCGCCGGCTGCTGCCCGCGGTGCAACGGCGGATCCTGACTTATGGAACGCATGACCAATCCGACTTTCTGATTTCGAGTGTGCATTGTGGCCCGCGCAAAGATTCGACGGCTTTGAGCAGCTTTCACGTCAGCTATCGCGGGAGGGGCTTGGGCGAATTTCATCTACGCGTTCCCGGAGAACACAATGCGAGGAATGCGACCGCCGCGATTGCCGTGGGGATCGGGCTCGACGTGCCGGTCGAGGACATTCGGCGGGCGCTGGAAAACTTCAACGGAGTGGATCGTCGCTTTCAGATGATCGGCAGCGCCGGTGGAGTTGCCGTGGTCGACGACTATGGGCACCATCCCACCGAGATTCGCGCCACTCTGGCGGCGGCGCGACAATGCGGATTCGGCAAGGTGCATGTCATCTTCCAGCCGCACCGCTACACTCGCACCCAGCTACTGCTGGAGGAATTTTCCACCGCCTTCCGCGATGCTGATTCGGTCCTTGTACTCGATATCTACCCAGCGCATGAGCCGCCTATTCCGGGAATTACCGGCGAGATGCTGGCGAACCGCATCACGGAAGTTGGCGGGCAGGAGGCGCTATACGTCTCTTCGTTCGCCGAAGCGGTGAAGCTGGCGGCGAGCGCAGCGATGCCAGGCGACATGATTCTGACGCTCGGCGCCGGAAGTGTTTCGCATCTTGCGCCGCAGGTGCTGGAGGAGTTAGAGCAAAGGGCGGCGGAGGCCGTGGGATGACCGTAGCAAGGTAATCAGACGCCGAAGCTTGCTAAGAGAGCTTCAACTTCACGCTGGAGGGCCGGCAGGTCGGTATGGATGACGCTCCAAACGACCGTATCGTTAATAAAGCTGTACCCGTGAATGAGGATATTCCGGAACGAGATAATTTCGACATGCTGACTAATGTGTGCTGCAGTCTCTGGAAATCGCCGTGCAAGCTGAGCTAACGCTTCCCCGATAATTTCTAATTGTCGCTCGACCGCCGAGCGCAGCATCGGATCTCGTTGGTAGTCGGCCAATGTCCGGTCCGCAACGAATCCCCAGATCAAGTCTGCTGAGTTGCAAATGTCCCAGAGATAGGCTCTCTGGTCACGCTGCATAAAGCGATACCTGCGAGGATTCGATATTGCGCCGAATGTAGGGATTGCGAACGGCGGACACCTCGACCAGATCTACTTTGCGGCGGAACAGGTGTTCCAGCTCCTTAAGAAGGCCAAAGTAAGAGCGCGCGTGCTCGTCGGGCGACATGGGGGCAAACTCGACCACGAAATCGAGGTCGCTAGCCGCTGCGTCAAAGTCCTCGCGAGTGGCCGAGCCGAATAACCCGAGGCTGAGCACACCAAATCGCGGACAGATGCGCGCGAGTTCCTGCTTGCGGTCCTCGATAAGGTCAACCATAGCGATCAAATCATAACGTAATCGGGCCCTTCTGCGTAGGCACGCCGCAGGTAAGCGCGTTTTTCGCCGCGAACTGCGGCCTGTACGTTTACTGTTGTGGTTCCAGTTCTCCGGCGTGGTCGTCTGAGCTCAAAAGCCTCTCCTTAATCCGAGCGAAAACAGTTATAGTGAGGCGAATAGCCGAAGTTCTGGGCGTTTTACCCGGTTTTCATGGCTCGGAAAAGTTCATCAGCAACCACGGAAGACGAACTCGAAGCGCGGGTCAGCGATGTCGCGGTGCGGTTGCGCGGCTTCGACGAATCGCCGCTCGACGCGCGCATGCTCGATCTCGATGACGAGGCCGAGTCGCCATTTTTGCGCGGCCAGAAGCGCGTTCCGGTGCGTCGTGGAGCGCTGCCGCGCAAGGCCGCCAGCCGCATCAAGGTCGCACTCATCCTGATCCTGGTGCTGGGGAGCATTGCTTTAATCTGGATCACGCTTCATCAATACGCCGCGCGATCGTGGCGCTTTCGCATCGATTCCAGCGACAACATCCAGGTCTCGGGCAACAGCAATGTCAGCCGCTCGCAGGTGATGGAAGTGATGGCGAGCGACCTCAATCGCAACGTCTTTTTCGTTCCGCTGGAGTTGCGCAAGAGCCAACTGGAGCAAATTCCCTGGGTGCAAACGGCTGCGGTGCAGCGCCTGCTCCCCGACCGCCTGAACATTGTGGTCAAAGAGCGCACGCCGGTCGCATTTGTCGAAATCAATTCGCACATTGAACTGATTGACGCCCACGGCGTGATTATGGATCTTCCCGCCGGCCAGCAGGCAAAATATTCCTTCCCGGTGGTGGTCGGAATGATGGACAGCGAGCCGGTCTCGACGCGCGCCGCGCGCATGAAGATCTACGTTCAGTTGATGAAGGAGCTCGATGCCGGTGGCGCGCATTATTCGCGTGACCTCAGCGATGTCGATCTTTCCGATCCTGACGATGTGAAAGCGACGGTTACCGATCCGAACGGGGCGGTGCTGGTGCATCTGGGATCGTCGAACTTTCTGGAGCGTTTCAAAATCTACGTGGCCCACGTGCAGGAGTGGAGAGCGCAGTTCCAAAGGTTGGAATCGGTGGATTTGCGTTTTGATCACCAGGTGATCGTGAATCCCGATTCCGCGGGCGGTAATCCCAAGAGCGCTGCTGCGCCGGACAGCGTGGAGAGTACGAAGAGCTCACCGGCGCCTGGCAGCGTGGAGAATGCGACGAACGCACCCGCGCAACCGGCAACCGTGCCAAGCAAATCGGCAGTGAAGCACAGAACGAAGAAGCACTCGTAACCATGGGAAGTCAAACGGAAAACCTGCTCACGGTGATTGACGTCGGTAGCGCCAAGACGTGCGTGATCGTCGCCGAAGTGAATGACTATGCCTTGCGTTATCGCGGCCACGGCGTCGCCGATTCGCGCGGCATGCGAAAGGGCGTGATCGCCGATCTCGACAAGGCGGTCGATTCCATCCGGAAGGCGGTCGAAGACGCCGAGAACGTGGCGCAAGCTCCGGTGGAGCACGCCGTGGTCGGAGTGGCCGGCTCGCACATCCGCGGCGTAAATAGTCATGGCGGCATCGTGCTGGGACCGCGTTCGCGCGAGATCACCCGCGAAGATGTGCGCCAGGCGGTGGAGAAGGCGCGCAGCATCGCCATGCCCGACGACCGCGAGGCGCTGCACCTGCTGCCGCAGGAGTTCATCCTGGATGGGCAAGGCGGTGTGCACGATCCCGCCGGGCTGATGGGCAGAAAGCTCGAAGTGCGCGTGCACGTGGTGACGGCGGGAACCACGGCGACCCAGAACGTAGTCTCGGCCATGAACCGCGCCGGCATTCATGTGGACGACACCGTCTTCGAAGCGCTGGCTTGCGCCGACTCGGTGTTGCAAACCGACGAGCGCGAACTCGGCGTTTGCCTGGTTGACATTGGAGCCGGTTCCACCAGCCTCATCGTGTACTACGAAGGCGTCGTGATTCACAGCGGCGCCATTCCTATTGGCGGCGATCATTTCACCAACGATGTGGGAGTGGGCTTCCGCACGCCGATTCCCGACGCCGAGAACATCAAGAAGATGTTCGGCTGCGCCGTCGTCACGCGCATTCCCGAGGGCAACGAAATCGAAGTGCCTTCGGTCGGCGATCGTCCCTCGCGCCTCATGCAGCAGCGCATGTTGGGAGAAATTCTGGAGCCGCGGGCGCGCGAGCTGATGGAATTGCTTCGCGATCACCTGCGCCAGGCGGGGGTTTACGATTTGCTGGGCGCGGGACTGGTGTTTACCGGCGGCGGCTCGCGGCTCAATGCGCTGCTGGAAGTTGCAGATGGAATTCTGCGTCGCCCGGTACGACTCGGATATCCGGTGCCTATCGCTAAGCTGCCTTCGAATCTGTTGGAGCCAGAGTTTGCCACGGCAATCGGGATGGTGCTTTACGGACATCGCGCGCGGCAGGCGCGCATGAACATCGATCGCGGACTGGGAGCAAAACTGAAAGCCTTGTTCGCCCGGCAGAACGCGTAAGGTTGCAGCGAGGCCGGACACGGCAGTGCAAGATTCGGATTTGACTGGGAGGCGACTGTACGGCAAATAGGCTCGGCTTGGATGGTCCAAGAATTGAAATCAGCTATTTTCTGGATATATCGTTTTTGGTATATTAACCATGGGATGGACGGTCGAGACGCTGAACGAAACGGTGGACGCAGAGGTCGACGCCTTGCCTGAGGACATGCGGGCAAGGCTCGCACGGATCGCGCACCTTATCGAAGAAAAAGGCCTGGAGCGTGTGGGCGAACCGCACGTGAAGCATATCGAGGGCCGTGTATGGGAAATGCGGTTGAAAGGCCGCAGTGGGATTTCGCGGGCACTGTATGTGACAGGGACAAGCCGTCGCGCTGTCATTGTGAGGGTTTTCACCAAGAAGACGGACAAGACACCGCGGCGCGAGATCGAGCTGGCTCTGACACGCGCGAAATCGGTTGAATGATGGAGGTCTAGCAATGGCGCGCATATCCGACATGCACAAGAAATGGATGAAGGAGCCGAAATACCGGAAGGCATACCAGGCTCTGGAGGAGGAATTCGTCCTCGCATCGGCGGTGATCGATGCGCGGAACCGCGCCGGTCTGACGCAGCAGGAGCTGGCCCGAAAGATGGGGACAACGCAACCCGTCGTCGCCCGGCTGGAAAGCGGGGGCACGCGTCCCTCGATGCGCACCCTCGAGCGCCTAGCGAAGGCCACCGGATCGCGCTTGCTGATTAGCTTTCAGCCGCGCGAGGGGAAGCGGCCTGCGGGGTGACGTGAGTCCTGGGGTAAGGGGGGTGTCACCAAGTTCGACGCATTCAGCGAATTACTGAAAATCAATGTCCACGTTGTTCCAGAGGGACGCGTACAGGAGTAAAAAATGATCGAAGATTTCAACGACAAAAGCCAGCCCGAAAACGACATTCGCATTCACTTCAACGAAGAGCTGCTGAACTCCGCGAAGATCAAGGTCATTGGCGTCGGCGGCGGTGGCGGCAATGCCGTCAATCGCATGATCGAATCGCACCTGGAAGGCGTGGAATTCGTGGTGGCCAACACTGATCTCCAGGCGCTCAAGCTGTCGAACGCGCCGGTGAAGATCCAGCTTGGCGTCAAGCTGACCAACGGCCTGGGCGCGGGCGCCAATCCCGACGTTGGCCGCAAGGCTGCGCTGGAAGATGCCGACAAAATCATCGAAGCGCTGGAAGGCGCGGACATGGTGTTCGTCACCACCGGTCTTGGAGGTGGCACCGGCACGGGCGCGGCTCCGATCATCGCGTCGCTGGCCAGCGAAATGGGCGCGCTCACCGTCGCGGTAGTCACCAAGCCGTTCGCCTTCGAAGGCAAACGCCGCCAGAACCAGGCGGAGCGCGGCTTGCAGGAGTTGATCGACTCGGTTGACACCACGGTCGTGATCCCAAACGAAAAGTTGCTGGCGGTCGCCAAGGACGCAGGCTTCTTCGAATCGTTCCGCGTCGCCGACGACATCCTGCGTCAGGCGGTGCAGGGCATCTCCGATATCATCACCATTCCCGGCATCATCAACCGCGACTTCGCCGACGTAAAGACCATCATGGCGGGCATGGGCTATGCGGTGATGGGCACGGCCACCGCAAGGGGCGAAGGCCGCGCCACGCTGGCGGCGCAGGCCGCGATTGCGTCTCCTCTGCTGGAGGCCGGCGCGATCGACGGCGCGCGTGGCATCCTCATCAACATCACCGGCTCCAGCTCCCTGCGGCTGGCCGAGGTGAACGAGGCCTCCACCATCATCCAGAGCGCCGCGCATGAAGACGCCAACATCATCTTTGGCGCCGTGCTCGACGAGAAGATGAAGGACGAAGTGAAGATCACGGTGATCGCCACCGGCTTCCGGGAAGTTTCCCGCCGGCGCGAGGCATCGAACCCGGTGGCTGAGGTGGTGCACCAGGCACGCGCCACCGCAGCCAGCGTTCACGCGACCTACGAGGTCCCGAGTATGCGCGAGCCGCAGCCCATGCCAGTCAAGCCGTCAGAGCCTGAAGCGCCGCGGGCGGCGGAACGGCCACGAGCGGTGCCATACATTCCCGATAATCTCGACGAGATTGATTCCGAGATCGTGCGCCATGCCGAGCCGATGGACGAGGCGCAAATGCTAGCGCGAGCGTCTGCTACCGGTCGAGCCGAGCCGCCCACCATTGACACCGTAAGCAGCGGCGTCAACATCACCTATGACTCGGATGATCTGGAGATTCCGGCCTTCCTGCGCAAGCGTGCGGAAAGCTGAAGGCAGTTGCCAGTAGCCAGTTGCCACTACTTAGCGTATGAGAATCGGCGAACTTGCAAAGCGTGGTGGTGTGAGCGTGCAGGCGATACGCTTCTACGAACGGCGACGCCTCATGCGTACCCCCCGCCGGACGCCCGCGGGATATCGCATCTACACCGAGAAGGACCTTGAGGCCGTCACCGTGATCAAGAAGATGCAGCGATTTGGTTTCAAGCTGGCGGAAATCCGGCGCGTGTTGCAGTTATGGATTTTGCCGAGCGACACGGGTGCGCCATCTCCTTATCACGAAGGCTCACAGGAATGCCTGCGCGAGGCCTTGAAACTTGGGGAGAAGAAGCTGCAAGCCATGAACGAGCAAATCCGCTCGTCAATTCAACTCCGCGATGAATTGCAAGAGGCATTAAGTCAAATCCGTGCTGGACTCAACGTTCCGCTGCCACAGAAAATTAGGCCAGATCGGCCTAAGTCCTCTAGATCCGCCGCAATCGCCGCTTCCTAAGTTTTTCCTTGACTCTATACCTAGGTATAGACCGGACACTGACTTTGCCGGCAATAAGAAACAGATCCACGACACTTGTGCAAGGAGGTTTATATGCAGAAAAAGTGTGCTTTTGTCTTATCTCTACTAGTCGTTGCCATGACTCTTCCCTGTCAAGCTCAGCCAGCAAGCGAGCAGGAGAAAAACAAGACCGTGGCGCGGACGTTCTTTGAGGAAGTGCTCGGCCAGGGAAAGCTCGAAAGGTATTCCGACTTCCACGCCGCCGACTTTGTGGCCCATAGCGCTGAGCGCGATTACACTCTGGCGGAAGATATGGCGATGGCGCGGGAAGAACGCACCGCGATGCCTGACATGCAATTCGCGGTCAAGCACATGGTGGCCGAGGGAGATCTGGTCGTGGTGCATTGGACAGCGTGGGGCACGAACACTCAGCCGGGAATGGGGCTTCCTGCGACCGGCAAACCGGTCAACGTTTCAGGAATGACCCTGTTCCGCTTCAGGGCGGGAAAGATCTCGGAAGAATGGAACGCCTGGAGCATGCTCTCGGTGCTGAAGCAGGTAGGCCTACTGTGCCCTCCCAAAGGACCTACGGGCCAAGAGCCGAAATTTCCAACCCACGATCCAACCAACCCATAGACTTGTCGAGCTACGGCCATCGGTGATCGCATCTTAAGTTGTCAGTATCCAGTTGTCAGTGTGGTTTTATATCAGGGCACGGCTTCAAGCCGTGCTGCAACGACTTAGGCTTCAGCCCCTGAGAGACTTGTTCTGGCAAGGGCTTAAGCCCTGATCTTCTCTGCGCCTTCGTTCGGCACGACTAAAGGTCGTGCCCTGATACGAACCCACTGGCAACTGACTACTGGCAAGTACTGGCAAGTGATCACTGGCAACTGGGTACTGGCTACTAGCTGCTGATTATAACTAATGTTATAATCTCTCCATGCAGACCAAACTCCGCAAGATCGGCAACGGATATGGGGTCCTGCTGCCCAAGCACGTCATCGAGCGCCTTCGCCTGACCGAAGGCAGCGTATTGAGTCTTGCCGAGACGAGCGCCGGGATCGAACTGTCGCCCTTTGACGCCGATTTCTCCGAGCAGGTCGAAGCCTTCCGCCGGACCGAGCCTCGGCACCGCAACAGCTATCGAGAACTGGCAAAGTGAAGCGGCTGCGATGGCTTACCGCGAAAGCCGCCGAGGCCATCCACGAGCAACTGATTGCGCGTTACGGCGGAGTCTCCGGCCTGCGCGCCGCCGGACTGCTTGCCTCCGCCATGGCCAGGCCTCAGAACCTGGCGGCCTATGGACGGACCACATCGGTGGCAAGTCTGGCGGCCGCGTATGCCTGGGGGCTGCTGCGAAACCATCCCTTCCTCGATGGAAACAAGCGCACCGCGCTGGCGGCGATGGCGGTTTTTCTCGAGCTCAACGGATGGGAACTGAATTGCAGCGAGGCCGAGGAAACCGCGATGGTCCTCCGCACCGCTGCGCGCGAGATCACGGAACATGCGTGGACCGAGTGGGTGCGACGGTGCACGAGGAAGAGGTCCTGAGGGATGGTTCGAAGCCGCGGGCAGGACGTTCTCTGCCCAGCTTAGATGGAATGAGACGGCTGGTCTCGCGGACCAGGGCACCAGGCGTCAGGCGTCGTTTCATCACTCCGAGAATCCCTGCGGACGACCTATCAAAAAGAGAGACGAGGCCGGTTTCCACGAACCGCAGATCGCTGTCCGAGAGTTGTATCACCTGAGAGTGTTTGGGAGTCAGGACCGGGGACAAGATAGTCTTGGCAGACGTGCTTGGCCTCTCTTCCTTCGATCCCTACTTCGGTCCGGCATCGGCATACCGTTAGAAAACACTTCATGCAGATCGATTCGATCACGCCGTCGGCAATAAAACGGTGCACGAACGAATTCTCCGATTGCGCTTGCATGCCCCAATACTAGGACGATCAGATTTCAGTTGTCTGGGCAATATCGCACACTTGATCGCCTGGGGTCGCCGCGGTTTCCGGCATGCTCCGCGGGAGAACGGAATGATGGAGATCGAATCGCAGTGGACGGCCAGGGATCGTGAGTTGAAAATGTTCGGTAGGCCGGCCCGAACCTTCCTCCGCGGCGTCCAAGAGAGGGATGCGAACTTGGGGGCACCACGCTATACTGTCATTTCCCTGGACTCAAATCGGACGCATAGGTAGCTTGCGGAATGCGAACATCCATTTTGCAGAATCTGCCCGGACAGCTTTCTCTGTCTGAAACAGGCCAATAAATATGTATTGGGTTTATAACCTACCCAACTGGCTTTTTGGAGCGCTCACTGTCGGCGTTTTTGTGGCCTTCAGTCTGGCAGGGATCTTTTGCACCCGGTCATGGATTCGCCGGATGCACATCCAGCTCTCCCACAACGATATTGTCGGCTTTTACTTGGCAGGGTTAACCGTACTCTACGGGGTCTCGCTGGGTTTGCTCGCTGTCGGGGCCTGGACCATCTACACGGAGACGGAGGCCAAAGTGGCACAAGAGGCAGCAGCTCTATCCGGCCTCTATGGCAGCGTTAGCGGTCTTCCGGAGCCAACCCGCGGTTTGCTGCAGAATGATCTCCGCGAATATACGCGGAAGGTGATCGACGTAGGCTGGCCTGCGCAACAGCGCGGCGAAATAGCAACCGAAAACAGCGCGACTCTGGATAAATTCCAAACGGATTTTGACACTTTTGAGCCCGTCACCGAAGAGCAGAAGATTCTAATGGCGGACATTTCCCGGGAATTCGACGCTTTGGAGGAGTCGCGAAGTATTCGTCTGGACAGCGTGAATGAGGAATTGCCGCCACCGCTGTGGGCGTTGATCCTGCTAGGAGCGTTGATCTGCATTGTTGCTACCTGGTTCTTCCACACCGAGAGCCTGAAAATGCATATCTGGATGACGGGGCTCATCGCAGCTCTTCTCGGGCTGATGGTCTTCATGGTGGCGACCCTCGATAATCCCTATCGCGGAGAGGTCAGCGTCAGTCCTGCGCCCTTTGAGCGCGTTTACCAGCAGATGGCCCGCCCGGGTAAGTGATCCCACAAGGACCCAACGCTTCACCAAGAACAGGGCACCGAGCGCAGGGTTGTCCCCTCGCTACTGGGTGAAAGGTTCGCTGTGCGAGCCCACGCGGACAAATCGCGAGGTTCTATCTTCCGGCGCCAGGCGCCAGGCCATGCTACCGTTACGTTGCACGACATGCTCCTATTCGCACTTGTGGAGGCCTATAATGCGGGGCATGAGCGCCGATCGATTTTCGCACCTGCTTCTGGGCATGCAGTTTGTCGTGTGGGTGGTTTACGGCTTTCTTGCGGCCCTGCGGCATTGGCCGGCGGGGGTCGTTTTTGGAGTTCTCGCCAGCATAGGCTTGTTGTTGCTGGAAGCCAGCCGTCATATTAAAGTCAAGCTGCTGGACTGGGTTTTGTTGGGGTACTTTGTCATCGCGGCGATCGCGACCTTTCTAATTCGGTCGGCCGCGTTTCCAGCCTACAGTTCGGTGGTCATCTGGGCGCTATACGCCGGAGTGACTTGGGTATCGATCATTGTAGGAGTTCCATTCTCCCTGCAATATGCGCGCGAATCGGCGCCGCCTGAGAGCTGGCATACGCTCGGCTTCCTCCACGCCAACTGGGTCATCAGCATGGTTTGGGGGCTTGCGTTTTCCGTCAACATCGTCTTGGCGTCCATCGCCCTGAATCCGCGCAATAAACCTCTGGTGGTTGGCGTCCTCGTCCCTCTACTCATTATGGGTGGCACCGGAATTTTCACCGCCCGATACACGAAGATCACGCGCCAGCGCGCTGGGCGAGCCTAGCCGGAGTGCTGCGTCCGCATTCCTTGGCAGGAACTTGTAACGGGCAGACACACATCCCTGCTGCGTGGTGCCCCAGCGCCAAGCTGGTAACATGAGGTCGGCTGTAAGGAGGAATTCACAACATGACACAAACAGGACTCTCCAACCCCGGCTCCGGAATGTCAATTGTGTGGGCGATTCTGCTCATCGTCTTCGGTTTCCTGGCCATCGCGATCCCATTCGCTACCTCGTGGGGTGTGGTTTTGGTCATCGCCTGGCTGATCGTCTTCAGCGGCGTATTTCAGTTCATCCACGCCTTCCAGTCGAAAGGCGTCGGGCACATACTCTGGAAGCTCCTGGTCGCGGTTCTGTATCTGATCGCCGGTTGCTATTTTCTGCTGCATCCCGTGCTGGGGGTTGCCGCATTCACTCTGGCGCTGGCGATTTTCTTTGTGGTAGAGGGAGTGTTCGACCTGGTGGCTTACTTCCCAACCCGCTCTGTTCCAGGATCGGGCTGGATTCTGTTCGACGGCATCGTCACCTTGGTCCTCGGCCTGCTGGTCTGGCGCCAGTGGCCCTCCAGTTCGTTATGGGTGATCGGTACGCTGGTCGGAATCAGCATGATCTTCACCGGGATGACGCGTCTGATGCTGAGCCTGGCTGTAAGGCGTCTGGCGCGCAACTAACGGCGGCGCAACGCCGGGGCGCCTGAGGTTTGTTGCTCTGTCGGGCGAACTCGGGGCGCAGGGTCGTCCCTTCGCTACTTGTTGAAAAGTTCGCTGTGCGAGCCCATGCGGACAAACCGCAAGGTTTTATCGTCCGGCTTTTTGTAGATCAGCAAGAGGTCCGGCTTCAGATGACACTCGCGATGGTCCTTCCAGTTGCCCGACAGGGCATGATCGCGGTGTTTCTCCTTCAGCGGTTGGTCATCGGCCAGCAGGACACCGATCTCCGCGAGTAAAGTCCCGACATCTCTATGCCGTGGCGTCGCTTGGGTGCGTTTGTAATCGCGGCTGAAGGCCGTAGTCCATTCAACGGTGCGCATTCAACTCGGCCATCATGGCGGCGACACTGGTCGCGTTATGCACCTCGCCCCGTTCTCCGGCCTCCATCGCGGCAATGGTCTTGCGGTTGGGAACCCGCACATCAAACGGCAGGGCCTTTTCTGCGGCAACGCGCGTCAGCAGCAGACGGACGGCATCGGATACCGTCAATCCCATCGCGGCCAACGTCTTTGCGGCTTTGGCCTTCACCTTTTCGTCCACCCGGATATGAACCATGCTGGTTGCCATAAAAACGCCCCCTTCGATATAGATATACATTGTATACCCAGCTCCGCTGTAATGCGTACCTTCGCGTGACGGTCAGCGGATGGCGCCGGAAGGCTGTTGCATACATCTGCATGACGGGTCTGTGGTCGGCACCGGAAGTCTATTCAGGTCGCTCACGCCCAAGTCCCGCTTGCGGGACGAAAAATCTTAGCCCAGCGCTTCAGCGCTGGGTAAGCGTGAAAAAGACGCCCGAGTCCCGTAGGGACGGAACAGGTCTCAATCTCGGAGGCAGACATCGAATCGGAGTGCACGGCCAGAGATTGTGAATTGAAAATGTTCGGTGGGCCGGTCCCTGACCTTCCTCTGCCCAGGGTAGCGCCCCAAAGACGGACGTGAACCGGGCACCAGGCACTATCGAAAAAGATTGCAAAGATCAATATCGCTTCGTTCTAATATTAGAGTCCCCTCGGCACGAGTGCGGTAATCGGGTTTCCCGAGTTGGGGCTGCGGCTCGTTCGAGCCCGCGGAATGCATTTCTGCCAACTGTATGGGGTAGGGTGTCGAGATGTTCTGCCAGAAGTGTGGCAAAGTCCGTCGACCTAACGCGAATTTCTGCAGGCACTGCGGATTTCGTTTTCCGATGAGAGCCCCAGCCCCCTCGGCGGGGACAAAATCCACTCCAGCCGCAAAATTAGGAATTTTATCTAGCCTGCCGCGATCTCTGGGAGTCTTTCTTGATGTCAGAATCGACAGGCAAATCTTCGTTGACGAGACACACTATCAACACATTCCCGCTCTGAGTTATACGGCTCCCGTGATGATGGTAAACAATGAGGGCATCTATTTTGCCGATCAAGGCGATGGTCCGATCTCTCAAACCGTTAGAGTTGATCCCTTGCCAGGCAGTCCCCTGCCCTATTACGGTAATTACCGCCTCTACGATAATGATCTGTTTCTCAGCCCATATTGGGTTTTGGATCGGCCTTTTAATGACCGACTGGACAGAGAACTCAGAGAAAATGTCACAGCATTCTCAGATGCAATCCCGGGACAAACTGTTCGCGAATGGACTTGGGTAGCCAGTCATGTCTCTGCGCACGCGATTTGTGATCCGCCCTACTCGGGATTCATAGAATTCCCGTGTCTATATCACATTCGCGAGAGGAAGTGGGTGAGTCCCGATTGGAATTTCGAAGGTAGTGCAAAGGTGTTCTTGAAAGCGTCAACGGAAGAAGTGGCAGAGTTGGTAGATCACATAAACAAGATAACTGCTGATGAGGCCGCACAGTCGTCGCCCTTCACTGAAGAATATGCCGCTAGCACGGTTAACAAACCGACAGTAGAAATAACCCCAGGATTTCGAATATGGGGATACGTATGGTGGTGCATTTTTTTCTTAGCATTTCTTGGACCGTGGCTTTTTCTTTATCCTTTCTGGGCGGTACCTGTCTTGTTATGTGGCTGCTTTGTCATAGCTTATTTCATTCGCCGGTCGGAAAAGCGCGCACAGAAGCGCGCCACACCACTGGAGAAACATGACGGGGTGGGGCGTTAAAGATGGCAGTCCTATGTAACTTGTTCAGAAACCGAACCGGAGTCGTGGATCAGTATGTTCTGTCCAGTCTGTGGTAGAGCAAGCAGCGCCGGCACAAACTTCTGTGGCTACTGCGGAAAACCAGTTGCCAAAACGCCGAACCCCATAATCAGTCACTCACAGCCTACTGTATCCACTGATGCACAAACAACGGCGGCGGTTGGGGTTGCAGCTAAGCCGGATCCCACAGTCTATAGGTTTGTTGAGACACGGTCCGCACTACGGCGCGCAATATCGCTAATCCGAGTCACAGCTCCATATGCATTGTTTGTAGCAAGCGCGATAACATCTGAGGTTGATCGCTCCACCAGCGCTTTGCTGTTTGGGTGGGGTGTTCTCTACCTTCTGTGTCGCCCATCATCTCTAAAGTGGTTTGTTGGTGCTGTCGTCATTGCCGCTGTTCTTGCCGTCTGCTGTGTGCTTTACGTGCCCAGTCCAACTGCTGGCCCTGATTCTATATTTCATTATGCAACACCAGATAATACTTACTTGGGTTTGGCGCTTTTTGTCTTCATGTTATGGCCGACAGAGTGGCCGTTTTGGACGGGTAAAGTTCGTAATTTATTGAATTTCGGATCGCCCGGGCTTCCAATAGCCGAGGCTGGCTGCCTTCGGTCCCTAGCAATTGCCGTCGGTGGTTTGTTTTCCTTACTTATTGGAGGATTGATAATAGCGGCGTCTTTCAGAGCCATGTTCATAGACCGATGGCTTGGATTACTCCTTCTGGCGACCACAATTTGTTTCCTTAGGGTGATCTTCGTCCGCAAGTGTCCTCGTTGTGGAACTAAGGGTTCCGTAACAGCTTGGGACGAGAACGTACCCATTGGTTGGGATCAACGTCGGATACACGTTCGCTGGCACTATTATTGTGATGCCTGCGGGTACAGTTCGATCGTCAGGGGCAGGGTTTTTCCCGATCCCGACAGGTCCGGCCATTGAGTGCCGATATGGCGTGCCGTTATCTCATGAAACACGCTCGAAGGTTTCGAGTCACATTTTTGTGTCTGCGGGGAAATGCCATCGGAGGATTCGACGTCGCCGTCGAATTCCGCGGCGCATTTCGCACTGAACGCGGCACGAAGGGATGCGACTGAAGAGGCGATCTCCATGTTCTGTGATCAATGTGGTACGCAACTGAAAGAGGATATGAGGTTCTGCACCAATTGCGGAGCTGGGATGGACGACGGGCTCGAGCCGCAAGCGCCGAAAGGGGCGATGCCGGCTGCAGGCGGGTTTTCGGCAACAGGGGGTAGTCCTGTTCAAACTCAAACCTCCCAGCCCAAGGCGATATCGGAGGCTCAGGCGCAGATGCAAGGCTCGGCATCTTTGGGTTCCGCACATTCGGGTGCTGCGGCGTTCAGAGAAGATCAACCCACATCGCGGAGCATCAGCCCCGTTCTTTTATGGGGCGGAATGGTCCTGCTGGCAACTGCTGTCGTCGTCATCGCTATTATGATTTTTCATCCGTCTCCTTTACGCTCCCAACCATCCGATGCGGAGATCGAAAAAGCCCTGCAGGCTAGATTTGCCGCCGATCCGAATCTCAGCAAGTACACCCTGGAAGTGCGTTCTCAGTCAGGTGTTGTGACCTTGCTTGGGCTTGTCAACACCGACGCCGACAAATCAGCCGCAGCTTCGACCGCTGCTCAGCAGGAGGGAGTCAAGAAGGTCAACATATACGGCCTCGTAATCAAGGGTTCGGGTATTTCTACACAAGGCACAAGCGAAGGCGCGGGGGCAGGCGGCGCTCCGAGTCCCCTATGGTTAGGCTTTGCCAATGAGACTAGTGCGCAGGATCGAGATGCTGAACTTCGCGGAAGGTGCGGCAACTTTGGACGTGTTTTCGTGCCCGGTGACATAGGTAACAAATTTACCGATCTTTGCAGTCACGTTGGCAGAACCTGCGAGAGAGTGTGCGATTGGCAAGGACACAGCTTCTCTTGCGCTGTCGTTTCGCTGGGAGGAATGCGCGACGGTACCAGAATAGCCCTTTGCCGCTAATCTTGGGAGTGCACGAACCTTGGGATTGCACGAACCTTGCGGTGAGCCCAGTCGCACCACCGGTTTGGCTGGGCAGGATACAATTCCCCCGGCTGCCAGATTGCCGGGCGCCGCACCCAAGCTTCTCTTGCTTGGAATTTCGGCTTCCGATCACAGCCCCTACACCCTTGCCAGGTGCACTCCAAACCATTTCTTCCGGTCGCACCAGGTATGCTCCGGGGTGAAGCCGCTGTCGCGCAGGATGGATTCGATCATGGCGTCGGTGTACTTGTAGCTGATCTCGGTGTGGATGCGTTCGCCCGCCGTGAACGACACATCCAGGTCGAGCGCCGGAATGAACGCGGTTTGCGCGGTGATGCTCTCCAGGTAGGCCTCGATGCGCGACTGCCGGCGGTTCCACACCGCGACGTGGCGGAAGCGATCGACGTCGAAGTCGGCATCTAACTCGCGGTTCAAGCGCGCCAGAATGTTCCGGTTGAACTCCGCGGTCACTCCCTGCGAGTCGTCGTAGGCGGGCAGAAGAATCTTCGGACTCTTGGCGAAATCGGCGCCCAGCAGCAGAGCGTCGCCCGCGCGCAGCGTCCGGCGGATGCGGCGCAAAATCCGCACCGACTCGTCGGGTTCGAAATTCCCAATGCTCGATCCGATGTAGAGCACCAGCTTGCGCCCGTTGATGCGACGCAGCGCGGGCACGCCCCCGGTGTAGTCGGCGACGATGGGATTGACCCGCAGTCCGGGAAATTGCCGCCCCAGTTGCGCTTCCGCTTCCTGCAACGCGGAAGGCGAAACATCAATCGGGTAAAACAGGGCGCGGCTTTGCCGGCGCAGCAATTCCTCAATCAGAATGCAGGTCTTGCTGGCGGTGCCGGCGCCGAGTTCGACCAGCGTCAACGACGTTCCCGCATGTTGCAGGATATCGCCCGCGTACGTCTCCAAGATCGAGCGCTCGGTGCGCGTGAGATAGTACTCCGGCAACTCGGTAATCTGCTCGAAGAGGGCCGAGCCGATGTGGTCGTAAAACAGTTTCGACGGCAGCCGCTTGGGCGTCGCACTCAGACCCTCGAGTACTTCCAGCGCGATTGCGTCGTTCGCCAGGAACTGAAGTTGCTTGCTAGTTGCCATTGGCCAACCGTATGCCCATAAATTGCCAGCGCACATGGGGCGGAAAGAAGTTGCGATAGGTGGCGCGAATGTGCGACTGCGGCGTGGCGCAGGAGCCGCCGCGCAACACCATCTGATTGCACATGAACTTGCCGTTGTACTCGCCGACGGCTCCCGCGGCCGGCTTGAAGCCGGGATAGGGCGCGTACGGGCTGGCCGTCCATTCCCAAACGTCGCCGAACATCTGCGACAACGGCTCCGCCGCCTCTTCCTTCAGCGCGCGCGGATGCAGGTGCCCGCTCTCCAGCAGATTTCCCGCCACCCGGCACGATCGCGCGGCAACTTCCCACTCGAATTCAGTGGGCAGCCGCGCGCCCGCCCAGCGAGCGAAGGCGTCGGCCTCGTAGTAGCTGACGTGGCAAACCGGTTCGCTCGGTTCCAACGGCTTCATGCCTTCCACGGTGTAATGCCACCAGTCGTCAGCGCGCTGCTCCCAGTACAACGGCGCGCTCCACTGATTGCTGCGAACGCAGTCCCAGCCGTCGGAAAGCCATAGTTCGGCTGTGCCGTAGCCGTTGTCGCGCATGAATTCCAGATACTCGCCGTTGGTCACCAGCCGCGAGGCCAGGCGAAATCGTTCGAGATAAACATTGTGACGCGGGCCTTCATTGTCGAACGCGAAGCCCTCGCCCGCAAAACCTACGCTGTAAATCCCTTCATCGAAACTGCGCCACTCGATGGGCGGTACGGAAGCAGAAGCACTTGGTGCGCGGTGACTCTCTGACGTTGGGAGAAACGCCGGCCGCAGTGGATTCGTCCACAGCCCGTTCTTCACGTCGGTGACGATCAGCTCCTGGTGCTGCTGCTCATGGTTGATTCCCAGCGTAATCAGCGCCACCAACTCGGGCGCTGCCTCGGTGGTGAGGATATGCACGATGGCATCGTCCACATACGCGCGATAGGCATGTACTTCGTCCAACCCAGGACGCGACAAGGTGTGCCGCAAGGCCCGCAACGGGCGATCGCCCACGGCGTTGTAATACGAGTTAAACAGATTGCGAAACGCGGGATGGAAGGGGCGATAGTCGCGCAGGTGCTCGGCCAGAAGAAACGTCTCGAAGAACCAGGTGGTGTGCGCCAGGTGCCACTTGGCCGGACTGGCGTCGGGCATGGGCTGCAGGCCGTGATCTTCCACGCTCAAGGGAGCACAGATCTGGAGAGAAGTCTCCCGCACCGCCAGATATTTCTCCAGCAGCGAGGCTTCAGCTTGAGGGGCCGGCATCGGCAGATCGCGAATCGGGATGGTGCTGTGCATAACAGGCTGCAATCGTGAATCGTATTTGAGATGCAGAAAGCGAACGTTGCGGCTGCGCCCCACTTCGGGGTGGGGTACCGGGTTGCCGCCCCTAGAGCAGATGCGGAGATTGCGCGAAGGCTACAAAATTTAAGGCGGTTCAAGGCAGGGTGCTATTTTGCGATTTCGGCGGGGGCAGCGGGCTGAATTTGCGGCTCTTCGATGGTCGTCGAAGGATGCTCGTACAGCCCCCGCAGATCGTTCCAGCGGACCGCCAGCATCTCCACGCCCATCTTCAACCCGTCGCGAATAGGACTGATCTTGGAACGGTGGTCGTGCGCCCACTCCACCGCGACCTCGACGGTGCGCAGCTTGAATTTGTTGGCCAGAAACAGCAGCTCGGGATCGAATCCCCAGCGCTCGACGCGTTGCCGCGAGAAGACGGTCTGGGCCGCCGCCCGGGTAAACGCCTTGAAGCCGCATTGGGTGTCGCGATACTTCAATCCCAGAACCATGCGCAGCGCCAGATTGAAAAGCCGTCCGTACAACTGGCGGTGCCAGGGCTGGCGCTCGGTTTGCAGGTCAGCCCGCAGCCAGCGCGAGCCGATGGCTACGTCCGCGCCCCCCTCGATAGCCGCGAACAGCTTGGTCGCCTCGTAAATTGGCGACGACAAATCCGCGTCGGTAAACAGCAGAATGTCGCCGTTGGCGTGCAACATGCCGTTGCGCACACTGTAGCCTTTGCCGCGATTACCCGGATTCTCCAGCAATCGAATCTCGGGACATCGGCTGGCAAAGCTGCGCGTGATTTCGGCGGTGCCATCGCTGGAACCGTCGTTTACGACGATCACCTCAGCCTGGATTTGCCGTTCCCGGATGTAGGCAAAAACTCTGGGAAGCGAAGTAGCCAGCCGTTCGCTTTCGTTGTATGCCGGAATTATGAAGCTGTAATACATCTGCACCTTAGACGCTGGCTTATTGTATTCCAGTTGTCAGGAGGAAAAGTTTGCTCTGGGGAGTCGCTATCTAATCGTGCGCTGGGTGGGAAATATCCTTCCGCAAAGGATAGTCTATGACGATCGCCTTCCCGGATGAGAGTGCCTTAACGGTATGCAGGGTATTCGGTGGGACGATTCCGACAGAGCCGGGACCTGCGCGCTGGGCGACCCCAGCGATGGTGATTTCCAGTTCTCCTTCCAGGATTTCCCAAACCTCTTCCTGGGGGTGGGAATGCTCATGGATCGAGGCCCCAGCGTCGAACTCGTAGTGTCCGAACGTCAGGTTGGCGGAATCGAAATAGCGGCCCCTCCAGCCCGGCAAGCGTTCGATGGTTGGCAGTTTGTTGGTATCGATGAATGTCATGTCCACACCTCAGGCTTCTGTTTTCTGATTTTACGCCAGCCGATCCGAAGGCCTAGCTCGTTTCTTGTGGACGGGACTTGCAGGGGCTGCAAGCGGGGATTAGCCTTTCCTTAGCGATGCGCACCGCTCACCTTCTCGGCGTCCTGCTGTTGTTGAATGTTGCCGCCAGCGCTGCTTCCAAGCCCCACGTGGTAAGCCTGGGAAAGCCGCAGCCGGTCAAGCTGTTCATCGGCGCTGCGGAAACCAAGACGATGGACATTGCGGTCCGTCCGCTCTTTGTGGATGCCAAGCTGAAGGAGTACACGACTGGCACGTCCCACGACGTCACCGACCGCCAGTTCGTGGTGCGGCGGGCTTTTCGCATCAATGACGCGCTGCCCGACGAGGCGCGCAAGTCTCCCAAATGGCTTTGGCAACTGGGTGGGTGGCTGCTGGTGGACCGCAGTTCTGGGAAGATCACGCCCATCAAGTTGCCCGATTTCGACCCGTTCTACTCGGAGGTAAGTTGGTACCGTGACTATGCGGCGTACTGCGGCACCACCGCCAATGGTGAGAAACTCGACGCCGTGGTCGTGCAAATTGGCGTTAAGAAGCCGCTGTATCGCAAAGAGCTGGGGAAGGCGAATGGCGGAGATCAGCCCGATTCCGATTGCGCCGCCCCGCACTGGGATCGTCAACCCGCGCGTGTGACCTTCCTTCCCAAAGTTGGTGACAAGCTTAGCGTGACCGTGCGGGGCCACTTTGTTGACGAGGTGGCCGACGACGATTCCGACGAACCTTAATTTAGATCAACTTTGAGACGGAGTACGAGTTTCCATTGAAGAGCCTTGACGAACTGCTGCGCGACGCTGAGGAAGCCCACGGACATCTTTGTGCCGGGCAGGTGCTGGGCGTCCGGCTGGCCATGCTCGGACTGGAACTGCTGGGCATCGACGATCCGCGCGGCAAAGATCGCAAGCGCCTCATCACCTTTGTGGAGATTGACCGCTGCGCCACCGACGCGGTTGCTGTCGTAACCGGCTGCCGGTTGGGCAAGCGAGCACTCAAGTTCCGGGACTGGGGTAAGGTGGCCGCGACCTTTGTCGATCTGGCCTCGCAGCGCGCGGTGCGGGTCTGCGCCCGCGAAAGCTCGAAGGCGCTGGCGCGGCAGATGCATCCTGAAATCGAGAACAAGAACCAGCAGCAGATGCTGGCCTATCGCGAGATATCGAATGACGACCTGTTCACGGTGCAGTGGGTCAAGGTCGCGTTGCCGCCCGAGGAGTTGCCCGGTTACAAAGGCGAGCGCATCGTGTGCCAGCAATGCGGTGAAGGCATCAACTTCCAGCGCGAAGTCCGGCGTGACGGAAAAATCCTGTGCCGTGCCTGCGCCGGCGAGAAGTATTACGAAGAGATTTCGTAGGCTTTGAAGGGGCACGGCAGCCGTGCCGTAAGCTACTGTTTTTGCGATGGCTTTAGCCACCGAGGGACTTCGGGGTTGGAACGAAGGGCGACTTCCCTCAGGGGCTGAAGAGACTGTGTCACAACCCTCGGCCCGACTCCGCAGGTGGAATAAACAGCACGAAAACCAGCGCCGTAGGCGCGAAAGAGCTTAGCCCAGCGCTTGAGCGCTGGGTAAAGCAGGAAAATTATAACGAGTCCCGTAGGGACGGCAGAGGTTGGGACACAGTCTCTGAAGCCCGCTCGTGATGACAAGAATAAGAGCTCAACGGCGCACCTAAAGGTGCGCCCCTTCAACAGCGCGCCCTACTCTCCCGCCCTTCCCGCCAGCGCGTGTTCCGCCGCATGGCCCACGCGCAACACCATGGGCTCGTCGAAGTGCTTTCCGAATATCTGCATTCCAATCGGCAAACCGTCTTTGCTCTTGCCGCAGGGAATGGAAATTCCCGGAATGCCGGCCAGGTTCGCTGTCACCGTGAAAATGTCGGCCAGATACATGGCGAGCGGATCGTCGGTCTTCTCGCCGAGTTTGAATGCGGGCGTCGGCGCGGTGGGCGTAACGATGGCATCCACTTTGGCGAACGCCTGATGAAAGTCGTTCGCCAGCAAACGCCGTACCCGTTGCGCCTTCAGGTAATAGGCATCGTAATATCCGGCGCTGAGTACGTAGGTGCCCAGCATGATGCGCCGCTTGACCTCCGCTCCGAACCCCGCGTCCCGCGTGCGCCGGTACATTTCCGCCATAGTCTTGCCGTCCGTCGCGCGGACCCCGTAACGCACGCCGTCATAGCGCGCCAGGTTCGATGAGGCTTCGGCAGTGGCGACCACGTAGTACGTCGGAATGGCGTATTTCGTGTTGGGCAGCGATATCGGAACGATTTCGCAACCGGCATTAGCCAGTTCCTGAATGCCGGCTTCGACCGCGCGGCGAACTTCCGGATCGAGTCCCTCGCCGAAATATTCTTCCGGAACTCCGATTCGCAAGCCGCGCACCGGCTGTTCAATCTGGTCGAGATAGTTGGGCACGGGCACGTCGGCAGATGTCGAATCGAGCGGCTCGCGGCCGGCCATGTACTGCAACATCAAAGCTGCATCTTTCACGCTCTTGCCGAACGGCCCCACGTGATCGAGCGACGACGCGAAGGCGATCAGGCCGTAGCGCGACACTCGTCCATAGGTGGGCTTCAGACCGACGACGCCGCAGAACGCCGCCGGCTGCCGAATCGAACCGCCGGTGTCGGAACCGATCGAAGCCACTGCGGTTCCCGCAGCCACCACCGCAGCCGATCCGCCCGAGGAGCCGCCGGGCACGCGCGCGTGGTCGCGCGGATTGTGCACCGGATAAAAGCCGGAATTCTCGTTCGACGAGCCCATGGCAAACTCGTCGCAATTGGTCTTGCCCAGAATGATGGCGCCAGCTTCCTCCAGCCGCGCCACCACCGTGGCGTCGTAGGGCGCGACGAAGTTCGCCAGAATCTTCGAACCCGCGGTGGTGCGCACGTCTTTGGTCGCGAAGACATCCTTCACCGCGATGGGAACGCCCGCCAGCGGCGGCAGCGCATCGCCTTTATCGGCCAGCGCGTCAACCCGCGCTGCCTGCCGATACGCGCGCTCCTTGCACAAGGTGAGATAAGCGCCGATGGCGGCATCTTCGGCGTCGATCTTCCGGTAAAATGCGTCCACCAGCGCAGTGGCCGTGGTCTGCTTCTCCAGCACCGCGGTTCGCGCGGAATCAACTGTCAATAGGTCGATGTTCATCTGAAGCTATCTTACAAGTCGCTTAGGAAGAGGCACAGCTTCACGGCTGCTGAAGAAGTTCTTGTGGTGTCACCCTGAGCGAGCGGCCGCATATGCCGCGAGTCGAAGGGTCCCTATGATCGCCCTGGTCTCATGGATCCAATAGGGGTGCTTCGACTCGCGCGGCCAACTGCTGCCGCGCTCGCTCAGCATGACAGAAGGTTTGGGATGTGCTTACTTAAGCTTTCCGCTGCACGTCCGCCCAGCACTACTCCCGCTCCAGTTCGTCGAGCATGGCTTCCATCTCCGCCAGGGCGTGCTGATTTCGGGTGCGCCGGGCGCATTCGATGCCCTGCTGCAACAGCGACTGCGCTTCCTCTTTGCGCTCGGCGCGTGCCAGCGCCTGCGCTGCCATAAAGTATCCGTTGGTGTAGTCGGGGTGGGCCGCCAGCAAGCGCTGAAACTCGGCGAGTGCAGCGTCGGTCTCGCCCGCGCCCGAATACTCCAACCCCAGAGCGTAGCGCGCAAAGGCGTCGTCGGGATTGGCGTCCAGTATCTCTTTCAGCGCCGCCACGCGGCCCTCGTCGGGCATTATGTGTTCTCCAGCCTCGAACGCATGGTACTAGAGCAGCCAATGAGGGCTCAAGTTCGATCAGGCTCGGTGCACTGAGGTGGCAGCGCTTTTGCACTGCCAGTACAATGGCGTTTAACTCTTGCCGGCATCACCCGAGGATTTTGTGGCCTGCCCCTTCTTCATGCCCGAACAACGATTCGAGTCCGACTGGCCGTTTCCGCAGCGGCTTCCCCTGGGCGCAGGATGGGCGGGCACGTGTACCGCTCCCGGTCATGAGGGCGCGCGGCCCAGTGACGAAGAACTGAAGTCGGGCTGCAATCTTGGTTATGCCAACGCCTGCAGCCGGCTTCCCGCCGAGCGCCATGCCGATGCGGTGCGATTTATCTTGGGCGAGGAGCGCGACGGCATTCTGCGCGTGCTCTTCGTCTGCGAGCGCGACTACCTGCCGGCGGGTCACGGAGAGTTGCTGTACGAAACTGCGAGCGCATCGTGGCTCCGGCCGCATGACGACCCGCGCGTGCAACGCATGGCCGAGTGTTATGTGCAGGCGCAACGAGCGCGCCGGGGGAGTTGCGGCTTGTGAGAAACGGCGGGTCCCTCGATTTGCTCCGCTAAAAGATCATTCACTACGGAGGACACGGAGAGCACGGAGAAAACTCGATAGAAACCAAACCCCGTGACCTCCGTGATCTCCGTGGTGAACTTTCATTAACCGCAACCCACAAGGAACGCCATGGAACAGAACGACGGCAATCTGCGACCGAGACCGGTGAGCGACTCGAAATCAGAAATGATCGAGCTCGTGTTGCCCAATGACACCAACCCGCTGGGCGCGCTGTTGGGCGGCCGCTTGATGCACTGGATCGATCTTGCCGGAGCGCTGGCGGCGCACCGCCACTCGCACTCCTACGCCGTGACCGCTTCCATGGACCACATCGACTTTCTGGTACCGGTGCACGTTGGCGACATGGTGCTGCTGCAATCGTCGGTCAATCGCGCCTTCAATACTTCGATGGAGGTTGGCGTCCGGGTGCTGGTGGAGAACTACATCTCGGCGTCGCGCCAGAAGGTCGCCACCGCGTACCTGACGTTTGTTGCCGTGGACCGGCACGGCCGAAGGCTGAAGGTGGCGCCCGTGGTTCCCGAGACCGAAGAGGAGAAGCGGCGCTACGAAGGCGCTCTCCGCCGTCGTGAGGCTTCGCAAGCGGAACGCGCGCGCCGCAAGGCGGACAGAGGGGACGAGTGAAAACCCGCGGAGCATGCCATATGTCGATGATCTATGGCGTTGCGCTCCTGCTTTGCGCGAGTGCGGGGAACCTACATGGGCAAGCAACGAGTGGGAATGGTGAAACCCCTTGCTTCGCCATTCATGTTCGCCTCAATGGGAAGTTGGTCGATGGTCCACAGACAGTGACCTTCAAGACCAAAACGACCGAGAAGGCGGTGTCCCTAGAAGGGAGATGCTTCAGAGTGCCCCCTGGTGTGCTCAACGAGAAAAGCGTTGATGTTCTCTTTCAGGTGGCGAGGAACAAGATCCACCTGTCTTCAATTCTCGCTGGCTTCTTCGCTGGGCCTTGGGACATCGACCTAGAAGATAAGCGGTTCGGGAGAGACGTAGTTCTTCCGAAGAATGCCCGAACGAGAGAGGTATGTGCTGTTATCTTCCATGTCGGAGAACCCGAAACAGGCATTATGCAAACGGGCTGTCGCACGCCGTTCTGATTAGCAGCCGGGTGCCCGACCCAGGCTTCTTTTGCTTGGGTGGGAGACGCTACCGGCCCTGCTCGGCGCGCTTGCCCGTGAAGCGGTAGGTGATGCCGTTCCATTCGTAATCGAAAACTGCATAGTTGGCATACCCGTTGGAGGCGTCCGGCGCCTGCGGCACGCGCACCGCGATCACGCTTTTCACGACATCGGCACTGGCGTTGCCGAACGGACTATCGCAGAATCCCTGACCATCGGGACCTTGCTCGACTGACCACACCTTGGAAAATGCCGTTGCCGAGTATTGCCGGAAGACGGTGAGCGTCAGGCAATTTTTCTCTCCCGTGTAGGTGACCAGCAGAACCTGAGTTCGCTCGGAGAGGCCCTCGACGTCTAGGTCGGCGATGCGCGACTCATCGTCGTTCTCATTTGCGACATGCGAGGCCTGACGCCACAGCTTATGGATGGTTCTGGGATCGAGCCCGGTGGTTTTTGCCCACTTGATCTCGTCGGCCTTGCGCACCTGTTTCCAGTCCTGGGTGAAGGCGATTGTCGAACACACCAGGCAGCACAGGACGATAGCGGAACGGAGACGCATGACAGATGATGATGCCGCAGAGATACCAGCCGGGCAAGTGCCAAGTTTGCCGATGAATTGTAAGAGTTTGCTAAATGCTAATTGCCAAGTGCTAATTGCTTCTTCTAGTCATACCGCTCGAACACAATCTGCTTGCGGTCCCAGCCCATCTCTTCTTTGAGCAGCTTGCGATTAGCGTCCACCATCTGATGCAGGCCGCAGATGTACGCCTGCAGGTCGCTGCGGCCAGCGACGATCTCGCGCACATGATCCTGCACATAGCCGCGGCAGCCAGTCCACAGCTCGCCGCAACGGCTGAGCGTCGGCACATAGTGGAAGTTCGGGTTGTCGCGCGCGATGCGCTCGAACTCGTCGCAATAGTAGAGGCTGTGCTCGTAGCGCGTGCCGAAGACCAGCCAGTATTCGTGGGCGCGATTGCGTTCCGGCTTCTCGAACAGCCAATGAATGATGCCGCGGATGGGCGCGATGCCGGTCCCGGTGGCGATGAAGACCGCGTCCGTGCGCGGCTCGCGCAAGGTGAAAAGTCCGTGCGGGCCGTGAAACTGGACGGTCGCGCCCTCCGGCAGATCGCACAGCCAGTTGGACAGGAAGCCCTCCTCCACGCGATTGAGGCACAGATCGAAGGTGGCGTTCTGGCGCGGCGGCGACGCGATGGAGTACGCACGGGTGTGTTCCTTGGCATCGGGCCGGGGCTGCTTGATCGAGACGAACTGTCCCGGAACGAAGCGGAATTCTTCCACTCCCTCGACGCTAAGCTCGAGATGCTTGGTCTGCGGCGACAGCAGGACCGACCGGCTCACGCGGGCGGTGAACATCTGCCGCGCGACGGGCGGGCGCGCTTGAACTTGGGTTTCCATGATTGTTACTCATATAGATGCAGCGAAGACGCAATCAGCCTCTACAACCATGGAATGGCTTGATCTCAATCCAGAGCTCCAGTTGAAAGCCTTGTGCCAGGGCCTGTTCACACTACGGCTCCTCCTGTACCACGAGATCGTCCGCCAGCTTGAAGCGCACAATCGCCTCCGCCGGTATGTCGATGTCCCGGTTGCCGGTCAATCCCGCGGCGGCGGTTCCAGCGCCACCACCCACCAGGCCGCCCACCACCAGCCCTACGCCGCCGCTGGCCACGCCACCCACCAGCATGCCCAGCCCCGACCCTCCGGCAATCAAGGCCGTGGAACGTCTGCCCTTGCCCTTCTTGCTGCGCGCCAAGTCCCGCGTGGTCAGCGGATACTGTGTCCCATTCAGCGTCAATGAGGTCAACCGCAGCTCCAGCAGCGATCTGCCTTTGAAGTGTCCCCGGCGATGCGCCACATCCACCGCGCCACCCACCAGCGCACCCTTCGGCACCAGCACACTGTTGTCGCCGGCCAGCACCGGGTCCACCACCTCGCCGGTGAACGTGTCCCCGGCGCGGCTGGTTTTTACGCTGATATGCTGATCGATCCGGATCGTCAGCATCGTGCCCGCCGGAATACTCACGCTGACCGGTTGCGGCACCGCGGAAACCGTCGGCCCCGAGGGTGCTGGAACCGGCGCCCCAGCCGCGAGCGGTGTCACCGTCGTCGTTATCTCTCCGCTGGTCTGGCCGGCCGCCGGAGGCTGCACCACCGTCGTCGTCGTGGTCCCATCCTTGTCCACAGAAACCACCTGCTGCGCCTGGCCGGTTGCAGACGCCTGCTTCTTGGCCTGATCCAGCGCCTGTTCCTGCTTGGAACTGCATCCCGAAAGGATGGCCGCTACTACCAACACCAGCACCAGCACCAGAATCCGCCCGGCGCGAGCCAATGGGCCTGAGCCTGACTTGAGCATAGTTGGTCCTCTTTCGCGCGTGCTTCAGTGACGCCGGCCCTCTGCCGCCGCCGCTTGGAGGATTCAGGATTGGCGTGCGGGCGTTACGGCACGAACACGATCGCGACGCGAACGCCGGGATAAAACGGGTTAAACAGGAAATACTCGCCATCGATGTAGTCAACGTAAACCTGATCGGTGTAATACCAGCCCTCCGGCCACGGCTCAGCAAATCCGAACCAATAGCCGCCGTACTGGAAGCGAGAGTACCCGCCGACCATCACTGGTTGGTTGATCGCGAACCGGTGCCCTTCACCAAAACTGGCACGGAACCGATCGTCAGGTATGCGACCGCTGCCTCTGGCACTCAGCCGCAGTGCTGGTACGGCGCGTTGCCTCTGCTCTTCGGCCGCGCTTCGCTGATGAGCAGGTTGCTGCCCCGCGGGCTTACCGGGTTCCTGTTTTGCCTGCTTGGTCTGTGGCGCCTGCTGTGCTGGCTTGTTGGCCTGCTTCTGTTGCTGTGCGGGCTTGGCCTCTTGCTTTGGCTGTGCTGGCTTGTTGGCCTGCTTCTCTTGCTGCGCTGCAGGCTTGGCCTGCTGCGCCGGCTTGGCCTGCTGCGCCGGCTTGGCTTGCTGCGCAGGCTTGGCTTGCTGCGCCGGCTTGGCTTGCTGCGCCGGCTTGGCTTGCTGCGCCGGCTTGGCTTGCTGCGCCGGCTTGGCCTCTTTCTCTTGCTGTGCCGGCTTGGCCTCTTGTTGCGCTTCCTGCGCGAAGGCAGGAACAACGGTTCCGAGGGACAGGAACAGGACTCCTACTCCGAGAGTTGTAAGTGCTTTCATTGGTGTTTTCCTCAACTTAGAGAGTAGTTGTACGAGCGACGATTAACTGTCTCCTTTTGACCACTGAGAAAAGTTGCTGGTTGCGACTACTCTTGCGCCGCGGGGGCGTGCTTTTGTTTGGGAAGAGGCTGAGCCTGGATTCGCCCGCCCGAGCACCTCTGTTTCGCAGGGGTCTCGCGCGGTCATGATATTCTTATATCTGCAGCTGCGACCCTCCTTGTAGGCAATTTCCCGCAGTTCCCTTAAGAAACCATGATCTCAGTCAGTAATGTGTCCATCCGCTACGGCGCTAAAGTTCTGTTCGACGAAGTGTCCACCGCCTTTACGCCCGGAAAACGCTACGGCCTCACCGGTCCCAATGGGGCGGGGAAGTCCACTTTCATGAATTTGTTGACCGGCGAATTGGAGCCGCAGAAGGGCACCGTGGTGCGTCCGCGGAAGCTTGGGGTGCTGCGCCAGGACCAATTCGCCTTTGACGCCTATCGCGTGCTCGATACCGTAATCATGGGCAACCAGCGCCTGTGGGCGGCGATGGAAGAGCGCGACCGCATCTACGAAAAGCACGAGATCACCAACGACGATGGAATGAAGCTGGGAGAACTGGAGGGCATCGTCGGCGAAGAGGATGGATACTCCGCCGAGACGGATGCCGCGCTCCTGCTGCAAGGCCTGGATATTCCGGACGAAGTGCACCAGCGTTCGATGAGTGAGTTGCAGGGCGGGCAAAAAGTTCGCGTGCTGCTGGCCCAGGCGCTCTTCGGTCATCCGCAGGCGCTATTGCTGGATGAGCCTACGAACCACCTCGACTTGGACTCGATCCATTGGCTGCAAAGCTTCTTGAGAAACTATGACGGAGTTGTGATCGTCATCTCGCACGACCGCCATTTTCTGAACAGTGTTTGCACCCACATCGCTGACATCGACTACGAAACCATCATCACCTACACCGGCAGCTATGACGAGATGGTGATGGCGAAGACGCAAATTCGCTCGCAGATCGAAGGCCAGAACGCACAACGGGAAAAGAAAATCGACCAACTGAACGAGTTCATCGCGCGATTCTCTGCCGGCACTCGCTCCAGCCAGGTGCAGTCGAGGCGCAAAGAAGTGGAGCGCTTGCAGGTCACCGAACTTGCGAAGTCCAACATACAGCGCCCGTTTCTCAAATTCGAACAGAAGCGGGCGTCGGGCAAACACATCCTGGAATTGGAAGGGGTGAGCAAGTCGTACGGGGAGAGCGAGATCATCCGCAGGTTCACGGCCAGTGTGACCCGGGGCGAGAAGATCGCATTGATGGGCCGCAACGGCGCCGGCAAGACCACGCTGCTGAATGCGTTGCTGGCCAACTCGCCCACCATTCCGGAAGCTGAGCTGCGCCAAACCAGCGGCTATGACGGTCCATTTTTAAGTGACGGCGAAGTCGTCTGGGGGCATGAGGCATCCGTGGGATATTTCGCCCAGGACCACCGCGCGCTCATCGAAAAGGGAATGACCGCGTTTGAGTGGCTGCATGGCTGGGATCCAGGCGCTGCGAACGAAGACATACGAGGCTTACTGGGCCAGATGTTGTTCGCACGCGACGACGGCAACAAGCGTACCGAAGTGCTTTCCGGTGGCGAAGCGGCGCGGCTACTGTTCTGCAAGCTCATGCTGCAAAAACCGAACGTCCTGGTTCTCGATGAGCCCACCAACCACTTGGACCTGGAAGCTATCAACGCGCTGAATATTGCGCTGCAACGCTACGCCGGAACCGTGTTGCTGGTGACCCATGACCACGATCTCATCGACGAAGTCGCGACCAGGATCTGGCATTTCGAGGGCGATCACAACGTGACCGACTTCAAGGGCGCGTACGAGGAGTACCAGTCAGTTCTTGCGGCCTGATGCCCCGTGGCATCGCAGAGTCGATGTCGAGCCCTTGGCAACGCGCTCATTTCGTTGAATCCGCTCGGGTTGTTCGCTGTATTTCAGTCACAACATTCCGCTCGGATTGCTTCCCCTTTTCCCCTTTCGGTCATGGGCTGCGAAATCAGTCCACCGTGCTCTTTTCAAACGCGCGGGCGCCGCTCTATATTGGGACATGGGACCTGGCTCGATGGGCTCCCGAGGCCACAGTCTTCTTAATTCCCGCTTTGATCATGATTCCTGCGGCGTCGGATTCGTTGCGACCCTGCACGGCGCTCCCAATCACGACATCCTGCGGCTGACCCTCACTGCGCTGGCACGCTTGGCCCACCGTGGCGCGGTCGCCGCTGATCGCAAAAGCAGCGACGGCGTCGGTGTCCTGACCGCAGTGCCTCGCAATTTCCTGTTCAGCCAGACTGCCATCACGCTGCCGCCGGAACGCCCGCTCGCCGTGGGCATGTTGTTCCTGCCGCCGGAAGGAGTAACCAGCCGCGACGCGCTGCGCTTCGAGGAGTGCATCGCGGCCCAGGGTCTGCAATGGCTCGCTTGGCGCGAAGTTCCTATCCGGCGCGAAGTGTTGGGTGAGCTTGCGCTGGAGTCGCTGCCCGTCATCCGTCAGGCGCTAATTACCGTCCCCGATTCGGCACAGTGGACCGAGGCCGAAGTCGAGCATCGCCTCTATCTCGCGCGCAAAGCCTTCGAGCGCGGTTCCGAGGGAAGCTATGTGTGCTCGCTCTCAACGCGTACGCTTGTGTACAAAGCTATGTGCGCGGGACGACTGCTGCACGAGTTCTATCCTGACTTGCAGAATCCGGAATTCGTCACGCCGTTCGCCATCTTCCACCAGCGATACGCGACCAACGTGCTACCCTCATGGCATAGGGCGCAGCCGCTGCGAATGTTGGCGCACAACGGCGAGATCAACACCATCTGGGCCAATCGCGCCCACATGGAGGCCCGGCGCGCGACCCTTCCACCCGAATGCGAGCCCATGCTCACCGCCGATGCCTCCGATTCGATGAGCTTGGACGAAGTTGCCGAGTTGCTGGCCAACCATGTGCGCAATGTGGCGGAGGCGATTCGTATGCTGCTGCCGCCCGCCACCGATGGTAACGAGACCGCCTTCCATCGCTATCACGCCGATTGCATGGAGCCTTGGGATGGCCCGTCAGCGCTGGTGTTCAGCGATGGTCACCTGCTCGGGGCGGCGCTCGATCGCAACGGCCTGCGGCCCTGCCGTTACGTCATCACCGACAGCGGCTTGATCGTCGCCGGCTCGGAGGTCGGACTTGCCGATGTCAGTGCCGAATCCATCGTTCGCAGCGGACGCCTCGGGCCGGGTCAGATGCTTCTGCTGGATCTCGAACGCGGACAGTTGTTGGACGGCGGAACTCTCGATCGCTACATTGACGGACTGGCGACCTATGGTCCACTGATCGACGACATCCCGCTGGAGCCTGCGGCTGAGCCGGTGGCATTGCTATCCAAAGACGAAATCACGCAAGTACAGCGCGGCTTTGGCTACAGCCGTGAAGACATCAAAATGGTTGTGGCGCCCATGGCGCTGGAGAGCAAGGACGCTACCTGGTCGATGGGTGACGACACTCCCATCGCGCCGCTGGCACGCACGCCGCGTCCTTTGTATGGGTTCTTCCGCCAGCGGTTTGCGCAAGTTACGAACCCCGCCATCGATTCTCTGCGCGAATCGTGCGTAGTTTCGCTGCGCACCCGCTTGGGACCGTGGCCGCATCTGCTCGACAAGCATGCTCCTCTGCCCGGCCTGGTGCTGCCCTCGCCGTTTCTGTCGCTGGGCCAGATGGAGTCGCTGCGCGAGGGCACTTATCCATTGCGGGAAGAATTGCCCTTGGCTCGCATGTATTGCACGTTCTCGCCGGTCCACACTCTGGAAGGCGCGGTTGCCGACTTGGGTCGCACCGCCATTAGCTTGGTGCGCGACGGAGCTCGCATTCTGCTGATGACCGACCGCGGGGCTTCGGCCCAGTCGCTGCCGATTCCGATGGCAATGGCCACCGGCGCGGTGCATCACGCGCTGGTCAAGGCTGGCTTGCGCACCAACGTCGGTCTGGCGCTGGACGCAGGCGACTGCCGCGACCTGCACCACGTTGCCGTGCTCATTGGATATGGCGCGGGCGCGGTTTGTCCCTGGCTGGCTTTGCAAACCGCGCGCGCACTGGCCGGAGAAGATGGTGAAGCCGGGATGCTCAAGGCCTTGCAGTCGGGCCTGGCCAAGGTGATGTCGAAGATGGGAATCTCTGTTCTCGATAGTTATCGAGCGGCGCAACTGTTTGACATTCTCGGACTCGACGCGGCATTGGTCGAACGCTGCTTCCCCGGAACTCCATCGCCGCTGGGAGGACGCGGATTCCCAGAGATCGAAGCTGCCATTCGCGCCTCGTGGGCAGGCCAGCTGGGTGACTCTGAACTGCCGGATTACGGCTGGGTGCGTTTCCGTCGTGACGAGGGAGCCGAGCGGCACACCTGGGAACCGCAACGGACGCGCCAGCTTCAGATGGCTGTGGGCGCCGCGAAGCCAACCGCACAAGCGGCGGCAACGGCGCCTTCGCACGCTGAAGCATGGTCCGCCTTCGCAGGCGCTGGCAGTGAACGCGAGCCGGCGGTGTTGCGCGACTTGCTGGACTTCCGCGCCGCCGGTCCGCAGTTGTCCGTGTATCAAGTCGAGCAGAAGTCCAGCCTGGCGCGGCGGTTCGTCTCCAGCGCCATGTCTCTCGGCTCCATCAGTCCCGAGGCGCACGAAACCATCACCCTGGCCATGAACCAATTGGGAGGCCGCTCCAATACCGGCGAAGGCGGCGAAGATCCCAATGCCTACCGCAGCGAGCCCGACGCTCCGCCCAATTTTCTGCCGCGCAACAACAAGATCAAGCAGGTGGCTTCGGGCCGCTTCGGCGTTACCGCTGAATACTTGGCACACGCCGAGGAACTGGAGATCAAGATTGCGCAGGGCTCCAAGCCCGGAGAAGGCGGTCAGCTTCCCGGCCACAAAGTGACCGAGCTGATCGCGCGTTTGCGGCACGCACAACCCGGAATCTCGCTGATCAGCCCGCCGCCGCATCACGACATCTACAGCATTGAAGATCTGGCGCAACTGATTTACGACCTGAAACGCATCAATCCGCGCGCCGCCGTGGGCGTGAAGCTGGTCTCGCAGTTGGGCGTGGGGACGGTCGCCGCGGGCGTCGCCAAAGCTTACGCTGACTACATCATGATCGCCGGGCATAGCGGCGGCACGGGCGCGTCACCGTTGAGCAGCATCAAGCACGCTGGCAGTCCCTGGGAGCTGGGCTTGGCCGAGGCGCAGCAAGTGCTGCGACACAACGGTCTGCGCGGCCGCGTGCGGCTGCGTGTGGATGGTGGCCTGTCCACCGCGCGCGACATTCTGATAGCTGCCTTGCTCGGCGCCGATGAATTCGCCTTCGGCACGGCGGTGCTGGTGGCGCTAGGCTGCGACATGGCGCGCCAATGTCACCTCAACACCTGTCCTACGGGAATTGCGACCCAGCGCCCCGACCTGCGGGCCAAGTTCCGCGGCAAGCCGGAGAACGTGGTCCGCTTCTTCCTTAACATTGCCGAAGACTTGCAGCGGCTGCTGGCGGCCTTGGGACTGCCTTCGCTGGAGTCGGCCATCGGGCGCACCGACCTGTTGCATCAGGTTCGGTCCGACGGCAATCTCGATCTGCAGCCCATCCTCGCCTGTCCCGGCGATGCTCCGCTGCATTGGCAGGGGCAACGAAATGCGCGTCCGGAAGATCATCCCCCACTCGACGATGCCTGGGTGGAACCTGCGCTCGCCTCATGCGTCGCGGGCGTGCCGTTCGAGCACGACGCGGCAGTGAAGAACGAAGATTGCAGCCTGGGCGCGCGCATGGCGGGCGAGTTGGCGTTGCTGCGGCGCCGCCAACCCGAACTGAAGCCGGACATCCGCTTGCACCTGCGCGGTACCGCGGGACAATCTTTCGGCGCATTTGCCGTCGAGGGCATGGCTTTGACCCTGGAGGGCGCGGCCAACGACTACGTCGGCAAAGGACTGTCGGGCGGCGAGCTCATTCTTCGTCCGGTGGGCAAACTGGCGCAAGCGCGCGGGGCGCAGGTCATCCTGGGCAACGTCGCCCTGTATGGAGCCACGGCTGGCTTCTTGTTCGCGGCGGGAAGCGCCGGGGAACGCTTTGCCATTCGTAATTCGGGAGCGACGGCGGTGGTGGAAGGCGTGGGTGAACACGCCTGCGAGTACATGACCGGTGGGGTGGTCGTCATTCTGGGAGCGACGGGCAGAAACTTCGGCGCGGGCATGACGGGCGGCGTCGCTTACGTTTGGGACCCCGATCGCAGCTTCGAAACTGGGCGCAAGTTTCATCCGGAGTTTGTCGAGACCGATCTGCTGGACGATTGCAGCTACCAGGAGCAGGTGTTGGTCCGCAATCTGATACAGGAGCACACTCGCAAAACCGGCAGCCGCGTTGGACAACAACTGTTTGAGAGCTGGCTGGAAACCCTCGGGCAAATCTTGCGGGTCGCCCCCAAAGGCAGCGGCGCGGCGTGAGGTTTGGAGCCTCTGCCTCAATTGGCGTCCAACAAGATGGACGCACTGCTGCACCAGGCTCTGCCAAAATGGGAAAAAAGTGATTACTAAACAGAAACTCCCATCACACATCACAGTCAAAGGCTACTCTCCAATGCTATGGTCGAGGTGATCTTCTAACCCTTAGTTGGGTTGCCCAGTGCGTCGATTCTGGCTGCCCTCGATTCGGATGCGCCTTATCCCGAGCACGAGGTGCCGCACCGGGCGACCATGGAGGAACTATGAACAAATACATTGTGATACTTGGAATCCTGCTTATCGCCGCCCTGCCACTTCTCGCACAAGACGGCTTTCCACGCGGTCAAGTCTTTGGTGGGTATTCCTACGTGAGCGCGGATACATCGGGCGGCCTGTCCGGCCGTCAGAGCTTGAACGGCTGGAATGGACAGGGCAGTGTGAACTTCAACAAGTGGCTGGGAATCACGGCCGATTTTGGCGGCTACTACGGCTCCCCGTCCCACGTTACAATCCATGACTACAGTTTCCTGTTCGGTCCCACCCTGACCTATCGGACAGAACACGTTGCGCCATTCTTCCACGCGCTATTTGGTGGTAACCACATTAATGCGTCTCTCTTGGGAGCCTCGGGCGGCAACACTGCATTTGCCATGGCATTTGGCGGTGGACTCGACCTTCCGATCGGCGAGCATTTTGGAGTTCGCCTTGCCCAAGTGGACTGGCTGCGGACGCAACACTTCAGCACTGATCAGAACAACATCCGGCTCTCGACCGGCATAATGTTCAACTTTGGCAAGTAAGCCGCATCTCAACCTAACCGCTTGGTGTCCCATCGATAAGAACGAAGACGTTGTCAAGCGCGAGGTTTTCCTGGGCGGTGCGCAAGCACCGCCGGGTTTGGGCACCAGAGTTGGGTTGTGAGGACCAAGACTCTGGAACATTACTCGCTGCTCAC
>JBEKPR010000020.1:0-82129 GCA_049520555.1 Candidatus Korobacteraceae bacterium
CGCAAAGTGCGCGGAATTCCCACTTTCCCACAGCGACCACGACGGCTATATGAGTAAACCCAAGAATCAAAACCGGACATTTCACTTGCTACAAAAAGCGGACATTTTGACTTGCTACGAACACAAGAAAAACATGGCTCCAAGTTGTTTGCAACAGAGAGCGGTGGTCCGTTCTGGCCCTTCTTTTGGCCCGGGCGAGGATTTTCACTGACAACCGGCAACTGGCTACTGGCAACTGCTTTCTCAGGAGCGGACCTGCGCAAGGATGGAGTGCACCACGTTGAGGGTGTGCTGCGCGGCGAAGATTTGCTTCAGCTTCTCTTTGAACTCGTCCTCGGAGCCGAGCGTGGTCGATTTGTTTAGATATTCCAGAACCAGAGGGTAGAAATTGACGTAGTGCTGAACTTTGAACAGCTCGAACCTGTAGCTTAGCGTCGGCGCCACAATATAAAAGTAGTGGACCAGCAGAGTGCCCGTGGCCTGGGTGACGACTTCGCCCTTCACCAACTGGCGCGTTTTCTCGCCCAGCAGCGCAGCTTGCTCTTTCAAGATGGTGACCGGCGTGATCAGGTTGGAGTCGGCAATGTTCGCCGGCCAAAAATCGTTGGTGTCAGGCATGGAGCCTCCTAAGAACAGTTGTCAGTAGTCAGTAGCCAGTTGTCAGTAAAAACAAATCTCTCGCTCCAACTGAGGACCGCAAACAACAGGCAACTGGAGCACTATAGGGGTCCTTCGACTCGCTACGCGCTCAGGATGACACATCAAACCGGGACCCCTCGTAACTTCAGTTCCAGCGTCAGCGGCAGATGGTCCGACATCGTGTCCTTGTCGGGCTGGCCGTCCTCCTGCAACAGCGAAAAACCCCGGATCGAAGTGGGGATGCGCACGTTCTCCGGCGCAAAGCCATCCAGCAGATCGGGGCGCAGCAATACCTGGTCGAACAGGTTCCAGTAGTAGCAAAGGTGCTCGGCGCCCTCGAAGTAAAAGGTGCCGCCCGCCTCGCCGTTGTCGCCGAAATGGTTCCACATGGGATTGTAAAAAAACTTGTAGCGCTGCTTTTGCACCAGGCGGGTTTTGCGGGCCGCGACGCGGCGGCTCATCACGGCGTGCAGGCCGCCGGCTATGACCATGCCCGCCTCGAAAGGATTCATGTTCATGTCGCCCAGCAGAATGGTGCGCTGATGCCCTTCGCTCGTCTCGACCTCGTCGATGCTTTGCGCCAGGTGCACCGACTCAACCAGCAGGCTCTCCTCGGAGAAGTTCATCTTGGCGGGAAGATGAGCGGCGGCGAGCAGAATGCTTTCGTGCCCCGGCAGCGCCAGGCGGCGAATCGAGACGCGATGGCTCTCAAACAGCGGCGTCAGCAAGCTCGACTCGAAGCGGGTGAAGAAAAGCAGGTGCCCGCAGTTGCCGGCAGCGTACTGGTAGTGGCGCGCGTCGGCGTAGTGGGGCGAGTCGGCGTTGAGTTCCTGCAGAATCTTCGCCGGCTCCGTGCCACACTCGGCGAGGATGACGACGTCGGCATTCTCCTGTCGCGCCAGGTTGCGGACAAAGCCGTGCAAGTCGCGACGGTTCAGATTCCAGAAGAGGAACCTCGTCATAAGCCGAGCGTAACAGAAGGGGGTTGCGGGTTCGAGTTACGAAAGGACAATAGGCAGTTTCGAGTTTCCAGTTTCAAGTTTCCAGTTGCGAGCAGTCTAGCTCCCTTCCACTCTTGTCATCCTGAGCGGAGCGAAGCGCAGTCGAAGGATCTGCGGGTGCTTTCACTGACAACTGACAACTGGCTACTGGCTACTGACAACTGTTTCCGGGTCCCGTTCTAGACTTCTTTTGGCTAAGAGGGAACAGTTTCGAGCCGCTGACCAATAATTTGTCATCACGAGCAGAGTAACAGGGGTCCCCGACGAGCGCCGTTTTTGCGCTCGTTGGGGTAAAGTTCAGCCCGCGAGGGATCTGTTTTTCACTGACAAGTGTTTCTCCGACAACTGTTGCTTGGGTTTGAAAAGGTCAGGAGTTTGGAGTGAACCATCCGCCTTTGAATCTTAGCGGTGTCGGTTTAGCACTGAGGTGATTCCTGGATTCATAAGCATCTCAGGAAAGTAATCCGCAAAGATCATTTCACTCGTGACTAACACCGCAAGCAGTACAAGGGCAAGATGGCTGGCGGGCTCTGTTGTTGAACTCACAGAGAGGTACCTTTTTAAAGCATTCTTGAACACAGCGGTTCTCAAAACCCTTCTGAGCTTGTACGCGGTGCCCAAGTCGGCGCTCCTCAATGCCTCGATACACGTGCTCTCAATATGGGCAGGAAATGGTCTGCCGTCTTTAACTGCTCTTCGCCAGCCTAATCCGTCGGGGCTCTCATTTTCGAGAAAAGCAATGAGACCGGCCGAGTCCATCTTCCTTTGAAATGTGGAACGCTTTCCGATCTTGTACTGCTCCAAATAGTGCTCAATTAGGTGTTCCCTCTCTTCCTTCAAAGACAAAAACTCATCCTCCAAGAGTTCCAGAGCGCCAGCAAGACGTGCAAATCTTCTCCGAACCTTGTCCGGATATTCGATCCCTGATTTATATATGACTTCGTGTTCGATTTCCGCCCACGCGTGTTCAAGTATGCTCCGAACTTGGATTTCGAACCAAATGCCATGCAGAGCATGATACTCAGGCACCCTATCCCAAGGACTCTTCAGCCGTGCGATAAGGTGGACCGATCGATATCCGAATTCGTACAGATCCAGCGCCAAACGCTTGTCTCCTGATTTGTGTTCGTTGATCTCTAAAACAACGCGCAATGCGGCAACTACTGGTGCCACATCCTCCTCGTAGTATGTAATAACCCTGACCCCAATCAGATCTGTCAGCTGTAGACCAGGCCTTCTATACCGCTTCTTGTGCAGTTTGAGCCTGACCGAATCGAGATCCTTGGGACGTGCAGAAATGAGGTGAACATCCAAGCTGGCGTTGGATAGAGTTTTTTGGGCGAACTGCTTTGCTTGGCGAGCTGATTCCACCAAGAACGGAAGGCGCTCTTTGTATCTCTTCAAGAACCTATTGGAAATTGTGCGTAGGGTGACGGCCATTCTAGTGAGACTGTATAAGCGATTGTAATATTTCTGCCCTGGTCGTGCGGGGTCCCAAATCATCTGTATGCTTGCTTGCTGCCAGAACGTAACGCGCAGCCTCTCCACGGAGGTTTGCTTCCTTAGTTTTCTTTTCAAAACCCCGCAATCTGCGACCGGCATCTGCCGCATCCATTTTCTTAAGCCGAGTACCTGACTTGGACACAGCTTCGATTGCCCCTATAAGCGAGTAAAGCTCGCTTGACCTCCGAAACCTACTATGGGGTAAATCGGGGAGGGCCGAATCGACCCAATCTAAGTACGCACGCAAGCGCTGTTCAACTGACTGGCCCTCCGAAAAGGAAGACTGATAATTAATATAATAGAGGTCGATCGCCTGCTTCTTATCCTGCGGCCCCTCAAGGAGAAGAATTGCAAGCTCTGCACTAAATTCAGCCGACCGCATCCGGTTGAGTTGGGCTTTGGTAAAAACTCGCTTGGTTTGCCAAAAGGGCCAAGCTCCCAAGCGTTCCACAAAATCCTTAAACTTACCTTTCAGCTTCGCATGTCGTAGCTCCTGTTTTGAAAGGGGTACCACATACTTGTTCATTCTTGTGAACATGTCGCGTATGTCACTGTCCGAATAGCCAGACAATTCTTGAACCACAAGGTCGTAGTTTAGTATTTTCTTTTGTGCAGCTGTAGGCAGCTCCGAGTAGGTTTTCTTGCGAAAGGGAGCGGCAGCGCTATCTTTATCGACACTTGCTAGTGAAAAATCGTCATTCAAGAATTCGAATATGGCTCGTAATCTTTGCTGCCCATCGATGACCGAGTATTCAGGTCTACCCGTTTGGGGTGATGTGCTCCTTTGTAGATAGAAAAGGGGCATGGGCCTATTATTGAGGATTGTGTCGATCAAGTACGCCTTTGCAGGTTTGGGCCAAACGCTATTTCGCTGAAATTCTGGTTGTAACTTCAACTGTCCATTCCGATAAAGATCGGACAGAAGCGCCACGTCCTTGGTCGTAGGACTTGCTTTAGTCTCATGCATAGGACGAGGAAATTCTACTCATGGCAGCACGGAAGAAACAAGACAAATCTCGAGGAGAGGGCGAATTACATAATTCTAGAGGCTGGGTGCCTGGTGCTCCAAGTTCGCGTCCGTGATTTGGACGTTAACCTGGGCAGAAAAAGGTTCGGGCCGGGGCGCCGAACATTTTCAACTCACGATCTCGGGTCGTCCACTGCGATTCGATCTCGACCACTCCGTTCTTTCGGAAGGCATGGTTGTTGCTGGGAGCCCCCGCATTTATGCGGGGGAAAAGTTCGTCTTTTGATCGCGCGCTTTAGCGACGGGCTAGAAAAATCCCAGGGCTAAAGCCCATTCAGAGATCGAACGCACTTCCGCTGGACTGAAGTCCATCTCCCCCCTGCTGAAGCAGGGGGCTCCCACCAAGAGTCTTAAGAGCAGATCCCTCGACTCGCCCGGGATGACAAAAAACAGTGGCTAGTGGCCAGGGGTCAGTGGCCAGTAAGTCAACCGCAGATCCTTCGACTCCGTTCGCTGCGCTCTCTCCGCTCAGGATGACAAAACTAAGAGATTACGCTGAACTATTTTCGTCCTGTTCCGCTTTGCCCCAGCCGCCGCCGCCGGGGGTTTCGATGCGGACGCGTTCGCCTCGGCGCAAGCGCGTGCTGCCCTTGCTGGGCATGAGTTCGGTGGAACCATCGGCGCGAAGTATCTCGGTCCGTCCCGGCGCTCCGTCCTCGCCGCCCGCCAGACCGTAGGGTCGAGACTTGCGCCGGTCGGCGAGCAGAGTCACGGTGGCGTCGGCGAGCACTTCGATTTCTCTGACGATACCGTCGCCGCCGCGATGTTTCCCGTCCCCGCCGCTGCCCGCGCGCAGGGCATACTTCATCACCCTTAGCGGATAACTGTATTCCAGCGCTTCGGCGGGCGTGTTGAGCGAATTGGTCATGTGGGTGTGCACGCCCGAGACGCCGTCGTGGGCGGCGCTGGCGCCCGAGCCTCCGGCAACGGTTTCGTAGTAGGCGAAGGGAATGGATAAACCCACCCTAGCCAAAGAAAGGCTAGGATGGGGCACCCGTGATCCCGAGCGGGGCACACCCGCGTGACGATCGTCCATGCCGCCGATGGTGAGATTGTTCATGGTGCCGGACGACGCGGCGGGGATGTGCTGGGGCAGCGCCTGGGCGAGCGCGCGCAGCAGCACGTCAACGATGCGCTGCGAGGTCTCGACATTGCCGCCCGCCACGGCTGCGGGTGGACGCGCATTGACGACGGTGCCTTCGGGCGCGATCAACTGAATGGGGCGCATCAATCCGGCGGTCGCGGGAACGTCTTCGCGCAGCAGGCAGCGGAAAACGTAGAAGCAGGCGGAATAGGTGATGGCTTCGACGGCGTTAATGCTGCCTTCCACCTGGGGGGAGCTGCCGGTGAAGTCGATGATGACGGGGCGCGGCTTGCGGCTCGCGGTTTTTGTTGTGCGCGGAAATGTGATGCGCACGGCGATGCGCACCGGCGCGTCGCTAACGCCATCGTCATCGAGCACGTCCTCGGCGGCGTAGCTGCCCGCGGGCACGGTCGCCAGGAATGCGCGCATCATTTTCTCGGAGTAATCGAGCAGGGCGTGCGCGGCGCGCTGCACGCGCGGGAGGCCGTAACGCGCGCAGAGTTCGAGCAGCCGCGTGCTGCCGGTGTGACACGCCGCCAGTTGCGCGCTGAGGTCGCCTTCACGCTCCTCGGGAGTGCGGACATTGTTGAGCAACAGAGCGAGAATGTCGCGGTCGAGGGTCCCGGCGCGCACGATTTTCACCGGCGGAATGCGCAAGCCTTCCTGGTAGATCTCGCGACAGGGGCCCATCGAGCCGGCGTAAGTTCCGCCGACGTCGGCGTGATGCGCGCGAGCCGCGACGAAGAATTCGGGCGCGGCGCGGGACGCGGTATATCCCACATTGTGGGAGTTTAGTCCGGCCACGGGCTGGGCGCGTCGCGTGTTGCGCTGGGCGCGTCCGACGTGGAGCTGGGCGCTTCGCACCTTGCGCTGAGCGCGTCCCACGAAGACCGGAGCGACGACGGTGATGTCGGGCAGATGCGTGCCGCCGCGGAAGGGGTCGTTGAGCATGGCGACGTCGCCGGGCGCGAGCGGCAACTCGGCAATGGCGGCGCGCACCGACATCGGCATCGAGCCAAGATGCACGGGCATGTGATCGCCCATGGCGAGCACGTTGCCGGCGGCGTCGAAGAGCGCGCAGGAGTAATCGCGACGCTCCTTGATGTTGGGCGAGAAGGCCGTGCGGCGCAGCGCGGCGCCCATCTCCTCCGCGACCGCGTGAAACAGATGCTTGAAGACCTCGAGCTCGATGGGGTCGGCGCGCATGTGAGCGAGTGTAACTCAGGCGCGGGCGGCGGGACAGTTTGGGGCAGCGTTTCGGGCGCAAATCACTAAACGGCCAACGGCGCAAGAGATTTTCCAAACATTTTTGTTGACTTTCCAAGCAAGTAACCGCAATATCTTGGGTTAGACATACTGCTCATGCAGTATCTTGGGCAGGTATGGCACCGGTCCCCAAAAATCAACCTTCAAGGGAGAAGGTTACACAAGGAGGATTACCCAATGGCAACGAAGAAGAAGGCCACGAAGAAAGCCGCCAAGAAGAAAAAGCGGTAACCGTTCCTGCGAGGCACCGGCCTCGCTTAACTTTTGCGCAACACATGGCCTCCGCACTCGCCGTTCGCGGAGGCCTTTCCCTTTGCGCCCGACTCTCCCCGCGCCGAATTACGGATGCCCCTCCAGCCTCTGATCGCAAGTGCCGTTCGTCGGCTGCTGCGGCAACGGCGGCACCTGCAGCAAGTGGGGCGCGCTGAAGTCGAAGAAGCCGTTGTTAGGGTCGCTCAGATCGCTGGCAGTGGCGTCGCGTTGGGTCAGCGCCGGCACATTGAACCGCGTCTCGATCAGCTTCAGCATCGACGTGTAGTCGCCCTGCAGATGCACCACCGTATGCGGCTTCACCCACGGCGATATCACGGTGAACGGCACGCGGAATCCCGTCACATTGAACAGCCCCGGGGTGTCACCCTGACCCAGATCGTCGGGCGTTATATTGTCCGGCGGCGTCACCAGGATCGGTCCCACGTGATCGAACAGCCCTCCGCCTTCGTCGTAGGTAAGCATGAACACCGAATCCGCCCACGCGGTGCTGGTGAGCAGCGCCGTCAGGATTTGCTGCACTCGCGCCGCCCCGGTCTGCACGTTGTTGTCGGGATGCTCATCCAGCCCGGTGTTGCTGGCGCGCTCGATGAACACCACTTGCGGCAGGTCCTGATCGGCCGTCGGGCTGGCCAGGATGTTGTACCACTCCGAGATGTTGCGCACCTTGCTTTGAATCTGCGGATCATTCCAGTCCGCCCAGTTCGCCAGGAACACGCTGCTGTCCTGGTAGTAATAGCGCCAGGTGATACCAGCCTGGTTCAGCGCCCGGAAGATGGTGGGCCGCTGCCACACCGGATCGTTGGGATCGCTGACCGAGAAGGCGTGTCCATACGATCGCCGTGTGACCTGCCTGTTGAAATCCGTCGCACCTGTGTCCTGCCACAACTTAAGATTCAACCGTTGCCGCCGGAGTTGTTCGCCCCAGTTATGCTGCGAGGCGGTTCCGAGTGAATTCAACGTTATTGCTGCGTTGTGGCGTCCACTTTCTTGTTCGAGCGTGTTTCAAAAACCGATTTGTAACAGGGCACGGCTTCACAGGCTGCTGAAAAACTCGACCTCGACTGCATTTGAAGGGGCGCACCTTTAGAGCCTGCCCTGAGCTTGTCGAAGGGTGCGCCGTTAAACTCTTTACGTTTGTCATCACGAGTGGGCGAACAGGGGTCCCCGACAAGCGCCGTTGTCGCGCTTGTTGGGGTAAAGTTCAGCCCGCGAGGGACCTGCTTTTCCGACTTTTTCCGCAGCCTGTGTCAGCCCTCAGTCTCTCAGCTTTCCATTGGATCGAGCCGCGCAGAGGCGAAACTAATTAGCCCACCGCGGAAGCGGTGGGAAAGCTGGTAGATTTGCACCCGAGCCCCTCAACCACCTCAACAAGCGCCGCTTTTATCGGGGCCCCCAGCAGACGCCGTCTTTGCGTCTGCTGGGGTGACTTGGCGCTTGTTGGGGTGGTTGAGGGGCGTCACTTCAATCGATAGCTACGGTGCGAAGTAGCTGGAGATGTCGAGGATCAGTTGTGTGAGCCCGTTGCCAGCATAGGCGTCAATCTTGCCCTGAGTACCCGCCGGCACGATCGCCATGTTGTTGCTGAGCGATCCATCCGCCGCATTCAGCGTGGAAACCAGCGGCTGGTCGGTGCCGTCGGGCCACAACGTCAAGTATCCGAGCGAAACCACCGGCACCACCGTCGCATTCAAGACATACGCCTGCGCCGTCGCGGGCACTCCACACGGGCTGTTCACCACATCGACCGGAGGAGTCAAGGTTCCGGTGAAGGGCAGACCAGTGCCTACGTGGCGGGTGTCGATGACCCGGCACGGCGTCACGGCATAGAGCGACAGTCCGCCCTGACCCGCCGCTGCGAAGTAGCCATTGATATCGATGACCAAGTCGGTGTCGTTGGTCGGATAGACCGAGACCTCGCCACTGCCGCCCGCAACTACAATCGCGGCATTGGCGATGACCCGCCCCAGCACGTCGTTCAACGTGGAAACCGTAGGCTGGGCTTGACCTGTGGGCCAGACCGTCAGGTAACCGAGTGTGCCGTGGGGCACGACCGTGAAGTTCAAGGAATAGGCGGCGACGCCGCTTGCGGGAATGTTGCAGGTGGTGGTGGCATTCAGGATGGGGAAATCGCGTTGCTGGCCGCCCGTCAGCGACGGCGGCCCCAGACCTTCCGGATAACTGCTGTAGCGGGTATCGGCGACGCGACACGGCGGCAGCGGATAAAACGCCAAGGTGGAACCCGACACCGGCGCGAAGTAACCGTTGACGTCGACGATCACATTGGTCGTGTCCGTGACATAAATGCTGACTGCTCCGTTGGCGCCCGCCGGCACAATCGCCGCGTCGGCTTTCACACGGCCATCCACCGAGTTCATCGTCGAAACCACCGGCTGCGGCCGTCCCGCGGGCCATACCGTCAAGTAGCCCAGAGACCTGGTCGCGGGAACCACCGTGACGTTCATGGAATAAACCGCTGCGTTCGGCAGAGTTGCGCAGCCGCCCTCGCCAGAAATGGGGAAGTTCCGGAAGGTGCCACCTGAAATCGGGCCGTTACCGGTCGGCGGGCGGGTATCCACCGCACGGCACGGCTGGCTCAGCGGAACAAATTGCTCCGCAACCGCAACAGGAGTAATCTCGAACACCGTTCCGTAACTGGAAGTGCCGCCTTCGCGGGTCGTGCCGTAGAGATTGCCGGCGGCATCGAAGATCAGCCCGGCGTACGGCGAAACCCCGTCCGTGCCGTTGTAGTGGAAGTTATGCAGTACCGTCTCCGTCCAGCCTCCACTCCCGTTGGGAGACAACTCGAACACCGTCCCGTTGCCAGAGGTGCCGCCCCCGCTGGTCGTGCTGTAGAGATTGCCGGCGGCATCGAAGATCAGGCCGGCGATCGGAGTAGCGCCGTCCGTGCCGTTGCCGAAGTTATGCAGCACCGTTTCCGTCCAGCCCCCGCCCGCTGTGGGCGTCAACTCGAACACCGTCCCGCTGCTGTAAGTGCCGCCGTGGTAGGTGGTGCCGTAGAGATTGCCGACGGCATCGAAGATCAGCCCGGCTTGGGCAGTGGCCCCGTCCGCGCCGCCGCCGAAGCTATGCAGCACCTTCTCCGTCCACGTTCCGCCCCCTGCGGGCGTCAACTCGAACACCGTCCCGCAGCCTGCAGGGCAGGAGGAGTAAGTGCCGCCCGCGTAGGTGGTGCCGTAGAGATTGCCGACGGCATCGAAGATCAGTCCGGCGTACGGCGAAACCCCGTCCGTGCCGTTGTAGTGGAAGTTATGCAGTACCGTCTCCGTCCAGCCTCCACTCCCGTTGGGAGACAACTCGAACACCGTCCCGTCGCCGTTATAGCCGCCATAATCGCCGCCATAGGCGGTCGTGCCGTAGAGATTGCCGGCAGCATCGAAGATCAGCCCGGCGGAGGGAATGGCCCCGTCCGTGCCGTTGCCGAAGCTATGCAGCACCGTCTCCGTCCAGCCCCCGGTCCCGTTGGGCGACAACTCGAACACCGTCCCGCATCCGGCTCCGAGGCTGCACTGGTAGGCACCGCCCCCGTAGGTCGTGCCGTAGAGATTGCCGGCGGCATCGAAGATCAGGCCAGCGTACGGCGAAACCCCGTCCCCGAAGGCCCCGAAGCTGTACAGCACCGTCTCCGTCCCTGCGGGCGTCAACTCGAACACCGTCCCGGGGCCGTAAGTGCCGCCCCCGCTGGTCGTGCTGTAGAGATTGCCGGCGGCATCGAAGATCAGGCCAGCGACCGGAGTAGACCCGTCGTCCGGGCCACTGCCGAAGCTGTGCAGCACCCTTTCTTGGGCAGCCGCCCCGGTGCTCGTCACAAACAGGGTCGCAGCAAAGATCGCCAGGGCCGCCTTCAATCGGATGGAAAGTCTCTTGCCTCGCATGAGTCGTACTCCTTTAGCACAGAACTTCCGCGAAGAACATGGTTGCTGCTGCATTGGTTGCCGATCGTCATCGGATTCGCCGGGACAAGGGGCTAAACCCCCACATTGTCAGACAGGGTGTTGTTGGTCGCGCCGTCGGAAGGCGCTACCGGACGATATTCTGCCCCGCGACGGCGGGCGGTCAGTGACGGGGGTCACGGTGTGGGGGTGACAGAAACAGGGAGAGAGCGCCGGACTGCCGGCAGGTGTCGTCGGGCTTATCTTGTGGGCCAGGGCCGGCCCATCACTTGGCCTTCATCACCTCGAGAATGCGGTCGAAATCCTCCAGGGATGAGTACTCGATCAGGATCTTGCCTTTGCCATTGCGGTCGGTAATGGCGACCCGGACGCCCAGCGCCCGTTGCAGCTCTTGCTCAGGCGGGTGCCCCAGCCCTTCCCTGGAAAATTCTATTGTCTAGGTCACTTCTTCGACCTCTTCAACTGGGGTGCCCCATCCTTTCGCCCGTCTTTGGCGACAGGGTGGGAGATCAGGCGTTCGCGGTGCTTGCGTGGTATAACTTCGTAAGAGTGAACCCCGCAATTCGAATGACGCCCGGCAGGGCTGCGGGCGTCACTAACACGATCTGGACGATGCGGAATTTGCTAACAGCGTTACCTACGCGCGGAGATGAACGATGGGCGATCAAGAGGACTTAAAGGAACTCAGGAACAGGCTGCATGAGGGGGCGGTCAAGAAAGAGCACGAGTTCAGTGAACGGCAGAGGTACGCGATGCGCCGTAACATGATGTTCCTGCTGATATTCGCTCTCCTCATACTGGGGTTCGTATTTTTCAAATGGTTTAGTCCCGCCGGGTAGTAGCCGGGTAGTAAATGACCGTCAGCAACACGGAATTAGATCACTACCGTCATCCGTCCCGCTCATCGCCCTTCCCGGGGCGTGTTAAACTTGCTGGTTTGCCCACCGCTTCTTATTCATACTGGGCTGACATAACGCGGGTGCTCGTCCCTTTTCGCACGAGTGCCCCACCCTTGTCCGCTGTGTGCCCCATCCTTTCGCCTGTTTTTGGCGAAAGGGTGGGAGACTGCGGACAGGGTGGGAATCGAGTCCAAGAGCCATCCTCATGCCGAATACCATGCTTGCCGTCGTTAAGCCCACGTCTGCACCGGGCATAGAAATCCGCGAAGTTCCCAAGCCGCAATTTGGCCTGACCGAGGTGCTGGTCAAGGTCAAAATGGCGTCCATCTGCGGCACCGACCTGCACATTTACCAATGGGACCAGTGGGCGCAGCGCCGCATTCATCCCCCGCTGATTCCCGGCCACGAGTTCTGCGGCACGGTCGAGGCCGTGGGCGACGAAGTCACCAGCGTGAAACCCGGCGACTTCGTCTCCGCCGAAATGCACGTGGCCTGTGGCAAGTGCCTGCAATGCCGCACCGGCGAGGCGCACATCTGCCAGCACGTGAAGATCATCGGCGTGGACGCCAACGGCGCCTTCGCCGAATACGTCGTCATTCCCGAGTCCAACATCTGGAAGCTCGATCCTTCCATCCTGCCGGAGTACGCGTCCATCCTAGACCCGCTGGGCAACGCGGTGCACACCGTGCTGGCCGGCGACATCGCCGCCAAAAGTGTGGCCATCACCGGTTGCGGCCCCATCGGGCTGTTCTCCATCGCGGTGGCGCGGGCCTGCGGGGCCACGCAGATTTTCGCCCTGGAGGTGAACGAGCATCGCCGCAAAATCGCGGCGCAGATGAAGCCCGACTTCGTCCTCGATCCCACCAAGGACGACGTGTACCAGATCGTGATGGACAACACCGGCGGCACCGGCGTCGACGTCGTTCTGGAGATGGCTGGGCGCACCGAATCCATCCGAACAGGCTTCAAAATCCTGCGTCTCGGTGGCCGCATGTCCCTCCTCGGAATTCCCTCCAAGCCAGTCGAACTCAACCTCGCCGAAGAAGTCATTTTCAAAGGCGCAACCGTGCAAGGCATCAACGGACGCCGCATGTACCAGACGTGGTATCAGATGACTGCGCTGCTCAAGGCCGGCAAGCTCGACCTGCATCCGGTCATCACCGACCGCATCGCGATGAAGGATTTCGCGCAAGGCATGGAGCGCCTGAAGACCGGCGAAGCCAGCAAGATTCTGGTCTATCCCAATGGAACGCGATAGCGTCACTTTATCTTGCTGTCATCCTGAGCGGAGGCGCGTTGCCTTTGCGCGCCGGAGTCGAAGGACCCCTATAGTAGTTAATCTTGTTGTCCTTCCCAGTCAGTTTTGTGGAACTTCCTTCGCCCCAACGGTGCCTAAAGGAACATGGCTGGTCGGTTACGGAAGGTCGCCGGCGTCGCGCTGCGAATCGCTTTACTGACGCCGGTTGCTATTTACCTGGCGCTGCTCGCCATGGAAGCCTATTCAGCACATCAGGCTTCGATTGCGTTAACCCGACTGGAAAACCTCAAGCTCGGCGATCCTATCTCCGCGTATGAGCGAGCCGTTTCCGGTTTCGTGCAGAGCGAAGATACGCAACTTCTGATCTCAGGTCCGTATCGGCTAGGCGAACCTGTTTTAGTGCGTATTTGGTTGTCCAACGAAGCGCTAGGGAATGAGCTAAGTTATCAGTTTAATCGAGCAGGGTTGCGCTTTTGGCAGTTGCGGACGAGCTCATCGTCGCAGGATGGGAAACTCACGAAAGTTTCTGTAGGACTCATGGTCGTGGGCCGGAATGAAATGCTTGGATCCGGATGGAGACTGGTTCCGAAAATCACAGACTTTCACGGTTGGTCTCCGCGGAGCGACTTGGATGAAAGAGTCGTTGTGAGCTGGTTCCACATCACCAGCAATCCTCCCGGAGAGGGATATCATTTCGAGATCTCGAGCGAGGCGACTCCACAAGAGCTCCAGGCGCGACAACTAAATCGAAAGTGTCTGCTTTCTTTCCGCGGTTGCGAAAACGTCTGTGAGCTAATGCCCAACCTGCTCACAATCCTGCGGCAACGCAATAGCCTTTGGCAGGCGGTCACGGATGTCCCGTCCTTACCGTGCGGGTCGAAGTAAATGCTGGTTTTGATCCTGCACCATGTAGCAGAAAATCTCCTTTACATCGCCGCGTGCTCCGTTCTAGCCGCCTCTGGCTAGAGCGCTCGACCTGCATCCCGTCATCACCGACCGCATTGCGATGAAGGATTTCGCGCAAGGCATGGAGCGGCTGAAAACCGGCGAGGCCAGCAAGATTCTGGTCTATCCCGACGGGACGAAGTGAGAGCCTGCTAGCCCCTAAAACGCGCCGCCACCGCCGCCGCCGAAGCCGCCGCCGCTGAAGCCTCCGCCACCACCACCCCATCCCGAGCCGCCGCTGCTGGCGCGCGGCGCGGTCACGAACGCCTGGTGCGCATCCATCGCCATGGCGTGCATGGAGGCGGCGAAGAAGATGGGATTGAAGCCCACATAGGGCGTCGGTCCCACATACCAGGCGGGCTGGTTCTGGGTGATTCCCTGGAACGCCTTGGCCCAGCGGTTCTCGATGCCCAGCGCCATGGCGTACGGGAGGACCTTCTCGAAGGTATCGGGCGGCATGCGCTTGAGGCGGTCGGCATCGACGCGGTTGATGAATTCCTGGAAGCCCAGGATCTCGACTTTGGTGCGCACGCCCTTCAACGACTTCGCGGTCATGATGCGCGCGAACAGGAAGACGATGATCACCGCCAGTATTCCCGCGGCAATCAGCAGCCCCGGCGAATCCAGCATGGGGCCCCAGCCCAGCACCTGCGCCAGCACGAAGGGCGCTGCGGTAAACAGGATTCCGGCCAGCACGTAGGCGTGCGCCGAGTCGGGATCGACCGAGTACATTCCTTTGCTCTTCAGCTCCGCAAGAATGTCGCTCTTTATGGTTGGGATGGCGACGTAGAACTGGTTCTTCAGGTCCGACAGCCGCACCTGCGTTGCATCTCCGGCGAACATGTGCTTCAGCATCACGCGCTCGTGGGGTTGGAGCGAGCTCCAGGTGTCAGGCGGTTTCAGCGAGTGGAAGGTGTAATCGCGATGGCTGAAGAGCAGAACCTTCGACTCGGTCTCCTCGATCTTGAGATATCCCTTCACCGCCAGATCCACCATGGTGCAGGTGATGTCGCGAGGATGGACTGCGTCATCGATCAGGCTGCCGACTTCGGCGGGCGTCATGTCTTTGGGCGGCTCGTACATGGGCGCGACCGAAATGTCCGGCTTGGGATCGCGGCCTTTGGTCCACCAGAAACAGAACATCACCACGAAGGCCCACAGCGGCAGCAGCACGATGGGATTGCTGCGCAGAAACCACATCGCCTGCGTGCCTTTGCTGGGCTGCGTCAGCACGCCTTTGCTGATGTACACGTCGGCCGTCAGCCCGCCCCGCATGGACAGCGGGTTGTTGGTCTCGATCACCACCGTGTTGTTGCGGACTTCGGCGGTGGCGTCCTGCTCCTGCGATCCGTATTCGCCGGTAAAAGCCTGCGCGCGCAGGTTGTGGGCGGCATTCGCCGGGAAGGTGATGAAAGCCGCGGCGCTGTCAATCGGCACCGGCCAGTCGTTGCCGGTCACGTTCCAGTACAGCTCGTCGTGATCGTCGAACCAGCGCACCGCATTGGTCACCTTGTAGCTGATGATCACGCTGCGCGTGGTGTCCACCGCATCGGGAATGTAGATCTTGAGATGGCGGTTGCCGTTCTGCGTGCTCGATTCGTACTTCAGCGCGTGGCCGCTGCCGTCGAGAACGCTGGTGACTTTCAGGAACAGGGTGTAGTTGCTGCCGCGCGGGCCTGGGTATTCGACGGGAATGTCGCGATAGATGCCGTGATATTCGCCGCTGAAAACCAGGTCAATGTGCTCGTTGACGGTGGTCACCCCGTCGGAGGCAACGTAGATGTGGCTTTCGAAGCGGGCGATGTGCCAGTCGCGCGCGAAGGCGGGTATCGCCAGAGAAAGGCCGAGAATGACAAGGGCGAAGGTTCGCAGTTGGCATTTAGCAGTTAGCATTTGGCACTTAGCAACGGCTTGCTCCCTCGTTCCGCCTGCACCTTTGACAATAGCCGGTTCAGCATCCGCCGCATTTCAACGACGTCCTGGGCGACGGCTTCATGGTTTTCTCGCGAGAGATACTCCAGGTCACGAGCCAGCAGGAGAAAGTACTCCAACTCGCTGGCAGATCCCATAGCGAGAGTCAGAAATCGGCCAAATTCAGCATTCCCGAATCGTCCGCAACCTTCGGCGATGTTGGCCGCTACAGACGAACTGCACCGCCGCAGTTGACTCACCATGCCGTAAGTTTCTTCTCGTGGAAAATTTCGGGTGCAACTATAGATGGTCAGGGTGATTTGGTGTGCGCGTTGCCAAACCTTCAAATCTCGAAAGTCCTTCATGGGGCTCCTCAATCTTTCGTCACTTGAGGGTCTGGTTTGTCGTTCGAGGGTCTGGTGCTCACTCAATACTAAATGCACCAAGTGCTAAATGCTAAGTGCTAAATGCCAAGTGCTAAACGCTAACTGCTGCCTTTAAAACTTCACCGCGACCGGTTCGCGCTGCGCCGGTTCGGTGATGTCGAAGAACTGCTTCTGCTGGATGTGGAACATGCCGGCCACGATATTCGTGGGGAAGGTCTGGATCTTGGTGTTCAGATCGCGCACCACGGCGTTGTAATAACGGCGCGCATTCTGAATCGCATCTTCCAGTCCGCTCAGCGAACCTTGCAGCGACTGGAACTGCTCCGAGGCGCGCAATTGCGGATAGGCCTCGGCCACCGCGAGCAGCCCGCGCAACGCGTAGGTGAGCTGTCCCTCGGCCTCGCTCTTCTCCGCCGGAGTGCTGGCAGCCATGGCCACGCTGCGAAACTTGGCGACGTTCTCGAAGGTGCCCTTTTCGTGGGCGGCATAGCCCTTCACGGTTTCGACCAGGTTGGGGATAAGGTCGTAGCGGCGCTTCAGTTGCACGTCAATATCGGCCCAGGCGTTGTCGGCGCGGACCCGCAACTGCACCAGGCTGTTGTAAATGCCGATCAGCGTGAATGCGATGACGGCCAGCAGGACGATAAGAATAACGATAGAAATCATGCCGTTTTCCTCCCGGCGGGGCTTTCCAGCAAGCGTTGGGTTTGCGCTTGCCAGGGTGAAAGTTCGACAGCAGGGGACGAGCGGAAGTTATCACATGGCACACGGCGGAGGCAATTCGCGGCGTGCCGGTAGTGGTCGGTCTGCGCGCCCTGCTGCCAACGGCGGAATCCGCTTCCAAGCGGATTGACAAAGGCCTTATCCTGAAAGCACTGGGATGATTACGCCATTCGGTATTGCTTGGATAGTCGCAACGAACATCGCTGTCGCGATCGCGGTCGCGATCGCGGGTTGGTTTTGCATTTTCAGGACCGGCAAGATGGTGGCAATGGGCCGGAGGAATTACGAGAAAAGCAAGTTCATCCAGGCGTACCCATTTCCCAACTTCGTGCTCAAAGATTCGTACCCCACTTACATTCGCTGTGCAGGAATCTTTATTTGGGTTTGGCTAATCGCGTTCCTCTGCTTCGTGATCTTCGGACATTTCCGCTGACCGTGTGGAAAACGGACCGATCCATTACCGCGGCGCCGGACCGGGGGTGCACTGCGGCGCGGAGCAGCCTCCGCTCCGAAGTATGGCTGGTCTGCAAACCGCCCCCGCGCGGCGGGATAGAATATCTCTTCGCACCCGGAGACCTTCATGGCAACCACGACCACCCGCACCAATCCGCTGTCCTACCTCACCGACCAACTCAACGAACTGAAGCAGAAGGGCACCTACTTCAAGCTGCGCGTGCTCGACGACGAGCAGGCGCCGGTGTGCACCTTCGACGGCAAGAAGGTCATCAACCTGGCGTCCAATAACTATCTCGGGCTGACGACCCATCCCAAACTGCGCGAAGCCGCCCTCGAAGCCACCAAGAAGTACGGCGTCGGCTCAGGCGCGGTGCGCACCATCGCCGGCACCATGAAGATCCACATGGAACTGGAAGAGAGGATCGCGCGCTTCAAGAACGTCGAAGCCTGCGTGGTCTTTCAGTCGGGCTTCACCGCGAACGCGGGCACGGTTTCGGCGCTGCTGGGCAAAGAGGATTTCATCATCTCGGATGAGCTGAACCACGCCAGCATCATCGACGGCGCGCGCCTCTCCCGTGCCAAGATCAAGGTCTTCCGCCACAAGGACGCCGCCCACGCCGAAGAGTTGCTGCACGAGATCAAGAACGAGCCCGGCCGCAAGCTGGTCATCACCGACGGCGTTTTCTCCATGGACGGCGACATTGGCGTGCTGCCGCAACTGACCGAGCTGGCCGAAAAATACGGCGCCATCATGATGGTGGACGACGCCCATGCTTCCGGCGTGCTGGGCCGCAACGGGCGCGGCAGCGTCGATCACTTCCAACTTCACGGCCGCGTGGACGTGCAGGTGGGCACGCTGTCGAAAGCCATCGGCGCGCTGGGCGGCTATGTTTGCGGCACGCGCGATCTCATCGAGTTCCTCTACCATCGCGGGCGTCCGTTCCTGTTCTCCACCTCGCATCCGCCATCGGTGGCGGCCACCTGCATTGCGGCGTTCGACGTGCTGGAGCAGGAGCCCGAGCGCATCGACCAACTCTGGGAAAACACGCGCTACTGGAAGAAGGAGCTGGGCGCGCTCGGCTTCAACATCGGCGGAGTGAACACGCCGGCCAGCGAGACGCCGATCACGCCCATCATCGTGGGCGAAGGCCGCCTCACCATGGACTTCTCGCGCGAGCTGTTCAAAGAGGGCGTGATGGGCACGGGCATTGCGTTCCCCACGGTGCCCGAGGGCAAGGCGCGCATCCGCACCATCATGACCGCGACCCACACGCGCGACGAGCTCGACCAGGCGCTGGACATCCTGAAGCGCGTCGGCAAGAGGATGGGGATACTGGGGTGATGGCCAGTGCCACTTTCCGCTGGACCTGGTGGACCCTTGTCCCGCTGACGTTCGTGGCCGCCGTCATTGCTGCTCCTTATTTCTTGACGCACGGTTTCCTGGCGATGGGGCTGGCTCTAGAGCGGGGCTTCGCCATCGTCTGCCACCAGCGTCCGGAGCGCTCTTTCTGGATTTTCGGCGGCAGCGTGGCTGTCTGCTCGCGCTGTTTGGGAATCTATCTGGGAGCGGCCGTGGGACTGCTGTTTCGCACCTCGCGCCGGATCGCGTTGCGCCTGTTCATCGCCGCGGCTGCCATCAATCTTCTCGACGCGATGACGGAATTGGCTGGCCTGCACAGCAACTGGCTGGCAATCCGATTTGTTTTCGGATTGCTGTTGGGCAGCGCGGCCACGCTGCTGATTTCATCGTCGGTTAGCCGGGCGGAGATGATGTGCCGTCCCTGAAGCGACTCACTTATTACAACGCTTACCCAGGACTTACGTCCTGGGCTACGATGATGACGCCCTTCGGGCTGATGATTGACCCTAGGGCACCGTTCCGCCGCTGCTACCAGACTGTTGGCACGCCTGGGGAGCGAACAGTTGCAGATTCTCCTTCTTCCAGGTCATCGCGTCATGGATGCGGTTGTAGCCGCTGGGATGGTCGAAGAAGATGTACTCCTCCACCGGCCCGGGATGCATCTTGCGATACTCGCCCAAGTGAATCGCGGCCTGCGCGAAACCGTCGGGCTGGCGGCTGGCGTTCAGGCCAAACATGTCGGCTTCGTGCTCGGTAGTCCGCGTGTGCGTGTTGAGCAGCGGCGTGGCGACGAATCCTATGATGGAGATCAGCAGAATGACCAGCGGCAGCACGGCCGTGTCGCCGATACCGCGGATTTGCCACCTCTCTCCCCAGCGATGCAGCGACCACTGCAGCGACCAGTTCAAAAACGCAAAACTGATCACAATCACGACCGAGAAAAATAGCAGGTCTTTGGGAATATGGTTGAGGACGTAGTGCCCCATCTCGTGTCCCATTACCGCCTGGATCTCTTCCGGCGACCCCCGGCGCAGCAGGTTGTCATTCAAGGTGACGCGCAGGGTATTGCCGAAGCCGCTGACGTTGGCGCTCATGCGCGTGGTCTGCTTGGAGGCGTCCATCTCCCAGACGTCCTTCGCGGGGATTCCATTCGCCCGCGCCAGGCTTAGGATGGGCGCCGTCACTTTGGGATCGTCGAGGCGCGAGACCTTGTTGAAGATGGGCATGATGAAGACCGGGACGATCATCGCAAAGAAGGCCAGGAAGACCGAGGTCACGATCGCTCCCCAAATCCACCAGGTGCGCGGCAGGCGGCGCACGATGCCGAACAGCAACACGACCAGGATTCCGCCCAGCACGATGCCGATCATCAGGCCTTTGGTCTGGTCCCACGCCCACGGGCCGAAGGTCTGGGTGGCCAGGCCGTATTGCCGCTCGCGCGTGTAGCCCTCATAGATCGCCAGGGGCGCGCCCAGAACAAACGTGATCAGCGAATACTCAACCCAATAGATAAAGGTCTGCAGCGGCTTGAAGCGGGTGATGCGCTCCGCCAAATCGCGCATTCGCGCCGACCAGCGAAGGTTCAGCAACAACAGCGCGATCACCACCCCATATAAGAAGTCCCACAGAATGAGCCAATAGCCGCCCTCGAAGTAGGCGTCGCTGCGGGTGCGCGCGCTGGCCGGTATGCGCGCCATGTAGGCGTCGGTGGCGGCTTCCGCGCTGAAGTTGGCAGAAGGCTGGGCTTCGGGAGGCACCGTCGTCACCGAGGGCATTTCGTTGGCGGCGTTGCTGCCGGCCGCAGGCGCCGCTTGCGCCGCCGCCATGCCCAAACCCAGGCCGAAGACAAGAAAAAAGAAGACAAAGAGGAACAAGGCGAAATTCGTCCGCATCCCGGAGAACATAGGAAGAGTTACCTCGTTATGAGTCGATAGGAGTATATACGGGCGCGCCCGGTGGTTAGTTTCAAGGGAATCGCGTCCCATCCGCATGGCGCTTCGGCCCACGCATAGGAATGAGAAACCTTTTTGGGGTGTCATCCTGAGCGACGAGCGCAGCGAGGAGTCGAAGGAACCCTATGGTCGCCAAGTCCCAGTTGGTTGTTGTGCCGCGCGGCGGCGACTTTGCTTTCTCGCAGGTATAGGGATCCTTCGACTCCCCCTCACTGCGTTCGGGGTCGCTCAGGATGACAGACAGAAAAGCATATCCCCGAATCCGCTCAGGATGACAGACCAAGTCCGTTGGGTAACTAACTGACGCAAAAGGATGAAGCGAACGCCGCGCGGTCAACATCTAATTCTCAGGATGTGTCAGCCGATACCCGAATTGGTTGCTGGCACTCTGTGATTTTGCAAAATAAGTCTTGGCGGGTGATTCGGCTTATGATAAAATCTATAAGTTTACACGCATGTCTGTACTGCCGTACCGCTCCCGCCTTGGTGTACATGGAAGCAGCGTGCCCCTCAACTGGCGCCATCTATTAGAGGACAATCCGCTTTGGCTCTTGAAGATAAGTTCGACGACATCAAGAAACTGATCGATGCAGGAAAAGAAAAAGGTTACCTCACGTACAACGAGGTCAACGACCTGATCCCGCACGACCTGCATTCGCCCGATGACCTTGAGGACCTGCTGACCACCATCGGCACGCAAGGCATTGACGTCCTCGAAAGCCCCAAGATCCCCGGCTCGCTCGACAAGAAATTCGATCCCGAACTGGAAGCGGGCGAGGACGTGGAGCTCGACCTGACTCCCGGCGCGCTGGAAAAAACCAATGATCCGGTGCGCATGTACCTACGCGAGATGGGCACGGTCCCGCTGCTCACCCGCGAGGGCGAAGTCGAGATCGCCAAGCGCATCGAGCGCGGGCAGTTGCGGGTGCTGAAAGCCCTGTCGCGCTCGGCCATCGTGATTCGCGAAATCGTGGCCATCGGCGAGGACTTGAAGCGCGGCGTGCGCTCGGTCAAGGAGATCGTGCTCTTCGACGAAGAGGAGATCACCGAGGAAGTGGTCCAAAATCGCCTGAAGGACATCACCGGCCGGATCGACGATCTCGCCAAGCACTACAAGAAGTCGATGCAGTTGATCGAACGGCTGGACGGCATTCCGCAGAAGAAACGGCCGAAGGAGCATCGCCGCTACCGTTGGGCGTTGGGACGCGAGCAAGTTGCGCTATCGCAGGTCATTCGCCGGCTGGGCTTCACCAACAGCGAACGCAAGCGCCTGATCGACCGCGTCAACAAGACCGTCGACAGCATGCGCGGCCTCGACAAGCAGGCGGTGAACTTTGAGAAGCGCGCCGAGCAGACGCGCGCCGAGGAGGCCCGCAAAGAACTGCGCAAGCAGGTGCGGCAGATTCGCGCCGACCTGGAGCGCATGGAGCACGATGCCGGCGCCAACTTCGCCGAGCTGAAGCGCACCCAGCGCGAAATCGTGCAGGGCGACGTGGATGCCGAATACGCCAAGCGCGAGCTGATTGAAGCCAACCTGCGGCTGGTGGTCTCCATCGCCAAGAAGTACACCAATCGCGGCCTGCAATTTCTCGACCTGATTCAGGAGGGCAACATCGGCCTGATGAAGGCGGTGGACAAGTTCGAGTACCGCCGCGGCTACAAGTTCTCGACCTACGCGACGTGGTGGATCCGCCAGGCCATCACCCGCGCCATCGCCGACCAGGCGCGCACCATCCGCATTCCGGTGCACATGATCGAGACCATCAACAAGCTGATCCGCACTTCGCGGCAACTGGTGCAGGAACTCGGCCGCGAGCCGACCTCGGAAGAGATCGCCAAGCGCATGGACATCCCGGTGGCCAAGGTGCGCAAGGTGCTCAAGATCGCCCAGGAACCGATCTCGCTGGAGACGCCCATCGGCGAAGAGGAAGATTCGCACCTCGGCGACTTCATCGAAGATCGCGCCGTGGTTTCGCCGGCGGAAGCGGTGATCAACGTCAACCTCAAGGAGCAGACGGCGCAGGTGCTGCGCACCCTCACGCCCCGCGAGGAGAAGGTGATCAAGATGCGCTTCGGCCTGGAGGACGGCTCCGAGCACACGCTGGAAGAAGTGGGCCAGTCGTTCGCAGTCACCCGCGAACGCATCCGCCAAATCGAGGCCAAGGCGCTGCGCAAGCTGCGTCACCCATCCCGCTCGCGCAAGCTGCGGGCATTCATGGACGGCGTGCACGACTGAAAAGCAGTAGCCAGTAGTCAGTAGTTAGTTGTCAGTTAGCGGGGCGCGATGAGCGCCCCGTTTTATTGCGCTGCTGGAGACTATTGCGCTGCTGGGGGATTACTACACTGCTGGGGGATTATTGCGCTGCTGGAGGGATTGTTGCGCTGCTGCGGGATTGTTGCGGCTCTGGGGGGATTACTGCGCTAGCGGGAGAAGCTGCGAGTCCCGCACCGCGGGACGAAACTAATTAGCCCACAGCGGAAGCTGTGGGTAACCGGTGATTTGATTTTCCGAGCCCCTTTAGGGGCGGCACAGGCGAACGTCCGCCCGGCTATTTCAACGACTGCAGATAAGCCACCACGGCCTCGGCGTCGGCGCGATTCATCTTGTACATCGGCATGGGTGGACGCGCCGGCTGTCCGTTGGGCGCCAGCCCGGTCATGAAAAACTGGACCGCCTTCTCGTGGTCCCAGCCGGGCAGCCCGGCGATGTTGGGCGAGGTGTCGGCCCAGACTGGCATTGGCACGATCGCCGCGAAATCCAGCTTCTTGCCTTGCAGCCACTTGCCGGGGACGAACTCGCCCTTCTCGTTCATTGGAGTATGGCAATCGCCGCACTGGCCGATGGCCTTCACCAAATACTCGCCGTGGGCGATCTGCTGTTGCTTGGCGCCACTCTTGCCTGAAGCGGCAGCGCTGTGGTCCACGACCGTTATGGCCAGAAGTGCCGCCGCCATCGCTAAAGTCATTGGCGTTTTCATTCACTCTCCCTGGTTGTTTTGCGCAAAATTCTGCTCTGGCTGCCATCGCTACGACATTCTTGTATGGCGTCGTACGTCAGGATGGTGTCGTCAATTGAGATTTCTACTGGCGAGGCGGCACAATTTAAGCAGTTTAACAGCTTGGTGTATCTGGATCGGGTACTGGCGAGATACTTCAGGGGACGTCCACCGTCCGTCCCCTCTGGTTTGCACCGCCGATGGCGACGCTACTGCGTCAGCCGCAAACGGACCTTGGTAGCAATGGTTTCGAAGGCGGTGTTTAGTTCAGTCTTGCAGTTCGCGAGATTGACACTACCCGTACAGCTTGATATCGCAAAAAACTCCCCTTGTACCTGGCTTGGAATGTAACTTAGAGAACGAGGGTCATTTGCAAGTTGCTCCAGGAGGTCTGTAGCTTCAGCGTCGGTGCCCAACAGGATAGTAAAGATATACGTGGGAACAGGGCTTTCGGTACGCAAAGCAATGGCAGTTTGAATGGCGCGGTACTTGGCTTCATAGGTGACATTCGCCCGTGAGAATTGACATGGCGGCGCGAGACCATCCTCACAATTCCCCGGCTGCTGAGGGGTGAACTTCGTTACATAGTGGTTGCTAATGTCCGTGCACCTGTCACCTGCGCCGTCGTAAGTGAAGTACGTGCTGCCGCCTGTTCCTGGATAGAACCAGGACCAGACATTGTTTGCTTGGGTAGGATCCATGAAGGCGACCTGCGGATCACACGATCCTGTGGCGTCACACCCTCCATAATTGATAAGCGTTGTATCCGTAGGATTACCGGTCGGACCCTTGCAATAAATCTTGTCCTGAACGGTGTTCATCAAGCCGTCGGTGAAATACACTACAACTTTGACTACGTTTTGCCCCGGGTTGATGGTAACACTGTCGTTTTGTAATTGGGCGAGCGAGAGTGGCGCCCCTATGGTAGTACTTAGGATTGGCTGGGTCCCCGCTCCCGTGCCGAATGTGCCGCCGTTGGCGGTCATGTTTGCGACCGCATTATCAATCGCTGGGTTGAAGGGGTTATTCATTGCGGCGTCCACCGTCGCATTGGAAGAGAAGGTAATCATCGCAATCTTGTCGCCGCCGGTCGTATTATCGAAGCTATCAACGAAGATTGGAACGGCGGTTTTTAGTGCCGTTTCTCCACCATCCGGGCCCATTGAGCCCGATCGGTCTAACACGATGGACATGACCAGCTTGCCCCGGGTTGCCACCGCGGTGTCGCTCACCGGCACAGTGGCCCATTGCGCGAGATACCGCATGAAAAGAGTGTTCACGTTAGCCGTGGCCGTTACCTTGACCTGCTGGTCGCCGTAGGCATCGCTTGGAAACGTGATGGTTGGGACAGGCGGATTAGGCCCGAAATTGGCCTGAAACATATTGGCGGCCAGTTGCCCAGCAGTCGTCTGCCCTAATGTCAAGTTTTTCATGCCCGTGAGGCATGCGGCATCCACCGACGTCGATAGCTGGGCCTTGATGACATAAAGATGTCCCACGTCAAGGGCCAACCCAGCGAACAGTATAAGGATGGGCAGAACCAGAGCGAAAACTACAAGGGTTTGCCCTCGGTCGCCCTTTCCAATGCTGGTATTGCGCATACGCACACCCCTTCCTTAGTAATAAGCCACGCTGTAGAACTGAGATGGCATGGTCGTTCGTAACAGAGCCGCTATAGGCGTGACGGTATTGTAGGCGTAGTAGATTTCGGTCACATAAATGGCAGACCCCGTGCCTTCCGTCAGCAGTGCCGTAACTGCCGCTGGGGGCAGAACCGCATTCGAGCTTTTGCAGCCTCCTTGTCCTGAGAGGCAGCCCACTTTACTGCTAGCTGTGATCGCACACTGATACGCCTGGTCTGTGATCTGGTAAGCACCGCTTCCCTGGTTGGTAACTTGGGTGACAATGACGCATCCCTTGGTGCTTAGGTTGATGTCCGATCCCGCATAGTTAGTCACGCTTTGCACTGTCGCCGCAACACCGCCTCCGCGCGAAGCCAGCGCGGAACCCTCCCCGACGAGGTTTTTCATTACCTGAAGGTCATAGATGGCCCGCCCGAAATCAACGATTCCAGAGACGAAGACACACAGAACGACGACCGCGAGCGCTAACTCCACCAACGCCTGACCCGACTCTTCCCTATTTATCCTTGTCTTCATACGCCCCCCTAACTTTCGCTGGGTGGAAAGATTTCATTTTTGAAACTCGAACTAACCGTTAACGTGCACGACTTGCCCGGAAAGAACGCCCCGATAAGCCCCGTCATAAAATGATAGGGGTGGCTTACCGTGATGGTCACGATGTCACCGGGCCCACCAGCTCCGTTGAGTCCGCCGGGGCAGCCTCCGCCTTGATCCGTACAGGTTAGGACGATCTCGGAACTCTTCACCACGCCGAGTGAGGTATTTTCGACGATTTGCACGATTGAGTTGTATCTCGTTTGGGAGCACGCACCGCTACTGCCGGTTATGCATTGCCCGGTGATGGCATATCGCCCCCCTTGCCGCACTGCATTCTGGAGGGTCACCTTGGTACCGAGCAGATATCCAAAGTCCACGGTTCCCACTACGAGTAGCAAGAAAATCGCCAATGAGATTGCGATCTCTACCAGGGTTTGACCGGAATCATTTGCTTTTGCTTTTGACATTTTGTCAGGACCCTCCTTCATCCATCGGCTTGAATCCATCGCTTGCGGATAAAAATCCGCCCCAGGGGCCCCTCCCATATTGAAAACCGTTCCGCAGCCACCCGTTCTACTCATTCGGCCAGGGCCGGAGGATGGATCGGAGACGCTCCGTAGGGAGTGAAGTCTAATTATCGCTAATCGTAAAACTCTGGAGGGCGCCTTGCGTCAGCCGCTTTCTGCGTCTGCTGCTTCTCAGAGCAGAGGTACCCGACATCGACACCACGATCGGCCATCGGCATCAGAACAACGAGCGCCTAGGCGGCCAGCACCAGAGCTTGTCCTTAAGCTTGTCCTTCGTCCGCTTTCTTCAAGTGTCTAAACTTGCTAGTCGGAACGAGTCTTCCCCTTGCAGAGATACCTCGCGGACAAATTCTATCAACTTCTGGCGGCGTGTCAAGGGAAAAAGCAGCCGCAGAAGGGACGTTGGGCGCCGCGATGGTGCCGCCTTGGCCCACCGCAATGTTAATGTTAAGGAAAGATCCCCAAAAAATCTGCTTCCGGGCAGAGCCGTCCTTTAAAGGATGCATGAAAGCTTGAAAGGATGCATGAAAGCTTGTGCCGTCCTCAACCACCCCAATAAGCGCAAAAGCGGCGTTCGTCGGGGCCCCGGATACGCGACCTAGTTGCCGTGCTGGAGAGCGCATATTGATCCGCCTTCCGCATCATTTCTCTAGGTTCCCCTGCGGCCATTTGTTTTGCCTTCTGCCAGGGGGATTGGTCAGAAAAATCTCCGATATCGGCCTAAAGTGGTGTGCTCCAATGTCACTATAGGACTAGTGACGGCAATTCTGAAATGGGAAAATAGGAATTTCCTAAACGAAAGTAACATCTATGTGATTGCTAATAGTACACGAAGATGGTAAATCCCTACCTTCGCGGAACAAGGTCCTGGACCGCCTCGTCGTCAAAGGACGCGGCTCGCTTCATGTCGCCGAGTGACCTGCAAGCGGCCGCACGTCCCTGGTCCACTTGGAACTTGAAGCTGCGCCCTCCGGTTGCGGCGAGGATGTCAGGAGGAGCGCTGCGCACCGCCTCATCGAATGTCTCCAAGGCAGCCCTGGGTTGCTGCATCTCCAGATAGAGTTGCGCCAGCTTGGCCAGCTGCAATGGCTGCGGCATTGTCGACAGCTGGATGGCTTGTCTCTGGGCATGGATGGTCTCGGAGAATCGCCCCTCGTGCTTGTACACATTGGCGAGCGAGAACCAGAAGAGAGGCACGTTAGGTTCAACCGAGACGGCTGCGACATACTCCCGCTCCGCCTCGGAGGGCAGGCCCATAGCATAAAAAACGTTGCCCCGCAGCCAGGGCACGAAGCTGCTGTTGGGAAAAATCAGGCGCGCTTGGTCCGCCGCCGCCAGCGCCTCAGCATTGCGGCCCAGCGCGGCCAGAACACTGGCTGCGTCGGCCCATTGATTGAAGCGCCCGGCCGAAGAAGAGAGCAGTGGTCCGGCGGGCAGAGATACGGTTGCACAATCCACTTGTGAGCGTCTGATCAGATCTTCGGTTTCCGGCTTGCGGCGCACAAAGACCCCGGCGGCCTCGTCTAGATAAACCGGCCGCCAGCCGGTGCTGTTGCAGAAGTTCCTCAGCACCTCCAACTCGCTTTGAAAGCGATCGAGGGGAAGAATGATGGTGTTGATGTTGTAGCGGTCGGCTTCCTGTTGCCACAGGGCGGAATCCGGTGACGCTTGCAGCAGGTCCGATAGATGCAGGAAGGCTTCGGGCCCAAACGGGATGGCCCGGCTATCGATATAGACGCGACGTTTAGGGCCGAGTCTCCAGGCGAGGTAACCGCCTTGGACATAGCTGTTAAACATCTCCCCCGGCAGGTCCTGGCGTTCGATGAACTCGGCTGCGCGTTGCGGGAACCACCAGCTCAATCCTGTGCCGAATGTCGAACGGGATTCTTGATTGATCTTTACCAGCGCGGCGGAGCCGGTGAAGGCCAGCAGCGCAAACAATGCAACCGCGGACGTGGCCAGGATCGAACGTATTCGTGCATTGTGAATACGCGAGCCAATCTGAGGCATTGCCGAAAATAGGATCGCCCCTCCCACCACCACGACTACACACCCAGTTAGCGCCTCTAGTCGAAGGTGCCGCACCCCCTGGTAGGCGGCTCCCAACAGCAGGATGGCTGCCCCCGGTTGACGTTGCAGCAATGCAACCAATGCAGCGATGGCAATAATCACCAGCAGCAGATAGAACGGATGTGCGCCCCTCAGCGAAAAAGCTCTTGCCGCTGCAACCCGGTTCAAGGGGACGCTGCCCCACTCAAAAATCCACCCCGAGTGCAGCGCCATGGCGCGATTTTGGCGAACCAGCGCCCGATAGATTCCCCAGCCCCATGGATTTACCAAGGTAGCCACCGCGCTGGCAACAAACCACGGAGCGGCGCGCCTAAGTCTCTCGACAGCCTTACGGCGGCGCGTGCCGGGAAACAACATTTCCAACAGTTCCAGGCCGGCAAATGCCACGATGAGCGCGAGGCCGGCTACGACGCCGAGGTGAAAATTGACCCACGCGATCATCAGCAGCGGCAACAACCAGAGGCGAGCTCGGCCAGTCTGATAGTTCTGCCAAAGGATAGAGAGATACGCCGCGAAGAGGACGATGGTGAACACTTCGGCGCGCGGAGCGGTGCGCACAGCTATGAGAGGTAAGGCGACGATCGCGAGGGCTGCGCTGACCGCCGAGCCTCGGCGAAGTAGCAAAGCAACCGTGCCCAAGCACGCTGCGGCCCCGATCCAGGAAAGCAGGGCGTAGCCCCCAAGCAGGTAGGCGGCATAAAACACCAGCCCCGAACCGACGGGATAGATCCACGGTCCGCCGTAAGCGGTGTAGGAGAACACGTCGGTCGAAAAAATACGATGATGCTGCGCCACCCACCGGCCAGTCGCCAATTGCCAGCCCAGGTCCGGTTCCGAAAGGGTGTGCAGGCCGGCCAAGAACGCATACGCAAGGGCGATGGCGGCTAGTACCAGGAAGCAGCGTCGCCCGAGCCGGGAACTAGCTATCGCCGCGTCGCTTGCGCTGAGATTGGCTGGTAAGACCGGTGAGCTAGGCATCCATGGATCCCGTGGGGCTTTCTTCGGGGCTGACGACGAGAGGGTGCGATCGCCGCACCCTATTCGCCGCCGGAAATTCGCCGACCGTTATTACTTCGGGCTACTACTTCTGGCCCTTCTGGAAGCGCTTGTTCACTTCGGCCCAGTTCACCACGTTCCACCATTCCTTCAGGTAGTCGGCGCGGCGGTTCTGGTACTTCAGGTAATAGGCGTGCTCCCAGACGTCGTTGCCCATGATGGGCCAGAAGTCCTGGCTGATAGGGCTATCCTGATTGGGCGTCGCCATCACCAGCAGCTTGCCGCCCCGGTCGCGCACCAGCCAGGTCCAGCCGCTGCCGAACTGCTTGAGGCCGGCATCGTTGAACTTCTCCTTGAAGCTGTTGAAATCGCCGAAGGTGTTCTTGATGGCATCGGCGATAGCGCCGCTGGGCTCGCCTCCGGCGTTCGGGGCCATGATGGTCCAAAACATGGTGTGGTTCACATGCCCACCGGCATTGTTGCGCACCGCATTGCGGATTGCTTCCGGCACGTTCTCCAGGCCCTTGACCAGTTCTTCGGCGCTCAATTTTTGCAGCTCCGGGGCCTTCTCCAGCGCGGCATTCAGGTTGCTGACGTAGGCAACATGATGCTTGTCGTGATGCAGGTGCATGGTTTGCGTGTCAATGTGGGGTTCTAGGGCAGAGTAGTCGTAGGGCAACGCAGGAACTTCGTGTGCCATGCTGATTCTTTCCTCCAGTTGGCGGTTGATGCAGGGGAACAACTAGTGGTTTCAAAACTGCGAGCGAAGCGCGATGCCTCACCCCAAGATCATTATAGTGGTTCGCGGGGCTAGGGGTTAGGGATCAGGATTAGCGAAGAGTGAACAGCGGTCTACCTGTACTTTTCCGCCAAGGCGCGCTCTTCCGGAGTCATCTGCTGCCAGAGCTGGTCACGGCGCTGCTGCGCCCAATCGCTGTTGGGATTGGCCGCCAATGCCGAACTCGCCCAGCGATAGGCTTCCACGCGGTTGCGGGGCACGCAAACTCCCGAGCCATACATGGAAGCCAGTTGGTTGCGGGCCACGGCGTTTTCTTTTTCGGCCGCGGTCTTCAACAGCACGAGGGCCTGTTCGCAACTGCGCGGCACTCCTTCGCCCTTGACGTACATGCCGGCCAGTCGCACCGGCGCAGTGGGATTGCCTTTGGCGGTCGCCTTCCACAGCCAGGCCGCTTCCGCAGCCGAGTCGCTGGCATTGTTGGCCTTGGCCAGCTCCTCGGCGCCAGGAAATATTTTTTTTACGACCACTTCCTGGTCATCGTCTGCGGCTGGCGGTGAAGGCTTCGGCTTGCCCGCTGTAGGTTTGGCCGCCGGGCCCGGCGGCTGTGACCCAGCCGCTTTCGATTTGTCCACCGCGGCGGTTGCGGTGGTGGTTTTCGCTGACGCCGCGTTCTGCTCAGTAGAAGTTGCGGAGGCATTCGGCGCCGGATTCTGCGCTGGCGCGGCAGCGGGCTGTCCGGCCGCCGGCTGATTTCCAGGGGACGCGGTCGTGTCCGGCGCAGAGTTGGCGGGTGGCGTGGTTGCAGGATTTGTGCTGTGCGCAGTAGCGGCGTCCTCCGCTGGGGGAGAAGTCGCCGTGTCGGCAGCGGAATTCTGGTTCTGTGGCTTGGGCGGCGGCTCGACCTTCATCTCCGGCTTGGAAGCGGAATTCGAAGCAGTGGCAGGCGGCGGTGCCGGGCTGGCAATCTCCGCCGCGACGTCATGAACCAGGCTCCGCATCTTGGCCTTGATAATCTCCAGGCGACCGTTGGGAGCCATGCCCCGCATCTTCATCTTGACGACTTCGACGGGGCCGTTGCTCGTCTGGCCAACTTGCGCTTTCCACTCCAGCACTCCCAGCCAGCCGAACACCACGACCACGGCGAGAGCCAGCCCTATCCGCGCTATTCGCCATATCCGGCGCGCCAGCCCTTCGACCTCAAGCTCGTCAAGCTCGTCGCCGGTCTCGGCCTCTATCGGCGGCGGATCGTTCAGTCCCAGAAACGATGGACCGGAGATCGAGGGCGTAGTGCGCGCTGGTTTAATTGGCGTGGACGGCTGGTTGAAATCCAGAAAGCGCGGGCGGTCGCTGCGCTCTTCCAGCGGGCCATCGACTTCCAATCCCAGCCGCTCGCGCACATCGTCGGCGGAGGCAGCAGGCGGTGCCTCGGTTATAGCCGTCGCTGTCTCTGTCTCCATGGAAGGACCGGAAGTGCCATTCGATGGGGCGGGAGGCTCGGGCCGTACTAGTTCGGGCCGCAATTCTTTGGGCCGTAATACCGAAGTTTCGCCGCGCATGGTGCTTTCTTCCGGATCGCTGGGCGGCACGTAGCGGAAACTCTGAACATACTCGTCCAACGGAATTTCCGGCACCAATTCGGAATGTTGGGACGCTGCCTCCGCAGCGGGAGTGTCGCGCTCCACATCTGGATCTTGGGAAGGCCGCGCCAGGTCGCCGGATAATGGCGACTCGCTGGCAACGCCTGTGCGGGCCTGCGACACTGAGGCGCGGGGTTCGAGAGGCCCAGCGTTTTCCGCCAGTGGGCGTGTGAGGCTGGCCGTGCTCTGCGCACCGGCAGTGGTCAGCGGCCGGTGAGGCAGCGGAATCCCGCACATCCCGCAATAGCGGTTGCCAGCCTGGTTCTCATATCCACACGCGCTACAGACCACGAACGCCTCCTGCCAGTCGAGAACATCCTAAATGATAAGGCCTTTCAAAGTCAGATGAGAACACGGGGCGGAGGGAGAAGCGAAACGCGCGGCCGAGGCGGAACACGGCATCGACTCCGTTGCAAAACTAACCTCCCAGTGCTACAAACGAACCAATGGACAAAGTGATCCGCACCTACACGAACCTCGATGAAATGAAGGCCGACGAATATCGCTACTGGCAGAGTCGGCCCGTGTATGAACGGATGGACGCGGTTGAGGAGATGATCCTGACCGCATATGCACTCAAGGGTTGGGAGATCGAGCCGGATGTACCAAGACTACAAAGACCTTTTGTCCGCATTCCATGCCCATGGCGTTAGATATCTCATTGTGGGAGGCTACGCCGTTATCTTTCACGCGCAGCCCCGCTTTACGAAGGACCTTGACCTATTCATAAAAGCGGACCCTGCCAACGCTCAAGCCACGTATGCAGCGCTTTCCCAGTTCGGCGCACCGCTCCAAGACACCCGCCCCGAGGATTTCGCCGACCGCACGACTTTTTTTCGCTTCGGAGATGACCCGCGCGCCGTCGATATCCTGCCCGACATTCCTGGCATTGACTTTGACGCCGTATGGGAAAGGCGTGTTGAAGGCATCATCGACCCGCAAAGCGGCCTCAAGGCGTTTTTCATTTCTAAGGACGACCTGATTGCATCGAAACTCACATCGGGCCGTATGCGCGACCTTGCCGATGTTGAGGAAATCCGGGAAGCCGCGGAGAGCCAAGCGTCAACGGCTACAAGCAAAAAAGGCAAGCGGCACTAGTCAGTGGCCCAATCGGGCTGTTGGCCAGGGGCACGGTGCTGGGACAGAATGCAATCGGCAATTTGCCCGGTTCCCTCTCTGCTATTGGCTTTTGCACTACTCGGGTATCGCGCGGGTCAACACAGAGTCTATGGTGAAACCGCTTCGCGGGCCCTACAATAGCTTGCATTACGGAGCTGTTGCCACTATGCTGCAAGGCGAACAATTGGCGAATGCGCGAGCGGTGCATTGCCAACCGTAGACCACCCGGGAGAACCTGCCATCAGCAGCCACGCCAAAGCGGACCGGACGAAGCCAACCGCATCGCCGAGGCCGCCCTCGCAGCCCACCCCAGCCACCGCCCAGAGAGGACCTATGTTAGCCGACGCGCGCGAAGTGATGAACATTCGGCAGGCATCGCACTACTTGGGAGTTTCCCCCGACACACTCTACAAGTACGTCTCCGAGGAAATGATTCCGGCGTTCAAGCTGGGCAACCGCTGGAAGTTCAAAAAGAGCGTCCTCGACAACTGGATGGAGAACCAGAGTTTCCACAGCGAGGCATTCCGGCCGCGCAAACTGGGCAAGCCCGCCCGCGCCTTGGCCGCCGCCGATTAGGTTCGGGAGAGCCAAGGACAGGTGATTGTTCATGGGCTTCGCCAATTGCTACCAGAACGCCACCCGCGCACAAGCCTACTCGAAACTCGAATTTGCCAACACCTACCATCTCGCGTTCCGCGACTTGCCGGAGATCTTTCGTGCTCACGTGAAGGGGACCGCGGCACTCGATTTCGGTTGCGGGGCGGGCCGCTCCACCCGCTTCCTGCGTGGGTTCGGGTTTGAGACGGTTGGCGTGGAGATATCGCCCGAGATGGTTTCGCAGGCGTACCAGATCGATCCGCAGGGCGACTACCGCGTTATTCCGGGCGACGACATGAGCGGTTTGCCGCGCGAAAGTTTTTCTCTCGTTCAATCGGCATTCACGTTCGACAACATTCCCGGCATGGACGCGAAGGTGCGTCTGTTTCGCGACCTGCGCGCTCTGCTCAAACCGGACGGCATCATCGTGAACATAGTTTCCGCGCCGGAGATTTACTGCAACGAGTGGGCCTCGTTCTCGACCCAAGACTTCCCCGAAAACCGCAACGCCGGACCGGGCGATCCCGTGAAGATTATTACGACAGACTTCGAGGACCGGTCGCCTGCGGTGGACATTCTCTGGCCCCACGAGTCTTACCTCGAAGTCTATGGCCGCGCCGGGCTGGAAATAGTGGAAATGCGCAAGCCCTTGGCGACCGGTGACGAGCCCTACCGGTGGGTGAGCGAGACGTGCATCGCGCCCTGGGTCATTTACGTCTTGCAGCGTTCCAATTGAAGAAACCGCCCGAATCCGGCGTATGACCGGGCTATCATCGCGCAACTTCGGGATAGTCAATCCACGTTTCCTTGGACTACTCTTCTGCCATGGCCGAGAGTTCGATCGAAAGCCAGAGCGAAAGTCCTAAGCGGCGCGCCCTGCACACGCTGCTGAAAGGTCTGGCGTTTGTTTCGAACCTGGTATTGGCGGCCCTCGCGGGCTCGCTGTTGGCCGCTCCCATCAGCCTTCTGCTCTTCCGTATCTTTCCAACGGTCGTGGCCGCCTGTATCCAGGATGTGACGACTTTACTGCCGGCGTTCGGCTTGGGATACCTGGTGGCGCACAAGTTCCATCATTCCGTCGCCCGCTGGATTTGGCTTCCGGCAATTGCGCTGTGGCTGCTGGTCGTGCTGCCCGACGTGGCCAGCTACACCGGCCAGACCTGCGGCCTGTCGCGATCGCAGTACTTCCTGCACGAATTCGCTTTCGACATCCGCACCAATTGCGATGAAGGATTGGCTTGGCCCTTGTACACCCTGCCAACGCTGTGTTGCATCGGGTATTCGCTGGGCGCGAAGTGGGCGGCGCACCGCCACACGCCCAATCCCGATTAGCACTAAAGCGCCGGTTCCCGTTGGGCTCTTGCCAAGAGACGGAGGGGATATCCCTAGGCGCGCCACGCCTAGCTACATCAACAATTACTTTCCATTGCGATCCAGTGACAGTAGGGTGTTTCCCTAGATAGCGCAAGAATCTGCAACTTTAGGTCAGCTGGCCCTGCTAAGTTGATGAATCTATTGCGCGAGGAATGGAATGCAAATTGCCAATAAGACGGTGAAGTTCGTTGTGGAGTTAGGGAATTCCCTTGCATCCCCGGAGGAAACATGCGACAAAAAGCCTTGCTGGTCGTGGCCGCTCTCGTAGCAGTTCTGCTCGTAGGAGCGCCGACGGCCTTTGCAGCCAATCTTGTCAACAACGGCAGCTTTGAAACCGGCGATTTCACTAGCTGGACTGAAGGCGGCAATTTCGAATTCACCCAAGTGGTGAGTGGTGCGTTCTACGTCTATACCGGCGCCCAAGACGGCAACTTCTACGCAACCATGGGCCCTGTAGGCAGCGATGGAACGCTCAGCCAGTCTTTCAGCGATGTCGCTGGTCACCCCTACAGCTTTAGCTTCTGGATGGCATCGGTTGGGGACGACCCCAGTGACTTCAGCGCTTATTGGAATGGCACCCAGGTATTCGGCCAGACCGATCCTAATACGGGCGGCGTTTGGACGCAGTTCTCGTTCCAAGAGACGGGCACTGGCAGCGACACCATCTCCTTTGCGTTCTCCGATAGTCCGGCCTACATCGCGCTCGACAACGTTTCGGTTACGCCGAGCCAGGTAGTCCCGGAGCCGAGCAGTCTGTTGCTGCTGGGTAGCGGTTTACTGACCGTCGGTGGAGTGATTCGCAGGAAGTTCCAAGCGAATCGTTAGACACGGAGGATGGATCGCGCGAGACTTCGGCCCGAAGCCGTCTTGCGCTCCTTGGGCTTCTGAGTTGCCTCTGGGGATGGTTCTTCGAGTGCTTGCCCGGTTGCGGGAAGCGCGGGCGCCATCCCACTTACCTTGGCAGAAGCCGTCGCTCAAGACCGTGAACCTAGACCCGGTTTGAGTGGCATTGTCCAGCCTGTTTCCCACAATAGCGCAAGAGTGTGCAACTCTGCGTTCTTTGCCCCCGTTAAGTTGATGAATCTATTGTGCGGAGAATGGAACTCGAATTGCCGATAGAAGGGTGGATTTGGTTACGCAGTAGGGGATTCCCACCCCGCCCCCGGAGGTAACATGCGACAAAAAGCTCTGCTGGTCATGGCCGCTCTCGTAGCAATTCTGCTCGTGGGAGCGCCAACAGCCTTTGCTACCAACCTTCTTACCAACGGCAGCTTTCAGAGTGGCGACTTTACTGGCTGGACTGAAGGCGGTAATTTCGGAGATACGTTTGTGGAGAATGGTTCCTTTTCCTACTATCCTGGCGACCAGGACGGCGACGGCTTTTGGGCTGCCTTGGGCCCGGTAGGCAGTGATGGAACCCTTAGCCAGACGTTTGCCACGACCGCTGGCGCCCACTACACCTTCAGCTTCTGGTTTGCCTCAAATGGGGACAACCCCAGCGACTTCAGTGCTTCTTGGGATGGGACCTCGGTTCTCAGCCTGACCAATCCCAACACCGGGGTACCTTGGACGCTGTTCTCGTTCACCGAGACGGGCACCGGGAGCGACACCATCCAGTTCAACTTTGCGGATAATCCGGCGTACATGGCGCTCGACAACATTTCAGTTTCGTCGGGCCCGGTAGTCCCGGAACCGAGCAGTCTGTTGCTGCTGGGTAGCGGTTTACTGACCGTCGGTGGAGTGATTCGCAGGAAGTTCCAGGCGAATCGTTAGACATCGAGGACGGATCGCGCCCGACGTCGACGCGAAAGCATCCTCCTGTGATTTGTTTCTGAGGCACCCGGTCAAGGGTGCCTCAACTTATTTCTGCACGGCGACCCTGAGGGGCGGACTTCCATGACTGCGCAAGGCCCGGCAACTCTGCGGTCCATCGCCCGGGAGGAAACATGCGACAAAAAGCCCTGCTGGTCGTGTTCGCTCTCGTAGCGGTTCTGCTCCTGGGAGCACCAACGACCTTTGCTACCAACCTTCTCACCAACGGCAGCTTTGAAACCGGCGATTTCACTGGCTGGACTACCGGCGGCAATTTCGAGTTCACCCAAGTCGTGAGTGGTCCATTTTATGTTTACAACGGAGCCCAAGACGGCAACTTCTACGCAACCATGGGCCCGGTGGGCAGCGATGGAACGCTCAGCCAGAGCTTTGGCGATGTCGTCGGCCAGCACTATGCCTTCAGCTTCTGGATGGCCTCCATTGGGGACGATCCCAGTGACTTCGGCGCTTACTGGAATGGTACTCAGGTGTTCGGCCAGACCGACCCTAATACCAACGGCGTTTGGACGCAGTTCTCGTTCCAAGAGACGGGCACTGGCAGCGACACCATCTCCTTTGCGTTCTCCGATAGTCCGGCCTACATCGCGCTCGACAACGTTTCGGTTGCGCCGAACCAGGTAGTCCCGGAGCCGAGCAGTCTGTTGCTGCTGGGCAGCGGCTTGCTGACCGTCGGTGGAGTGATTCGCAGGAAGTTGACGAATCGTTAGACGCAGAGGACGGATCGCGCCCGACGTCGACGCGAAAGCATCCTTCTGTGATTTGTTTCTGAGGCACCCGGTCAAGGGTGCCTCAACTTTTTCTGCCACCGCCCCCTGCTGAATTGCCGGTATGGCTCCCGGCTAGGAGTGAGTTCTTCGATCGGCCACGCAACCTCTCCGGCGTCCCATCGCACAGAGCCGAAATGGCCGGCGACTCGCGCCGCCGATTACCGCTACAATGAGTCATGCACAACTATCGTCTGGTGAGAGATCGCTCGGCTGTACAGGTCTTTGTCGATGGAATACCCAAAGTGACAGTTGACGCCAATCAAAGAAATGAATTGCGCAACTACATGGTTGCAGCCGGCCTCACCCCCGACGAGGTCAACCACAAGGTCCACGAACTCTACATAACCAACACCACGGAATTCACCACCGGGCGTTGATCGCGCCGCGCTCCAGCCACTCGGACGCCGCTTCAGCCCCCGACGAATCGGGTGCGATGTGTTTTCTGCCGCGGGTCCGGATAACGGTTACGCAGCAGCCTTCCGCGATCCTGCGATTAGCAACACCACTCCGGCCGCGCAAAGCACGCCTCCCACTATCGGCGACAGCTTCTCGTCATGGCGGGTGGTGATGCCCACGGAAGCGTCTCCGATCTTGACGTCATGGGAATGGCTGGTGGGAATCGGCACGACAAACGACAGAATTCCCAGTACCAGTACGACAATTCCGATCCAGGCTAAAGGACGCATTGACCCTCCGTCGATCCTGATGGGATGAGTTTACTCCTGCTCCGTACGCCCCGCCCCGGCGGCGAACTCCTTCGCTCTCTACGTTGTCGCCAACAATACGCTATCCTTCGGAGATGGACGTTTTCGCCCTCACCCGCAAGCTGATCGACATTGAGTCCACCACCGGCCAGGAAGCCGCGGTGGCCGAGGTACTGGCGCATGAACTGACGCAGCTTGGCTACGACGTTGAGTGCATGAAGGTGGAAGGCGACCGCTGCAATCTGTGGGCGACCCATCCCGGCCATCCCCGGCCGAAGCTGGTGCTCTCCACCCACATGGACACTGTGCCACCCTTCGTGCCTTCGTCCGAGACCGCCGACCGCATTTACGGCCGCGGCTCCTGCGACGCCAAGGGCATCATGGTGGCGCAGATCGCAGCCGCCGAAAAGCTGAAGGGCGAGGCCATCCACGTGGGCCTGCTTTTCTTGGTCGGCGAGGAGCGCGACAGCCAGGGCGCGCAGATCGCCAACCAGCAGCCCCGCGGCGCTAAGTTCCTCATCAATGGCGAGCCTACCGAGAACAAGCTGGCGGTGGCCTCGAAAGGCACGCTGCGGGTCGAACTGGTGGCCCGCGGCAAGATGGCACATTCCGCCTATCCCGAGCTGGGCGAGTCGGCGATCGAGAAGCTGCTGGATGCCCTGGACAAGCTGCGCAAGCTCAATCTGCCCAACAATCCCAAGGCTGGCCCGTGCACCATGAACATCGGCCTGATCGACGGAGGCCGCGCGCCCAACGTCATTCCCGACCACGCGCGCGCCCATCTGCTATTTCGCCTGGTCGGCCCGGCGCAACCATTGCGCCAACAAATCACCAGCGCGGTTGCCGGCAAAGCCGAAGCCGAATTCAAGCTCGAAATTCCCTACATGGAGTTCACCACGGTGCCCGGAATCGCGACCATGATTGCCGCCTTCACCACCGATATTCCCGCGCTGACGAATTGGGGTAAGCCTCGGCTCATTGGCCCGGGCTCCATTCACGTAGCCCACACCGAAGGCGAGTACATCGAGAAGCGGCAGTTGCTGGAGGCCGTGGATCTGTACGCCCGCATCGCCCGCGAGCTGCTTTCACGGTAGGGCGTCGCAGTTTATCGGTAGTGGTAGTGCTCAAGGTAAAACAGGGCTGCAAACGCGACCGCCAAAGCGGCGACGGGAAATGCCAAGGGCCGTGCGCTTCGCGAAGGCCGCCGCCAATCCGCCGTGGCCAGGAAAAGTAAGATCATCGGCACCAGGGCCACGATGGCGAGCTGAAAGATATGCGGCGCCGTGCCTTCGTCCGGTTGCGGCGGTTGAAAGTAGCCGCTCAGCACCGCAAGCAACGCTATCAGGGACAGGACGATTGTGACTCTGCCGCTAACACGGTTGATTTGCTGCCCTGTCATGGCGTCACTCCCCTTCCGGCTGGTATAGACATTCTCAAGTGAGAATCCCCAAGTCTTGATTTTCGGTTTGACATCTTAACATGCTTAGCGACGCCCCTGCCGGGTGGTGTCTCAGTTTGAATTTTCTAAGTTTCTTACCAGCAGTTCGAATGCTTTCGGACACGCGTTCTTGAAGAATTCCGCTTGTGACTCAGGCGTCAGTTCCTTGTTGAGGAGCCCCGCCAGCCTATTACATAGTGCGTGAGCGAAGCCATAGACTTCACCCGTATCGTGATTGTGATGCAAGTGCGCATTAGTGAGTCGCTCACTTTTCACCCATTTCAGTTCCTCTCCCGTCAGGCAAATACAGCACTTCAAACCGGGCGTATTTCTTAGTTCCACAATTTGCGCAGCCGAAATATTCGGGGACGCATACTTGCCGTATCGAGCCGCAGCTTTCTGAGACCTAAGCAGTCGTTTTGCCCATGTAAAGCCGAAGAGCGCAGAAGTATACTTTTTTCGCCTGCGGTCCTGCACTAACTGGCACGGCCTGCATACGTGATTCCCGCCGCTGTTTGATGATTTACTATTCCACCAAAGAATGGCCTTATTTGATTCGCCTCGTGGTGGCAATATACCGCTGTGGCCGCATTTGAAAGTCCACAATTGGCCGGGCTGCTTTCTCGGTCCCATAGTCCAAGTTTCTGCTGCTCAGTTTACGCCGTCCGTGCTGGCGTTCAAGGGCTGAGGATTTCAAACTGAGACGCTACCCCCTGCCGCTTTTCCTTGCTGTTCCTCCCGCTTTCTGCTATCCATCCTCTTGGCCCGTCGGGGTCACGACGCCATGCCGCCTAAATCGCTTACCCGAAGCCAGCCGCAGAAATCTTCCACCACTTCAGTCGTTGGCTATCGCGTAAAGCGTGGAGTTCCGCTTCCCCTGGGCGCAACCTTGCGGCGCCGGGGCGTCAACTTCGCCATCTTCTCCAAGCACGCGACGGCGTGCACGCTGGTTCTTTTCCAGCCGGGCGCCGAGCAGCCTTTGGTCGAGTTTCCCCTCGATCCGCGCTCCAACCGCACCGGACAGGTGTGGCACGCGTTCGTGGAGGGGCTCGACGCCGGCATGCAATATGGTTTCCGCTTCGACATGCAGCCCAATCCCAATCCCAACGTGCATCGCTTTGACCCTTCGAACGTGCTGCTCGGTCCCTACGCGCGTGTGCTCTCCCACGGCGGGGCCTGGGGACAGTATCCGCCCGGGAAACGGCCCTATCGCAACGCGGTGGTGGTGGACAACGATTTCGATTGGGGAGACGATCAGCCGCTCAACCTTCCCCTGGTGGACAGCGTCATTTACGAAGCCCACGTCCGCAGCTTTACGGTGCACGCCTCTTCCGGAGTCACGCATCCCGGGACCTACGCTGGGCTTATCGAAAAGATTCCCTATCTCAAGCAACTGGGAGTCACGGCGGTCGAGTTGCTTCCGGTCAACGAGTTCGAGGCCGGCGACACCGACCGCGTCAACCCGTTTACCGGCGAGCGTCTGCTGAACCTCTGGGGTTATCAGCCAACTGCGTTTTACGCGCCCAACACCGCGTACTCGTCGAACCGGGCCGATGGCGAACAGGTGCGCGAGTTCAAGCAACTGGTGCGCGCCCTGCATCAGGCCGGCATCGAGGTCATTCTCGACATGGTCTTCAATCACACCGCCGAAGGCGACGAAAACGGCCCGACCTGGTGCTTCCGCGGCATTGATAATTCGACCTATTACATCCTCGATCCCGACACCGGCAAATATGTGAACTTCAGCGGTTGCGGCAATACCGTGAATTGCAACAACCCGGTGGTGCGCGACTTCATCGTCGATTGCCTGCGCTACTGGGTGCTGGAAATGCACGTGGACGGCTTCCGCTTCGATCTGGCTTCCATTTTCGGCCGCGGCATGGATGGCCGGGTGCTCAAGAACCCTCCCCTGCTGGAGAGCCTGGCCTACGATCCCGTGCTGGCCAACTCCAAACTGATCGCCGAGGCCTGGGATGCCGTCGGGCTGTACCAGGTCGGCACGCTGCCTTCCTGGGGACGATGGGCGGAGTGGAATGGCATCTATCGCGACGATGTGCGCAAGTTCGTGAAGGGCGATGCCGGCATGACCTCGGCACTCGCCACCCGTTTGCTGGGCAGTCCCGACCTCTACGAAACCAGCGCCCGCGAACCTTACCACAGCATCAACTTCGTGACCTGCCACGATGGCTTCACGCTCAACGATTTGGTTTCCTACAACCAGAAACACAATCTGGCCAACGGCGAGGACAACAGCGATGGCTCCGACGCCAACTACAGTTGGAATTGCGGCGTAGAAGGCCCGAGCGACGATGCCGCCGTCAGCCGACTGCGCGCCCGTCAGCGCAAAAACTTTGCCGCCATTCTGCTGTGCTCGCACGGCGTGCCCATGCTTCTCGCGGGCGACGAAATTGCCCGCACCCAGCAGGGCAACAACAACGCCTACTGCCAGGACAACGAAGTGAGTTGGCTGGACTGGCGCATGATGGCGAGCCATGCTGACCTGCTGCGCTTCTTCCAGTTGATGATTGCCTTCCGCAAGCGCTGTCCGTTATTGCGGCGCGACAGCTATCAGTTTCATGGCGAAGGCGGCTTCCACATCACCTGGCATGGGGTGAAACGCATGACACCCGACTGGGGATACGAGTCGCGCACGGTGGCGATGCAATTGACGCAACTGCGCGCCGATGGTTCGCGCGACGATCTGCATTTCATCGCTAACGCGTACTCGGGCGACCTCCAGTTCGAACTGCCGCAGATCGGCGAGCACGAATGGTTCCGGCTGGCCGATACGGCGCTGCCCTCGCCGCAGGACATCGCGGAAGAAGGCTTGGAGTTCCCGCTCTTGTCGCAGGGGAGCTATCTGGTGCGCGCCCACAGCGTGGCCATCTTCGTGGCGAAATAGGTGCAGCGGAGTTGTTAGGTGGGAGCCCCGGCAAGTGAGCTCTGATAAGGAATCGGTCGGTGGGAGCCCCCGCATTTATGCGGGGGAAGCAACGCTCAGCGTTGCGGAAAAGAGTTCCACTTTGATTCATGCGCTTTAGCGCCGGTATCCCTTGACTTAAGATATAACCTCGGCTTTCACCATGTTGCTTGCACCGCAAGAAACTCGTACGTTCTTCACCTCGTCTGCGACTTGGGAGAGAAGGCTGATCCTGCAGTCCAATCCTCTCTGCGATCTGCTGCTGGACGTGATTCGTGAAAACCGGGCCAAACAAAGGTTTCAGTTACACGAGTCCGTATTCCTGCCAGATCACGTTCATCTAATTCTCACACCAGCACCGCTAGTATCGCTTGAGAAAGCAATGCAGTTTATCAAGGGAGGATTCTCCTACCGCGCAAAGAAGGAGATGAACTTCAATTTTGAAATATGGCAGAAGGGTTACAACGAGCACAGGATCAGAGACGCAGATGAATATGCGCAACATGAATATGTCTGGATGAATCCCGTCAAAGCAGGCTTGGTGGAACAACCCGAGGAGTTTCCGTACTCCTCGGCGCGATTGAAGGCAGAAGTCGATCCGGCGCCACCTCACTTTCAACGGAATACTGGTGATGACGCAACAAATCCCACGGCTAAAGCCGGAAGAGAATAGTCTGACGCAACCCGCTCGGCTTAAAGCCGAGCTTCCCCCGCATAAATGCGGGGGCTCCCGCCGAGCGATTCTGACGAAGCCTGCCGTCGGCGCTGACACCTATCCTGGTTTTGTGTCCCCGATTCTTTGGAATTCCCCGCTCTCGGGATCGGCTGACCAGACTGAACCATCGCCAATGTCATAGACCCAGCCGCGAATCTCCACCTCGCCACTCGTGACCCGCGATTGCACGCTGGGATGGGTCTTCAAGTTCTCGATCTGCGCCAGCACGTTGTACTCCGTAATCAGGCGCAGCTTCTCCTCGTCCGGAGCGTTGCTGTGATCGCGCATGATCCGATGCCGAACATCGGACGCATGCCGCATCCATTCTTGCATCGCCGGCAGGCCATTCACTTGGTCCGGGTGCAGCAGGCCCTTCATCACCCCGCAGTCGGTGTGTCCGCAGATGATGACTAGCGGCACCTTCAGCACGAGCATGCCATATTCGACGCCACTCGAAACGCCACCGACAAAATCGCTATAAGGAGGCACCAGGTTGCCGGGGTTTCGCTCGACGAAAAAATCACCTGGGCCAGTCTGCGTAAACAGGTTGGGCACCACCCGGGAATCAGCGCATGTGATGAACATCGCCATGGGCTGCTGCCGGCCCCTCAGCCTCTCAAACATCTCGCGTTCAGCGGGATAAACCTCGGCCTGAAACTTCTTCACCCCCTCTACGATTCTTGCTAAGGCTTCCTGACTCTTCATGGCCAGCTCCATCATCGAAAATTGATCCGAGCCACTTCCCGGACGCCAACCGATTCTCGCACAATTGCAAACAGCCCTAGCCCCGCGCTCCGCGCATCCCTGCTAGACTCAAGGTTCATGCCTGAAGCGACCAACCCACTGTCGCAAGCGTCGTCCGCGTACCTGCGTTCGGCGATGCACCAGCCCATCCAATGGCACGAGTGGGGCGAAGAGGCGTTCGCCACGGCGCAGCGCGAGAACAAGCCCATCCTGCTCGATATTGGCGCGGTCTGGTGCCACTGGTGCCACGTCATGGATCGCGAATCCTACGAAAACACCGACACCGCCCAGATCATCAACCAGCACTTTATCGCGGTCAAGGTCGATCGCGACGAGCGGCCCGATGTGGACAGCCGTTATCAGCTCGCGGTGTCGGCCATCTCCGGCACCGGCGGCTGGCCGCTGACGGTTTTTCTCACGCCCGACGGCCATCCCTTTTACGGCGGCACCTACTTTCCTCCCGACGACCGTTGGGGCCGTCCCAGTTTCAAGAAGACCCTGCTGGCGATTGCCGACGCTTATCGTGAGCGCCGCGACGAGGTGCTGAAGTCGGCCGGCGAAACTATGACCATGCTGGCCGCCGCCGAAGCTTATGCCGGGCGGCAGACCGAGCTTTCGCCACGCATTGTGGGCATCATGGTGCAATCGGCGCTGCCCATCTTCGACGAGAAGAACGGCGGCTTCGGCAGCGCCCCGAAATTTCCTCATCCCGCCTCCCTCGATCTGCTGATGGATTGGTACGTGCGCACTCGCGAGGAACGCGTCGCCACCGTCGTCACGACGACGCTCACGAAAATGGCGCAGGGCGGAGTTTACGACCAGCTCGCGGGAGGCTTTCATCGTTACTCGGTCGATGAGCGCTGGATCGTGCCGCACTTCGAGAAAATGGCGTACGACAATTCCGAGCTGCTGAAGAATTACGTTCACGCTTACCAGGTCTTCGGTTATGAGTTCTACGCGCATGTGGCCCGCGACATTGTCCGCTGGATGGATGAGTGGCTCAGCGATCGCGAGCACGGCGGCTTCTACGCTTCGCAGGACGCTGATATCAATCTCGATGACGATGGCGACTACTTTACCTGGACCTTGGGGGAAGCCAAGGCGGTCCTGAGCGACGAGGAATTTCAGGCGGCCGCGCTGCATTTCGATATCGAGGAAACGGGCGAGATGCATCACAATGCGGCCAAGAACGTGTTGTGGATACGCGCGCTGCCGGAGGAGGTTGCGTCGCGCATGGGCATCGACAGCGCCAAGGTGCTCGACCTGCTTGCCTCGGCGAAGACCAAGCTCTATGCCGCGCGCCTGCAGCGGCCAACGCCCTTCGTGGACAAGACCGTCTATGTCAACTGGAACGCGATGTGCGTTTCGGCCTATTTGCAGGCCGCCCAGGTCCTCGGCCTCGAAGACGCCCGCAAATTTGCGCTGCGCTCGCTCGACCGCATTTTGTCGGAGGCTTGGGACGCGCAACGCAGTCTGGCGCACGTCATCGCCTACTCCGGCGCCAAGGCTGCACCGTGCTTGGTGCGCGGACTGCTCGACGATTACGCCTTCACCGCGCTGGCCTGTCTCGATGCATACGAGATCACCGGAGACATGAGCTACTTCAAATTCGCGCAGCAGATTGCCGATGAAATGGTCCGCCGCTTTGGCGACGCCACCTCGGGCGGCTTCTTCGACACCGAAGCCACGCCGGAAGACCGTCTGCAGCTGGGCGCGCTGTCGGCGCGGCGCAAGCCCTTTCAGGATGCGCCCACTCCAGCCGGTAATCCCAGCGCGGCGATTGCGTTGTTGCGCTTGCACGCTTACACCAACGATGCGAAGTATCGCGACAAAGCCGAAGACACGCTCCAGGTCTTCGCCGCAATGGCCGAGCAGTTCGGCATTTACGCCGGGACGTATGGAATTGCGGCCACCTGGATGTCGCGACCGCACACCCAGGCGGTCGTGGTCGGCGAAGACCAGAAGGCGGCAGAGCTTCTGAAGGCCGCCGCTGCGCCGTTCGCGGTCAACAAGTCGGTGGTCCACCTGACCGACAGTGAAGCGGTTGCGCAAAATTTGCCGCCTGTGCTGGCGGAGACCATCCCGAACCTTCCCGCGTTGAAGGCCAAACAATCGGTGGCGATTGTGTGCACCAATTTTGCCTGCCGCCCGCCGGTGGACAGCGCAGAGCAATTGGCGGCGCTGTTACGGGAGGCAATTTCGGGAGCCTAAAGATTGTGGGAACGTTGCCGATAAAGAAGCAGCGGTGAGAGTCAGCCGGGGGCGCATAGCACAGCGCACGGCTGGGTCAGTCCGGGGGTGCGACGGCACACGGCTGAGCCAGGCTGGGGGCGCGCAGCACAGCGCTCGGCTGACTCAGTCGGGGGCGCGACGGCGCACGGCTAAGCCAAGCGAGCGGGCGGCACTCAACGGTGTCGCCCGCCAATTTCTATTATCATCTACCTATCATGCCGACCTCAGGACAACCATCTTGCCTCGCAAACTAAAAAATAAGACATCCGCCAAGACCATTAGCGCCGTTAAGAAATTGCGCAACTCTTTGACCGCTCACCGCGCTGCCAAGAAAAGCTCCGCCCAGACGCCGAAGAAGAATACTGCTTCCTCGAAAACCGGCACCCGAAAGAAAACCGGCGGCTTTCACGGCGGCAGCTATGTCACGCCGAAGGGCAACGTCTCCATCGGAATCCCCGCCTTCTGGACGCTGCGCCAGACCAACGACGATCTGGAGGTAGAAAGTCCGTCACGCAAGACCTCGGTGGTTGTGACCGCGTTTCAGCGGGAGAACGACGTGGCAAAACTCGATGCGCGGCAATACCTGGAGCACTTTCTCCAGAGCGCGTCCATGAAAGGGCGGGCCGATGCCGGGAAAAGCGGCCCGGCGCACGCTCAATCGCGCTTCCGCGATCCTGAAGGCGATCACTGGCAGATCGAGGTCCTCACCAACGGAGACACCTTGCTGCTGGCCACATTGAACAGCAGCCTGCCTCCGCGCTCGCAAGAGCCGCGGGTAGGCGCTGAAATTTTGGCAACGATTAGGATCAATGGGAGGTAACTGCGCGGGACGGAAAAGCAGGTCCCTCGCCGACTAAAGTCGGCTCGGGATGACAAAGAGATGTATAACGGCGCACCTGAAGGTGCGCCCCTTCAAAACTGCTTTCCCTCAATACGCCTCGTCCAGCAGCTCCACGACGTGGGCCACGCGGGCGGTCATTCCTTTGCGCTTGATTCCCGCGGCGTACTGTAACATGCAGCCGACATTCGCGGTGGCCACGATCTCCGGCTCGACGCTGGCGATGTAGCCCATCTTCTCGTCGAGAATCTTCATCGAGATTTCGTTCTGCGTGACGTTGTAAACCCCGGCGCTGCCGCAGCAGGAATCGGCGCGCGGCGACTCCACCACCTCAGCGCCGATGAACTTCAGCAACTGCCGGGGCGCGCTGCGTATGCCCTGGGCGTGCGCCAGGTGGCACGGGTCCTGATAGTTGACGCGCGCTTTCAGCTTGCGCGCCGGCTCGACTAGTCCAACTTGCGCCAGATACTCGCTAATGTCGCGGACCTTGACCACGAACTGCTGGGCCCGCTCCGCATACTCAGGATCGTGTTCCAGCAGCGCCGCATATTCCTTCATGGTCGAACCGCAGCCGGCGGCGTTGGTCACGATGGCATCGAACTCAGGCTTGAGCATGGCGTCAATGTTGTGGCGTGCCATGGTGCGCGATTGCTCGAGATATCCGGCATGCAGGTGCAGCGCTCCGCAACAACTCTGACTCTGTGGGACATGGACTTCGATGCCATTCCTGGTGAGAACGCGAATGGTGGCGCGATTCAGTTCCGCAAACGCCACGCTGCTGATGCAGCCAATAAGCAGCGCCACACGGCCCCGCTGTTTGCCTTCGGCGGGATACACGCGGCCGAGATCGGCGAACGAGAAATCGCTCTCGATGCGCGGCGAAAGAGCGTCAAGCTCGCTGACGCCAAGAAGTTTGAGCAGTCCAGTCCCGCGCGCCAGGCCCTGCAACCCCGAGCGCTGATAGAAGCGCACCAGCTTCGCATGTCTGGCAAGCTTGCTGAACGACGGCAACACCGTCCCGTAGAAATGCGAGCGCACTTTGCGTTGCAGCCAGCTACGCGGGTAGTTCTCTTCGATCTGCGAGCGAGCGCGCTCCAGCAGGCTTCCGTAGGGCACGCCGGAGGGACAAGCGGTCTGGCAATTCAGGCAGCCCAGGCAGCGGTCAATATGGGTGACGAAGGAATCGGCCAGCGCCAGCCTGCCCTGGTCAACCAGCACCATCTGATAGATGCGGCCGCGCGGCGAATCCATCTCGGTACCCAGCGCGCGGTACGTGGGGCACTGGTCCAGGCACAGTCCGCAATGGACGCACTTCGAGTACAGGTCCCAGGTGGGTTTCTCGCCCGAGGAGAAATTCGAGACTGGCTTTTCTGCCACTGGAGTGGTCACCGTCAGAAGAGAAACCTCCCACGATTTAGGATGTCTTTGGGATCGAGCGCCATTTTCACCGCGCGCATGCTTTCCAGATCAGTTGGCATCGGCCCCCAGGCGGTGATGTGGTGCCGCGTCTCGGAGGGGCAATGGAGCACCGCCAGGCTGGCATCCCGCGGCAAACGGTTGCGCAATCCCGAAACCGTATCGACGAAACTCACCAGCGAGTCCTCAGCGTCGGGCGCCGGCCACAGGCTTACCAGCAAGTGAGCAATTCCCACTCTGCCGATGGCCGCGAACGAGAAGTGGTTCGATTCGGCAACCGTTGACACTTCCTTGAGGACCGGCTGAACGTCGCGCACCGGCAACGTCATCGAGATCAACAGGGACAGCGGATGCCGCTCGGCGGCGAGCGGCGAAAAATCTGAAAGCGCCCGCCAGAAACCCTGCTCGTTAGCGCCGGCCATTTCGCGGACCACCGCGGTGCCCAGCTCGGTGCGGTACCGGGCCAGCACTGTCTCGCTGCCGGCGGCGCGAAGGCAAATGGACCACCCCGCGCCCGCCGGCGAACCTGGCGCCAGCAGCTCGTGCGCCTGGGGAGAAACCAGCTCCAGGCAAATGGGATCCAGCGGCGAGCGCAGTACCTGGGACCGGAACTGAAGCGCCTCGGCAGCACCGGGAAAAACAGCGACGAAGGTCCGCGTCTGCCGCGGTGCGGGAAATAGTTTGAAGCTGGCGCCAGTGATGATTCCCAGCGTGCCCTGGCTGCCGATCAGCAGCTTCATCATGTCGTATCCGGCGACGTTCTTTACCACCCGGCCGCCGCCCTTAGCCTTGCGCCCATCGCCAGTTACAAAGCGCACGCCGATACAGTAATCGCGCAGCCCGCCGTAACCGTGGCGCAGCGGCCCATACAGCCCGGTGGCCAGCAGTCCGCCGATAGTCGAGCGCTCCGGCTGCCCGGGGTCGCCGGCAAAGAACAGGCCGTCTTTGGCGACCATCGCCGACAATTGCGCGACCGTGCAACCTGCGCCAATGCCGACGGTGAGATCGCCGGCATCGTAATGCTCCACGGCGGTGAGGCGCGTGGTGAAAAGCACAACATCGATTTGCGGCGGCAGATTTCCAACTTGCTGCCGGGTGAACCCTCCGGCGGGAACCACACTCAGGCCATGCTCGTTGGCGAACCGCAAAATGCCGGCAATCTCATCGGCGGAAGCCGGGGTGACCGCCAGAGCCGGCGCCACGCCTAGAATGTTCCACGCCTGCAACTGCGCCGGATCTTCCGTGACATGTTCCGCTCCGCAAATGGCGCGGAGGTCGGCGGCAAAGCGAGTAGGGATGGTCGCGGTGCTCACAGTCCCTCCTGCATGAGCACCGGGTTCTGGCTGGGACCGGTGATCTCGCGGCACATGCGCGGCGTGGGAAAGATTTTCTGCGGGTTCAGTATGTCCCTGCCGTTGAAGGCATTGCGCAAGCTGATCATCACGTCGAGATCTTCCTCGGTGAACAGACGCGACATCAAGTCGCGTTTCTCCAACCCGACTCCGTGTTCTCCGGTGATGGAGCCGCCGCATTGAATGCAAAATTCGAGGATCTCGCTGCTCGCCGACATGACGCGCTCGAACTGCTCGGCGTTACGCATATCGAAGAGGATCAAGGGATGAAGATTGCCGTCTCCCGCGTGGAAGATATTACCGATAGTCAGATCGTATTTTTTGGCGACGTTCCCGATGTGTCGCATCACCGCGGGTATTTGGCTGCGCGGCACCACGCCGTCCTGGGTGTAGTACGACGGTGTCACCCGCCCCAGCGCCGCGAACGCCATCTTGCGCCCCTTCCACAGCAGAGCGCGCTCGTCGTCATCCTTGGCGCGCCGCACCTCCCGCGCCTTCTGAGCGAAACACACCTCCGACACCGCGACTGCCTGCTCTTCCACCGCCTCGCGCAGTCCTTCCAATTCGATCAGCAGGACCGCGCCCGCATCCAGCGGGTAGCCGGCGTGGCAGAAGGCTTCCACGGTGCGCAAGGTCCATCCGTCCAGCATCTCCAGCGCGGCGGGAGTGATGCCCGCAGCGGTAATGGCAGAAACCGTAAGCGCCGCGTCGTCCACCGACTCAAAGACGCCGAGCAGGGTCGCAATCTTTTCCGGCTTGCGCAGCAACTTCACCGTAATCGCCGTGACGATGCCGACCGTCCCTTCCGACCCCACCATGAAGCCGGTCATGTCGTAGCCGTAAGACTCGGCCGCCTTGCCGCCGAAATGGACGATCTCGCCGCTCGGCATGACCACCTCCACTCCGGTGACGTGGTTCACGGTGACGCCGTGCATCAGGGTGTGCGGCCCGCCCGAGTTCTCGGCGACGTTGCCGCCGATGGTGCAAGCTTTCTGGCTGGAGGGATCGGGCGCGAAGTACAGCCCGAGGTGCGATACGTGCTCGGAGAGTTGCAGGTTGACCACGCCCGGCCGTACCGTCGCGCGCTGGTTCTCTACGTCAACTTCGAGAATGAGGTTCATCCGCGAGAAGGCGATCACCAGGCCGTTCTCTTGCGGAATGGAGCCGCCACTGAGTCCGGTGCCCGCGCCGCGCGCCACCACAGCAACGTTAAGGGCCGTGGCCAGCCGCATGATTTGTGAAACCTGCTGCGTATTCTGCGGGAAGACAACCGCGCCGGGCGTGCTCTTGCGGATGCCCGCGTCGTACTCATACAGCATGAGGTCTTCGGGACGGTCCAGAACGGCATCGCGTCCGGCGATTTCGCGGAGATGTTCGACCAGGCCGGGCAAGTTCACAGGCAAGTGTAGCGCCGCCTTCGAGCGCTTTTACAATCTTACTCTCAGCTGGAGTACGACTGAATATAGGCGCGCATGGAGTCGGCTTCGACGGATTTCTCGTCGAGATGACAGCGCAGCAGATCGCGCAACGAGAGAAAGCCGACCAGCATGGGGCCGTCGCATACCGGCAAATGTCGAATGCCGTGCGTCTGCATCAGGTACATGGCTGCTTCCGAACTAGTGCTAGGAGCAACCGCGTGCAGATCGGTGCTCATCACCTCGGCAATATAGGTGAACAGCGGATCGCGCCCCTCGGCTACCACCCGCACCATAAGGTCCCGTTCGGAGAAGATGCCGACCAGTTGCGTGCCGTCGAGGACCGGAACGGCGCCGACGTTGCACTCCGACATATACTGGGCGGTCTCAAAGACGGTCTGGTCAGGCTGGACGTAGTGGATGGTGCGATTGCTCAGCAGGTCCCGGATGGTCGCCATAGTGCCCTCCCTTGAAGGTCATGCCCCGGCGAGCCTTACTCTCCGCGCGCTCGACGGACCAATACTCTGGCTCTCCGACGCCGGTGAATTCGCAGGCCGCGAACTTCCATCCGGTTCCCAGGGCGAGCCCAGTCCTGGGGAACGTGGGGCGCAAGCGAGTATATTCCGAAGGTCAAGCCGCTGTGAAGCGGAATTTGGGCTGCCGGCGCAGAAAATCCGGCTCTGGAGAGGCTTTTTAACGCCGCAGGCCTACCAGCCTCAAACGCGAGACATCTCGCGCCGTGGCTGATATCCTCAACCATTTGGCGTTATTGTGCGCGGAGGAATGGCATCGAATGTCGAATTGTTTAGAGGGCCGGACGGTGGTGGTGTTTGGCGTGGCCAACAAACGCAGCATTGCCTGGGCCATCGCCCAGCAGATGCAGCAGGCCGGGGCGCAACTGGCCATCACCTACCAGAACGAACGCCTGAAGCAGGAAGCCGACGACCTGATCGCGGCGCTGCCCAATTCGCAGGCCTTTCAGTGCGACGTCAGCCGCGATGAAGAGATCGCGCAGCTGTTCGAGCAACTGAAGGCGCGTTACGGCAAACTCGACGCGCTGGTACACAGCATCGCTTTCGCGCCCGCCGAAGAACTGAAGGGAGAGTTCGCCGACACCAGCCGCGAGGGCTTCCGCGTTGCGCTCGACATCAGCGTCTATTCGCTGGTGGCGCTGGCCCGCGCCGCCCGGCCGCTGATGACCGAGGGCGGCAGCGTCATGACCCTCACCTATTACGGCGCGGAAAAAGTCGTGCCGCGATACAACGTGATGGGCGTGGCCAAGGCCGCGCTGGAGGCGTGCGTCCGCTACCTGGCTTATGATCTGGGCAAGAACAAGATTCGCGTCAACGCCATTTCCGCCGGCCCCATCAAGACGCTGGCTGCGCGCGGCATCGCCGGCTTTGGCGACATGCTGGGCGCGCAGGCTGAGCGCGCTCCCCTGCAGCGCAACGTGGACGTAAAAGAGGTCGCCGCGACCGCCGTCTTCCTCGCCAGCGACGCCGCCACCGGCATCACCGGCGAAACCATCTACGTGGATTGCGGGTACAACATTATGGGATTTTGAAAAGCAGTTGCCAGTTTCCAGTTTCAAGTTTCGAGTTTCAAGTTTCAAGTTTCAAGCAACGAAGTATGGCACCGATCTGCGAGGTCGCAGCGAAATCAGCAACCACATCATTCTTGGCGTTCGCAACTGACAACTGACCCCGCTACTTCCTCTTCACCACAATCTTCCTCTCCTGGTCGCGCTGGCGCTCGAGGCTGATTTCCACGTCGCGCTCCTTCTCGAAGCGGGGAAACTTCTCTCCCCACTCCAGCAGCACCAGGTTACCGGGCTCGGCGAAGAGTTCATCGAGGCCCAGCGTGTCCAGCTCGCGCGGCGTGTCGATGCGGTAGAGATCGACGTGGAACAGGTTCACCTCGGGGCCGCGATACTCGTGGATGAGGGTGAACGTGGGGCTGGTGACATCGTCCTGCGAAGCGGCGTGTAGACCTTCGGCGATGCCTTTCACCAGCGTGGTCTTGCCGGTGCCGAGATCGCCGCGCAAGATGACCATGCGCGCCGCCTTCAGCGTGGGCGCCAGTTTGCGGCCCAGCGCCATGGTCTCTTCCGCCGAGTGCGTGATGTGCTCGTGGGGGTTCATCGCGGAACGAAGGGCAATTTTAGCAGCATGCAGTTTCTTCCCACCCTTTCGCAAAAAAGGCGAAAGGATGGGGCACCCAACGAAAGGATGGGACACCCAGCGAAGAGCGAAAAGCGAAGAGCGGCGTCCCTCACCCCCCAATCCGCGTCGTGCTTTCCTTCACCCAGTGGCTAGCGCGGCGGAACGCCTCGGGCAGAGCTGCGAGCAGATCGGTGGCGACCAGCGAATGTTCGCCCATGGTTTCCGCGGCCACGTCCCCGGCCAGTCCGTGCAGATACACCGCAGCAACGACGGCCAGCGGAATGTTGTCGGGCATCTGTCCCATCACGCCCGCGGTCATGCCGGTCAGGATGTCGCCGGTGCCGCCGGTTGCCATGCCGGGATTGCCGGTGGGATTGACCCACGCGGTCCCGTCCGGCAGCGCGACGATAGTGCGGTTGCCCTTCAGCACCAGCACCAGGTGATGCTCGCGCGCGAAACTGCGCGCAACGTTGAGCCGGTCGGCCTGTACGGCTTTGATCGTGATGCCCGCCAGCCGCGACATTTCTCCCGGATGGGGCGTCAGCACCAGCGGACGCTCGCAGCCATCGAGCAGATCGGTGTGGCCCGCGAACGCGTTGAGCCCATCGGCGTCGATGACCATCGGAACTTTGGTCTGGCGCACAGCTTCGCGGACGAACCGCACGGTTTCAGGATCGCGGCCAATGCCCGGACCGAGCGCCACCACGGTCATCGTCTTCGCCAGCTTCTGGAAGCGGCCGCTCTCGATGGCCGCCAGTGCGATGCCGCCACTCTCGGTTTCGGCCAGCGGCTCGGTCATCAGCTCGGCCGCAAATGCGGCGACGCTCGCGAGCACACGCGCAGGAGTCGCGACAGTGCTGAGTCCGGCCCCGGCGCGCAGAGCCGACATGCCCGCCATGGCGGCGGCTCCCGACTTGCCCAGCGATCCGCCGACGATCAGCACATGCCCGTACATGCCCTTGTTGCTGTCGGCAGGGCGCGGCGCCAGCAGCGCGGCGAAGTCGCGCGCGGTGGTGAGTTCGAGCCCGAGCTTGCTGACGATGGCTTCCGGCGGCGATCCGATGGGCGCAACCACGATAGGCCCGCGCGTGAGATTGCCAAAGACATGCGCGGGACGCGGCGCGGTAAAAGTGACGACGGCATCGGCGCGTGCGATGTGCTTGTCAGTCTGCGCCGACATCGAATCGGAATCGGCGCCCGAGGGAATGTCCACCGCAACCATCAGCTTGCCGCTGTCGTTCATGGCAGCGATGGCATCGGCGTAGAAGCCCTTCACCGGCGGGTGGAAACCGGTGCCGAGTACGGCGTCCATCAGCAGGTCGCAATTCGCCAGGCTGCGCGACCACTCCGCCTGCAACTCCTGCGCGTTGCGCAGCACGGTGGGACGCAGCGGCAGCCGCTCAAACATGGCGAGAGCGTCGCCGTGCAACTCGGTGGGAGCGGCGAGCAGCAGCACTTCAACCACTCGTCCGGCGCGGTGCAGTTTGCGCGCCACCACGAATCCATCGCCGCCATTGTTGCCTTTGCCGCAAATTACGGCGATGCGGTTGGCATGGCGATAGTGCTCCAGGACGAATTGCGCCACCGCGGACCCGGCGTTTTCCATCAAGAAGATGGATTGCACTCCGAAGCGCGCGGTGGTGACGCGATCGATCTCGCGCATCTCGTCGGCAGTGGTGATTTTCATGCGCGCTCCGTGGCCGAATCTTCCAGCCGGTGCAGACCGTCGGGCTCGCCCATGGCGATGAGATGGTCGCCGGAGTGGATGACCTCTTCGGGCGGGGGATTGAAGCGCATCGAGCCTTCGCCCTTGATGGCGAGCACGATGACGCCCATCTCCTGGCGGATGCGCGAAGCTTCCAGGGTTGCGCCCACGAAACGCGAGCCCGCCAGCACCTGCACTTCTTCGATCTCCAGCGGCTTGTGCTGGCTCATGGCGGTGTCGAAGAAATCGACCACGTGCGGGCGCATGAAGGTCTGCGCAATGCGGTACCCGGCGAAGTTGTAGGGCGAGACCACGTGATTGGCGCCGGCGGTGAGCAAGTGCTTCTCGGCATCTTCTTCGCTGGCGCGGGCAATGATGTTGAGCTTGGGATTCAAGCCGCGCGCGGTCAGAATGATGTAGATGTTGGTGGCGTCAGTAGTGGTGGCGGCGACCAGTCCGCGGGCGCTCTCGATGTGCAGCTCGCGCAGCACCTGCTCCTGGGTGGCGTCGCCCACCACAGTAAGCCAGCCCTTGGCGGAGTAGCGCGCCAGCTTGGCCTGGTCGCTGTCGACAATCACAAAGGGCAAGGGCTTGCGCGCCAGTTCACGCGCCACGCTGCGGCCCACGCGCCCGGCGCCGCAGATGATGTAGTGGTCCGACAATCGGCTGATGTCGCGGTCCATGCGCCTCCTACCGAATACCGATTGCAGCTCGAATTCTAGCAAAGCTTGGGTCGCGGCCCCGAAGAACAGCAGCACCAGGCCGACCCCGGCGACAATGATGAAGCTGTTGAAGATGCGACCAACATGCGACAGCGGGTGGATCTCGCCGTATCCGATGGTGGTGATGGTGGTCAGCACCATGTAGAAGCCGTCGAACCAGGGCCAGCCTTCGATGAAATGGAAGCCGGCAACGCCGAGGAAGATCAAAGCCAGCAGCGCCAGGAACAGGACCTTCAGATTGAACAGGGCCCTCACAGCAGCCATTGTGCGGCCTTGCGGCGCGCAGCGCAAGAAAAACGCCCTTCCCATTCAGGAAGGGCGGATAACTGACGGGGACGAGGAGTCTAATCGCCCCCGGCCTTCACCTCGTCCGGTACCAGCTTCTGCACGCGGCTGTGACGGCGTCCGTAGGTGAAGTAGATGACCATGCCGATGATGAGCCACACGATCAGGCGGATCCAGGTATCCAGGGGCAGGCTGGCCATCAAAGCGAAGGAAATCACGATGCCCAGGATGGGCACCAGCGGCACCAGCGGCGTCTTGAAGGGCCGATGCAGCTCCGGACGCCGCACCCGGAGAATCCACACACCGGCGCATACGATGACGAATGCCAGCAACGTTCCGATGCTCACCAGTTCGCCGAGAATCCCGATGGGAACCAGGGAGGCGAAGATGGCCACGAACAGACCGACAGTGATGGACGAGATCCAGGGAGTGCGAAACTTGGGATGCACCGCGCCCGCCCACTGCGGCAGCAGTCCGTCGCGCGACATGGAGAAGAACACGCGCGACTGGCCCAGCAGCATGACCAGCATCACGCTGCCCAAGCCGGCAATGGCGCCCAGCTTCACCAGAATCGAGCCCCAGCGGACGCCGGTGGCGTCAATGCCGACCGCAACCGGATCGGCCACGTTCAGGGCCGAGTAGGGAACGATTCCGGTCAGCAGGCCAGAAACCAGAATGTAGAGAACGGTGCAGATCACCAGCGATCCCAGGATGCCGATGGGCATGTCCTTCTGCGGATTTTTGGCTTCCTGCGCGGCCGTCGAGACGGCGTCGAATCCGATGTAGGCGAAGAAGATGACACCGGCGGCGCGCGCGATGCCCGACCATCCATACTCGCCAAATGCTCCCTGGTTGGGAGGGATGAACGGATGCCAGTTGGCGGCGGCCAGCGCCGGATGCTTAAGCACGAACGCACCCGCAATGGCGATGAAGATGAGCACGATGGTGACCTTGATCATCACGATGCCCGAGTTGAAGTTGGCCGACTCCTTGATGCCGATCACCAGAATGGTAGTGATGACGCCGATGATTAGAAATGCCACCAGGTTGAACACGCCCTGCACCTGCGGCAAGCTCGATGCATCCACGCCGTTCTGTTTCAGCATCGGCGCCATGGTGGTCAGCAGCTCCCAACGGCCTTGATACTGCACCAGAATGTTGGGTATCCAGTGGTTGCCGGCATGGGTGTACGGGGTCGCGGTTAGCTGCGGAGGAATGCGAATCCCGAAGTCCTGAAGGAAGCTGACGAAATATCCGCTCCAGCCGGAGGCCACGGTGGCCGCGCCGAAAGCGTATTCCAGGATGAGGTCCCAGCCAATGATCCAGGCAAAGATTTCGCCCAGGGTAGCGTAGCCGTAGGTGTAAGCCGAACCGGCGATGGGAATCAGCGAAGCGAATTCGGAATAACACAGCCCAGCAAAGACGCAGCCTGATCCGGCCAGAATGAAGGAAAGCACGATGGCCGGCCCGGCATACTGCGCCGCCGCCGATCCGGTGAGCACGAAGATTCCCGCGCCGATGATGGCGCCGATTCCCAGAGTAATAAGGTTCACAGGACCGAGAGCCCGTTTCAAGCTGTGTTCCCCGGTCTCGGCTGCTTCGTTCATCAGCATGTCGAGGGGCTTGCATTTCAGCAGATTGGCCATTCAGCTTTGCCTCTTCTCAGCTTTCTGGTGCTCAGGCTTGCGTACTCTCGTGCGGGCTGCGCTTCGACCACAGGAAATATACGGGAATCCCCACTAGAACAATGATCAGGCCCGGCCACGTGTATTGCGGTTTGTAGCGCAACAAGACTACATCAATAAACACCGCCATCAAAATATACATTGCGGGCAGCACGGGATATCCGATGGCGCGATAGGGGCGCGGCTCGTCCGGACGCTTCACCCGCAGCACAAACAGGCCGGCGATGGTCAGGATGTAGAACACCAGCACGGCAAAAATAATGTAGTCGAGTAACTGCCCATAGCTGCCCGAGATGCACAGAATGCAAGTCCAGACGCACTGCATCAGCAGCGAATGCGCCGGGGTGTGATACTTGGGATGCAGGCGTCCCGCGCCGCGGAAGAACAGCCCATTCTTCGCCATGGCGTAGTACACGCGGGCACCCGCCAGGATCAGTCCATTGTTGCAGCCGAAGGTTGAGATCAGAATGGCGAAGGCCATGATCTGCGCGCCACCGGCTCCGAAGATCTGCTGCACCACGGCGGTGGCCACCCGGTCCTCGGGGGCGTGTTGGATGCCCGCCAGCGGCAGCACGCTCAAGTACACAAAGTTGGCCAGCACGTAGAGCAGGATGACCGCGCCCGTTCCCAGCGCCAGCGCCAGCGGCAGGTTGCGCTGCGGATTGCGGACTTCGCCCGCGGTGAAGGTAACGTTGTTCCACGCATCTGCCGAGAACAGCGAGCCCACCTGCGCCACCGCAATAATAGTGATGGTCCCCACCAGCGCGATGGGGCCTCCCGCACCAACCTGCACCGGATGCAACGCGCCCCATCCGGCCTTGTGCCAGAAGTTTGCGCCAAAGTTGGCGGCAATCGCCGAAGCGTTGCGTCCGAGGAAAACTCCCAGCAATACCAGGCCCAGCAGCGCCGCCGTCTTGGCGAAGGTAAACACGTTCTGCACCGCCGCGCCGGTCTTCACGCCGAAGATGTTCAGGACCGACAGGAAGATCACGATCAGGACGGCCATCAGGTTCTGCGTGTTCAAGCCGACATCCATATTGCCCAGCACCATCGGACCGATAGGAAAGGGCGGCACGTGCGCGATGTGCCAAATCCAATTGGTCGAAGAGATGGAAGGGAAAAACACGCCCATGAATTTGCCGAAGGCCACACCGACCGCGGCAATGGTCCCGGTCTGGATGACGAGGAACAGCGTCCAGCCGTAGAGAAATCCCCACAGCGGGCCCAGCGATTCGCGCAGGTAAACATACTGGCCGCCGGCGTGCGGCATCATGGCAGCCAGCTCCCCGTAGGCCAGGGCGCCGGTGATGGTCATGAACCCGGTGACGACCCAGGCGGCGATGAGCAGCGCGGGCGAATCCACCAGCCGCGCGATCTCCGCCGAGACGATGAAGATGCCGGAGCCGATCATGGAGCCCATGACCAGGGTGGTGGCGCTGGTCAGGCCGAGGCCTTTAATCCATTCGCTTTCGCCGGCGATTGATACGGTCTTCGTTTCTGTAGCCAAGAGACCTCGTGTTGGTGGAGAGGGCGCTCGCAAGAATTTACACCATGAGGCGCAAGAATTCCTCAGCAACTTTGGTGGGGGAACTCAGAAGATCAGAGATGACGGCTACCGAGTCGGCTCCGGCGTCGAGCACCGAGCGCGCGTTGGCGCGGGTGATGCCTCCAATCGCTACCAGCGGCTTCCTGGTTGCAGCGCGCGCGGCGCGAATTCCGTCCAGGCCGACAATGGCGTCGGGGCGCCGTTTCGAGAGGGTGGCAAAGACCGGGCCGTAAGCGATGTAGTCCGCCGGACCGGCATTGGCCTCCTGCAATTGCACAAGATTGTGGGTGGAGACGCCGAGAATGCGGCCGGGACCGATCACGGTGCGCGCGCCTTCCGCCGACAAGTCGTCCTGGCCGACGTGCACGCCCTCGTAACCGGCAGCGATGCAGATGTCGGCGCGATCGTTCATGATCAGGGTCACGCCATTGCCCAGCACCCGGCGAAGTTCGCGGGCATGGTTTAGCATCTCGCGCGTATTACCCACCTTGTTGCGATACTGCAACCAGGTCACGCCGCCAATCGCCAGTTCGCGGGCATAGTCGGCGATGGCAGCGATGGTGCGTAGCGGGGGCGCAAAACAGGCGACGTCGAGAATGGCGTACAACTTCGGTAATTTCATCTGTGCGTGCATTGTGAGAATCGTTTCACCATGGAGACTTACTTCGCGGCCTCCTTGTGATTTTGGCCGAGCAAGCGCTCCATGAAACTGGTATCGAAATTGCCGGCGCGAAAGTCCGGGTCGGCCATGATCCGGCGGTGCAACGGGATACTGGTATAAATGCCTTCGACTACGAACATATCCAGGGCCCGCGACATGCGCGAGATGGCTTCAGCGCGATCCCGTCCCCGCACCACCAGCTTGGCAATCAAGGAATCATAGTACGGCGGAATGACGCCTTCCGCATAGGCCGCGGTGTCAACCCGCACCCCGGTGCCCCCGGGGATGTTGAAGGCGGTGATCTTTCCCGCCGAAGGAGTGAAGCGCTCAGGATGCTCGGCGTTGATGCGGCACTCGATCGCATGCCCGCGAAACGCCACCGGGTAATTGATCACGCTGCTCAGCTTCTCGCCCGCGGCAATCATGATCTGCGCCTTCACCAGGTCAACGTCGGTGGTCATCTCGGTGACCGGATGCTCCACCTGAATCCGGGTATTCATCTCGATGAAGGAGAGGCTGCCGTCCTCGTCCATGAGAAATTCGACGGTCCCGGCATTCATATAGCCGATGCTGCTCAGGGTCTTTACCAGGATGCCGCCAATGCGTTCGCGCAACTCGGGAGTGACTTTCACCGAGGGCGCTTCTTCCACCAGCTTTTGATGACGGCGCTGGATGCTGCATTCGCGCTCGCCCAGGCTCATTACGTTGCCGTGCTCGTCGGCCAGCACCTGGAACTCGATATGGCGTGGCCGCTCGATGAACCTCTCCATATAGAGATTGCCGTTGCCGAAGGCGGCCGCCGCCTCCGATTGCGCCGCATGAAACAGGTTGGGTAATTCGTCTTCGCTGCGGATGATGCGCATGCCGCGTCCGCCGCCGCCCGCCGAGGCTTTTACGATCAGGGGAAATCCCACGCTGCGCGCCCACTCCAGCGCTTCGTCGGCGGTGGCAATGATGCCGTCGGAGCCCGGCAGAATGGGGACGCCTTCCCTCTTCATGGTGGCGCGCGCCTTTTCCTTTTCGCCCATCAGCCGGGTGACCTCGGGCGGCGGACCGATGAATTTGATTCCGCAGTCGCGGCAGACCTCGGCAAAGTTGGCATTCTCGCTGAGCAGGCCGTAGCCGGGATGGATGGCCTCAACGTTGGCGATTTCGGCTGCGCTGATGACCGCCGGAATGTTGAGATAGCTTTCCTGGAGGCGTGGCGGACCGATGCAGATGGCTTCGTCGGCGAATTTCACATGCAGCGAGTTACGGTCGGCCTCGCTGTAAATGGCGACCGCCTTGATGCCCAACTCCTTGCAGGCGCAAATCACCCGCAGGGCGATTTCCCCTCGGTTCGCAATTAGGATCTTATTAAACATGAAATAAGTCGTGCGGGCCTTTGCCTGGGAATCTGCTGTGGATCACGCCTTGAAGGGCGCGCCTTCAGCTAGATTGTTTATGGACGGAAGTGTCATCCTGAGCGACGAGCGCAGCGAGGAGTCGAAGGAACCCTTTGGCTGCCAGCAATCCCAATTTTGCATCTGCACCAGGTGGTCACTCCGTGATTTCTGCGGGAATAGGGGTCCTTCGACTCGCTGCGCTCGCTCAGGATGACACCTTAGAATCATATTCGCTCAACCGCCTCTCCTAACCTCTCTTTATCCCGAACAGCGGCATTCCGTATTCCACCGGGCTTGCATTGGAGACAAATATTTTGGCGATCACGCCCGAGACATCGGCCTCAATCTCGTTCATCAGCTTCATGGCTTCAATGATGCACAGCACCTGGCCCTCCTTCACCGCATCGCCAAGTTTGACGAACGGAGGCGCGCCGGGCGACGGAGCTTCATAGAACGTCCCGACAATCGGCGACTTCAGGATGAACAAATCCGCTTCACTCGCCGCGACCGACAGCGCCGCGGCTGCCCCGCCCGCCGCTTCTCCGGTACCGCTAGTGGACGAGGTTGGGGATGAAGGCGGGCCCGGGGGCGCGCTCGCAACCGTATGCCCCGGAGCCATCGCCGGCGCGACCTGCACCACCTGCGCCGGCTGGGCGCTTGCGCCCCGCTTGATAAGCAGTTTCATATCGCCGCGCTGCAGCTCGAACTCGGCGATGTCCTTCTCCACCAAAAACTCGATTAGTTCCTTGATTTCTTTCTGGTTCATCGTCTTCCATTCGGCCGGCAGAAACTTCGGCTTTTATCTTAACTTAGTCGGTAAGCTCTAGTCCGATTGTGCCGCTGACGGTTTTGCCGTTGCACCACTTCCCGGTACCCGCTCGAACAGCGCCGCAACCTTGTCGGTGTAAATCGGACGCCACGCCGGAGATTGCTCCAGAAGGTAGATCAGCTGCCGTTTCGGCGGTAACAAGACATAGTCAATTTTGTATCGGTCCAGGATCTGGAACGAATGATCGTTGCCTGCAACTCTGAGATAGTCGTCAAAAACTCCGTTGTATATGAAGATATCCGTGCGCGTATCAATAAGAGGCTTCAGGTCGGGCGCGTACCATTCCATGTACCCGCCCCAGGCGTATTCGTTGAAGATCCTTCCGTTGAGGTGCTGCTCCTGCATGAATTTCAGAGCGGCTGTGGGGAAGTCCGCATCCACCTTCCGCTGTAGATAGGCTGCTGAGGGAAACAAGAAGATCATCGCCCCAACGATGGTTGCCATAACACAGGCATTAAGCCAGGGTTGGTCCCGTTCCCGCCGGTAAGGTGGAAACAGGTTTAGACGTTGGGCAAGGATGGGCGCCACGATCAGGCCGGCGAAAAAAAGGAAGCGCACATGCACTAACGCAGCCCCCACAGAAAACGCCATCAGCAGCACCTCGTCCAGCTTCCACTTCTGCCGGGAAAACAAGGCGGCTGCCAGCAAGGCGAAGATCATGATCAGGGCCATCTTGCCACTCAGTCGGCCAAAGTCCACGGACTGCCACTCTTGCACGTGTTGCATATTAGTCTGCTGACGAAAAAGAAAATCAAAGGGGTAGCGCACCAGCGTGTAGCCGAAAGGGTTGACGAAGAGCGCGGCCAGGGAGGCGGCCAACGCCAGCAGAAGTTTTTTCAGCTCCTGCGGAGACCAGCGCCGCGCCACCACCAGGCCCCACTCCCCTTCCACCAGGCCAGCGGCAATGGTCAGCCCCAGCACGGCCAAGCCAAAGATCCAGGAGCCGTGGAGGTTGACCCACAGAGCAAACAACAGCGGCAAGGGCCACAGGCCCTTCCCGGTCCTTTGAAAATGGTCGAGCACCAGCAGCAGCCCTACCATGCACAGCCAGCCAAACAGCAGCACGCGAGGGCCGATGGACACCACTCCCAGCAAGATAGCTAGCAACGTGGCGAGGAACGCGCTCTTGTAATCGGCCCCAGCGTGGCAGGAGCGGTAATAGACGCAGATATAGATCAGCGTGAACACCGCGAAATACACCGCTAGAAGCCCTTGCAATCCCCAGGCATCGAAGCCCAACAGAAAGGGGATTTCTGACAGCCATTCATAGTTCAGCCGTGGCGACCCCGCCGCCCCCAACGAATAGGTGTTCACTCGGGGGAACAAGTGATATTGAAATAGATAGTCGGCGTTGCGCAGATGCCACCAAATGTCCGGTTCTGCAATCCCTCGTGGAGAATCTCGAAAGATCACCGTTGCCAGTAAGAACATGCACATCACCGGGCGTGAGAAAATGCTACCCACCCAACCAGCCCGGGAGGTGCTGGCGGCCGCCGCAGCTGTCTCTGACGGTGAGTGGGAAGTATCCGGCACAGATGCTCTTTCTTTTAGAGCAGTTCCAGAGTTGGTGCATCCGGCATATACGCGTGGAACGGGCGCTAAATCTCCACCAGTTCCTTGCTGACCGGGGTCAGCACCCGGCATCCTCGGTCCGTGACCACCACCATGTCTTCGATTCGAATGCCGCCCTTACCCGGCATATAAATTCCGGGCTCGATGGTGATTACCATGCCTGGTTCCAGCCGCTCCGACTGCCCTTTGCCGAGGCGCGGCGGCTCGTGAATCTCCAAACCTACTCCGTGTCCCGTCGAATGCGTAAAGTAACGGCCAAGCTTGGCCCTGCGGAGCGCCCGGCGAGCGGCTTGGTCCACTTGGCCCGCTGTTTTGCCCGGAAATACCTCTGCGATCCCCGCTAATTGGGCTTCCAGCACCGCTTCGTACCACCGGCGCTCTTCTCGGCTGACCCGGCCCATATGCACAGTGCGGGTCATATCGGAACAATAGCCCCGAAGTATAACACCGGAATCCACCACCACGAATCCACGCCGGGGTATGGCTTGACGGGAGGCACGCCCGTGAGGCAAAGCCGCCCTCTTTCCCGCCGCGACGATAGTCTCGAACGACATGCCATCGGCTCCCGCTTGCCGCGCCGCATATTCCAGCTTTCCCGCTACTTCCGACTCCCGAATCCCGGGGCGCAGGCTGTGCAGCGCTTCTACGTACACAGCGGCTCCAAGGTTGACCGCTCCCGCGATGAGTTGGAGCTCGTCGGGATCCTTGATCATGCGCTGCTGCATGATGAGACCAGCCACCGGCTTCCAGCGAATTCGCCGATGCACCAGCTTGCGCATGAGCTGTGCGGAGGCGACCGTGGTGTAGTCGGCCTCAAAGCCGATCGTGGCTGAAGTCAACTGGCCTATGAGCTTGGCGGCGGCGTGCAGGAGCGGACCCTTGCAAATGACCACCCGCGTGCCCGCCACTTCCTCGCGCGCCTGTTCGCTATAACGGCCGTCGGTAAAGAAGGTGAGGCGTCCAGCCGACTTGGGATATCCAGTACCCGCCACCTTTGCACGTGATGGGCCGGGCAGGAAGAGCAGTAGCCCGTTGCTACCGGTGTAACCGCAAAGGTAGCGCAGGTTCGCCGGATGCGTGACTACGAAGCCGTCGAGGTGCTGGCCGTCCAGGGTCTGCTGGAATTTCTTCTGCCGCGATCCATAGTCCATGCGTGGCCTAATTGCAATCTCATTTCGCAGCGTCGTGGCAATCGTGGGTCTCAGCCTGTACAGCTCCCAAGCCGCCATCCTGGCGGCAACCTGTGTCTCGGGGCCCCAGCTTCAGCACACGCAACAAAGCCGGAGCTTTTGGCTCCGGCTTTTCACAACCCAGGGGGACGAGAAGGAATTAGCGATGCAGCTTGCGGCGCAACACGCCTGCGAGAGCCAGGGCCCCGGAGCCGAAGAGCAAAATGCTGGCCGGTTCAGGAGTGGTGGTTTCCGAGAACTGGTTGGTCAGCAGCGACAGGGTTGCGCTTCCATTGGTGCCAGCGTTGATCAGCACGTCCTTTTGGACATCGACCTCGGATACACCCGCGAAACTGATTTCGTCATACGTCTGTATTCCGGAACTACTGTCGAAAACCTCCAGCGTCCGCACGGTTCCTCCGGTGCAGGCGGGGAACGTGGCTCCCAGACAAACGGTCTCGTCAACGGTCACCGAGCCGGTTCCGCTAAAGCCTACACCACCAATGGAAAGGCTGACGTCGGTGATGTTCGGGCTACTCGAGTTGACGGTGAACTGGAACAGAGAATCCTGTGACAGTACGCCGCTGGCGGTTGACGCGTGCCAGCCCGTGCTCCACTGAAATCCAGGATTCAATGGCGTGGTAATGGGGGCGACGTCTATGCTGCCCGCTGGGATGCTAAACCCCGGTGGATTTGACGTGCTGTGATAGGCGAAATTGGAAAACGTCTTGTCTCCGATGGTGCAGTTAAACCCCGAGCCAAGATACTGGTCGAAAGTTGTATCCGAACAAGCACTGGCGAATCCAACGCCTGACAACAAGGCGACACACGCAATTACCAACAACGCTGACAACCATTTGCTTTGCATAGTCTTACTCCCTCCGAACCCGTCCTGAGTTATGTGGCCTGCCCACCGCAACTTTGCCACGTAGAAGAGTGGCGTAGGCGAGACCTGCCAGTCTTAATGCAATTGCCCTGCCAAAGGAGCCCTCGGTAAGTCACGCAAAGTAATCCGGTTGGTTCAGCTACAATGTCCCCTAGTGCAATTTTTTGCGGTATTGGGATAAGCCATTTCCTCGCCATGCCATTTTGTAACACGCCCTTTTTCACCACCTTAATGCTGGTTTATGAGCAATGGCTGCGAGGTTTGCTTAGCCGCGCGGTAGATATGTTGGTTGCCTGGATGATGGGCGATAGCGTCGGCATGCACCACGTAGGTGCCTAATCCGGGAGATGAGCCGAACGGAACCACCAGGCCGGACTGATCGGCGGTAAGCGTGAGGTGTTGATATCCCAAGGTAGTCGCTCTGCCGATGCTATTTACCGCAACTACGACTACGGTGAGATCGAGGTCCTGCCCTGCTTGATTTGTAACCACCACGGACCCGGAGAGAGTGGTGCCCTGCACACCTGGATATTGCTTCCAGTCAATGGTCAGCCCGGCAATCACGCTGATGGTCATGACGCGCTGCACCTGTAACGGAGGCGCGCTGGAGTCGGCCACTGCGACCGTAAAGTGATACGCGCCCGCAGTCGCGGGCACGCCAGAGATCACTCCATGGTGCGCGTGCAGCTTAAGACCCGGAGGAAGCTGTCCGTCGACAAGATGCCACGAATAGGGTGCGGCCCCGCCGGTTGCGGCCAAAGGAAAGTTGAAGCTGCGCCCCACCAGGGCGCTCGCCGGAGGCTGCGCGGTGATGACCAGCGCGGCCTGCTGGTCGGCGGAACTCTGCCCAGGCACGGCGAAAGAGGCGGCCAACACGAAAACTGCAACGCCGCAACGCGCCACCAGGTTACGCATGATGCGAACCATTATAGTGGGTCATCGGGCAGTATGACTGGCGGCCTGCGCGTTATTCCACGGCCAGCATGAATTGAAAGTTCTCCTCGCCAACGGGTACGGTGACGCGCAGCACGCGGGATTTCGCCGCCTTCTTCGTGGCCGCGGGATTGCGCGCCAGCTTGCCCATCGGGTAATAGAAGACGCCATCGACATCGGCCCGCGACGGAATGGTGTTAGCCATAAACGACGTTCGCTCCACGTAATCGGGAGAAACCTGGCGCTGGAGTTGCATCAGCACATCAGGCCGGGAGGCTTCCTTCATGCGCAGGTGGGAGACTTCGTCGGAGAGCATCGCTTGGGGTGCGATAGCCGAGTCCGGCTCTCCGTCCGTCTCGGTGAACGATCGGGTAGAAAGGACGGGCGGCGCGTTGTCCATCTGGCTGGCCATCTGCCGCATGGCGCGCATGAGATCGCTGTGCTGCCGGTCCGCCGTTTCAAGGCCGTCGCCTGCCGCAGGCGCTGGTCCGGTCGCGGCGCTCACCGCATAGCGCGACCAGTTATAGGGGCGGCGCATTTTGTTGGCGAGTTCCGCTCCCGAGATTGCTGCCACCTCGCGGCCGGCAACCGCGTCCTCAACCCTCACATCCTCCGGGCGCACCGTCACCGAATGCTGGCCGTTGTTCAGGATCCGCACCTTAACTCCGAGGAACTTGCGATTGGCTACGGAGTGCGCTGCCACTACCACGGTGTAGTTCGTTCCGGAGAGGAAGTGATAGTCAATCCCGTTGACGTAGAAGATTCCGTCCCCGCGAGGAGAGAGGGGCGGAACAGATGCCTTGTCTTGAGCGCCGAGCAAACTACAGAACAGGGCGGCACAGAGGATGTAGCGCATGGGGGCCTCCCGTCCACCCGAAGGTGGAGTCTGAGAGGTAAATCGGCAGAAACGGAAAGGGCTTAAGCGGCTGCTGAGATGTCCCGCGAAAGAGCTTGCCCCGGAGCCCAGCCGAGGGGGATCGCGCACCCACGTTGGTGGGGGTGATAGGAAAGAGGGAGGGGCAGCCGCCTGCCAAACTCCCTTACTTGCTTACTTGCTGCAAGTCTGGCTTACCACCTTCAGGCTGGAGACCTCAAAGTCGCCGTGCTTCCTGCTCCCGGTTTCCTTCTTTTCGTACGGTTGGCTTTTTTCCTCTTGCGCTACCGATCGCTTGGGAAGGATGCCACTCACGGCAACCGTCTGGCCGACGTGATCGGCAAGGGAGACCTTGTCGTTCTGATAAAGCTCCCAATGCTGATTGTTGGCGCCGATGAGAAAAAATCCCCCGGGTTCAAGACCTTTCTGAAGACAACCGGTTACAGTCTGCTGGGCGGACGTTTTGTCGTCCGACATTTGCGCTGCGCCATACTGCGACGCCACAGTTAAACCCACAAATAGGATGGGAACCATCCATAAAGAAATTCTCGCGAATTTTCGAAGCATGATTTCTCCACTCCTTAACTTGGACTAGCATAACGTCTTTCCCCGCTGGTGTCTATGATTCGCAACACCGCTGCTCGTGACGTTTATCCCGGTGCGTCAGCCGGTTCCTAGTCAAAGACTCAATATTCCTCCGTTACTGCAGCAGTCCGAACACGGCCACTCCGTTCTGCGTGCCCACGAAAACTTTGCCGTTCACGATCACGGGCGTGATGAACTTGTTGCCCGCTCCAAACTGGTCGCGCGATCCCGCCTGGTTGCTGTTGTACAGCTCGTGCGAAAGATTGGTGGCGTCGTAGGCATGCAGCACCGCCGGGCTGGTGTTTTCGATTGCCCAAACAATTCCATTCGAGGTCCCATTGGCGGATACACTGGGTGTAGTCCCGGGATAGGTGAACGACGTTGCCGTCTGGCTGGTCGGAGAGGTGGACAGTTTGGCATTGGTAATGCTAAACGCCTTCAGCGGGCTTCCCACGGAACCGTAATAAACGGTGTTGTTGAAGTAGGCGGGCATGGCCCACACGCCTCCAGGGAGCACCCCGTCGATCTCCTGATAGATCGCGCTGTCGTTATTGGGATTGAATTTTCCCATGTTGTCGCGATCAACTACGTAGATGTTAGTGTCCTTCCCTGCTCCCACGGCCAAGTGGTGCACGTGGTCTTGGTTATCGACGAGATCGGGCAATATCATGGCTCCGCCCGAGCCGAGGTCTTCATCGCTGTCTGATTCCTGCACCGTGTTGTACATGGTGAAGTAGTCGGCAACCGCGAGCTGACCCGTGATGGAGATCTTCATAAAGGCATTGCCGTAGTCGCCATTGATGGGAAATCCCTGGCCGTTGAGCGTGGTATCGAAAGTGCCGTTACCGTCGAGAAAATAGAGGGCCTGGTTATCGCCCGCCAGGCCGGCGCCGGCCATCCAGATTGCGCCCTCATTGCCATTGGGAGTCACGTCTATCACCGACGTTTGCGCCAAAGTCTGCGCATTGTAGGCCATCACCCATCCGGTGTAGGGACGCTGGTCGCAATGCGAGGTGAAAGCGAGATAAATGGTCCCACCCATCTCCAGCAACCCGGCGCGTTCGGCAAATTGTCCGGGAGCGAAGATGACCATCCCGCCCTGGCTGCCATCGCCGGTACCGGGATAGCTCGCCGTAATCTCCTTGGGCCCGCCAAACAATTCGGCTCCGGTCTTAAGGTCCAGAGCGTGGAGGCGCTGGTGATAGTGTCCCGAAGAGTCTTTCGACATGGCTACGAAATAGATGGCGCCGGAAGGTCCTTGCTGGCGGTCGATCACCGGGGTGGCGGTGATTCCGATTTGCGGGGAAATCTGGCCGCATCCGTGATTATCGCTGGTCGTCTCGCCCTGGCCGAGCGCTGAAACTCTCCAAAACTGCGTGCCGCTGTTGGCGCCGAAGGCGTAGACGCTGTCATTCTCCGTGGCCACGAACACGGTGCTGTCACGAACACCGCTGATGGTGTCGGTTTGCGGGTTCAGGTACAGAGGCTGGGCGTCCACTTTGCCATCCACGGAGAAGAAGCTAACCTTTCCGAAGGAGGCGGAATTAACATTGGCAGGCGTTAGGGTCGTTTCCTGGGAGGTCATGCCTTGACGGGAAATATCATAGTGGTAGGTAAGTACATCCGTGGGGCGTGTCAGAACCAATCGTCTTGGATCTTTCGGCGGGGATGGTACTGACGCCGCGGCAGCGGCATGAGGGGACGACGAACGGAAAGAGGAAGCGGTTATGGCTCCCCAACCCAGAATTAGCAAGCCGGAGAGGAGCATGAGGGACAAGGTCAATTTGGAAGGATTGCGCATCGGTTCACCCCGCAGCGTAGATTCCGAACTTGGATGGTAGATGAAACCGGCTGCCCGAAGTTGCGCGAATTTTAGAAATGAGCTTAGCCATAGAAATGAACATGGCCACCCTTCGGCTTCGCTCAGGACAGGCTCCGACACGGAGATCACGGAGAAAACTTGATAGAAACCAAGAACCCGGTGTCTCGGTGGCAAATGATTTTCGACGTTTCGACGGAGCGTGTCCCCGTGGTGAATAGTCTTCGGCCTATAGCACTTAAGTTTTATACACGCCTGCTTTGTTACCAGCTCGCACTTGGAAAGCCCGGACCGTGTTGGGTTAATCCCGGTCCGACTATGGCCGATATTTCTGGTGAGGCGCCTGAATATGACCATGGACTGTCCGGCCCCGGTTTGCAGCGGCGAAAGCGAGGCAGCCGTGGCCAGAAGAATCCAAATCCTTCATGTCGAAAACGACCCCCGCGATCGCGAGCTGGTGCGGACCTTGCTGACCACGGCAGGCTTGGGTTGCCGCTTCGGCTATGCCCAGACGTGGGCAGAGTTTATGGACGCGCTCTCGGTAGAAACTTGGGACGTCATCCTGGCCAATTATGCCTTGCCCGCCTTTGATGGCTGTGCCGCGCTGGACATTGCCCGGAAAGTGGCGCCGCAGGTGCCTTTCCTATTCCTGAGCGCAGTCCAGGGCGAGGAAGTCGCGGTGGAAACCGTGAAGCGCGGCGCCACCGATTACGTGGTCAAGCAGAGGATGGAGCGGCTGGTTCCGGCGGTGCGGCGGGCGCTGGCGGAGGCGGATGGCAAGCGTCGCTTTCAGCAGGTAGAGGAAAAACTGAACAGCACCGAGCAACGCTTTCGCCTGTTGATCGAGAGCATCCGCGAATATGCCATCTTCATGGTGGATGCCGGCGGCACCGTCATTAGCTGGAACCTGGGGGCAAAACGGATTTTCGGTTATTCCGAACAGGAAGTGCTGGGGACCTCGATCCTGCCTGTCTTCTCCCATGACGGCGGCGGCAAGGAAATCTACGCCCGGCTGGTGCATACGGCGCAACGCTGCGGCCACGCGGAAGAAGACTTGGGGCTAATCCGCAAGGACGGCAGCTCGTTTTGCGGCACCGTCCTGTTCACCACGGTTTACGAGGGCCACCCCGGACTGCAGGGTTTTGCCGTCATCACCCGCGACATAACCGAGCGCAAGCGGGCGGCCCAGGAACTGGAAGACAGCCGGCAGGAACGGGCGCGAATGCAGGACCGCTTTCTGTCGCACATCTCGCACGAACTGCGCACCCCGCTTACCTCCATCGTGGATTTTGCCTCGCTGATGTTGGAAGGAATGGCGGGAGCGGTGTCGGCGGACCAACGCACCTATCTGGATATTGTGCTTCAGGCAGCCAATCGGCTCGCCGAAATGGTGAACAGCCTGCTGGATCTCTCCCGCTCGGAATGGCACCAGCTTCCCGTCACCCCGGAATGCGTCATTCTGAAAGATCTCATCGGGCAGGTGTGCACTTCCTTCCGGCCGGCGGCCGCCACCAAGTGGATCAGTTTGCAGTGTCACGTACCCGCCAAATTACCGCCCGCATTCGCCGATCCGGCCCGCATCACCCAGGTGCTGACCAATCTCATCGATAACGCGATCAAGTACGGCCGAAGCGGAGGCGCGGTGGAAGTGACCGCCCACTACAGCGCCGACGAGCCCGACTTCCTGCGGGTAGCCGTCCAGGATGACGGACCGGGCATTCCTGCGCCGCACGTGCAGCGCATCTTTGAGCGCTTCTACCGGGTTTCCGATGGCCCGGATACCAACCCTGGGGGGCTTGGCCTGGGCTTGCATATTACCCGGGAGCTGGTGCGGGCGCATGGCGGCGAACTGCGAGTGGACAGCAGCATGGGCGAGCGGACCACCTTCCACTTCACCCTGCCCATCTTCAGCCTGCAACACATCCTCACGCCGGTGCTTTCCGGGAAGAACCTGGCCCTTGGCAAGCTTACGCTGATCACCATTGCCCTGCCGGCCATTCCCAATTGCTCCGCCGTGGATATGGGACGCTACTTGCGGTCAGTCCGCGAAGTGTTGCAAGGCTGCATCCACGCCAGCGAAGACATCATCCTGCCGCACCTCAATATTTCCGGGCTGGAAGGCAAATTCCACGTGGTGGCTTTTGTCGAAGCCGAAGGCGCCAGCGCCATGATGGCCCGGTTTCAAGAACATCTGGGCAGCTCCATCGAGCTGCTGCCCCTGGAAGGACAGTTCGAGGTTTCCAGCCAGCTGGTGGACTTTTCCTCGTGGGACCGAGAAGACGCAGAACAGACCGGCGCACGGCTGGCCGATGAACTAGGCCGTTGCATTGGACTTACAGGCAAGACGGGAGAGGCTAATGAGCGAGAAGCGGAACAAAATCATCGTGATCGAGGACAACCCGGAACACTTGATGGCGCTGGCGATCAGGTTGCGAGCGCACGGCTTTGATATTGTCTCCGCCGGCGACGGGGCGACGGCCATGACCGTAATTCAACGGGAAAAACCCGATGCCACCATTCTGGATCTGGGTCTGCCCGGAGGCGACGGATTTGTGGTGCTGCAACGGCTCCGCTCGCTGGCTAGCACGGTGGCCTTACCCGTGGTGGTGGTGACCGCGCGTCCGGCAGAGACCAACCGGGCCTTGGCCCTGGAGCAAGGGGTGGTCGCGTTCTTGCAAAAACCGGTGAGAACCCCGGAATTGCTGGCTGCCTTACGCAAAGCCCTGCGCCAGACGGAGCCAGTCGAGTGTTTTGCCGATTAACCACCGGGTCAACTCTGCCGGCGGCAGAGGACACCGGGTGCCGATTGTGCCAGCGCGAGTCTGGCTGGTGGAACGTCGCGCATGCGGAATCGCCGGCTATTAAACCGTCGCAGGGCAAGCTTGTTAGTAACCGGGGTGAGCACTGCCTGCCTGATGCTCGCCTATGAAGCCGCCAAGCAGGCGCTGCACCCCACCCTCACCCTCTGGACCTCACACTTCCTGACTATCGCGTTCACTACGGGGCTTGTGGTGGCGCTGCGTTTCGTTCTCCAGCAACGAGAAGAACGCGCGCGTCGCGAGTTGAGCGCCGCGGCCCAGGGCCGCCAGCAAGCCGAGGAGAAATCCCGTTCCGAAGCGCTGGCGCGGGGACAGATCGAGACCGAGCTTCGGCAAAGTGAAGACCGCGTGAGGATGGCGGTCGAGGCTGCCAGGATTGGGTTTTTTGAATGGGACCGCATCCATGATGAACAGCTGTGGTCCGACACCGCCAAGCGGTTATTAGGGCTAAATCCCGACTCACCGGCCGACTTCACGGTCCTGATGCAGGCTGTGCATGCGGAAGATCGCGCCTCGTTGAGAAGCAGCATAACCAGCGTGACCCCCGGGAAACCTGAGTTTGTTCATGAACATCGCGCCTGCTGGCACGATGGCACGCTGCACTGGATCTGGGTAAAGGGACGCGGCTTCTTCGACCAGCAGGGCCGACTGCTAAAGATCTCGGGAATCGCGATGGACATCGACGAGCGCAAGCAGGCGGAGGAGCGGCTTCGTCTGCTGGCCGCCGCCCTGGAAGAAGCGGCCACCGCGGTCGTGCTTACCGACCACCAAGGCGCCATCCTGTGGGTGAACTCCGCTTTCACGCAAATGACCGGCTACGCGGCCGAGGAGGCGATGGGAAGGAATCTTAGCCTTTGGCCTTCTGGTGAGCAGGATGCCGCGTCTTATGCGGCTTTGTGGAACACCATCGCCGCCGGAACGGTGTGGCGTGGGGAAGTCGTCAACCGCAAGAAGGATGGCAGTCTCTACACCGAGGAAATGACGGTGGCGCCGGTACGCTCCGAGGCCGGCGCCATCAGCCACTACGTCGCCATCAAGCAGGACATTACGCAGCGGAAACTGGCCGAACAGGCGTTACAGGACGCCGAGCAGAAATATCGCAGCATTTTCGAGAACCTTGTCCTGGGCATCTTTCAAAGCACCCTGGAGGGAAAGTTTCTCAGCGTGAATCCGGCGCTCGCCCGACTGGCCGGTTATGACTCCCCGCAGGATTTCCTGAATAGCGTCCCTGGCGTAAGCGACGTCTATGCCGACCCTAAACGCGCTGACGAACTGCGCCAGCTGCTGGTGGCGCAAATGATCGTACGTGATTTCGAGGCGGAGCTAAAGTCCAGGGACGGAAGCAAGCGAACGGCTTCGATGAATGTGCGCGCCGTGGCCGGGCACCCGGGAGGCAGTTTCTATCTTGATGGGACCATACAGGACATCACGCCGCGGAAACTGGCTGAACAGGCGTTACAGGACGCCGAGCAGAAATATCGCAGCATTTTCGAGAACGCGGTGCTGGGCATCTTTCAAACCAACCTGGAGGGAGATTTTCTCAGCGTGAATCCCGCCCTGGCCCGACTGGGTGGTTATGATTCCCCCGAAGATTTTCTGAACCACGTCCCTGGCGCCGCCGAGATCTATGTCGACTTAAAACGCCGTGACGAACTGCGCGAGCTGCTGCTGGCGCAAAAGGTGGTGCGCGATTTCGAAGTGGAGGTCAAGACCAAGGATGGGGGGACGCGAACCACTTCCATCAATGTGGGCGCGGTGGCGGACAGCGAGGGGAAGATCTTCTATCTCGAAGGCACCGTGCAGGACATCACCGAACGCAAGGCGGCCGAAGCGCGCGTCCAGTTCCTGGCCTATCACGATGCCCTGACCGGTCTACCGAATCGGGTGCTTTTCGAGGACCGGCTGGCCAAGGCCCTGGCTAATGCCCGCCGGCGCCAAGAACGGGTCGCCGTACTGTGGCTCGATCTGGATAACTTCAAAACCATTAATGACTCGCTGGGACACTCGGTGGGCGACCTGTTGCTGAAGCAAGTCGGAGAACGTCTGCATCAGCATACCCGCGCTCAGGACACGGTGGCGAAGGTGGGAGGGGACGAGTTTGTATTCGCGTTGATTAACCCCGGTCACATCTCCCACGCAGCGGCGGCGGTGGAGCGGATCAGGCGAGTGGTGGCCCATGCCTTCGAGGTCCAGGGCCATGTGCTCAATGTGACCTGCAGCATCGGTATCAGCCTCTTCCCCGACCATGGCGGCGACAGCGAAACCCTGCTCAAGAATGCCGATCAGGCCATGTACTGCGCCAAGGAAAACGGGCGCGATAACTTTCGCTTCTTCACCTCGGAACTGAACGACCGGGCGATGGAACGCCTGACTTTGGAAAACAGCTTGCGAGTGGCCCTCGAAAATAAAGAACTCTTTCTCGTGTACCAGCCGCAACTGGAGATCGCCACCGGAAGGATAACGGGAGGGGAAGCGCTACTGCGTTGGCGCCACCCGGAGTTGGGACTGGTGGCGCCCGAGCGGTTCATCCCGATTGCGGAAAACAGCGGCCTGATCATTCCCATCGGGGAATGGGTGCTCAAGACGGCCTGCACCCAGGCCCGTTGCTGGCAAGATCTGGGCCTTCCGGCTTTGCCGATCGCCGTCAACGTATCCGCCGTCCAGCTCCACCAAGGGCACTTTCTCCCGCTTGTCCGGCGGGTGCTGGAGGAAACCGGCCTCGCCCCGCAGTACCTCGAACTGGAGCTTACCGAACGCGTGCTGCTCTCCAATACTGGAAAAATGCTTGCCCTGATGCAAGATCTGGCCGGCATGGGATTGCCGCTGTCCATCGACGACTTCGGTGCAGGATATTCGAGCCTTGGTTACTTGCAAGATCTTCCTGTCTGCAAATTGAAAGTCGATCGTTCGTTTATGCGGGCCATGATGGTCAATCCACGCGACACCGCCATTACCGCCGCGGTGATCAGCATGGGACACAGCCTCAACCTGAAGGTGCTGGCCGAGGGTGTGGAGACCGAGGAACAGATGTCGTTCCTGCGGGCCCACGGTTGCGATGAAATTCAGGGGTTCTACTTTAGCCAGCCCTTGGAGGCCGACGCTTTTGCCGAGAAGGTGCGGACCTCATGGCGGCAGCCAGATTTACCCCGCTTTGCGCGGAAACTTTTGTCGGCCACAGCCGCAGCGCCTCGGAACCATGAAGACGTGGCCTGTTCTTCCCGCTAGGATTCTCCGTGCATTCACGCGGCTTTCTCATCGCCAAAAAAAGCGGCGGAAGATCTCACACTTCCAAGATCCGGTACACTCGCCCGGAACTCTTTGTCTGGTAGATTCCCATGGCCACATTGTAAACTGGACAGCCCGCGGTGGTTCTGCCCTCGGGACTGCCGCTGTGGGCGTGGCCGTGGACCACGAGGTCGGCGCCATGGCGATCGATGACCTCAGCCAAACGTGAACTCCACAGGGAAGTCGGGATGCAAGGAACTGCTGACAGGCAATTCTTTTTCAGGCGCCACGGCTGAGGGTTGGATGAGGAAAATGCCGCCGGACGTTGTTGCGTGATGGAGAAAAAGCGGGCCCACGCAATTCTCACCTGTGATGGACCACTGACAACGGCCTGGCTCCGCCTACTTCGCCGCCGCTTTCGCTTCAATGGTCAGTGGAACATCCAGCGTTGCAATCCGGCCGGAGAGGCGATCCATCACCCCCAGCCTGAGCTGGTAGGAACCCGGCTTGAGCAACAATTCCCGATGCAACCCCACACCGCTGCGCAAAAGCGCCTCCATCTGTGCGGGCGCAAGCGCAGGATGGAATCCCAGCGAGAAGCTGTTCGACTGCTTGCCGCTGCCATCGTAGGCAACCGCGACAAACTGCACCAGCGGCGTCTTCTGCTTTTCCGTGCCTTCGGTGAACGTTAGATCGTGGGCGTCGATGAACATTTCGATGGCTGTGGCTTGGCCCGGTTCCTGCGGCGGCGCCACCCGCGCTTTCATGATGAGCTGGGTCGAAACCGGCACATTGGGTTGCATGGCGAGCGAGATCATGCGATCGGGATACTGCTTCGAACTGAGAGGATCAAGCAAGGCGTAGTAGCCGGTACGGTGAAGCAGCTTCAGATCGGCTCGGGCGGCTTTCACGGTAATCTTGCGGAACTTGCCGTCCCAGTTCTGGTTCGCCGGCCGGTAGGCCAGGCTGTAATAGCTGGCTCCCGTCCGCATCGCGTTTGCAATGGCCGATTCCAGATCATTGTGGTTGACGTAGGCGCGGCCGCCGGTAAGTTCCGCCATGTCTTTCAGAGTCTCCACGATGCTGGTGTTCTCAGAACTCTGCCCAGAGAGAGTTTCATAGGATTGCGTCTGGTTGGGTGCGTAGATCTCGGAATCACGGGTAGCGCCGGTGGCAGTCATCATCACTACGCCGCGCACATCGACCGGGTACACCGCAATACGGTTGGCCGCCAACAGCGAGGCGACCTTCTGCAACTGGGGCGCGTTGCTCTTGGTATCAAAGGGAAAACCTCCCGAAATCCAGATCAGGTTCTTGCGTCCCGGCAACACCGCCAGGGCGCGCGCCAGTTGGGTCAAGGCATCGAGTGTGTCCTGCGAGCGCGATTCCAGCTTGCCTTGGTAGTCGTCGCCCAGGAATTGCACCAAACTGCGATAGGCTCTCGGGGCCTTCAACAGACCTGACTCCTTCAATTCACCTATCGTTCCCGACAACTCCGGCCGATTGGTGTACGCCGGATTTGGTTTGGTGGAGATCTGCTGCGCTGCCGCAATCAGTTGATCGGAATCTTCGGTGAAGCCCTGCACCATTTTCAGTTGCGACCCCAGCGTGAACAGAGCGACCCTTTTGCCGGGAGGAAGCTTTTGCAGGAAGTGCAGCATTTCATTCTTCGCGTAAACCAGGTGCTCACGGTCGCTATTGAGTAGATCGAAGAGCAGGACGGTCAGCGCGCCCGGCTCGGTGCGCACCGCGTAATTGGTGTAAACGTCCTTCGGCAGACTCGGCGTCGCAGGAACGTCCGTTGCCCCTGCGTCGGGACGCTGCTCAGTGAAGCCAACGATAGCTTGCGGCTTGCCGTCCTCCAGCACGGTAAAGTCCTGCTGCTTCAGATCGTGGACAGGATCACCGCTGCCGTTGCTGACCACAACGTCAACCAGCACCAGGCGGCTGTTGGCCTTGAAGGTTGGAGCCGGCTGCGGCGAACTGCCGTTCGGCGCTGGCGGTGCTTGCGCATACAGCACCACTGTCCCCAGCAGCACCATCAGCAAGACGCGAGTTGGTTTGCGGCACGACATCGTTGCGGCCCACCCCTCGGGAATCTTAACCCGGCAGATCCGGCGGGAGGAGGAACATGAAAATCGGGTAGTGGGCTAATTGTGCGCTGCTGTTAAGGGGACATCCGACTCAACCAAAGTTGACAAATCGAGCGATTCCCATCAAGGCACAGAAAACTCCGGCTGCAGTGCCTAGAAAGCCTAGAACCTCCGCCATATCTCCTAAATAATCGTCTAGGACGAGCCTTGCGAGGACGGCAATAGTCCAGCATCCGGCGGCGCAAAGCAGCCATCCCCACCACGGAAGATCGGCAGGACTTATTGGGAAAGAGTCCATAGCGGAGTTAATTCCATGTTGCGAGCGCCACTCGTTCTGTTTCTCTGCTCGAATGCCCTGAGCAAAGAGTAACTCCTGACTCCGGCTCTTACCATCCGAAATCGCATCGTCCCAAAATCGGAATTTTTCTTTCGGAGTCTGCGGATTTCTCTTGATTTTTCGTTAAAACGATCACGTCGTCGATCAGCGCCAAGGACCCAATTAACTACTCTTCTTCTTCGGGACCTTGGCGCCCTTCTTGCGGGCTTCGGATAGGCCTATGGCGATTGCCTGTTTGCGGCTCTTGACGGTTCCGCCCTTCCCGCCCTTGCCGGACTTGAGCGTACCCTTTTTCCTGCGGCGCATCGCGCTGGCGACCGTCTTAGCTGCGGCTTTACCATACTTGCGGGTGGAAGCTTTTTTCTTAATTGGCATATGAGTCTCCAGTAACTTAGAAGGCAGCCCCCAGCGCCGAGTTGCGTGCGTTCCTCCGTCGCGCGCATTGCCACGGTGCATCCTTCCTCGATTTTTCGCGCAGCTACCGACGAGGACTGCGAGCGGGCGCTGGCGCTCTTGATCCGAGACTTGAAGAACACCGCGAAATCTCACCGCACGCGGTGAGCGGGATGTGATGTCTGAATAACGCAGGCATTACGTTTGCGTCACTGACTCTTGGCCTGTATCGAAAGCAGTTCGACCTCAAAAATGAGAGTCGCGTTAGGGCCAATGTCGGCGCCCGCGCCGCGGTCGCCATAGGCAAGCTGGGCGGGAACAAAGAGCTGCCACTTCGATCCCACAGGCATCAACTGCAGGGCCTCGGTCCAACCTTTGATGACTCCATTCACGGGAAACGTCGCCGGTTGGCCGCGTTTGTAGGAGCTGTCAAATTCGGTGCCATTGATGAGCGTGCCGCGGTAGTTGCAAACCACCGAATCGGTGGCCGCGGGCTTGGGCCCTGTGCCGGCTTGCAAGATTTTGTATTGCAGACCGCTGGGCAGCGTAATCACGCCTTCCTTATTCTTGTTGGCGGCCAGAAATGTTTCACCTTCCGTCTTGTTGGCGGCGCCCATTTGCTGCGCCTTCTCCGCCTGCTTCTTGCGCGTCTCTTCCTGTAGTTGCATCAGCACGGCCCGAGCTTCCTCTTCGCTCAGCAGCGGCTTGCTGCCGGCAATCCCGTCCTTTAAACCTTGCAGCAGGACCGCTGGGTCAACGTCCACCGCCTGCTTGTGCAGGTTGGCACCTACATTCATCCCGATCGCGTAGCTGATCTTGTCTTTCTGCGTCGTGAGGACAAGAGCGTTGGGTTTCGCCGCAGATGTTTGCGGGGTCGTCGCCGCAGAAGTGTGTTGGGTTTTTGTCGCCGGAGTTTGTTGCGCACTTGTGGGCGCAGCCTGCTGTCCCCATGCATTGGCAAGCAGCATTCCGGCCGCCAAGATACCGATCGCCGTGGTAAATGATTTCTTCATCCAGCTATTGTCACATTGGCGCGTCGCCTGCGCAAACCCGCAGGTTTACTCTTCGGGCGGAGTTTGGTCTGCCTTCTCCTTTGCGTCCTTCCCCGCCGCTTCGGCGCCGGGCATGATGTTGGTCAGCGGCGCTCTACGCTGCTCCTCCAGTTCCGGATGCGGCAAGAGCTTGCGCGGCAGCATCTGGTCGCGCATGGCGGTGTTGTACACAAAAATGGCTTCCACCACCGCGGCCTGTGCCAGGTCTTCCGGTTGCAGGCGTTCGTAGGTATCCATGTTCGAGTGGTGGGTGCGCGAGCCGTAATCGAGCGGGTCCTGGATAAACTGGAATCCCGGAATGCCGACTGCGTCGAACGCTTCGTGATCGGTGCCTCCGGTGTTGCGCATGGTCAGCGTGGTGACGCCAAGGTCGTTGAGCGGCTCAATCCACTGCGCGAAGATGGGCGCGATGGCCGCATTCTCCTGCAAGTAAACGCCGCGGATTTTTCCTGTGCCGTTGTCCACGTTGAAGTAGCCGGAGATCTTCTGCTGATCGGGTTTGAGCTGCACCGGGCCGGCAGGTTTGCGTATCCACTCCGGCAGCTTGAGCTGGTCGGGAGCGGTGGACAGCGGCACGTTGCCGAAATGCTGTTTCACGTAACCGTAGGAACCGAACTCACCTTCTTCCTCGCCGGTCCACAACGCCACGCGGATGGTGCGACGCGGCCTCACCTGCAGCGTGTTGAGGATGCGCATCACCTCCATGGCGACAACCGTGCCTGCGCCATTGTCGGTTGCGCCCGTACCAGAAGCCCACGAATCCAGATGCCCGCCCACCATGACAACTTCGTCTTTCAGCTTCGGATCAGTGCCGGGGATTTCGGCGACAGTGTCGTAACCGTGCTCGTGATCGCCGGTGAATTTGGTGTCCACGTTCATCTCGAGGGTGACCGGGACGCGCGCCTTCAGCAGCCGATATACGCGGCCATAATTCTCAATGGCCATCACCACCACGGGGAGCGGATTGGCGTGCTCCCGTTTGTATGCCTCCCAGCCAAAACCGGCGCCGCTGTCGTCGAAGATGGTCCCGCCAGAACCTCCGCCATCACGGCCGTCGCGGCTTGGGGTGATGACCGCCAGGGCGTACTCGTCCGCCAAGAACTGTCCGACCTTCTGGCGCAGCTCCAAGCGCTTCATGTACTGCTCGATGAAGTCCCGGCCGCGCGGCTTGATTGGATACTCGATAAGCTTCTTCAGCTCGGCGTCGTCCAGGCGCGCGAAGAGCGGCTTATCGACGGGAGGCACGTCGCGCATGGGGCCATACAGCACGATCTTTCCAGCCAGTTTGCCCTTGTATTTATCGAGGTCCTTAGCCTCGTTCACGTCGATCCAGATCGCGGGTGCATTGACAGCGCCATTCGTCGCCGGAGACCACGGCGCTGACTGGGCGATGAACACCGCAGTGTCGGGCCCCGTCATCCGGACCCAGGTATTGAGTTGCTGCCAGCCCATGCCGAACTCGCCCCAGTCCTCGAGGTGAGCATTGCTGCAGCCCATCGCTGTGAACTGATCGCGCGTCCACTCATTGGCGTGTTTCAGGTTGGCCGAGCCGGTCAAGCGCGGCCCGATGTCGTCGTCCAGCGCGGAGGCATACTCCATCACATGGGAGTGGCCGAGGCCTTCGTCGCGAATGCGCTGATACATACCGTAATCGAGGGTCTCACGCTGCGGTTGAGGCTGATCGTAGGACGGCTGGTTCGCATCGGCCGCGGTTTTCGATTTGTTGGCTGCAGCGACGGAGAGAGTAAGAGCGAAACCAATCAGGAGAGAGAAGCAGGCACGGAAGTATCGATATGGCATCGGGAGAAGTGCTCCATTCGAGATAAAAATTTCCATTGTTGCAGAGTACCAGATGAGGAAACGCCGTACCATTCGTGCTATCTCGAACTCACGGATGGACCACACGCAACCCAAGATGTTTCTCGAAGGGATCGAGGTTGTGATCGCGATGGAGCGGCGAGTGCCCGGCCTCCAAACAGAAGGTAGCGGTTGTGCGCACCTATGCCCGGCCTGCCAGTGCCGACTGCATTGATCCCAGGTTAGCCCGACAGAAGGGCGAACCTGATGGGATAAGAACGAAGGCTTCAGCGGACTCGGTATGCTTTGGTTTGTGAGGACCAAGCTCCTGAGTCAGGAGAAGCCTTCATGGTTATTGTAGGGTGTGATTTTCATCCTCGGTGGCAGCAAGT
>JBEKPR010000021.1:0-80280 GCA_049520555.1 Candidatus Korobacteraceae bacterium
TCCCGCAAAGTGCGCGGAATTCCCACTTTCCCACAGCGACCACGACGGCTATATGAGTAAACCCAAGAATCAAAACCGGACATTTCACTTGCTACAAAAAGCGGACATTTTGACTTGCTACGAACAACGCGGGCGCGCTAGGATCTTTAGTTGGCAAGAAGGAGCGGCACGCCCTTCCGCGCCGTTTTAGGCTGCTATTCCCGGTGTGTTCATTGAATTTCCGGACTTTTCGGCGTATAGTCACTAGAGTACTGTTGTGTTTTGAGGGTTCTGTCACTCCCTCCCGGCGTGACGGCGAGCCCCGTGCATAATCGGCGAAGCACATCGGTGGGCGCGAGCCCACTTTTTATTTCCACCCGTAATCCGCTGGTGCATGGCGAGTCCAGGCGGCAATGATAGCCTGACGGGCGGTTTGTGCTTGGTCGACAGGGGGCCGTTCTTGGACAGGAAGAGACGATGGCAGCCGGTTTGGAAAAAGTTCGAGAGATCGCCGAGCGGGTGGCGCAATCAAGCGGTCTGGAAGTGGTCGATCTCGAACTGCTGGGAGGCGGTAAAGCGCGCATGCTTCGCATCTTCATCGACAAGCCGGACGGAGTTACGCACGAGGATTGTTCCAGCTTCAGCCGCGAAGTAGGCACCATCTTCGATGTTGAGGAGGCTGTACCGGGCGCTTCGTATTTGTTGGAGGTTTCATCGCCGGGACTCGATCGCAAGTTGTCAAAGCCGGCGGACTACCAGCGTTTCACTGGCAGCCTGGTGAAGCTGATGACCCGCGACCCGGTGAACGGAAACCGGCATTTTGAAGGGCGGCTGAAAGCGTTTCACGATGGCTGGCTTAGTTTGGAATTGACCGGCAGGAAGAAATCTAAGAAGCACCAGGCAGTAGAGCCGGGAACGGAAGTTGAAATCGATCTGGCCAACGTTGAAAAGGCGAACCTGGTTCCCGAGTTCTGATTCCAACGCAGAAAAGACCAAACTGGAAGTAAGGTGGCAAACATTCTATGGCAAGTGAACTGTACAACGTAATCGACGCTCTGAGCCGGGAGAAAGGCATCGATCCGCAGATCGTCGTGAACGCGGTCGAGGATGCCATCGTGGTAGCCACCCGAAAGTATTACAAGAGCCAGGAGAATCTGCGTGCCGAACTCGACAAAGAGAGCGGCCAGATTCGTGCCTTCGCGGTGCGAACCATCGTTGAGGGCCCCGACCAGATCGAGGATCCCCTCGCGCAGATTACGCTGGAGGACGCCAAACGCATCGACCCGGCCGCCGAGGTAGGTGGCGAGTTGCGCACCTATAAACCGACTGAGGTGCTGGGCCGCATTGCGGCCCAGCTGGCGAAGCAGGTCATCTTCCAGAAGGTACGGGAGGCCGAACGGGACACGATCTACAACGAGTACATAGGCCGGGTCGGCGAAGTGATCAACGCCACCATCAAGCGCCAGGAAGGACAGGACGTCATTGTGGATCTGGGCAAGGCCGAAGGCCGCATGCCCAAGAAGGAGCAATCGCGACTCGAATCGTTTGCTCCCGGAGAGCGGGCGCGAGTGGTGCTTGTGCGCGTAGAAAAAGCTTCCAAGGGCCCGCAGGTTGTGGTCTCTCGCGCCGTCCCGGAGTTGGTGTCGCATTTGTTTCAGACCGAGGTGCCTGAGATTTACGACAACACCGTGGTCATCCGCGCCATTGCCCGCGAGGCCGGCGAGCGCACCAAGATTGCGGTCATGTCGAAGGACAAGGATGTCGATCCGGTGGGCGCTTGTGTCGGAATGAAGGGCATGCGTGTGCAGTCCATCATCCGCGAATTGCGCGGCGAAAAGATTGACATTATCGAATACCACGAGGACCCAGTGACCTTTGCGGAAAAGGCGTTACAGCCGGCGAAGGTCAGCCGGGTCACCGTTCTTGAAGGTCAGGAGAAGCACCTGGAGGTAATCGTCGACGACAGCCAACTGTCGCTAGCCATCGGCAAGAAGGGACAGAACGTCCGCCTGGCCGCCAAACTGCTCGGCTGGAAGATCGACATCAAGAGCGAAGAAGAGAAGCGTCAGGAAGTGGAAGATCGGATGAACGTAGTGTTGAACCAGCCGGCCACGCCGCTGGAAAGCGTTCCTGACCTGGAGCCCGGAATCATCGAAAAGCTGGTCGCAGCCGGCATAACGACTGTCGAAGCCGTCGCCGACATGACTCCCGAGCAGCTCGAGGAGGTGCCGGGTATCGGCCCCAAGACCGTGGAAAAAATCAGTATCGCGGTCAATAATTACTTTTCCAGCTTGGACGCGGCGGCTAATGCCGGTGGCGAAGAGGTTCCATCGCCCGAAGGCGAGGTTTCCACCGAGTCAGAAGCGGCCACAGAAAACGCTGCGCTTGCGGGAGATGAGGGGCCGGAAGAAGGTGGGGCGCCCACGGAGGACGGTGGCGCAGATAGCGCCACGGGGCCTGACTCCGCTGGGCAATCTGGCGACGTTACCGGCTTGGAGGAAGAGCCCGAAGCAAGTTCGGACAGCGTCGAGGACCTGGTCGAGACCGGCCAATACTACGAGGCCGAAGTCGTCGAAGGGATCGAGGACGCGCCTCCCGCCGATGAAGCCGAAGTGACGACGCACGAGCGTCCGGCTGGAGAAAACGAAGACGTTCCTGACGAAGAAAAACCTGGCGAGCAGAGGTAAGAGCACAGACCTCAGTGGCGCTGGGGTCGGCAGAATTTTACCGTGAGGATGCTATGACGGCTTAACCGGGCGGGACAATACGGAGGAAATAGGGCGGAATGCAGAAGATTCGAATTAACGACCTGGCGAGGGAACTCGAGGTAAAGAGCAAGATGATCCTGGATGCTCTCATCGAGGTCGGTGTAACGGAAAAGAAGACGCACTCCAGTTCCATCGAAGTGGACGAAGCGGAGCGGGTCAAGAAATACTTTGCCAAGCACCCTGAGCCCGGCGCCACTCGCGTCTCGTCGCGCACGTCGCCAGACGAATTCAAGCCCAAGCTGGATCTTTCGCACATCTCCAAACCGGGCGATGTGCTGAAGGCGGTCACGCAACGGGCCGCCCAGCCTTCCGCGGCTGCACGTGCGGTCGTGCCTCCGACTCTTGCCACACCCGCCGGGCCTCGCCAAACGGTCGCGCCGCCCTCAGCCGTCCGTCCTGCGAGTTCGGTTACGAAACCTGTTGCACCAGTGGCGAGCGCCACGCCAGCAACTCCTGCGGAACCACCCAAGCCAGCGCCCCGTTTCATTACGCCTCAGTCTGTCGCGCGCCCACCTGCCGCCATCGTTATTCCACCGAAGCCGCCGGTAGCGGCGCCGCCGGCAACGCCGCCAACGCAACCTTCCGAGCCAGTGATCGAGGACCAGATAACGGCACTCGGAGAAAGTGAAGCTGTGCCGTCTACGTCCGCAATGACCGAATCCGAGACTTCCACTGTTGCAGAGGGCGAAGTTCCGGCATCCCTATTGGAAACACCATCAGCCGCAGAAAAGGGCGCAAGCGTTACTCGCCCCGCTGTTCCGGGGCAGCCCGGCCAGGGTATCGGTCGCGCCGGGCTACCGGCGCGTTCTGGACCGCCGGGAACCGCCGCGCATACGCCGCGCCGTTTGATCGTTCCCCAGACCGGACCGCGTCCGGTGTATCTGGCTCCGCCATCGGTCGCACCGCGTGCAGGCGCCAGCGCGCCTCCGCGAGGGGGAATGCCGGAACGTGGCAAACCCATTTTCCAGCGCCCGCGTCCGGGAGTGCTGCCACCAGGACAGACGCGGCCACCCGTGCGCCCGGGAGAGCGCCGCGGCCCCCATCCAACCCGTTCCGGGGCGCCGGGAACTCGTCCGGGGTTCGGAGCTGGCGCAGGCGTCGCCCCGCCGCCTCCTACCGGACAACGTCCCGCCGGTCGGCCGGCGCGTCCCGGACAGCGCTATGTTCCCCGAGGCGTGAAGGAAGGCCCGATGAAGGGCTTTGTTCCGCCGCCGCGGCTTTCGCTTTCCAGCGAGCCGCTGCCCATCACGCGGAGCATCACCATTCCGGAAGGCATCAGCGTAAAAGACCTGGCGGAGAAATTGGGAATTCGAGCCAAGGACCTTATCGCCCGCTTGCTGGCGCGAGGCGTTTTCGCCACCGTAAACCAGACGCTCGATTCCGACCTGGCGACCGACATGGCCCGTCACTTCGGCGCCGAGACGGCCGTTATCACCTTCGAGGAGCAGTTGGCCAAGGACACGGTTCCGGCGGAAGGTGCGGGCGAAGAAGGTGCAGCCCAGGGAGTTCCACGCCCGCCAGTGGTAACCATCATGGGCCACGTGGACCACGGCAAAACTAGCTTACTCGATGCGATCCGCTCGACCAATGTTGCCGGAGGCGAAGCCGGTGGAATTACGCAGCACATCGGCGCGTACAAAGTGGCGATCACCGATCCTAATTCGCCGGCTTTTGGCCGCGAGATTGTGTTTCTTGACACGCCTGGTCACGAGGCTTTCACCCGCATGCGTGCGCGTGGATCGAAGGTGACCGACATCGTGGTGCTGGTCGTGGCCGCCGACGACGGTGTGATGCCGCAGACTTTGGAGGCCATCGATCACGCCAAAGCCGCGAATGTCCCGATGATCGTCGCGGTGAATAAGATCGACAAGCCGGAGGCTCTGCCGGACCGCGTGAAGAAGCAACTCGCCGATCGTGGTCTGATGCCGGAAGACTGGGGCGGCAGCACGGTCTTCGTGGACGTGTCGGCGAAGCAGAAGACCAATCTCAATCTGCTGATGGAAATGATCTGCCTGGTTGCCGATTTGCAGGACCTAAAGGCGGTGCCTGACCGTTTGGCGCAGGGCACGGTGCTGGAGGCCAAGCTGGACCGCGGCCGCGGTCCGGTAGCAACGGTCCTGGTGCAGAACGGTACTCTGAGGACCGGCGACAACTTCGTAGTCGGCAACGTCTTCGGAAGGGTTCGCGCTATGTTCAACGACCGGGGCGTGGCCTTGGATGCCGCTACTCCCGCAACCCCGGTGGAGATTCTCGGCCTGGAAAGTTTGCCGCAAGCCGGCGATCAACTGGTGGCCGTGGCCGACCGCGAGAAGGCGCGCGGCATCTCCGAATATCGCGAAGGCAAGGCACGCGAAGCTCAACTAGCCAAGAGTTCCCGAGTCTCGCTTGAAGGGTTGGCGGAACAATTGAAGTCCGCCGGGCAGAAAGAGCTGGACATCATTCTCAAGGGCGACGTTCAGGGCTCGGTTGAGGTGCTGAGCGACGTCCTGACCAAGCTGTCAAACGACCGGGTCAAGATCAAGATCCTGCTCAGCGGCGTGGGCGCCATTACCGAGACCGATGTGCTGCTGGCCTCGGCGTCGAATGCCGTCATCATCGGCTTCAACGTTCGCCCGGAACGCAAAGCGCAGGAACTGGCCGAGCAAGAGAAGGTTGACATTCGCCTGCACTCCATCATCTACGAGTTGGCGGACGAAATTAAGCGCGCCATGACCGGATTGCTGGAGCCGATCATCAAGGAAACTTATCTTGGACGCGCCGATGTCCGCGACACCTTCCGCGTACCCAAGGTCGGAACGATTGCGGGTTGCTACGTCACCGATGGTGTCATCAAGCGCGACGCCGAAGTTCGCCTGCTGCGCGACAATGTGGTCGTATTTAAGGGCAAGATTGGCTCGGTGCGGCGATTTAAGGAAGATGTCAGCGAAGTCCGCCATGGCATGGAATGCGGGATCTCGATCGCCAACTATGGTGATATCAAAGTAGGGGATGTCATTGAAGTGTTCGTTACCGAGAGAGTAGCGGCCGAAGCCTTTGTTTAAGAACGGTAGTTAGTGGCTAGGGGCTAGTGGATAGGAGCAGTTGGGCCAAGCAGTACCATAAGACCAGCGACGTCCCGGAACTGCATCCTCCTATGAGAGGACCCACGGTATCCGGGACGATGTGCAATAGGACAGGGAATGATTGCGCATCTCACGCTCGAGATCCGCATTGAAGGCGCGCACTCGCTCAAAGACAAGCGGCAGGTGGTGCGCAGCGTGAAGGATGGGCTGCGGGCCCACTTCAACGTCTCCGTCGCGGAGCTTGACCCGAGCGAAGCCTGGCAGCGGGCCACCTTGGGCGTGGTCAGCATTTCGCACTCGCGCGATTACCTGGAAGGCCTGATGCGCAACGTGGAGCGGCACGCCGTGCGCACAGCCAACAACAGTGGCGGCGAAGTCATTGATTCACTTCTTGATTTCTTGAGTGAAGCGGAATTTGGCGGACGTGCGACCGAGGAACCGTGACTGTTATCACGCCGGCTTGACAGGTGGGCGTATGCTCTAACGTTCCCCTATTTTCGGATGACAGAATAGAAGGCAATGGAGAACCGGGGACAGAAATACCATCGAGGCCGCATGGCAGAAGCTCTGCGGGAAGAGATTGTCGCTCTGGTGGAAGGGGAATTGGGCGATCCTCGCATTGGATTGGTCAGCGTTAGCGAGGTTCAACTGGGTCCCGATGGCAAGACCGCCCGCGTGTTGGTTTCGGTCGCGGGAGACGAGGACGAAGTAGAGCAAAGCCTCAAAGGCTTGAACGCGGCGGGCGGCTACATTCGGCATGAACTGGTGGGCCGTCTTGCTATCCGCCAGGCCCCGGAGTTGATCTTCGTGCTCGACCACGCGGACCAATACGGCGGCAGGATCGAAGAGCTGTTGCAGCGTATTCAGAAAAGGAAGCGTTAGGTTCGAGATCGGGTCCATTAGGATGCTTGGCGAAGTTCTGAATCAGATCGGCAGAAGGCAGAAATTCATTCTCACGTCGCACGCCCGGCCAGATGGCGATGCCGTCGGGTCGGCGCTGGCCTGCTGCCAGATTCTGCGCAGCATGGGCAAGCAGGCGAACGTAGTCCTCAGCGATGGCGTGCCGGGCATCTACCGCCCGTTGCCCTTCAGCGATTCGGTGCTGCAAACTACCGAGAACGCACCCCAAGCGGAGGCGGTCATCATCCTGGAATGCGATAGTGTGCAGCGCACGCGCCTGACTGGACTGGAGCAGCACTACCTCATCAACATCGATCACCATGCGACCGCCCGTCCTTTTGCGGACGTGAACTGGATCGATCCCAGTGCCTGCGCAACCGCGGAAATGATCTTCCGCCTGGCGCGCGAGGCCGGCGTCCAGATCTCACCCGAAGTAGCCACTTGTCTCTATACCGCGGTGCTTACCGACACAGGTTCGTTCTGTTTCAGGGGAACTAGCGAGGGGACTTTCGCCCTGGCCAAGGAACTAGTGCGCTGCGGCGCTGACCCGGTTCGGATCGCCCAAAACGTATACTTCTCGACCCAGCTTTCCAAGATGCGTCTGCTGGGAGCCGCTCTCACCAGCCTTCACCGGGACGGTACTCTGGCCTGCATGCACGTGGATCGCGCTACCGTGGAACGCTGCCAGGCCCACGAAGAAGATTGTGAAGGATTAGTCAACTACGCCCTGGCCATCGAAGGCATTGAAGTGGCGTTGTTCTTTCGGGAACAACCTGACGGCAGCTTCCGCGTGAGCCTGCGCAGCAAAGGTGGGGTCAATGTAGCCGCGGTGGCCGAGCAGTTCGGCGGTGGTGGTCACGAGTGCGCCAGCGGATGCGCGATGCCCGGCCCATTGTCAACCGCCACCGGGCGTCTGCTGGCGGAATTTCGGCTTCGCGGTTACCACGCGGTGGTGCAGTAGCTCTCGCCAGGCGAACGGATCGAGCCTTGAAACAGAACCCCATTCTGGAGGAACGCACCCGCCGTTCCACCGACCTTCTTGCTCTCATCGCATTCTGCGGATTCCTGTTTTTTGCCGGCCTTCAGGTGATCGGCTTGGTAGGCGCTGACGAGCCCCGTTATGCGCAAATCGCGCGCGAAATGCTGCAGCGCGGCGATTGGGTCACTCCAGTTCTGAATGGCCAGCCCTGGCTTGAAAAGCCGCCGCTTTATTACTGGGCCACCATACTGGCATATAAGGCGACCGGCGGGGTAAGCGATTGGGCGGCGCGCCTATCCTCCGCAATCCTTTGCTCGCTGATGATCTTCTTCATCTATGTCTGGGCACGCCATTTTCGCAGGGGAATGCAGCTTGATGCTGCGTTAATTACTGCCGCTTCAGCGATCGTGATTGGGTTCGGGCGGAGCGCTTCCACCGACATGCCTCTGACGGCGATGTTTACCGCCGCAATGCTGTGCTGGTATGGGTGGTATTCCAACCAGAATCGGGGCTGGTTGCTGGCGTTCTATCTCTTTACCGGACTCGGGACCCTGGCTAAGGGTCCGGTTGCCGTCTTGCTTGCTGGGTTGATCATTGTGATCTTTACTGCCCTGCGACAAGATTGGCGGTTGATTCTCCGCACCCTTTGGCCTGCCGGAATCCTGCTGTATCTCGCGGTGACCTCGCCCTGGTTTGTTGCGGTGCAGCGTGCCAGTCCCGAGTTCTTACGCACCTTCTTTCTGCAGCACAACGTGGAACGCTTTAGCACCAACCTTTATCACCATCCTCAACCCTTCTGGTTTTTCCTGCCGGTGACACTGCTTGCGCTGGTGCCTTGGACTGTCTTTGTCATCGTCGCACTGGTAGACGCCGTTCGTGACTGGCGTTTCTCGATACAGCAGCCACCCGGAGTGGAAGATTTGCGCACCTATCTCACGGTGTGGTTCTTGCTTCCGATAGCATTTTTCTCACTGTCGCAGTCGAAGCTGCCGGGATACATTCTTCCTGCAATTCCAGCCGGCACGATTTTGCTAGCGGACTTTGTCTGGCGCCGCGAACAGCAGGCAGAGAAGCCGAGTGCGTGGTTGGGAATGCTGCATGCCCTGCTCTCAGCAGCCATGCTGGTGGCAGCGCTTATCGTGCCGTTCAAACTATTGAAGCTGGCCCTGCCACGAAATGTCATTATCGTCGCGGCCGGACTCGGCATTACAGCGATTCTTGCCCTTTGGTTGAGCCTGCGCATGCAAGGCTACCGCGTGTTGCGGTTCATCACGCTGGTCCCGGTGGTCATCGCGTTTGCGCTCTTATTGCGCGGTACGGCACCGATCATCAATCTATTACAATCGGTCCGGCCAGTGGAGGCGACCATTCACGAGAGCGTGGTCGGACAAAGCATTGCGGTCTACGATGTGCCTCCCAGCGTGAGATATGGCTTGGCGTTCTACCTTGACCAGCCGATCGCAAGTTATGAAAAGAATGAGGTTCCACCCTTCGATCATTTGGTTGTGGCCGCCAGTGGCGTCCAGAAGGAATTGGAGTATCGCCTACCCGGACGCAGTGTCACGCGCGTGGGCGGCTTCGCGCCGCAGCACTTGGACTTTTATGTGGTGTTGGGAAAAGCGTCCGGCCAAGTGAAGCCCTGAGTCCGAGCTGATCCAGGATTGGTATGTCCGCTGGTACGGGAAGTGCGGGCCTGAAGGCCCGCACTTCGTAAGCAACCGCGACTTTGGTCGCCGCTCTCAACGCCCTTTCCCTCTTCAGTGATGCGGCTCTAGCCGTGTGGCTCCTTCGACTTGCCTGACGGAGGAGGTGCGCTTTGATGCGGCGCAGCCTGGTGTTGCGCCGGCGGCTGGCTGGCGTGCGGCGCAGCCTGGTGTTGTGGCGGCTGGCTTGCGTGCGGAGCCGGCTGGTTCTGGTGCGCTGGCGGGCGAGCCACCTCTCTGCTTGCTTGTGGCGGAGAGGAATGTGCCGTGCTGCGCGCGGTCATGGAATTCTCCGGGCGCGGTGCACTCTGATGCACCGGCGGACGCGGCGCGTTGTTATTGTGAGGTGTTACGTTCGCTGCGCCGGTGCCATGCGGAGCGGGCTGGCTCTGGTTCGTGTGAGCCGGCGCGGTAGCGTTGTTTGGGCGCGGGACGTTGTTGGCGGTGTTCGAGTGCGTTGTTGCACCACGATTGGAATTGGACGCGTTTGCACGTTCGGGCCGGCGCGGGACATTGTTATTGACTGGTTGCGACGCCCTCGCGTTGCCCGCACCATTTGTTCGTGGAGCATTCACCGCCGGATTGTTCGTCATCGGCGCATTACTCGCCCTGACTACGCCGGTGCCGTGGAAGGCCGCCGGTTTTGGAGTTGCCGCCACTTCGGGCCGGCCATGGTTCACCGACGCCCATTGGGCGCGGTCGGAGCGCGCCATCTGCTCATGCTGGGTCTGCACCGAGGTAGGGGCGACGTGGCGCTCGCGCAAGGCAGCTTCCTGAGCAGCATTGGGGCGCGCGTTGATGCCGCCGTTGCCACCGTTATAGGCCACGCGATTTACGGTCACGTTGTTCACTACGGTCCTATTGTAAACATTGTGAATGTTAGTTACGTTCACGCGATTGACGGTTTGGTTGTAATAGAAATTACGACCACGCCAGTATCCGCCCTCGTAGCCGTAACCGGTATAACCGAAGCCGTAGTTGATGCCGCCATAGAAGCCGATGTGCGGACCCCAGTATCCGGCATGCCAGATAAAGGCCGAACCGCCCCATCCCCAATAGCCCGGTGTCCACAGAAAGCCGACCTGGGGGGCCAGCACCCACGTTCCGGGCACCCAGAAATAGCCATCAGGACCATACGCCCAATAACCCGGAGTCCAGATGTAGCCAGGACCCGGGCACCAAGGCTGCTCGTACACGGGAAGCGGAGGCGGCGCAATCCCCACCGAGATGAAGACTGCGGCAAATGACGATACGGGGACCGCGACAATCAGGAATGCTAACAAGAACAACCGACTGCAACGGAGGATACGCATATTTCCCTTTCTTATTCAATTCAGGCGCCCGGCCAATTCCGGGCAATGCACCGGGGAACTCCTTCGGACTTTGCCAAGATGAGTTCAAATCTCTGGTTCTTTGGTCTCTACAGATTGGAACCGGGCTAGCCAGGAATAGTTGCTAGGAAAACTATCGGGGCCCACATACAAATTCTCTGGGTTGCGAATTCCGCAGGCAACCCCGTCCGTCAGTTTAATGTTTGCCTCAGACGCTAACCCGCACTAGACTGACTCAGCGTATGGCCGCAGCGCACAGATCCGTTGATAATTACCGTCGGCCCTGGCTGAGTTCCGTGGAGATCCTCGACCTCAGGCACTTCTCATCTGCCGACCTGCGTCCCCTGCTCGAGCAAGAAATCGAGGTATGGGGCAGATTGCTCGCCTGGGACTATCGCGGTTCGTCGGACATGATTTTGCGTTACATCGATGCCAAAATCCTGCCGGGGTACGCCGCCGTCGAGCGGGGAAGCATCGTAGGTTACTCGTTCTTCGTGTATGAAGGCAGCAAAGGTGTAGTGGGCGACCTCTTCGTCTCGCCGCGCCGCGCCGATGCCCGGGCAATCGAGCTTCAGATGGCGGAGCATATGATTGAAACTCTGCAGCAGTCACCTGGCATTCTTCGCGTCGAAGCGCAGTTGCTGACCCATCAGACGGGAGAACTCGTTGCCAACTTTGTTTCTGCAGGATTTCAGCGCTACCGCAGACTATTTCTCGCCTTGCAATTGCGGGGATCCGGGGCTCCGCATATTCCACCCGTGGGCCTGCTGGAGGATATCCTGGTGCGCCGCTGGGCTGACCAGGACTACCAGCCGGCAGCCGGGGTCATTACCGCCGCCTATCGCTCCCACATCGACTCCGAGATTAACGATCAATACCGCACCAATGCTGGTTCCAACCGCTTCCTGAATAACATTGTGCGATTTCCCGGCTGTGGCGTCTTCGACCAGGACTCTTCGTTCGTCGCCATTCATCGAGCTTCCAGTGCGCTGATCGGACTGATTCTTTGCTCGCGGGTTAAAGATGACGTGGGACACGTGACCCAGGTGTGCCTGGTTCCGGAGTATCGAGGGCGGGGTATTGGAGAAAGACTTGTCGCCAGCACGTATCACTCGTTGCGCAATCGGAGTTTTCGTCAGCTGTCACTGACCGTAACCGAAGCGAACCATCGCGCGGTAGATCTGTACAGGCGGTTGGGCTTTGTCGAGTTGCGCGTGTTCGATGCGTTTGTGTGGGAAACGGTCTCAGCAGAAATTGTATGACTGCGGGAGACAACCACACGAACATCGGAAACAGCCATACCCTTCCATCAGCCGAACTGGCAACTGACCACTGACTGCCGGTAACCAGCTAGTGCTTAATTAGCCACATCGCCCAGGCTGCGACGATGACCCCGCCAACGAAAAGGGCAAAACAGTAAGCGCCGTAGCGCAGCATGTCGCGTGGGGTATTGCGTTGCGTGATGCCGAATACCGTGGAGGCACAGAGCGCAAACAACAGGGCGGCATTGAAGTGAGAGAGTTCGAAGGTCATGGTTTCTTGCCGATCGCAATGTGGTGAGCATCAACCGCGGCAATCACATTCAGCAATCCTGCCACGACAATGTACTTGGTGCCGTAGTCAGCCACGGCACGATGAATGTTGCCGATTCCCCAGTCCATGGTTCGGGCGATGAAGTAAAGAGCGCCCGCACCCAAATCGCCAACAAATCCCAGCATGTCGAGCAAGTCACCGGTGTTAAGCGCGTACACTTTGCCCTGCATGCCGAGCCCAGCGAAGAACATCACAAACACCGCCGACATTAGCAACAGCCCGCGAATCCAGCGGCGCTGAATGAAATGCCCGAGACCGGGAAAGAGCCATCCCGCGACCGGAGCAACGATCGCCATCGGATGGTCGCTTTTTGCGGAAGCCTTGTTAGGGCGCTGGGCCACGGTAGCGGTATTCTGCGGATTCGCCATCAGACCAGCACCAACTCGTTCTGCACGCGGCCGGTAACTTCGCCCTTCCCGTTGCGGATCATCATATTGATTTCGCTGCGCACCCCGAATTCCGGCAGGTAGATTCCGGGCTCGATTGAAAAGCAGGTGTTGGGCAGAATGTCACGATCGTCTTTGGTCTCCAGGTTGTCCAGGTTCGCGCCATTGGCGTGAATGTCGCGGCCGATGGAATGCCCCGTACGATGGATAAAATACTTTCCGTAGCCTTTGCCGGCGATATAGCCGCGCACCGCTTCGTCAACTTCCCAACCCTGAATTTTCTGCTTCGCCTCAAAGGCCTGTTTGACCTTGTCGATGCCGACGTTGCGGGCGTCGCGCACGATCTCGAACACTTCGTGCTGCTTGTCGCTTGGGCTACCGATCACGCCCGTCCAAGTGATGTCGTAATAAACCCCATCGGGATCGTTGGTCTTTGCCCACAGGTCCAGCAGCACAAAATCGCCTTCGCGAATCGGGGCGGACGTTGCTGCGGTAGGGTCGTAATGCGGGTCGCCACTGTGCGCGTTGACCCCGACAATGGGCGGATCGTCGGTCGTCAAGTTCTCTCGCTTGAACGCTTCCATGACCCATTGCTGCATTTCGAACTCGTGAGTGCCGCCGTTGCGTACGCGCCGTCCCATCTCCGGAAAGAAGGCGGCGGTGATCTTATCCACCGCATCGCGGGCCTTGAAGTGGGTCGCGATCTGCGCGTCACTCAAGGTCGCTTCAAAACGCGCCACCAGGTTCGCCGAACTGACAATCTCTTTGCCAAAGCTGCGCACCAGTTCCAGCATGCCGCCGTCCACCAGCGAGATGTAGGGAATCTGATTGTTCGGCGAGTACTGCATCACCACCGTGCTGTAGGGCTTCAGCATCGTCTCAAGGTTTTGCCAAAGCTCCTGCCATGCCGAATATTCCAGCTTCTTTCCGGGCAGCGAGTCGAGGTGATGGCTTTCGATACGGTGTACCAGCTTTACCGGCTCGCCGTTCGCAGGAACCACGTAAAACCAGCGGCGGGTGACCATCATTTTCTGTGGCAGCCCCAAGACGCTATAAGCAATCGCATCGCGGTGATGGTGATCGTAGAAGAGCCAGCAATCGTTGTGGCTGTCGCGCAGCGCAGCCTGAATATCGGGGAGATTCATGCGTGTTCTATTGTAAATGAGAGCATCGGATGCGGGGATGTTTTCACCACAGAGGCACAGAGAGCACAGAGATAGCACTTAGCATTTGGCAATCAGCACTTGGCTCAGAGGCCGTCAAAAAGGGACGTTCCCGATCTTCCGGCCGCCGCGGTCGTGCGGTCTTGCTCACTCGTAGTCACTAACCCTTTGATTCTCTGTGCCCTCGGTGCCTCTGTGGTGAAAAATCAGATTCTTCCTACCGTCGATGATTTCGCCGGGGCCTTGGCTAACACGCGCGCTCGCGTGGCGGCTGGCAGGGTCTCGCAGGCTGTCCGCAACACCAACCGCGGCGTTCGATCGCGGATCGTCATCAGATAGGCAACGGTCTGTTTTGGGTTCGCCTTAGCGGCTTCGCGCAGCAGCCAGCCCAACCCCTTCTGCACCATGTCGTCGTCGCTGGTTAGCAGCACCTCGGTGATGCGCTGGATATCGCCGAAGTTCTTGTGCTGCCGGGTACTGTGGATGAGGCCTACGGCGGCGGCGCGCTGATGCCATGGGTTGCGCGACTTCTTCCTGGCCCAGCGAGGTGGTCGCGACAAGTAGGCAGCGTTTGCGGCGATCATGGGGCCGATGAGGTAATGCACCAGCGCGTCGTGATCGGCCCATGTGCTGATGCGGTCGAGCCAGCTCTCGAACAGCTTGAACTCCGCCTTGCCGAAATCCGCCACGATCCCTTGAAGCATGACGACGGCTAGAATTTTCTCTTCCAATATCTCGCCGCGAAAGAGCTGCTCGGCAACTTGCAAGAGGAAAGGCACGCCGTTCTCCGCAATGATCGTCCGGCGAAATCGCACCGCCACTTTGCGCAGCTCGCCGGTGTACCAGCCGCGCGACTGGACCTCATGCTTGAAGAAGCGTTGAACTTCTTCCGTATGTGGCGCAGAGCCGCCGTTCTTGATTACGGTGCGGATATGTTTGGCGATATAAGCTGGAGTTTTCTTCATCGGAACTGTCGGCTGTAAAGAATCAAATTTACCCGCAGGGACGTTTCGCCTCGGGCGAAGCTGGTCGATCAACCGGCCGCTGCGTGCGTGGTCTCTCCGGCTGGTTGTGGCAGCACGAACTTGTCATAAATCCACAGCAGAATTGCAGTGAGGACGCCGACCCCCGTGATCACCCACCACATCATTGCGGGCTGGTGTTTCACCTCGCCGAAGTAGTGGATGAGAAATCCGCCGAACTTCCCGCCTATGAATGAGCCGATGCCCAAGGGCAGAAAAGCAAATCCCATGTAGGTCCCTTGCTGTCCGGAGGGCGCGAGCCGGGAAATGTATTCATAGTAGCGAGGCGATTGAATAATCTCGCCGAGCGCAACCGCAATCAGTGTAAGGACCACGCCCGTTACCGTTGGTCTGACGATCAGGATGATCCACGCCAGGGCAACCATCAAGGTGCCGATGATGATGGCGCTGAAGGCGGGTATCTTCTGGGTCAGGATATTGATCGCCAGCGTGAGGGCAATCACCACCAGCGGGCCGGTCACGAGCAAGAGTTCGGTGTCGGTGCGAGGATTGATGTAGTCGTGAACATAAAGCGGCAGCGTAATGAACTCCTGCCAATAGACGATCCAGTAGCCGGTAAAGATCAGCAGGAACAGCATGAAGCGGGGATTGGTAGTGACGGTCCAGAAGTTTCTAGCAGCCTGCGAGAGACTGGTAGTTTGAACTTCCTCGGTGCGGCGCGGCTCACGGAAGAACAGCAAGACGCCCAGGAACATCAGGAACACGCTCAGCGCTGCCACGCGAAAGACATTCTCCACGCGCATACGCTGGTGCACGTACGACGCAACATAGGGGCCGGCCGCTCCGCCGATATTTACCAGCGTGTAATAGATGGAGTATCCGATAGAGCGGACGTTTTCCTTCGAGGCGCGTGCGGTGGTCCCGACGACGCTGGGCTTTACCAGCGCAACTCCCAACGCCGGGAGAGCCAACACAAAAGCGACCAGCACAACCAGTGGCACCGAATCGCGCACTGGGGCGAGCCAGGGCGATCCTAGCGATCCCAGCAGGAAGTAGGCGCAGCTCAGGATCAGATAAGCCAGCGAAAGCGCACGGCGGAAGCCCATGCGGTCGGCGAGAGTTCCTCCGAACACCGGCAGAAACCATACCAGCCCACCGAAGAATCCGGTGAGCGTGCCGGTCTGCTCGGTGGGAAACTTAAGGACTTCATGGAGATAGCGCGCCAGCGAGGCGAACGCCGCATAATAAGAAAGGCGCTCGAACAACTCGCTAATGTTAGCGACCCAGAAAGGACGTTCGAAGCCCACGCGAATGTCGCGCCAGCGCTGCGCAAAGCTCAAAATGCTCTCCTCAACCAGTTGTCAGTGATCAGTTGCCAGTTGCCAGTTGCCAGTTGTGATCCGCGGTCTCAGTAACTGACTACCGGCTACTGGCTACTTTCAGCCTTGCCTCGACCTGTGTGCCGGCGAGCCCGCGCACGCGAATCACTTTGTTTCGACTGCCTTCCCCGGCGGCTATCGTAACCGACGAACGCGGCACATTCAAAACTTCAGCAAGAAATTCAATGCAAGCCTGGTTGGTGCGGCCTTCCACTGGAGGCGCAGTTAAGGCCAGTTTCAGTGCATCGCCGGCTTCACCAGTGATGGAATTCTTCTTGGCGCGAGGATGCACCTTCACTTGAAAAGTTGCGCCGGATGGCGTGTCGCGGACAGGGATCATGGTTTCGCACGATCCCCAAAGATCGCAGTACCGATGCGCACGCAAGTCGAGCCTTCCTCGATGGCTGCTTCGAAATCATGGGACATGCCCATGGAGAGTATATCGAGCGCAAGCCCGGGCAGATTGCGAGCCGCGAGACGGTCCCGCAATTCGCGAAGCTGGCGAAAGTAGGAGCGCCCTCCTTCGGGATCTTCGGTGAACGGTGGCACCGTCATCAGCCCGCGAATGCGCAGATGCTTCCAGGTGGGAGCGCCGGCGAGAATGCTTTCGAGTTCGGAAGAATGAGGTGCAACGCCGCTCTTGGCCTCTTCGCCGCCAACATTGATCTCGATCAGAATGTCGAGGGTCTTGCCCAGTTTTTCGCCAGCAGCATTAAGGCGCTCTGCCAGCTTTGTCGAGTCGAGAGAATCAATTGCGTGAAAGACCTCGACCGCTTTCGGCGCTTTGTTGGATTGCAGGTGGCCGATCATATGAAAGCGGGCGTCGCGCAAGCTCGCAAGCGCGGCCACTTTCTCGGAGAACTCCTGCACCCGGTTTTCGCCGAACAGGCGCTGGCCTGCATCATAGACCTCGATGATGTTAGAGGCGGGCTGGGTTTTGCAAACCGCCATTAAAGCAACGGCACTCGCGCCCCGGCCCGCGCGCTGGGCGGCGCGCGCAATGCGATCGTGAATGGCGGTAAGGTTGGAGGCTATGGTCATCCGCGCACAAACAGCAGGTCCCTAGACTCGGTCGCCGCGGCGACCTCGCTCGGGATGACAGTGGAAATAAACTAAGACGCTCTACATAATCGCGGTCGGCGGCGCCGGTTCATCCGGTCTGCCCGCATTGGCCAGCGGCACGCGAATCATCACGATCGCCAGGATCCCGAGCACGATGAATCCCGAAATTACGTTCGGATGCTGGAAGATCACCGGCAGCGGCCATTCCTTGTAGCGGAAAACCGCGATGACAATCCCCATCAGGGCCTCGCCGGCAATGAACCCTGAGGCGGTCAGCACCCCGGCATTTTCCACTCGGGCCTTCTGGGCGTCATTAAAGCCCTTGCTGTCGCGCATCTTGTCCATCATCCAGCGAATAATGCCGCCGACAAAGATAGCGAACGTGGTTTCCAGCGGCAGGTACATGCCGACAGCGAACAGCATGGGACTGCGCACTTCCAACATGATCAGCGCAAATCCCATCAACACGCCGACCACGATGAGTGGCCACGCCATCTCTCCGCCAACAATGCCGCGCGCCAGCATGGCCATCAGCCCGGCCTGTGGGGCAGAGAGCTGAGGGTCCCCGAAACCAATACCGCCGCTGTTGATGTTGGCCTGATTCAGCAGCATCAGTACCGGAAACAGGCAGAAGCTGGCAACCGTGACACCCAGGAAGTCGCCGATCTGCATCTTGCTGGGTGTGCCGCCGAGGATGTGTCCCACCTTGAGGTCCTGCAGCATCTCGCCCGCTACAGCGGAGGAAACGCAGACCACGGCCGCCACGCCGAGTACAGCCGCGACTCCGCTCATGCCCGATACGCCAATAATCACCATCAACAGTGCCGCAATTACCAAGGTCGCCAAGGTCAGACCTGAGATTGGATTGTTGGACGAACCAATCAGGCCGACCAGGTTTCCGGAGACGGCCGCGAAAAAGAAGCCGATGATGATCATTACGACGGCCGCGACGATTCCGCCCCTTAGCACGCCTGCGTAACTGGTGTAGAGCCAGATCATGCAGAGCAGCACTACACCCAGCCCGCCGAAAACAACTTTTCCGTTCAGATCGCGGTCGGTACGGGCAGTGCCCGCGTGGGCTGCGGCGGACTTCTTCAGATCGGAGACCGCGCGCGCCATCCCCGAGCCCAGACTCTTGCGCATTCGGAACAGCGTATAGCAAGCGCCGACCAGCATGCCCCCAACCGCGATAGGACGCACGATAAAGCTCCACACTGCGGCCGCCTGACCGGCCCAAAAAGCATCATCAGGTATCACGGTGCCAGCGGGAGCAAACTCAGCCACCAACCTTGGACCGCCGAGGAAGAGAATCAGCGGCACCAGCAAGCCCCAGGCAATAACGCCTCCGGAAAAATTGAGCGCGGCCAGGCGTGGTCCAATAATGTAGCCAACACCCAGATACGCAGGACTGATGGCGGGAGCAGAAACCGTAGTTATGGCGCCGGCAGTCAGCTTGGGAGCAGTCGCGGAGCGCCCCATGCGCACGAAGCTGGTGCCCAACTGCCCGACATTTACGATGAAGGCCTTGCTTGCGTTAAATAAATTGAACTGGCCGAGCAGATAAACCAGTCCGCCAAACCCCATATTCGAGAAAAGTATCTTCGCCGCGCGGCTACCTTGTTGCCCAGCTTTATGAATTTCCGAGGCTGCCACCGATTCCGGGAAGGGAAGCTCCGGGTCTTCCACCATCACCCGGCGCAACAGCGTGACGAACAGAATACCCAGCGCACCTCCCACCAGCATCAACACTGACGACTTCAGGTACGCATGCTTGAAATCGAAGATGGGCCATGCCCCCGAGATCACGAATGCCGGGATGGTGAAGATGGCGCCGGCCGCCACCGACTCGCCGATCGAGCCCACGGTTCGAGTGATGTTCTCCTCCAGCAGCGAGCCCTTCATGACCCGCAGCAGGGCCATGCCGATAACCGCCGCGGGATAGGTGGCAGCGATGGTCATGCCGGCGCGCAGACCAAGATAGGCATTGGCAGCACCCAGAATCACCGTCAGGACCAAGCCGAGGAGCACGGCCCGAAGGGTAAACTCCGGCATCGTTGTATTGTCGGGGACGTAGGAACGGAACTTCTTTTGTGGCGTGCTGATGGTAGTACTCATGTATGAAGACCTCGCGCGGCGCAGCAAAAGGGGCGACGGCGCAAGTTAGCACGTCAGTGGCACTTCTTACAAGTGACGGTCGGCCAGAACCGCGGGTCTTTCGTGGGATCGAGTGCGATTGGGAAACAGGCAAATGCTCAAGGAGGCAAGGCTGGTGTCGGCCCATAGCGCCAAATTGGAGCGTCAGGCGCTCAGGGACCCAAAACGGAAATCGCGAATCGCCTTGTCACTGACATGAGTGTTCAGTGCCTTTGCCGTCAACCGCCAGCGGTGATATGTTTGCGCCAGTCGCTGGGTAACTCCCGACTTTTTTCGCGGAGGCTTTTGGACACAAGCCAAACTCGACGAACATTCCTGGGCCAAGCCGGAGCTTCGCTGGGCCTGTTCTGTCTGAGTTCCCTGTTGCCCGATTTACTGGCCAAGGCTCAGGCGTGTGAGCAGCTGGCGGGCGGAGCCCACCCGCATACCTTCTTCATACCGCAACAAGCATCCGATATCGTCGCGTTCGACAATGTCCGCGAAGCACAAAGGCGCATTTCCGGCCAGATTGTGCGGACACCTTTCCTGTATTCGCGCCTCCTGTCAAAGATCACCGGTGCCGAGGTGTACGTCAAGATGGAGAACTTGCAGGCAACAGGCGCCTTCAAGGAGCGAGGGGCATTGAATCGGCTGCTGATGCTGACCCCGGAGGAAAAGGCAAAAGGTGTGATTACCATGAGCACCGGCAATCATGCCCAGGGAGTCTCGCTGCACGCTTCCCGGCTCGGTATCAAGGCAACGATTTATATGCCGGAGAACACGCCGAGCACCAAGATAGAACGTACTAAATCGCTGGGTGCAAATGTGGTGATCAAGGGCAGGAATTTTGACGAGACCGCCGACTACGCCAGAAAAAATGCGGCCGCGGACAACCTAACCCTCATTCACCCCTACAATGATCCGGTGGTGATTGCAGGTCAGGGAACCATAGCCCTGGAGATGTTGGCCGACCAGCCGGATCTTGACGCCATAATAATTCCCGTGGGCGGTGGCGGACTAATTACCGGATGTGCCGTTGCCGTCAGAGGTATCAAGCCGGGCGTGAAAGTCTATGGCGTGGAGTCGGTACGCTATGCAGCCATGTCGCAGCGGCTGAAAGGTGAGCCAGTCAAGGTTGGTGGAGAGACAGTTGCCGAAGCGATCGCCGTACGCGAGGTTGGCAGCGTGCCGGTGGCGATGCTCCCCGGCCGCATTGCGGACATTCTCCTGGTCGAGGAAAATGCATTCGAGTGGGCGGTCGCGGCCATGGTTACATCGGAAAAAGAGGTTGCCGAAGGCGCCGGAGCAGCTCCCCTGGCTGCGCTCGTGAGCTATTCAAGCCTTTTTGCCGGAAGGAAAGTAGGCCTCATCCTTTCGGGCGGCAATATCGACAACAGCCATCTTTCCGACATCCTGAAGCGATACCGTGGGACCGTAGAAGACAAGCCGGGCGCGACCACAGAAAAGCTGTCCAACTAAAGCAGTGGTTGTGCCCTCCACCTGTTGCACAACCGATTCGGACCTATCTGCCTTTAATTGCGTACGCGATCTTAAAAAGGTGTTCATCGTACTAACGGAGAATCAAATGAAATATAAGAAGCTATTTGCTGTCGTCCCGGTATCGTTCATCATGCTCGCCGCGTCGATGCCGTTAACAGCCCAGACTGCCACTACTCCGGCAGCAAAGCAGGTCGTTACTACCGCATCAGCGCCCCCCGCGCACGGTCCGTATTCCCAGGCGATACGCCACGGGGACCTGTTGTTTCTGTCGGGCCAGATGGGCTTTGACCCGAAGAGTGGCGATTTCCTCGGAAGTCTGGATATCGAGGGACAGACACGTCAGGTCATGGAGAACCTTAAGGCAGTGCTGGCGGCCGACGGCATGACCATGGACAACGTCCTGTCGATGACGGTCTATTTGGCAGACATGGGGGATTTTGCACGGATGAACAAGGTGTATGGGGAATATTTCAGCAAGGCTCCCCCGGCCCGGGCTACCTCCGGAGCGACGCTATTGCTCAAGGATGCACGGATCGAAATTTCGGCGATCGCGGGTAAGTAAGTGCGGCTCCGGATGGGTGCAGCGCAGCTTGCCTCCACTCCGCGCTCGATGAAATCTCGGTGAAATCCTTTTCCCGAACCCCGTCCGGCATTGCGCGTTGTGCATCGAAGCTCTTATACTGTGCTGTCACGGTGCTTCGGGACCGGATCAGGTCCCCGACGAGTCTTGCTCGTTGGGGTGATCGGAGGAGCGTCAACCATCGCTCTCTGGCACCCGGAGGCACCGGCGACGGGTCCTTGACGCACGCCGCATTGGCGAGTGATCGGATGGGTGGAGGGTCGTCTTCAGCAGTCGTGAGACGCTAAAGCGAGACCGGCGAAGTCAGCGCGCCCTGCAACGTGCCGCAGTTTTCGCGCCCTTGCAAGCCCTCCTGCGCAACGTTTTTTCGGTCCTTTTCCCTTCCGATTGCAGGCTGTGCGACACGCCACTCAATAACATTTCGCGGATTCCCGTCTGCCCTGAATGTATTGCTGCCATCGCGCCGGTGCGCGAGCCGCAATGCGTGGTTTGCGGTGACCGTCTGTTCAGTGCACAGTTGCTGATGGGCGATGGCCGGTGTCAGAACTGTCGTGACTGTGAGCCGGAGTTTGCGCGCGCCGTCTCCTTCGGAGAATACGAAGGCGGCCTGCGCGGTCTGGTGCACCTACTCAAGTACCAGAGCGTTCTTCCGGTCGCGGCGGTGCTGGGTGGAATGTTGGCCAGCGCCATCGCGGAACTGCTCCCCGGTTGCGGCGACGCGCCTCCGCTCATCGTCCCGGTTCCGCTGCACAAGAGCAAGCGCAGCGAGCGTGGCTTCAATCAGACAGAGCTGATCGCTCGCGCCGCAGTAAAGCGCTTACCGCAACCGATTGAGTTAGCAACCGGAGTATTGGTTCGTCGGCGAGCGACCATTTCGCAAGTGGGACTCAGCCGCGAGGAGCGAATCGCCAATGTGAGCGATGCCTTTCGCGTTCGCGACCGGCGCCGTGTGCAAGGCCGTACGGTGATCGTAGTGGATGACGTCATGACCACTGGGACCACGCTTTCCGAGTGCGCCCGAGTGTTAAAGCAGGCTGGCGCCGAACGAGTTTGGGCGGCAACCGTGGCCCGCGCTTTTCAGGCTGCGGCTACACGGCAAGCTGCCAATCATGGGGATGAGGAGGAAATCGAAGCGGTGGCAGTCACGGCTTCGGCATAACCGGGTATGTCCATGTCGGCCCAGAGTGCAGCGTCCCGATACGGCAAGTCGCTTGCCGGATGCATGCAGCACGCCCGTGTCGCCGGTGATGAGCCGCCGCAGTGGACGGCGATGCACGCACCGGTGCTGGTGCTCAATGCATCCTACGAGCCCATCAATGTCTGTGCCGCACGTCGCGCCGTCATTCTTGTGCTGAAGGGTGTGGCCATGATGGAGGAAGCCAACGGACATTATCTGCATGCGGCGCGTATCGCCATGCACGTGCCGTCCGTCATCCGTCTGCTGGAATACCGGCGCATCCCGCACCAGACGCGCGCCCTTTCGCGCAAGAACATTCTGCTGCGCGATCGCAACACCTGCCAATATTGCGGGAAGATCCTGGCTGCCGGCGAGTTGACCCTGGATCACGTCATCCCGCGTTCGCGGGGAGGAGCCTCAACGTGGGAGAACCTGGTGGCCTGCTGCCACTCCTGCAATCGCCGGAAGGGCAATCTTCTGCCCCACGAGGCCAGCATGAAACTTATGCGCGAGCCACGCGCTTTCAACCTGCATACCAGCCGTCACATCATGCGCATGATGGGGCGGTCCGACTCCAAGTGGCGTAAGTACCTCTTCTATTGAGCCCGGCGGTCGGTTTCGTGGCAAGCCGCTGACGGCGAGTTGATACCCCATATTTTTCCTGCGGCTTGGCGACGGCAGCAATTTTCGTGTGTATTTTTTCTACGTTTCTGATGCTGCCAAGGTTGTGCATCAGAGTTCTCAACGTCCCCATCGAGCATCCTTATGTGCAGGAAACCCGCAGTTTAGCCCCTAAATCAATCAACTACTTACAGGTAATTTACGCTCGAAACGATGGCATTCAACCTGCACCTGAAGGGACAGGGCATTGCCGCGGGTATTGCCATTTTCTGATGGCAGGCATCCCACATAAGGCGTGCATCCAAGTCGGAGAGTCAATGTCAGATAGCGTTCTGGCCCAGATCGTAGATAGTTTGCGGACCTCAGGTCCCCGGTACTTTCCCGAACATTCAGAGTTGCGGGCGATCCGCGTGGTTGGGCACACGCCTAAGCCGGATTGCTGCACCTACGAAATTGTGCTGGACTTTGAGCGCGCCAGCGAACGTGTCAACGCGAAGGTTTATCGCGCGGGAAAATCGGCGTCACCAGGGTCGCAAGGGCTGGCCAGGAGCGAAGCTGAGAATTTGAAGTTTGCCTATCAGGCTTCCGTCAAAGGAAAACTCAGCGGAGTGCCGCGTCTGGTCGGCGATTTCGCAGAACTGGGCGCCGTGGTGAGTACCAAAATCAATGGCCTGCCCTTGCAAAGCATCATTATGAAAGCGGCCTTGCTACCCGAGTCCGCCGATCATCGGCTTTTGAAAACGGCCGCGAGCCAAGCCGGCGATTGGCTGCAACGATTCCACAAAGCGACATCAGCAACGCCCACCGCCTTGGGAAGCTGCGAGATTCTGACGCACATGGAAAAGCTCTGCCTCAAAGCGCAGGAGGACGGGCTACCCACGGAATCGACCGAGGCCATCCTGAGCAACGCCAGAATGACGCTGAGTCAACAGAAGAAACCGGTACGCGCCTCTGCGGTGTTGAATGACTTTGTGCCGCTCAATGTGCTAGTGGCGCAACCCGGCGTGGGCTTCTCCGCCTTTGCCAACTTGCAGCAGCAGGCCAGTTCGCTGCATGACGCCGCAATGTTTCTGGCTGCGGTTGAGGCGCTGGAGAAATACCCGTTCTGCGATCGCAGCATCACCACCCCGGTGCAGGAAGCATTCGTGCAGGGTTACGGCATCAGTGAGCAGGATAAGCCGCTGCTGGCGGTGCTGAAGATGAGGGTGCTTCTCCAGATGTTTGCGCAAGGGCGAGCCATCCAGGAGACTGCAGCACGCAAGAAAGTGATGTGGGCCCACGTGATGAAGCGCTTCATCCAGCAGGCGGTCGAGCGCTCCATGGCGTCCGCGGCGTGAAAGAACCCGCGCTTCGCCTTTCGCTATTCGCGAGAACCTGGTCGTAGCTGACACCCCTAGAATGAGTCCCACAGCGTGGCACACTTTGAAGGTTGCCGGACAACTTCGATGGTTTTGGCGCGGCTTAAAAGGCCTGGGTCATCCAAGCCATCCGGCGAAAAGCGAATAGCAACAGCGGCTCTACGGCTTCGGAGGTGGCGGCGTCTTGCCCGGCTGCGGCTGGTCCTTCGGGATTTCCTGGCCTTGGTAGATGATCTTCGACTTGGCTCCAAAGCGCTTGTAGTTGGCGTATTTCACAACTTGTATCGTGTGTACGTCACCGCTAGAGAAGTGAAGTTCGTCGTCCACCTTGGTGTAAACCGGGAACCAGTACTGCCCGTCAATTTGCTGCCGCCAGGTAGTGAACTTAGGAAACAGGTTCTCGTTGTCCCCGTGATGCTTGCCAATGCCTATGTCGGGAACGCTTTTGCCGTAGGTCTTTACGATTTGGAAGTCGTGATCATCGACCCAGATGCGCCCCTGGAAATAACGTTTGTTCTTCTCGATTTGCTTGGGCGCCACATCGAAGACGTAGGTTCCGAGTTCGTCTTCTTTTTGCTTGCCGACGTAAAGAATCGAGTATTCCGGAATTTCGTCGCTGGTCAGCACAAAAGGCAGGCGATGCTGAATATCCTCGAAGTCCTCACGAGTCATGGAAATCCGCTGCAAGGTCGACTGCGGGGCAAACACGACTTGCTCACTCCGGCGGCCCTGGTCGTCGAACAACACATCGACCACCTGGCGGAACTCACCGTCCACGGTGTCCCCGTCAAGCGTCTCCACCATTACGTCCTGACGATAGGTGTATTGCTCGCGCGCAATCTTGAACTGCTTTTCCTTGGCGGCGAATTGCTGGATGATCGCATCCACCGTGATGCCGGTCGGCTGCGAAGGGTCGAGTGGGCCCTCGCCCCGGTCGGACGCCAGCGCCGGAATGGTCAGGCACAACGCGAGCAGCAATAGCGAGAACGTCAGAAAACTCAGGGGAATTGGGTGAAACTTCATTAGGGAAGGTCCTTGGAATCCATTGTATTCGATGCAGCCGCCGGGCGCTGGGTCCGCCTATGCAATCCCTCTGGCACTCCGCTGCGGGCCAGAGGGGCAAGGTTGGGCAAGGACTTTGCACCCCAATTGTCGAACACGCGCGTCACACAACAAAAGAGAAAAGGCGAAGCCGATGCTTCGCCCATCCTGTTTGCACCGCGATTGAACGCAGCGGATCGCCACTACCGCGGCGGCTTCTTCTCCTCGGCTGGAGGCTGCTTCTTCGGCGCCGGATGTGACTCGGGACGCTGCTGCGGAGTCGGCTTAGCCTGCTGCTGTGGCCGCGGCTGAGGAGCAGGACGCTGCTGCGGTGCTGGCCTAGCCTGCTGCTGTGGCTGAGGGGCAGGATGCTGCTGCGGCGCAGGTTTAGCCTGTTGCTGCGGCCGTGGCTGAGGAGCAGGACGCTGCTGCGGAGCCGGCTTAGCCTGCTGCTGTGGCCGTGGCTGAGTAGCCGGACGCGTCTGCGGCGCAGGTCTAGCCTGCTGCTGCGGCCGTGGCTGAGGGGCAGGACGCTGCTGCGGCGCAGGCTTAGCCTGCTGCTGTGGCTGTGCCTGTGGCCTTGGTTGAGGAGCAGGACGCTGCTGCGGTGCAGGTTTAGCCTGCTGCTGTGGTTGAGGAGCAGGACGCTGCTGCGGTGCGGGTTTAGCCTGCTGTTGTGGCTGAGGAGCCGGATGCTGCTGCTGCGCGGGCCTAGCCTGCTGCTGTGGCTGAGGAGCCGGACGCGTCTGCGGTGCAGGTTTAGCCTGCTGCTGTGGCTGAGGAGCAGGACGCTGTTGCGGAGCTGGTCTCGTGCTCGCAGCAGGACGAGCAGGAATCACTGGAGCGATCGGTTTGCCTGCCGGGATGGGCTTCGGTGCTGCAACTACGGCTGGACGCCCGTGATTGACGGAGGCAAACTGCTGGCGGTTCTGTGCTGCCGCCCGCTGCTGCTGCACCTGAGTGGTCATCGGAGGAACACGCTGCTCACGCGTTGCGGCGATTTCCGCCGGCAGAGGCCTACGAGTGACGCCTCCCGGCCCGTTGTAGCTGACACGATTAATTGTAGTGTTGTTGATGGTGACGTTGTTGATCACCGTGTTGGTTACGGTGCGGTTATACACGTTAACATTCCTGACGTTCACATTGTTGACGGCCCGGTTATAGTAGAAACGATCTCCGTTCCAGTAGCCGCCCTGATAACCGATGCCGACGTAACCGAATCCATAGTTAATGCCGCCGTAGTAGCCGATATGTCGGCCCCAAAAGCCGTAGTGGTAGCGATACCTGCCGCCGACGAACCCCCAATATCCAGGCGTCCACAGGAAGCCGACGACCGGCGGCTGCGCCCAGACGCCAGGCACCCAGTAGTAACCCTGGGGAGCATAGCTCCAATATCCTGGGGTCCAGATATAGCCTTCGCCCGGGCATTCCGGCTGCGAATACTCCGGGAGCGGTGGCGGGGGTTGTTGGGCCTGAAGCACCGGCTGGCCGTAGTTTGTGTCCTGATCGCCGGTGTCGTTCTCGGAATAGTTCTGGTCCTGCGCGGGAGCAGGCTGTTGATAGCTCTGATCCGACGGCGCAGGCTGCTGTGCGGGCTGGTTCGCAGGCTGCTGATAGGTCTGCTGCGCCGGCTGACTGGCTGGCGGCTGCTGATTGGTACCCGTCGCCTGGGTGGCGTCTGTGGGGGCAAGGTTGGCCGCAGCTGCGGGATCCTGCGACTGATCGGTCTGTGCCGGTTGATTCTGGGCACTGGTTTGCTGGGCGTCGTTTTTCTTACATCCGGTGACCCCAAACGTCAGTGCGATGGATGTGGCTGCTAGAAAGATAAGAGAAAGTGCTTTCCTCGTCTTGCTCATAGGGTTTTTCTCCGCGAAGTTTAGGATGCAGGATTTCATGACAAAGTCACCCAATAGCCTTGGCTGCCAATTTCAAGGCCTCGACCGATTGCGTAAGCCCTGCCTCGCGCGATCAGTCGACCGCCGTCAAGCGGGATAAAAGGACCCAATGCTAACATCAATTATCACGCAATCGCAGATCGCGGTCGGTGACAGCAGTCACGGGGTATGGGTTGAAGGTTGCTGTCGGGCTTTCCGTACAAGTCCTCGATCGATTCCCGGTCAAGTGCGGCTCGACGAATGGCAGCTTCAAACCGCGCTAATACCTAAGTTCGGTTCTAGTTTCATACATTCGTCCCAGTGATTTAGACTAACCAGTCTTTAGGGCGCACTCCCATTCCTGCATATTTTCCGTGCCCGCGCCCGGAGGTCTCATGATACATCGTCTCGCGTTGTTCCTATTATTCTGCTCGTTGTGCGGCTTGGCACAGAGCAAGCACCCCTTCAACTTCGAAGACATGATGCAACTCAAGCGCATCGGCGAGCCCATTGTTTCGCCGGATGGCAAGTGGGTCGGATTTGCGGCGGTGGATGTCAGTCTCGATGAAAACACGCGCAAGCCGCATCTGTGGATCGTTCCCCTCAACGGCGGCGAGGCGCGCCGCCTCACGCCCGCAACTGGGGCCGAGGAGGATCGTATTCGCTTCTCGCCCGACGGCAAGCACGTCATGTTCGAGTCGTCGCGTGATGGGGCTTCGCAAATCTGGGTTCAGGATTTCGACTCTGCCAGTGGCTCGGTGACCGGCGAAGCGCGCAAGGTGACCAGTATCTCGACCGAGGCTTCGGGTGGACTCTGGTCGCCTGACGGCAAGAGCATCCTGTTCGTCTCTTCGGTCTATCCCGATTGCAAGGACGATGCGTGTAATAAGCAGCGCGACGAGGAGCAAGCCAAGTCTAAGGTGAAGGCCAGGATCTTTACCCAACTGATGTTTCGGCATTGGAACCACTACTCCGATGGCAAGTACAGCCATCTGTTCCTGGTCTCGACCGATGGGGGCGTGGCGCGCGACTTAACCCCCGGCGCTCACGACGTGCCACCCTTCAGCCTCGGTGGGCAGGACCAGTATCAATTTTCGCCGGATGGGCGGGAGGTTGCCTTCACCAGCAACATCGACGAGGTGCAAGCCACCAGCACCAACAGCGACATCTTCCTCGTGCCTGTAGCAGGGGGAACGCCGAAGAAGATCACCACCAATCCCGGCAGCGACGGCACGCCAATCTATTCGCCGGATGGCAAGTACATCGCCTATCGCTCGCAGTTGCGCGGCGGCTATGAGAGCGACCGCTTTCGCCTGATGCTCATCGATCGTCAGAGGATGATGCAGTTCCAAACGATGTCCTGTGAAGTAGTGAACAAGGCAAATGGCCAGGTTGAGGGCTGTCAGACTTCTTACTACATCAGCGACCTGACGCCGAACTTCGATCGCGGGGTTGATTCGATCGTGTGGGCGCCGGACTCGAAAACCATTTACTTCACGGCGGAAAACGAAGGCGAGTCGCCGATTTATTCGGTGGATTTGACTTCTAAAGCGCCTTACCCCTGGGTGCTGGTTGAGGGTTTCAACGACAGTCCCTCTCCGACACCGGATGGCAAGAAAATGGTCTTCGATCGCATGTCGATCGCGGCACCTAATGAAATCTACATCGCGGATGTCGCACTCACCGCAACTCAAGTGCAATCGGTCGAAAAGGGCAAGTGGAAAGGACATATGCTTCATGACGAGTTCGTGATTGGACTTCCTCACGAAGCTCACCCGCTCACGCATTTGAACGAACCCGTCCTCTCCCAGGTTCAGATGCAGCCGCTGGAGAATTTCTGGTTCACCGGCGCGGCGAAGGAGAAAGTTCAGGGCTTCGTGGTGAAGCCGCCCAACTTCGAGGCCAACAAGAAGTATCCGGTGAAGTTCCTCATTCACGGCGGCCCAGAAGGCGCGTGGGGCGACGACTGGTCGTATCGCTGGAATCCCGAACTGTTCGCCGCCAGCGGTTACGTAGTGATCATGATCAACTTCCACGGATCAACTGGCTATGGACAGAAGTTCATCGACGCCATCAATGGCGATTGGGGCGGCGCTCCCTTCCGCGACCTGATGTTGGGCCTCGACTATGCCGAGAAGACCTATCCATTCGTTGACAAAGACCGCGAGTGCGCTCTGGGCGCCAGCTACGGTGGATATGCGATCGACTGGATCGAGGGCCACACCGCGCGCTTCAAGTGCCTGGTGTCGCACGATGGCATGTTCAACGCCGAGTCGGCCTACGGCACGACGGAAGAGTTGTGGTTCAACGAGTGGGAGTTCAAGGGCACTCCATGGACCAACCGCGAGATGTACCGCAAGTGGTCGCCGCATCTGGCGGCGACAAACTTCAAGACGCCGATCCTGGTGGTGCATGGCCAGCTCGATTACCGGCTCGACGTCTCGGAAGGCTTCCAGTTGTTTACCACCGTGCAGCGGCTGAAGATTCCGTCAAAGATGCTCTACTTCCCCGACGAGGGCCACTGGGTGCTGAAGCCGCAGAACAGCCGCCTGTGGTACCAGATGGTGAATGACTGGGTGGACCAGTGGACGAAGCCGACACTGAAGTAGATTTGTCATCCCGAGCGAGGTCGCCGCGGCGACCGAGTCGAGGGACCTGCTGTCAAGCGCGAAGAACAGGTTCCTCCACTCGCGGCCAAGCCGCTCGCTCGGGATGACACCTCTGTGCCGTTCAGGCCCGCTTGAAGTATTGCACGGCGCGCTCGTGGGCTTCGGCCTTGTCGCGGCTTTTGAAGGTGCCGAGGTTTGGGCGCTTTCCTGTCTTGGGGTCTTTCTTGCGTGAGTAGAGCCGGTATTCTCCGGACTTCAATTTGCGGATCATCGGTGTTCATCTCCCTGTGAATGAATGGATGAACAATCGGCAGCGCTGGTGGCCAGAGATCAGCGCTGCGCCGCCGCTGTTGCTCTTCTCGCTTCGACGCGAGCACTGTGCTCAGCCGCCGACAAATACGCGCCGCCCAGCAACAGCATTCCACTCCAGAATGACCAGAACATCAAGGTCACGGAAACCGCGAATGGACCGTACACTTCCTGGAAGTTCAGCCACGGCAGCAGCAGGATGTAGATATACTTCGCTGCTTCCGACACCAGGCCGGTGATGATCGCCGCTGGTAACACCGCGCGCGCCGGGACCTTCCCGTGCGGCAGCACCCAGTAGATCAGGAAATAGATTCCAATCGTAGCCAGAATCGCCGAGGCTTTCATCACGACGAATCCCAGTCCTGCGAAGACGAAGTTCTGGCCGCCAATCACCAGCCCCAGTATCTTCAGGTTCTGCGCTGTCAAGGCGATCGAAAGCATTGCCAGACAACCGCAGGCCAGGGCCAGTCCTAGCGAGACCACCAGGTTCATTAGATAGGACCGGTTCTTCTTGAAGCCCCAAATTCTGTTGAGAGCTACTTCCAGCGGAAGAAAGATGCCCGTCGAAGTGATCAGCAACATCACGAACGACAGCACCTGGCCTCGTCCTCTCACGCTGGCGAGAAACTGCAAGTTGCGGATCACGAAATCCTTATTGCTCGGCAGATAGTCGCGCAGCAGCTCCAGCACCACGTTGTACATGGCCTGGGAGCGAATGACCCGGCGGATGAGGGTCAACAGCAAGACGATGAACGGAAAGAACGAGAGGATCGCATTGGCCGCCACCGAGAAGGCGTAGGTATGCACCTCGGTTTGCATCAGGTAGCGAAGCGTGGACCAGCCATGCCTGCTGAGGCGATGCGACAGGCTGTACGATTCCGGCAGGTGCTGAAACAGATCTCGCCTATCGTCCTCCTCCTGGAGGCGCTTGGCGGCCGTCCCGGCAAGCAGCGAATGGTCTTGTAACTCGCTTGTCTTGCTAAGGTTAAGGGCGCTTGTCATAGCAGTGGTTGAGGATAGCGAAATTGTGGGTGTAAGGGGGCCTTTGACATCTTCGGGGGTCGCTTCAGAGTCGCTGCTCATCGATAGTCTTAATCCTAACAGAGCAGGATCTCCTGGCTCGGTCGCTTGAAACTTGTGCGCCCGCTCCACAGGGGGAATGAGCAGACGCTGTGATGAAAAAGGGCCTGACACCGCTCTTGCAATCCGCAGGATTTCGGCTATGATTAACGCCTTCTATGAAGCTATCTTTTCAACGCGAGCGCGAAGCGCCTTCCCGCGCTGTTCCGACCCAAGCAGATTTTCCCGCTGTTTCCGGCGCCGACATCGCCGGCATGGTTCATGGGCAACGAATGGGTGGTGACCTTTATCATTTCCTTCGTGCCAACCCCAACCGGGTTGTGTTTGGCTTGCTCGACGTTGCCGGAAGTCACGAAGAGAACCAGCAGATTGTGTCGGCAGCGCGGCAGACATTCCAGAAATTGGGCAGCGAGAGATTTGCTGACGAGGAAATCAACGAGGCCGATGCCATGATGGAATTCTGCCTGGAACTGAACCTCAGTATTCGCCGCGCTGCCGCCGGAGTCCGCTCCTGTGCTGCCTTTCTGGGCTGCTATAACGAGGAGCTCGGCACCATCTGCTACGCCAACGCGGGGCACACCCCGGGATTGTTGCGCGATCCCTCGGGAATCACCGAATTGCCTGCTACCGGCCTTCCGCTGGGACTGTTCTCTGCGTCCACCTATGAGGCGCCGACCGCTGCTTTGCAGCCTGGCGCGTCGTTGCTTCTGGTGTCGCGGGGTGTGGTGGAGGCTGCGTACAAGAGGGAAGAGTTTGGGCTGGAGCGGGTCAAACAACAAATGGAGCGCTCCTCAGTCGAAAGCGCGAAAGGTATGGCTGCCGCCATCCTCGACGGTGTGCAGCAGTTCATGCGAGCGGCGCCTGCACAGAACGATTTCACTGCGCTGGCGCTGGTCAGGGCGGCAAAAGGCCAAGTCGCCGTTGGCGCTTGAGCGCTCATGGAGAGTTATCGCCTTCACTCCGCCGCTCCCGGAAAAAGCTCTGCACCAGGTGCATGCACCGTGCTGCCAGCACTCCTGATCTGACTTCGACCTTGTGGTTCAGCTTGGGATGATTGAGGACCTGGAGCGTGGAGTGTACCGCGCCCGCCTTCGCGTCTTCCGCTCCGTAAATCAGGCGGCGGATCCTGGCGTGAGTGATAGCGCCGGCGCACATGGGGCAGGGCTCAACCGTCACGTAGAGATCGCAGTCGAGCAGACGATAGTTGCCGACGGCGGTTCCGGCTTCGCGCAGCGCGAGGATCTCGGCGTGGGCCGTGGGATCGTTGGCAGACAGAGGACGGTTGCATCCCCGGCCTACGATTCGGCCCTCGCGCACCACGACTGCTCCGACGGGAACCTCGCCCAGCGTCAGCGCACGTTGCGCCTCACGAAGCGCTTCTTCCATCCAGAATTCGTCGGAGAGGGACATGGCGAAGAGGCTAATGCAGCGACCCGCAATTAGCAACCGCTGATGCTATTGCTGGCGCAGCATGATGCGCTGGATTGCACTTGCCCGGCCGGTCGCGGGATCGCAATCGATCAGAGTTGCGCACAAGCGCACGTCGTCGGTCGCCGCCTCGAAGCGAGCCGGCATATTAGTCAGAAAGCGAGCGAGGATTTGTTCCTTCTGCACGCCGATGACGCCGTCGTAGGGGCCGGTCATTCCCACGTCGGTTTGCACGGCGGTGCCCCCCTTCAGCACCTGCTCGTCGGCTGTGGGAACGTGCGTGTGCGTTCCAAGCACCGCCGTTACTCTTCCTTCCAGATACCAGCCGACCGCAATCTTCTCCGACGTAGCTTCAGCGTGGAAGTCCACCAGGATCACTTTGGCCGTGATCTGCTTGAGCAGTTGATCGGCAACGCGAAAGGGGTCGTCGTTGTTGGTCATGAACACGCGGCCCTGAAGGTCGATGACGCAATAGGCGACACCGCTACGCGTGCGCCCTTCGTACCATCCAAAGCCTGGGGACCCCGCCGGAAAGTTCGCCGGTCGCAGCACACGGCGGGCCAGCGACGCCTCATTTCCGTTGGCGGAGTTCAGGTAATCGATAATCTCGCGCTTGTCCCAGACGTGATTGCCGGTGGTGATGACGTCAATGCCGAGCTCGAACAGCTCTTCGGCAATTTGTGGAGTGATGCCGAAGCCGCCGGCGGAGTTCTCGCCGTTGGCGACGGTGAGTTCGACGCTGTGTTGCCGTTGCAATTCCGGCAGACGCTCGTGAACGATAGTGCGCCCAGGACGCCCGAAAATGTCACCGACGAAAAGTATGCGCAAGCTGCTGCAGTCCTTGAGTAACGCTGTATTTCGATGTTAACACGCGTTCTGAAGATCGGGTTTCAGCTCAGTGGGCCAGTTCCGCCGTGCGCAAGAAATCGTAGTTGCCCGAGGGACTCAGCTCGATTCCCCGCACCCGGTTGGTGTGCACCAGCACGTTATCGAGATACCAAAGGTTAATGTATGGCAGGTCCTCGGCGAGGATGCGCTGGACCTCGTCATAGATGGTTTTGCGTTTCTGCTGGTCAACAGTGCCGCGGGCCTCCCGGATCAGTTCGTCCACGCGCGGGTTGGCGTAGAACGTACGATTGGCGCGTTTAGGGGCGAAGCTGGCGGAATTGAAGACGTGTTCGAAGATGTCAGGATCGAGATTGCTGCCGCCGACCCAACGCAAGGAATGGATCTGGTAAGCGCCTTTGGTCACGTCCGCAAAGAACGTTGCGAATTCGAAGGTGCGGATATCGAGCGCGATGCCGGCTTCGCGCAGTTGCTGCTGCAACACCACCGCCAGCAGCCGCGTTGACTCGTCGGTGGAAGTCTTCATCGCGAGGTGAAATCGAATACCGTTGGTTGCCCGGTAGCCTGCGTCGTCCAGAATCTGCCGCGCTCGCGTTGGGTCGTGAGGATACTTCGCAACGTCGGTGTCGTAGGCCCAGTGTTGGGGCGGCAAGACGCTGTACGCGAGGCGTGCCTGGTCGCGCAACAGGTAATGAATAATAGGCTCGACATTGATGGCATACGCGATGGCGTGGCGAACGCGAACGTCCTTCAGGATGGGATCGCGCAAGTTCATGGCAAGATAGGCGTAAATCGTGCCGTCCGATTTCGTGACCGTGAGTTCGCGATCGCGCTCGAGAGCCACCACGGTGTCGGCGACCAGCGAGTTGAGGGCGATGTCGGCGCTGCCCTTGCGCAGTTCGAGCGCGCGCGTGGTGGCATCGGGAATTACCTTGAACTCCACGCGCTCCAGCTTGGCTGGCGTCGCCCAATATTCGGGATTGCGTTCGATCACCACTTCCTTGTCCATCTGCGCGCGCACAAAACGGAATGGTCCGGAGCCGATGGGTTTGCGATTGAAGTCATCGCCACTGCCGTAAGGCACGATGCCGATGGCGCCATCGGAGAGATTCCACAGCATCGGCGCAAACGGCTCCTTCAAGTGAAAAATGACGGTGTAGTCGTCGGGCGCGTCGATGCGCTCGACGGGCGCGTAGGTACTTGTTTTAGCGCTACGGATTTTACCGCTGAGGAGAGAATCAAACGTCCACTTGACGTCGCGCGCAGTCAGGGGCTGCCCGTTGTGGAAGCGGACCCCATGGTGCAGATGAAAAATATAGGTTTGCGCATTGGGTATTTCCCAACTGTCAGCCAGCCACGGCTGTAGGTTGAAGTGATCGTCGCGGTGCACAAGCGAATCGAAGAGGAGTGTGTCAATTCGCTCCGACTGCGCATCCACCCCGACCCGGGGGTCAAGATTCGTCGGACTGCTCTCAATGACCATCACCAGCGTGTTGGGGTCGGGCTTGCGCGCACAACCGGCGAGGAACAAAACCACAGAGGCGCAGAAGCACAGAGACATGCGAGGCTTGAGTCTCGGGCGGCAATGTCTTCGTGACTGGGCTTTGAGTTTGTTTGATTTCTTGATTTCTTGTTTCTCTCTGTGTCTCTGTGTCTCTGCGGAAAATGACTTCTGGGATTTCTCCGTGCTCTCCGTGGTGAAAAAGAACCTACGCATAGCTGACCTTGCCCAGGATCGCTGGTCGTTCGGCTCCGGTCGCGGATGGAATGTTTGACGGCAGATGGCGCCAAGTCTGGTACGCAAGCATCGCGAAAGCAACAGCTTCCTTCGCCTGCGACGGGAGTCCAAAGTCGTCGCTGGTGCGCACTCGCATTTTCAGAGGCGCCAATTCTTCTCGAATCATCCGCATCAGGGTCAGATTATTTGTTCCTCCACCGGAGACGACTAACTCGCGAAAACGCACAGGCGGCTCGACCAAGGGCAGTACAAACTTGCGCACGGCGACGCCGATGGATCGGGCGGTGAGCGCGGTTGCAGTGGCGACGATGTCATGCTCGTCAGCGCGGCGACAAAGTCGCAGAAGCTCGCGCACGAACTCGCGGCCAAACTGCTCGCGACCGGCGGTCTTCGGCGGCCTCTGCCGGAAGAATGGATTACGAAGCAACTGTTGCAGCACTCGCTCGATGGGTTCACCGCGGGCGGCGATTCGTCCATTGCGATCAAAGGGACGCTCGAACAGGTGCTCCGTGACGGCATCGATCACCATGTTGCCGGGACCAGTGTCGAAGGCAACTACATCTTCGGGAAGCGCGCGCGGCGGAATCGCGGTGAGGTTGGCGATGCCGCCGAGGTTTTGCACGATGCGCCCGTAACGGCGGTGGCGGTACAGCACGTAATCGAGAAATGGGACCAGCGGTGCGCCTTTACCGCCTGCAGCCATGTCGGCGGGACGGAAATCGGAGACGACTGGTACTCCAATTCTCGCTGCGATAATGGCTGCTTCGCCGCTCTGCCACGTGCAGGCAGTGCGGCGCCCCAGGAAAAGCGCTGGACTTCCCTGGTGATAGAGCGTCTGCCCGTGACAGCCGACGAGTTCGCAGTCCAGGCGTGCGCGTCGCTGTGCAGCACGGACCGCGTCCGCATAGAGTTCACCAAGTAGGAAGTTCAGTCGCGACAGATTGGCGACGCTCGCGGAGCCTGCGTTCATGGTTGCGAGAACGGCTCGCCGAACATTGATCGGATAGGGAAGCTCGTAATGTGCCAGCAGTTCGAAACGGGAGCGGAAGCCGCGTCCCTGGATACGCACTAGCGCGATGTTGATTCCATCAGCCGAGGTGCCGCTCATTACTCCTGCGACGATCAAAGCGCAAGCTCCAGGGCGTGCATCCGCACTTCTTCGCTGAACTCCCACAGGCTGCGGCGGAGCTTGTCCACGGTTCTCTGCGTCGGAGCGGGAGCCAGGCGCGATTTCAGCGCACGCGACTTCTTCTTTGCTGCCAATACCTTTTTCGACTTTTCCCCGACGAGCCTGGCAAATTTCTTGTCGCTCTCGGCCTGCTTGTAAACCGCCTCGAACGCCCGCCACACGTTCTCTTCTTTCTGGCACACGAGGAACATGTCGGCTCCGGCGCGAAGCGTTTCCACTGCGGCATCCTCGATGGACGCGGCCGCCAGCACTCCACCCATGTCGAGATCGTCGGTGATGATGAGCCCACAATAACCGATCTTCTTGCGCAGGACCTCGCTCATCCATTTCTTCGACAGCGACGCGGGAGTGCGGTCACCCGTAACCTGCGGATAAGCCGCATGTGCCACCATCACAAACGGTAAATCTCGCCGCAGCTCACGATAGGGAAGCAGGTCTTCCTTCCACAGGCGCTTCCAAGGCTTGTCGATCACGGGCAGTTCGTTGTGCGAGTCGAGATTTGCTTCGCCGAGCCCGGGAAAGTGTTTGCCACAGCCAAGAATCTTACTGTCGCTAAGCCCGCGCAGAAACTCGCGAGCATATTGGATCGTCCCTTTGGGATCGGCCGAAACCGTTCGCGAGGTCAGTACACTTTTCGATGGCTCGAGCTGAAGGTCGAGCACCGGCGCAAAATCCGTATTGAAACCCAACGCGCGCACTTCTTCGCCGATGATGCGGCCATGTTTGCGGAAAAGCGTCGTTGAACCGGCGACGGCGACCTCGGCTACGGCTGGCGCGGGAGCGATAACATCGCGCAGGCGATCGACCGTTCCGCCTTCCATGTCCACGCACAAGAACATGGGAGTGGAAACCGCCTTCTGCACATCGCGCAGCAGCGCATGCGTTTGGGCGGCCCCTTCGATATTGCGCTGGAAGAGGATGATGCCGCCCGGATGCAGCGTGCCCAGCATCGATCGCAGCCGCGCCGACATCGTGGTCCCGCCGCAGCCCATGATGAGCAACTGGCCGACTTGCGGGCGAAGTTCGAGTGTGCCTCTGAAAGACATGGGGAATAAGAAAGTGTAACGCTTGGGGCGCAGAAATTCAGTTACGCAGGGAGGTACGCCTTAGTCCATCTGCTTTTTGAGTTCGTGCAGCAGGGTCAGCGCGTCCATGGGGCTGATGCGGTTCAGGTCGGTCTCCTTGATGCGATCCACAATCTTCTGCGACAGCGGAGTGAAGATGGTCAACTGCAACGGTGCGGTATCCTGCGTTTCGTCGTGCGCCAGGTGCTTGACGGCGTTCCGCTCGGCGCTCTCATGCTCGGCCAAGACTTCGCGCGCGCGATTCACTACGTCGGCAGGCAGCCCGGCCAGCTTGGCGACTTCAATACCGTAGCTCTTGTCGGCTGCGCCCTCTTGCACTTTGCGCAGAAAAACAATCCCACCGCCGCTTTCCTTCACCGAGACGTGATAATTCTTCACTCCGCTCAGCCGGTCGGCCAGCTCGGTCAACTCGTGATAATGCGTGGCAAACAGCGTCTTGGCGCGGGTGTTGGCGTGGATGTATTCGATGGCGGCCCATGCAATCGCCAATCCATCATAAGTTGAAGTTCCGCGCCCTACCTCGTCGAGCAGGATCAGCGAGCGCGCGGTCGCGGTGTTGAGGATCGCCGCGGTCTCGGTCATCTCCACCATGAAGGTCGAGCGCCCGCGCGCTAGGTTATCGGCTGCGCCGATGCGGGTGAAGATGCGATCCACCAATCCCAGACTTGCCGAGCGGGCGGGAACGAACGACCCCATCTGCGCCATCAGCACGATCAGCGCAGCTTGTCGCAAGTAAGTGGACTTGCCTCCCATGTTCGGGCCGGTGATGACCAGGATCGAATGGGTGGTGCCGTTCAGATAGAGATCGTTGGGGACGAAGCGAATGGCGGCGCCGGGGATCTCCATCTGCTCGATTACCGGGTGACGCCCTTCAACGATTTCGATGTCGGCGCCGTCTTTAAACAGGGGACGGCAGTAGTTGCGATTCGCGGCGAGCGCGGCAAGCGCAGCGAGCACGTCGATTTCGGCCAGCGCCAGCGCGGTCTGGCGTATGCGCCGCGCCTCGGCGGCAATGGCGGTGCGCAACTCCGCAAACAGCCGCCGCTCGATCTCGACCATCTTCTCCTGGGCGTCGAACACCTTGACCTCGTACTCTTTCAGCTCCGGTGTGGTAAAGCGCTCGGCGTTGACCAGGGTTTGCTTGCGTTCGTACTCCGCAGGTGCGAGATGCAGGTTTGCCTTGGAGATCTCGAGATAATAACCAAAGACGCTGTTGAATTTGATTTTCAGCGATCCGATGCCGGTGCGCTGGCGTTCGCGCTGCTCGATCTGCGCGATGTATTGCTTGCTGTTGCGGCTCAGGTCGCGAAGTTCGTCGAGTCCCGCGTCCACTCCGGAGCGGATCACCCCGCCGTCAACCAGTGTTAGCGGTGGTTCGTCTTCTAGCGATGTCACGAGCCGGTCACGCAGATCTCCCAGTTCGTCACATTGCGCATGAAGTGTCAGCAAACGCTCAGACCGGAAGTGCGACAGCGCCACGCGCACCGTCGGCAGCTTAGCCAGCGACGTTGCCAGCGCCAGCAGATCGCGCGGGTTCGCTGTTTCCAGAGTTACGCGGCTCAGTAGCCGCTCCAGATCGAGAATGCCTTCGAGCGAGCGACGGAGTTCTTCGCGCGCAACCACGTCCTTCACCATGCCTTCGACAGCATCCAGCCGCCGATTGATCTCGTCGGCATCAATCGAGGGCCGCAGCATCCAGGCGCGCAGAAGACGCTTGCCCATCGGGGTGATGGTGCAGTCCAGACACCGAAATAGAGTGGCATTGTCTGCGGCCCCAGCGAACAGTGGCTCGATCAGCTCAAGATTGCGTACCGTGACCGCGTCCAGCACCAGGCAGTTTTGGCGCTCGTAGAAGCCGATGCGGTCCACATGATCGAGCGTGCCGCGCTGCGTGGTGCGAACGTAATGCAGAATGGCCCCCGCCGCGGTCGCCGCAGCTGCTCGGTTCGCCAGTCCGAATCCCTCCAGCGAGAGCACGCCGAAATGGTTTTCGACCTGCGGAATCGCGTAGTCGGGAGAGAACACCCAATCATCAAGCGGCGTCTCTGCCCAGGAGGCATTCTCCAGCGACATGATGCGCGGCGCCGATGCCGCCACGGGCGAAGAGGCGCTGCGGTGTGGGTGTTGGTCGAAGAGAGGAAGCGACGAGGCGAACAGCACTTCACGCGGACGCAGCACCAACAGTTCTTCGCGCACCCTGCGCTCGGCATCTTCGCCCTGAAATTCAGTCGCACGAAATTCGCCGGTGGAGAGGTCCAACGCAGCAAAGCCAAAAGTATTTCCGGCCCGCGCCACGCAGCCGAGGAAATTATTTTCTTCCGAGCCGAGATGCACGTCCGCCGCAGTACCTGGCGTGAGCACACGAGTGACTTCGCGCTTCACCAGTGTTTTGGCCGCGCGCGGGTCCTCCATCTGTTCGCAGATGGCAACCTTAAATCCTTTGCGAATCAGCTTGGCAATGTAGCTCTCGGCGGAGTGGTACGGCACGCCGCACATCGGTATGGCGATGCCCTTTTCTTTGTTGCGCGAGGTCAGCGTGATCTGCAGCTCCCGCGACGCGACCATGGCATCCTCGAAGAAAAGTTCGTAGAAGTCGCCCAGGCGGAAGAAGACGAGCGCGTTGGGATGCTCTTTCTTGACCGCGGCATACTGCCGCATCAGCGGGGTGGACGGCTCAGTCATCGCATTGGCGCGAATTGCGCGGATTATAACACTCAAGAGTAACGCACCTCGCTGCGCGGAAGCGGTGATGGGTGTTACACTGCGAGGTTTTTCGAGGCATTCATTACTATGGCGAAGATTGTCGGTTTCCAATGCAGCAAGTGCGGCGCGACGTTCATGGCGGAGACCGCCCAAAACGTTTGCTTGAAGGATGGCGGGCCGTTGTATGTGCGCTACGATCTCGCGGCGCTTCGACGCAACACGTCTCGCGAGTCGGTCAACGCGGGACCGAAGAGTATGTGGCGCTACGCGGCGGTGCTTCCCGACGCCGAGCCGGTGACGCTTGGCGAGGGATTTACGCCGATGCTGCCGAGCCGCAAGCATCCTAATCTGCTGATTAAGGACGATGGGTTGAATCCAACAGGCTCATTCAAGGCACGGGGCATGAGCACGGCGCTGACCATGGCGCGCCATTATGGGCTCACCAAGCTGGCAGCGCCTTCGGCAGGCAACGCCGGGGGAGCACTGGCCGCCTATGCAGCCGCAGCCGGGCTGGAGGCATACGTCTTCATGCCAAAGGATGTGCCGATAGCGAATCGGTTGGAGGTGGAAGCCAGCGGAGCGCACCTGACGCTGGTGGACGGACTGATCAGCGATTGCGGGCGAATGGTGGCCGAGCGCAAAGAGCAGGAGGGCTGGTTCGATGTGTCAACGTTGAAAGAACCATTTCGCGTCGAAGGCAAGAAAACCATGGGCTACGAAGTCGCCGAACAAATGGGATGGAGCTTGCCAGACGCCATTCTGTACCCGACGGGAGGAGGCGTCGGGCTGATCGGCATGTGGAAGGCGTTCGCAGAAATGGAGGAATTGGGCTGGATTGATAAGGGCACGCGGCCAAAGATGATCTGTGTGCAAGCAGATGGTTGCGCGCCAATCCCTAAAGCTTTACATGAAGGCAAAGCCGCGTCGGAAATGTGGCACGACGCGCATACGCTGGCCGCCGGCTTGCGAGTGCCCAAGGCGTACGGCGACTTCATCATTCTCGACATCGTGCGCCAAAGCGGCGGGACGGCGATTGCCGTCAGTGACGACGAGATTATGGACGGGGTGAAGGAGATGGCTTCGAGCGAGGGTATCTTCGCGGCCCCTGAAGGAGGCGCTGCGCTCGCCGCCTACCGGCAATTATTGCAGAGCGGATTTCTCGCGAGCAGCGATCGCGTGGTGCTGTTCAATACCGGTTCAGGTTACAAATACCTGGACGTGTTTGCGAAGTACTGGGGCGTGGAGGCCCTCACTGCGGTGACGAAGCTACCGCCCTCGCGAAACATTGGCGGCATTATCGGGCCGTATTAAGAGCAGCACTCAGCATTCAGCAGTCAGCATTCAGAAGCCTGCATGCGAGCTGGGACGACTGCAGATTTGATCAGGTTACTGGCGCCCTATGGCAGGGAATAACTCTGCGAACAGCTGACTGCTGAGTGCTGACTACTGACTACTGACTACTGACTACTAAATTACAAGCTGCCGCGCCCCCGACCAATATGAATGCTGCCGTTCACATTACTCAACGCGATCGACGTTCCGCCGCTGCCGAGCGTACCGCTGAGGTTCTTACCTACGTATCCGCCGTGCACTTCCAGAGGAAAGTCTGATCGAATGCCGCCGCTCACGGTGCTGGCTTTGATCTGGGCGTTCGGTGAGTCGGGCAGCCCCAGTTCAATAGACCCGTTTACCGACGTGAGCTTGATCTCGCGGACATTGTTCAAGGAAGCGTAGTTCGCTTCGATTCCGCCATTGACGGTGGACAAATCGGCCCGCCCGGCCAGGTCGTCAACCCGCAGCTTGCCGTTCACCAGGTTGGCAATCACTTCACCGCTGACTTTCTGCACGGTGAGCGAACCATTGACCAGGTTGATGCGATCAAGGCGCGCATTCTGCGGCACGTGTAATTGGTACTGCACAGAGGCCGGGTTGTTGTTGGTGCGGCCCTCCGGATACCGCGTCTTAATTTCCACGGATTCGCTGGCAGCGTTAACTTCGATTCGAGCTTCATCGAGCCGCTGCTGGTCGCGCGCTTTCTTTACCGCATCGATCTGCACTTCGTTGCGGTCCCAGCCGGTGATCTCGACGTTGCCATTGATGTTGTCCAGCGAAACCCGGCCGTTGGCAGAGAGAGGGACGGTACGATGGAAATCCTGCGTGACCTGCGCCTGGATTGAGGTGGCCAACAGTAGCGCAAGCAGCGATCCCAGAATCGTTGCCCCAAAGGTTGGATGTTTACGAATGTCGGACATAGTGCCTCCTGTCGCGGGTTAGACGGGAAAAGAGACGAATGGTTATGAAACTGTTTGCCGCCCCGATTTTTCTGTGGTGCTTCAATCGGCAAGTGGACTCGGTCGGAAATCCACTTATGAATACTGTATACTCGGCAGTCCAAAACGAAAACTGTTAACAATCATGTGACATCAACGTGAGCTCGATTGAAAGACGTTGCGTCTATGGGTTTGTCTGTTGCCATTGTCGCCATGAACGAGGAGGCCAATCTCGGCCGAACCTTGGAGAGCGTTCGATGGGCAAACGAGATCGTCGTGGTGGACTCCGGCTCCAGCGATCGGACCATCGACATTGCCCGTGAATACGGCGCTAAAGTCGTGCTGGAGCCATGGCGCGGCTATACGGCGCAAAAGAACTATGCGATTGAGCATTGCAGCCAGGACTGGGTACTCTCCCTCGATGCCGACGAAGAAGTCAGCGCCGGATTAGCGGAGGAAATCCGCCGCATATTGGCCGACCGCGATGCCTGTACTGCTTACTGGATGCCAAGAAAGAACCTCTTCTTAGGCAGGTGGATGAGGTTTGGAGGCTTCTATCCGGATCCCAAACTTCGGCTATTCAAAAGAGGCCAGGCGTTCGTAACCGGAGCCGATCCGCATGACCGCATCGAGTTGAGAAAAGAAGCCGACCAGTGCACGGGCCGTTTCCAGAACGCCCTGGTTCACTACACTTACCCCACTCTCTTTTACTATCTGGAGCACATGAACCGCTATTCTTCGTTGGGCGCGAAGGCGGCTGTCGCGAAAGGGCACCGCAGCTTCAGTCTTGCAAATATCGTTCTGCGCCCACTGGCCACTTTTATCTACAATTACGTTTTTCGTCTCGGATTCCTCGACGGCCGTGAAGGTCTGCTTCTGCACCTTTACCACGCGGTGTACGTTTCGAATAAATATGCCAAAGCGTGGGAGCTGGCACGAGCAGGTTCGTCCGAGAAAAAGGCTCCTAAGGTTTCACCTTGAGGTGCTGGTAGGGATGTCAGCAGTAAGCGTGATCGCGACCGTGCTCAATGAAGCACAAGACATCGACGGACTGGTTTCGAGTCTCATCCAGCAAACTCTCCAGCCTGCAGAAGTCGTCGTGGTCGATGGCGGTTCTACGGATGGCACCTGGGAGCGCCTGCAGGCTAGCGCCTTAACTCACGCAAATCTGAAAGCCATTCGAGATGAGAGTTGCAGCTTGAAAGGGTCACCCGGACCCATTGCTCGCGGGAGAAACATTGCGATCACAGCTGCGTCCTCCGAAGTAATCGCCTGTGCGGACGCTGGCTGCGTTTACCGTCCCGACTGGTTGGAGAACCTTACGGAGCCTATTCTTAGCGGTCGCGCGGAGTATGCGCTTGGCGGATCTTGCCTGGACGCTGGCGGGCAAACCACTTGGGACATCGCATCAGCCCCCTTTTTCGGAATTAAGCTGGACCCAAATCAAGAAACAAAGTCCTGCACCGCTCGTTCCATGGCCTTTCGCAAGAAAATATGGCAGAAGGTCGGCGGTTTTCCGGAAGACAGGCTGATCGGCGAGGACTCACTGTTCGATTTGCGGGTCCGACAGATTGTCATACCCGCCTTCCCGGAACGCGCCAAGGCGCTTTACAGGCCCGGGCTTACTTTGCGGACAGCCATCGCCCAGGTTGCGCGCTATGCGATTTCCGACGGTGCTTCTGGTATCAGGCGGGCTCGCTTGCTTCGAAATCTGGCCCGCTGCCTTGCCGAGGTGCTTGCCGTTGCGGTCGTGGCGCGCACTGTTGTCCCACTGGTGTGCGTGCTCCTGTTGGAAATCTATTTTGCGTTTCGACTCGACTGGAAAAGCTTCCCCGGCAAGACCTCAGTCCGGCAGTTGAGCGCCAGGCTGTTCTTCTCTCTGATTGTCCCTTGGTTAGTTACATGGAACCACATCGTGGGCGCACTCTCCAAGACCAACCAGCCGAACCGGCAAAATGTTGCGGGCTAAATACTGGCTAAATTATGGAGTGATTCGAACGAGCTGCGCCCCTCAGAGCAGCCTTCCCTTGAGTACCTAATCTTTAAAGCGATAGCGTACGAGGTGGTACGCTGCGATAACTCCGTCGGTCCAGCTGATCTTCTTGCCTTCGGCGTAGGTGCGCCCGTGATACGCAATCGGCACTTCGTAGATACGAACTCCCAGCTTTGCCAACTTCACCGTCATCTCGGTTTCCACGCTGAAGCGATCGGAACGCAAATGGATCTGCGAGAAAATTTCGCGGCGAAACACTTTGTAGCAGGCGGTCACGTCATGAATGCTCAGATCGGTGAGCAGGTTGCATAACATGGAAAACGCGCGGTTGAGAACATACCGCCAATAGCGCGGGACGCGGTGCGGACCATTGTGGAACCGGTTTCCAAAGACCGCGTCGGCATGCCCTTCGAGAATGGGAGCGATGAGCGCAGGATAATCGCGAGGATCGTATTCCAGGTCGGCATCCTGGATCAGGATCAACTCGCCGCTAGCGTGCCCCAACCCGCTTCGAACTCCGGCGCCTTTGCCTTGGTTCTTCTCGTGCAGCACCAGCTTTACGGTGTTTGCTCCGTTGCCCCCTAAGAGTTCTTGCAAATCGCTATCCCGCAAGAATTCCCGCGTGCCATCGGTTGAGCAGTCGTCCACAATGATCAGCTCTTTATGCAGACTGAGCGGCTGCCGTGCGACCTGCTGCAAAAGCTTCATCACCGTCTTGCATTCGTTGTAAACCGGAACAATGATGGAGAGCGTGTGAAATTGCGGCAAGGCCTGGCTTGGCGAGAGTTCGGAAAACTCCTCCGTGTCGTGATGCGTCGTTTTGGCGGACCGAGTTTCGGAGACCAGATAAACCCCAAGTATCAGGAGCTCCGGATCGATGGGATGCCGATAGCGCAGCTCCGGAAAACATACATAGTAAACCAGCGGATAGAAAACAAGGAGCGTCGCGAACAGGAACACTCCGTGAATGCGCCGCTTCCATGCCAGCAACAATCCCCCGATCGCCAGCACGGAAGTCGCCAGGAAGAGCAGATTCTTGGTCGCAATCAATCCCACCACGTCGGAGACTCGGGGCATACCGTCCCAGAAAAAGATAAAGCGCCGGAAGGTCAACAATAGGAAACGGCCAGGGTGCTGTTCAATCCATTCCCTGGCGAGCCGGCCCTGTTCCGCGGCAAAGGCGGCCTCGCCCATTTGCTTGTATTTCGCGAATTGAGTGACGCTGTTCGCAGGATGGTAGGCGAGCACATACATTCCCTCGGCCAGCGGGTTATTTCCTATCCGTAGTTCAACTCCAAAGTTGTCGCGGATGAACACGGGCCGGCCGAGTGCCTCATAATTGCGCACCAGCCAGGGCATGATCGTCATCCAGAAAACAACAGCGCTCAGCAAAGCTGGCGCAATATACCGCTTCCCGCGACTGTGCAACTGATAGACCAGCCAGCACCCTGCAAACGGCAGGAACGAGAGCGCAGACGGGTTGGTCAGCGCGGCAACGCCCCATAGCAAGCCGTAGCCGATCCATGACGAGAGCCGCTCGTCGCCCTCCATCTCCACTGTCAGCATGAACAGCAGACTCAGCAGGAACGCCGACACGCTAGTCTCCCATATCTCGCGCACCGACCAGAAAATGGTGTAGGGAAGCAACGCCCAGATCCAGCCTGACCAGACAGCCACGGTTTCGTTGAACATCCGGCGGGCCGTGCGATAGATCGTCCAGCAGGTGAGCGCGGCGAAAGCGCTATTGAACACCAGCAGCCAAAAAGCTGCGGCGCGCGAGTAGCTGCTGAAAAGCCGGAAAGCCAGGGAGACGATCCAAGGATAGATAGGCGCGGTCCACGCCGAGGGCCCTGTATTCCCGCCGAAGGGTGAGCTAAACCCGTGGCCGTTGGCGATGGAATATCCCAGGCGGCCGACCTCCCAGCCAAATCCCCAGTTGTCTTCTGAGGTGCGGAGGCGATAGGTGTGCGCCAGAATGATCCACAAGATGCGCACTAAGAACGCCACTAGCACCATCCAGCCGACGGAGTGCGCCAGGGTCTGCCAACGCGATCGGGACGCAGATTCGGATGGACCTGCGGTGGGCGCCGTCTGCGCTGGCTGGGTTTTCAAATGCATGGAAACAACGGAAATTGTACCGTATGCAAGCAGGTGCATATCGCGTTTTGGGCCCAAGCGTAGGCAATCCTCTTGAATGGCCTTCTCAACCCGCCTAGACTGATTCTATTGGCAACTGTGATCCTCATCACAGCTTGGGTGTGCGGCCATCGGCGAAGATAGTGGGTCGAGAAAAAGCAGGCCCCTCCACTCAAACTTAAGTCCTCGGTCGCGATGACCGTCTATAGAGTATGGAGCGGGAAGCGGGAGAAGGCATTCATGGGATGGATTGATAACCGGTTCGAGAAGAATTTTCTGGTCACCACGGTCGATTACGTCTTCAACTGGGCGCGCAAGTCGGCGATTTGGCCCATGACGTTCGGCCTGGCGTGCTGCGCGATCGAGATGATTGCCGCTTCGACTTCACGCTTCGACATCGCGCGCTTCGGGTCGGAGGTGTTTCGCCCCAGCCCCCGCCAGAGCGACCTGATGATTGTGGCCGGAACGGTTACGTTGAAGATGGCCCCGGTGGTCAAGCGCATCTATGACCAGATGCCCGATCCCAAGTGGTGCATCTCGATGGGCGCTTGTTCGTCGGTCGGCGGCCCGTTCAATACCTACGCCGTGTTGCAGGGAGTGGACCGCATCGTGCCCGTGGATGTGTACGTCGTGGGCTGTCCGCCGCGGCCAGAAAATCTTTTCTACGGATTGCTGCGCCTGCAGGACAAGATCGACAAAATGACGATCGCGAAGAAGCCGACTGAAGTTCGTCTGCATGAAGGCATGATGGACGACTTCAAACGGCAGATCCGCATCGCCCAGGCAGCGAGCGACAACCCCGATCAGCTTGTGCAGCCCGTCGAGAACGGTGTGATTGCGGCCGGCCGCTAACTGCGGGAACTGTCGCAATCATTCCAAGGCAGCTTCATTCGATGCCGCCCCTTTGCACTCGCCACGAAATATAGCCTCCATCTTAGACCCTCGGCCAGACAGTTCCGGCGCACACAGACCTTAGATTCCGTGCGACGTTGCCGGCCCTCTCGGCATCTCCTAGCAAGTGCATCGCATATCGAGGAACCAAGCATGTACCACTACGATCCCCAGACTGCGCTGGAAGAGTTGAACGAAGAGGCCTTACTACCCAACCCAGTTCGCGTGCGCGACATGATGCTGAGAGCGCATCTCGATGCCGATCATGCCCTGGAGTATAACCGCCTGTTCGTCGAATATCAGAAGGGCTTTGGCGAGCTGCTGGAAATAGGGCGCCAACTCTTAAAAGGACTGGCTGGACCACAAAAGAAATAAGAAAGCACGGACAATAGCGAGGAGCGCGCATGAAAATCTTGTTGCTGTTGAGTTTGAGCTGCCCGTTTGCCTTGACCGCGTATGCCGCGGATTCGCGCAATGTGTCATACAAAAGCGGCGATGAGACGGTGAACGCGGTGATGTACACGCCGCCGGGCAAGGGACCGTTTCCCGCGCTGGTAGTGATCCATGAATGGTGGGGCCTGAATGACTGGGTAAAGGAGCAGGCATCGAAGCTGGCCGATCAGGGATACGTCACGCTGGCCATCGATTTGTACCGCGGAAAGGTAGCCACCACCCCCGACGAGGCGCACGAGATCATGCGGGGTGTGCCCGAAGACCGGGCCAATCGCGATCTACTGGCGGCCAGCAGTTACTTGCGCGCGCAGAAAAATGTCGATCCCAAGCGCCTCGGCTCGATCGGATGGTGCATGGGGGGCGGCTATTCTCTCGATTTTGCGCTGAATGATCCCAAGCTAAAAGCTGCGGTGATCAACTACGGCCATCTGGCTACCGACGAGGCCGCGCTGAAAAAGATCCATGCGGCAATCCTGGGCATCTTTGGCGGACAAGATCGTGGAATTCCACCGGCGGACGTCAACAAGTTCGAGGCCCAGCTTAAGGCGCTGGGCAAGACGGCCGAGATCCATATTTTCCCCGACGCCGGACACGCGTTCGAGAATCCAGGTAACAAGCAGGGATATCGGGCGGAAGATGCGGCGCAAGCCTGGAAGCTGACCGTCGACTTCCTGGCGAAGAACCTGAAATCGAAATGACAAGGTTGAATCCAGTGTTGCGATACCGGAAACGCCTGCTGTGGATGCTGCTTGGGGTGGTTCTCGCGTCGGCGCTGTGGGTGCTGAAGGTGGAGGTCACCTACCAGAGGAACGCGAGACAGGTGCCTACGCAGTTTTGGTTGCGGATGGACCCGCGACCCTACAACTGGAAAGCCTAGGAGCGAATTACACGCGCTCCAGGATCATGGCGATGCCCTGGCCGACGCCGATGCACATGGTGCACAGGGCGTAACGCCCGCCAGTGCGTTGCAGTTGCCGCACAGCGGTCGTGACTAATCGGCCCCCGCTGGCTCCTAGAGGATGGCCAATCGAAATCGCTCCGCCATTTGGATTCACGTGCGGAGCGTCATCGGGAATTCCCAGGTCGCGAAGCACGGCGAGCGCCTGCGAGGCGAAGGCCTCGTTCAATTCGATCACGTCCATATCCGAAATGCTGAGGTTAGCCAGCGCCAACGCCTTGCGCGTCGCTGGAACAGGACCCATCCCCATAATGCGTGGGCCAACGCCTGCTGCGCCTGAGGCAACCACCCGTGCCTTCGGCGTCAGGCTGTAACGCTTCACGGCCTGCTCCGACGCTAGCAACAGCGCACATGCGCCATCGTTGATGCCAGACGCGTTTCCTGCCGTGATTGTGCCATTGGCTTTGACGATCGGCTTCAGCGCAGCCAAGCCTTCGAGGGTTGTGTCGGGCCGCGGATGCTCGTCCTGACTTACGACGACGGGCGCACCTTTGCGCGCAGAAATCGTGACCGAAACAATCTCCTCGGCAAGAGCACCGCTCTTGATGGCGGCCGCAGTGCGTTGCTGGCTGCGATAGGCAAACGCGTCCTGGTCCTGACGTGAGATACGGAACTCCTCCGCGACGTTCTCGGCAGTTTCCGCCATGGAGTCCATACCGTAACGGGCCTTCATCAGGGGGTTCACGAAGCGCCAGCCGATAGTGGAGTCTTCCAACTTCAGGCCGCGGGCGAAAGCAGCATCGGACTTTGCCACGACGAAGGGCGCGCGCGACATGCTCTCCACGCCGCCGGCGATCACCAGGGAATTCTCCCCAGCCTTGATGGCCCGAGCGGCAGCGGAAACGGCGTCCATGCTGGAGCCACACAACCGATTCACAGTGGCGCCGGGAACGGTTTGGGGAAGGCCGGCGAGCAGCAGTGCCATGCGTGCGACGTTACGATTGTCTTCGCCCGCTTGGTTCGCGCATCCCAAAATTACATCGTCAACCGCACTCCAATCCACGGAGGAGTTGCGCTCAACCAGGGCCTTGATCGGAATCGCCGCCAGATCGTCGGTGCGGACGGAGGAGAGCACTCCGGCGTAGCGGCCGAAGGGGGTGCGGATTGCGTCACAGATGAAGGCGTCCGACATGCGGTAAAACCTGCGCGTTCAACCATCATAATCGAGACGGAGATTGTCGAAGCGGGATAACCGGTACACGGAGGCAGAGGACAGGGATGTCGAATGCAAGCAGGCGCGGCTACTCAGTCAGGAGATGAAGCAGGAATCCGACCGCAATCCAGAAGGGCGTGACCAGCAATAGGGCGAACAGCAGGCCCTCGGGAAAGCGCAAACTGATGGCCGAAACCGTCGGGTCCCAGGTCGCATCGGGCGAGCGGTACGCTCTATCGAATTCTTCCAGCCGGGTTAGCGCCCACATGCGAAGCCGTTACTATACTGTAAAAGATGGTCCGATGGTGGCGCGGGTTGGCCTGCCGCCGGTAAGGGACTTCTGCGGCGGCCCTAAATCAGGGCTAAATGCGCCCGGTTCCGGGGGGAATTTCGAATCGCTTCATTTTGTTGTAAAGCGAACTGCGGGGAATTCCGAGGCGGTGAGCGGACCGCTCAATGCAACCACCCTCATCCTGCAAGACGAGATTTATATAGGCGTACTCCATTTGCTTCAAAGTGCCTGTAACGCTGCGCATCGGCGATTGCCCGGTGTGAATGGAATTCTGGAATTGAAGATGCTGGGCAGTCAGGTGATTGTGCTCGGCAACCAGTACGGCGCGTTCCAGCACATTGCGCAGTTCGCGAATGTTGCCCGGCCACGAGTACTGCTGCAACGCATCCATGGCGGATTTGTCGGCCACCACCTCTCCCCGGACGCAGTCCTGAGACAAGCGGCTGAGAAAGTGCTGCACTAGCATGGGAATGTCTTGCGTACGTTCGCGAAGCGGTGGCACCCGGAGGGGAACCGTGTTCACGCGGTAATAGAGGTCCTCGCGAAACCTTTGCTGCTGCACAAGGTCCAGCAGTTCGCTATGAGTGGCGGAGATCAAATGAATGTCGACGGCCTTGTCGTGCACATCTCCCACGCGGCGAAAGGCGCGGTCTTCCAGCACCTTCAGCAGCTTGGGCTGGACCTGAAGGTCGATGTCGCCAATTTCGTCGAGGAACACGGTTCCGCGGTCCGCCACTTCCAGCAGGCCTTGCTTGGCAGTGACCGCGCTGGTAAATGCGCCTTTGGCATGCCCAAACAGTTCGGACTCAAGCAGCTCGCGAGAAAGTCCGGCACAGTTCAGGTCGAGGAAGGCTTCTTCAGCCCGAGGCCCATGGCGATGCATCCAGTTGGCGAGCACGCCTTTGCCGGAACCGGTTTCGCCTTGCAGTAGGACAGGACTCTCGCTGTTCAGCACGCGCTTGGCAAGGGCTTCCAGTTGGCGAATGGCCGGGCTTGTTCCCAGGAATGGATCCACGCATTCGCGTTTCGTCCGGGAAAGGGAGGCCAGCGATTGCTGGCGATAGCGCCGGTTCGTCAGGGTCCGTAACAACACGGCATGCAGGGCCGACAAGTCAACCGGTTTGATGAGGAACTGTTCGGCCCCGTCCTGGATGGCTCGAACCGCCAATTCCAGCGAACTTTGGCCGGTCAAGACGATGACGGGAATACTGGAGTCGGTGCTCTTGATTCGTTGCAAAAGCTGAAGAGCGTCACCGTTGGGGAAGGAGAAGTCGAGGATGGCCGCGTCAGGACGGAACTTCTCAAACTGCATTTGTGCGTCGTGACTGTTCGCGGCTTCGGCGACGATATGGCCTTGCGCAATAAGGAAGTTGCAGATTCCTGAACGGATGACGGGATCAACGTCGATGACGAGAATCTTGTTTGTGCTCAAGCACTCACCTGCCTTGCTGACACGCATAGGTGCTCGAGGGTCTGGTGTTACAAGGTGATGAGGGTCTCAGTGCGGGCTGGGGAGTGAAACAGCTACCACATCGATCTCGGTCCGTTGCCTGTGCCGGCAAAAATCAAGTTGCCACTCGGACGGCCGGCGTCGCAAGCACAATGCTCTCCCCAAACCTCATCTTTGGCTGTGACGGCGGTCACACATGAATGGGTCATATGCAAAAAAGCGGGCCTGCCTGGGCAGGCCCGCTCGAAGTACAGCAGCTTGGAGATCGTGCTCTTACGTTTACAGCACTCAGAATGTGGCTATCGGGTTAGTTTTAGGGTTGGCCGGGCAGCCTGTCGCCGCTAACATTCGTCGATCTCAAACCTCCTGAGGCCCGAGAACTGAAGGCCAATGTCCCACAGGAATTTCGGGTTGTTGGTCAAATAGCGCCGCCAGAGCCGGCGTGGCTCTTTGACCAGACGATCCAGCCACTGCAAGCCACAGCGCTTTACCCAGCCAGGAGCATCGGTGAGGAGGCCTGCGTGGATGTCGAATGCAGCCCCGACACCGACCATCAAGGAAGCGTCGAGGCGGTCGGCATATTGGGCCATGAAACGCTCCTGTTTGGGGGTGCTCAAGCCGATCCAGACGATATCGGGACGTGTTTGGTTGACGGCAGCAAGCATCTGGTCCTCTTCGGGGGGAGTTAACGGACGGAATGGCGGCGTGTAAGTGCCCACGATGTTGATGGCGGGGACCATTAGCTCAAGTCGTTGTTTAAGTCGCAATGCGACTCCGGCTTTCCCACCATAAAGAAAGTGGCAAAACCCTGCCCGCGCTGTCATTTTGCACATTTCCAGCATGTAGTCGGGACCATACACGCGGCGCATGGTTCGGTGGCCCTGCAGCCGCCCCACCCAGACCGTCGGCATGCCGTCGGGGGCGCACAGGAAGGAGCGGTTCAGTATGGCTCGCAGAGTGTCATCCCGTCGCGCTTCCATGATTCCATGAACGCCGGTGAGGCAGACGTAGCCCTTGCCCTTCTCTCGCAGCAAGCGCTCCGACAGGTGGAGTGCCTCCGCCATATTGATGGCGCTGACGCCCACCCCAAGCACGTTCGCTCGGGGCGGCCGAGCATGATCAGTCGGAGGCATACGCCAGCGCTTCGGCCAGACGACCGGACTTTTGTAATTCTTTTTCGATCCAGTGGTAGGTCACATCCAGTCCATCGAGAAGCCGCGTCTTGGGCTCCCAGCCCATGACATTACGAAGGCGCGAGTTATCGCTGTTGCGCCCGCGAACACCTTGGGGCCGGCTGAGATCGTGGCGCTTGGTCAGGCGTTTTCCGGCAATCGCGCACACCAGATCCACCAACTCATTGACGCTGACTAATTCCTCGGTGCCCAGATTCAGCGGTTCGCGGTGGTCGCTGGCCATCACACGTAGCAGTCCCTCGACGCAATCAGAGATGTACATGAAGGAACGAGTCTGTTCGCCATCACCCCAAACATCGATGTATCCCTTATCATCCGCAAGCGCCACTTTGCGGGAGATGGCGGCGGGCGCCTTTTCCTTGCCACCCTCATAGGTGCCTAGCGGGCCGTAAACGTTGTGGAAGCGAACCACCCGAGTCTCAAACCCAAAGTCGTGCAGGTAATAGCGGCACAGTTTCTCGGTGAAGAGTTTCTCCCATCCGTAGCCTTCCTCAGGATCGGCGGGATGAGCATCCTCTTCCTTCAATGGGGTGACGTTCGCATCGTTCTGCTTGTACCCGGCATAGACGCAAGCGGAGGATGAAAAGAGGAAGCGCTGGATGCCATTTAGCCGGGATGCCTCCAACATGTGAGCATTGATGAGTATGTTGTTGCGGGCGATGTCGGCGAGTCTTGCCGTGATGTAGCCGATGCCGCCCATATCGGCGGCGAGATTATAGACCTGCGTCATGTGACTGGTGGCTTGGAGAGCGTTGTTCCACAAGCGGAGATCGAGGAGTTCGAACTCATCGGCCGCGCTGGGCTCGAATTCCGGCTCTTTGATGTCAACGCCACGGACCCAGTAGCCGTCGGCCTTGAGCCGCTTAACCAGATGGTGACCAATGAAACCACCGGCTCCGGTGACTAATACGCGAGTTGCTGATTTCATGTGAGGCGCCCCTTCGGTAGTGATGATGAAGGTAGGAATCAGGAAATTGTTAATTCCGGCCAGAAAATGGTTGGCTAGAAACAGGATTTGAGGTGGATTCAGCGAATGGCTTCCAAGGACTTTCGGTAGGACTGAGTTGGGTCGTGCCGGTTGGCGGAGACGCGTTGTTGCCGGACCTTCATTCTGCATTGCAATTCAGAGAGGTACAGCTCGCTGCAGTTTCTCAAATAGATTTCTTGCTGGCGCCGCGTCTTGCGCAGGCCTGTAAGGTTGCTGCGATGAACTCGCGTGCGGCCCAGGTTTTCCGGCGTGGTCGAATTCAGTGTCGGTCGCGACAGGGTAATGTCGGTAGAGCCGAGCGTCTCGGAACCGTGAATTGACTGACGGTCTCGGCTTGATGAAAGCAGTGGGAATTGCCCTCTGGACACAGGCGCGTTTTGGGTGCGACCCATGCTCCCCGGGTTCCAAGTGGAAGTGGAAAGTGGAACGGTGGTGAAACCGTAGTGCTTAGTGCGGCCGCCGTTGAGCAACGTGGGGGTCACAGCTTGTATCTCAGTGAATGCGTCGTCCTCTCCGTTTACGTTCGGAGCAATGATGCGTAAAGGCGTCAGGCCCGGATCGTCAAGGGTGGTCTGGCGATTGGCGTTGACCTGCCGATCAACCGTTGCGTCAACCGAGGCAGAAATCGCCCCCAGGTACGAAGAATTCGGGTTGTTGCCGGTTGGGGCGGCGGAGTTCTGCGTGAGCAGTGCCCGACGCCGGTTGGCAACTTCCATGGCGGTTTGGGCCGGGGCAAACTCAGCCATCAAGCAGGCGATCAGCAGTACGAGAACAGCCCCATCAAAGAGCCGCACGGCCGCACGGATTGGACGAAGTTGGGTCATCTGAATTGTTCTTGCTGGCGGCATCAGTTGCGCACGACCGAGCGATAGACGTTGATTAACGACTCGTAATTTTTTTCGGCGGTGAAGTTCTCCAGATACAGTTGCCGCGCCGCTGAGCCCATTGCCTCCATTTCAGCGGGATGGGCCCACGCCCAGTTCACTTGGCTGGCCAGGTCGTCTACCTCCTGGAGATCGAAGAGCAAACCTGTTTTGTCTTCGATAACCAGCTCCGGCACTCCCGCGATGCGCGCAGCGATGGCCGGCACGCCGGATGCTGCCGCCTCGATCAGCACCATGCCGAAGGGCTCATACCAGCGGCTGGGAAAAATCAGAAAACGTGCCCCCTGCATTTGTGCCTGAGTGGCTTCCACGCTCCTGCGACCCAGGAGCCTGATGTGCGAGCTGCTTGAGCGTCGAAGCATCTCTGTAGCGTCGTCATACAATGGGCCGTCGCCGACCACGACCAGCGGGATGTGCGGGAGGTGTAGCCATGTCCGGATCATTTCGAGAGCACCCTTTTCCGGGCTCAGCCTGCCGACGAAGAGAGCGTAGTTTCCGGGAGAGGAACGCTGCCCGGGATCGTGGGACAGGAAGTTGGGCTTCACATGGATCTTTTTGTCGGGCAGGCCAAGGTCGACGAAAAAGTTGCGAATGAACTGAGTCAGGGCGAAATATGCATCGACCGAGGAGGTCCAGGTTCCCCGAAGGCGGTGGAATTCGAGCATCATGGCGACTGTCGCGGTTTCGAGCCGCGAACTCCGGTAGCACCCCCGCGTGACGGCATAAGCCAGGCTACGCGTGCAGTCTTGGCAAACCTGCCCATTGCGAAAGAAAGTGCCCGCCGGACAGAACAACCGGTAGTTGTGCAGCGTCTGCACGACCGGTACTCCGGCCGATTGGCATGCGTAATACGCCGCCGGACTGACTTGCGGCAGAAGATTATGGCAGTGCGCGATGTCGGGCCGTTCTTTCTCGAGGAGCGTGCGGATGGTCGAATATGCGGTTCGGCTCCACGTGGTGGTTACAAACAGGGCAGCTTTTTCCAGGGGCGAATAGTTTGCCAGCGTCGCGTTACTAGGCGTGAATTGCACAACGCGATGTCCCGCCCCCCGCAGCAAATCCACCTCGGCCTGCACCACGACGTCTTCGCCGCCCGGTTGCTGGTACTGGTTGTGGATTACAAGCACGCTAAGCTTGCGCACGTCTCGGAGCCCTCTGCTCCACATTGCCAGCGCGTATCGCGGCCAAGCAGCTCGCGCACGCGCAGCTCGCGAGCGATGTTTCCGCTGGCGATCTTTCGCCACACCCGCTTGATGCGATGTACATCGGCGAGAAGCTTCAGCGTCGAAGACGAATACTGACGCTCGCCGAAGGTGCGCTGCACCTGGCGGCGTTCCTGCGCACGGCGGTTCACCTGCTTCAGGCTGACGTTGCACCCATGCCAGCGGAAGGCTGCGATGAACCGCGGCACGTAGTGAAACTTGCCTCCCGCGTGGGCCAGACGAGCGAAGTATTCAAAGTCCATGCATACCCGGTAGTCGCAGTCGAGCAGTAACCCTGAGTCGATGACGCGCCGGCGCATGAACGTCGAGGTCGATGGAATGTAGCAGCCGAAATACATCAGGATGGCCGGATCGAAGTCATGCTCGACCTTCGAGCGGACGATCTTTCCGGCGCCATCGACAAATACGCAGTCGCCATAGATGACATCGGCCTCGGGGTGCATTTCGGCAGCATGGGCGATCGCTTGCAGTCCGCCGGGAAGGTAGTAGTCGTCAGCGTTGAGCCAGCCCACCAGGTCTCCGCTGGCGCGGAGAAAGCCTTTGTTGATGGCGTCCGACTGTCCTTGGTCGGGCTCCGAAATCCATTGCACCTGGGGAAAGCGGTCCAGGATCTCGAGGGTGTTGTCGGTGGAAGCGCAGTCTATAACAATGTGCTCCACGCGCGGTCCCTGCTGGCGAGCCACGCTCAGGAGCGCATCTTCGAGGAACTCAGCGCTGTTGTAAGAGGGGGTGATGACCGAGAGGGTTGGAATTGGCATATTTTATCCGTGCGGCTCCAACCCACTTGGCGATGGTCGGATAGGCATCCTCACAAAAGCTGCTGCCAGAATGAAGGAAATCAGCGTGGTCAGCTGCAGTTCTGAATAGGGCCAGGGAGCGAAGCCGAGTGTCATCACGAATTGCGCCAGCAGGAAGGCAAATGCCACGTTCAAGAAAGCGGCATGAGCGGGTGGAGCGCGCCTCGATTGCTTATACAGCCAGACAAATAAAAGGACGTGAAACCACAGATAGCAAATCAGGCCGGCGATGCCATACTTCAGCCAGACATGAAGGGGTGCGTTGTGCACCATGACTGATTCGGATTTCCAATTTCTGATCCGCCAGGTGGAGTACGAGGTGCCCACTCCAATGCCCATGACCGGGGATTGCCGGACTTGGTCCCAACCATCCAGCAGATCGCCCAGATGATCGGCATTGTCAGCACTGAACTCCGAATCCATCCGGCTAAAGTCGAAGCTTTGCAAACGAGCGTAGAAAGACGGTCCCAACAGGGCTGCTGCGAGACCGACCATGGCGCACATCACGAGGGCGCTGCGCATCCGATGACGCTGCTGAACCAGCAGCAGCAGAAGCGTGCCAATGGCCAGTTCCCCCCAATAGGTGCGACGGAAACAGAGCAGCACGATCAGGCATGAGGCAGCGGCCAAGCTCACCCACAGAAGTTGGCGAAGACGGTCGCGGGAGCCTCCCGCACAACCCAAGGCGAGCAGGGCCGTAAATACGATGGCCGATACCGCAGGGCCATCGAAAATGGGAATGGGCACGCCGGCGAGCGTTTCTCCATAGCCGGCCATGTGTATGGCACACAAAACGACAATGCGTACCGCCATGTAGATGGCAAAGATGTGGACTGAGCTGTTGAGCTCCGCGGTGGTTTGCATCCAAACTGCCCATACAAAGTACAGGCCGATGCCGAGGGCGAGCGCGCGCCAATCGAAGAAGAAGTTGGTCCCGCCGTGCAAACTGCCGTACCAGATGCCGCCTACGATGCACGCCAGGAAAGCCAGACCCGGAAGTGACAGCACTCGCGGGAAGTAGATTGCCATCCTGCGGGAGCAGAACAGGGCGGCAACGTGGCCGAGGACCAAGAAGATGATGCCGAGATCAATGAACCGGAAACTGCCGACGGCTTTTGTGTACAGCAGAGAGCCGGTTGTACTGCCGTCGCGACTGAATTCAGGCACGAGGATAACGGAGAACAACAGGCAGAACATTAATCCACGGCAGCAGGTTACGGCCCACTGCCGTGATTCACAAGAGACGACCGGAGGAAAGGATCGAGTCTCGTGATATGGGACCGCGGGACAAGTGAGTGTGCTCATGTGGTTTGAGCGAGTCTCGGAAGGGAAACAGGTGGATGAAGGGAAGTGACGAGATTCTCGAACCTGAATTGGCGCGCTCGGGCGGTGGCTCCAGCCGCCAGGGAATCACGTAGTGCCGGGGTAGTGGCAATCTCTCGCAGCGCCTGGACGAGGCCGCTCACAAGTTGATCTCTACTCTTGCGGGCCGTGGACACGACGCGTCCACAATATTGATTGACAATCACACCCGGTCCGCCGAGGTCGGTGCACACCACCGGCAGCCCGTGCGCCATGGCTTCCAGGACCGCCATGCCCCCGGAATCTCGCAAGCTGGGGAACAAGAACACGTCCGCTGCGCGGTAGTAATCTTGCACGCGGTTGTGAGGGACCCAGGGGACCCATTCGACAATCTCGGAGAGTCCTAACTCTTCCGCCAATTTGTGCAAACGTCTGCTTGCCGGACCATCGCCAACGACTGTGAAGCGGATGCCGGGCTGCGATTGTTTGAGCTGACGGACTGCTTGGAGTGCAAGGTCGAGGCCTTTCCACTCCAGCAATCGACCGACATAGAGAAGGAGATACTGGTCACCGCCATGCGCTGTCGGCACATAGGCATGGTGCAAATATTCGCTGCTGAGGCCGATGGCTAACTGCGCGTGGCACTTGTCGCGCCAGCGAGGCGGGACCAGCGAAAGGGTGTCTCGGGTGACCAAGAGCTTGTCAGCTCGCTGGAAGACCCAGCGCATCACCGGATCGCGGGGCACGATGAAATTCGACAGATCTCGCAGCCGCTCACGGCATCGCTGAGCGACGGAAAAGCTGGAACGCATGCGACGGGGAACGGTTTCGCCGCCGGAAACCGGGCCGAAATAAAAAGGAATCCCCAGTGACGCCATAAAGCTGGGATACCGTCCACTTGCGTAAGTGACGTGCTGGACCACGTCGAAGGGCAACGTAGGGAAGCGCTCCCGAATGTGGCGAACGGCACGCCATTGCCACAATACGTAATACAAGGTTTTGCCGAAGCCTTTGCGGCACCTCTGTGCCCACGGCGCCAAGTCAAAGTAAACGAAGTGGAGGTTAGGATCGGCTGCGAGCGCATCGCCTTCAATGGCGCACCGGTTGTCTGCGCGGGTCAGCACCCAAACCTGGTGGCCGGCTCGCACCAACTCGGTGGCCCAACCCCAGCCCAAAGCGGGCTCTGACCCTCGACCGGGCTCGCAAGCGTAGGCAGACAGCAGGATTCGTGCCAACTATCCGGCCTCCCTGCACTGGAGATCGGGGAGTTCGGGGCGGTCCTCGGGAAATGGGGCCTCCAAGGGAAGAGCAGGCCGCTTGCCAGGGCTCAGGCGTCTGACCTGTCGAGTGGACAGCCATTGGAGAATGACCTTGCGCGCTTGGTAAACGCTGTCCTCCATCGGCCGGCTTCCGTCGAGATGGGAAACAGAACAATGGCTCAGCCGTGGAAGTAGGGAATTGGGCTGGCCACCAGCAGTCTCGGAAATCCCCGGATGACTGGAGGTCAGAGCCAGGACCAAGTCTGGGCGAAGCATCAGGCGCATAAACATTGACGCCAGTCGATGTTTGCCGCCGACCGCAAACTCACAGTGATCGATGGGACAGATTACCAAAGTGGATCGGATGCGGGCGAGACGAATTTTGAGGGCGAGCCCAGGTAATTTCAGAATTCGTAGATACCGCGCCAAGGGCGAGCCGCCGCAAGTTTGCTCGAAGATGCCCTGCACAGCGCTCGTCCGCCGAAAGGCCGGCTCCAGAGACTGTTGAAGTGCGGCGCCAAGGTCCCGGGCTTGGGCTTTATCTTCCCCCGCTACGATCACGCACATCCCGGTTGGTTGCAGAATCCGCCTAAGCCAAGCCGCGACCCTGCGCAGCCTGGAAGCGAAACGAGCAAGCGGCCACCCCACCGGACGCGAGGCCTCGAGCTCCGAAAGCAGGGATTCGCGGTTGGAGACAAACCAGGAGAGGTCTTGCTGGAGCAGCGCTCGCTTGAGGGCGTCAGCGGTGCGCGCTGACCAAAACCTATGCAACCAATCCCCGCAGTCCTGCGGAGCGCCTTGATAGAGGTCATGCAGCCGTCGCAGATGGCAAGCATGCATTGATCGCTTCAAGATCTTCTTGATCAAGTAATAGATGAATTCGTCCGGGACCGAGGGCACATAGAAGTTCTTGAAGGGTCTGCGCGCCGCCAAGGTTGCATCGGCCTCCAACCACAGGCGCCCGCGCCTCCGGTAATCGCTACAGCAGTCAGGATTGAGAAAGCCGACCCTACGGCCGCCTTCCTTGGCCAGCACGAAGTAACAGGCACTGGTTTCGTGCTGAATCGCCTGGAGCACCCGTGCGCCGCAACGCTGCGCACCTTCGGCCAGCAGATTGGGCACGCGAGGCATGTCCGCCGGAAGGACCATGAAGTCAATGTCCGATGGAATTCGATCGGGATATTCTGCGTAGCCGCTGAGTACGCAGTAAGGCAACTCGGCCTGGTTGAACTGGTCGATTACGGCGGAAAACAAATCTGATCGCATGTGCAATGCGACGGGATAGGAAGGCGACTCCGGCGGCGATGGCAGTTGGTCGCGACTGAAGCTGAGGTGGGGCGCCGGGCGCTGATCTTCTCCTAAGACCACTCTGACCGTGTCCAGCAGAAAGTCCGAATGGTTTGGCTGTTGTTGGGTTAGCCGTTGTAAGTAGGAATGAGCCAGATAGGCGATCTCAAGTTGGTGGCACTGTGCGGGGCTGAGACCGAATTCACCAGCGAAATGATTTAGGTCCTCGGCGTGAGAAGTTGGCTGCTTGCCAAAGAGGTAATCCTGGGTATGGAGGAAGTGAAATGCATCGTGCAGCGGCAAACCGCCGCGTCGCGCGTCCTCCCAATCCAGTAGGGCGGGAGGACCGTCCCATGGCTGCTTAATGTTCCAGGGAGCGAAGTCGCCGTGGACCCAGAAGGCGGGCAACAGATGCGCAGCGCACAGTCGTGAGAGAGCTGCGGTTATGGTCGCAAGGTCTCGGTCAGAACCGGCCGACCACAGTAGCTGTTCTTGTAGCGTCGCGGCATGTTCGACGATCGACGTCGTCTCTCCAGGCAGCCGGAGAGAGTGCAGTAACTGCAAATATTCCGGTAGGAGCCGGCGAGAACCGACTGCTCCCGGAAGGACCGTTTGAGCAGAGATGCCGCGATCGCGGTCCACCGAGAGCAGCCGTGGGGCGAACGTGTTCGTCTCCCCAGCCAGGCTGGACAAGACATCTGCTTCGCGGAGAATTGCCGCGGAGGCAGCTTTGTTGATTGGCACCTTGACGACTACTTGGCAAACGCCGGAGGCAGCGTCAAGTAAGTGAATTACAGCTTTGCGCGACGGACTGGGAGTTCCCAGGTAAACCGCGGTGACTGGCGGGGTGTCGCTATTCCATCCGAGGGATTTCCAATCGATCTGATCGAGCCCGCTGACAGTTGAGGTTGTCATGCCGGGCAGTAACGACATGCACCCGATGCGATTCGCCGCGCGCACCGTGCGCCACTTCAGCCGTGAATCCAAACGATAGGGGGACCAGCTTGCTAAGACGGAATCGAGGTTTCTCTGGCGCGCAGGAAGAAGCCAACGAGGGCTGCCGTTTCCGGACAAGACGAGGAACCTCTCTGCCGTGTCGCCAGATGGCACAGCCTGCAACAGCGGCGCGAATACCTGCTGAGCCAAATCAGGCGGGAGCAATCAGCGAAACCTCATTCCGATCTTGGGTGCGGTTAGCCATGGCTTCGACGATGACCGCCTTCATCTGCTGCGTGACTTCGTCGAGAGAACCGGCGGCATCCACGATGAAAGCATTGGGCAGTGAGTGAAACATCTGAAGGTAAACGAGCCGTTGGCGACGCGACTCCTGGCAAGCGACTTCAGGCTTCCGCTGTTGCAGGACCTCGGCAGGCACATCGAGCAGAATGTAAAGATCGGGCGATGGGACCAGTCGGGCGAGGAACTTGGCGAACCAGAGCGTGGAGGCGGGCAAGCGATAGCGCACCGGATCGACCAAGACGTCGGGATAGTATCGGTCGAAGATGATCAAGGTCGAGTTCAGCAAGGCCGGACGGATGACGGCCACGTACGCATAGCAGTAGTCTGCCAGCCAATAAAAAAGCTTGGGGATGGAGAGCAGGAACCCGCGCGGCGATTTCCCGTGCGGGTTGGTGACCGGAGGTGCATCCTGCCATCCACGCCTGAACCTGGGACGGAAGTGGAAGCGTTTAATGTCGCGAAACGAAAGCGAGAATTGTGGGGCCAGGCGTTGAATGGCGGCAGACTTACCAGCGCCATCGGGACCGAAGAGTGCGATCCAGAGGCCTTGCCGGTGATTGAAAGAGCTGCGCCCGCGCACTATCAGAGCCTTCCGTAGATCACCACGCCAACCGCCATTTGGAGGATGGAAGTCACACCTTTGTCGGCCCACTCTTTGGTGCCGCTGACGGGGACGAACAGAATGTCTCCATCCTGGAGGCCGGGATCCTTCGCCTGGTTGGCCAGGATTTTCTTCAACGGCAGATCGCTTTCGATGCGCCCGCTGGGCGAATTGCGAATGAGTCGCGCGTCCAGCCTGGCTGTCTTGTTCAAGCCCTGGGCGAGCGCCAGAGCTTGCAGAACGGTAACGGTGTCCTTGTTCTCGATCAGGTAGCCGCCGGGCCGGCCCACATCGCCGATGACATAGACCACGCCTGCGCGCGTGACCACAATGCGGTCGCCGGGTTCGACCTCGAGATTCTGCTGCTCCAAAGCTTGCGGAGAACTGCTTAGATCGAGGCTGACGACCTGAGCCGGCGATTGCCGGTGCGTCAGGATCACCGTTTTAGAGGCGGAGGGCGTCACTCCTCCGGCGACCGATATGAGGTCAAGCACCGTGTGCTTGCCCAGCAAGGGATAAACCCCCGGAAGTTTGACTTCGCCCATCACGGTTACACCTTGGGTGGCATATTCAAGCACGAATATCTCGACGTGTGGGTGGTGCAGAATGTCGCGTTGGCGAAGCCGATCCTCAATGGCGACCTGTACTTGTTCAGCAGTAAGTCCCATGACCTTCACGGTCCCACCCACCGGCAGAGTGATTTCTCCGAGATTGTCCACACGGAATTTGCCCGATAGCTCCGGCGTGTCGAAGACGCGGACGTCGAGCAGGTCGCCGGCCCCCAGGAGTAGCGCGCTTCCGGCGCCAGCGGCTTGCTCTGAACTTGGTTGTTGCGGCAAAGCGGAAGTGGCCGGCGGAAGCACCGCCTGCTGGGGTGCTTCGATGGGAGATTGGGAGAGGTTCGCCGCGTCGGGGCGACTCTGTGCACGCAATAGAGTGGAAGCTTCGATTGAAATAGCTAACACCATGAGCCCCTTCAGGATTGCTAGCGCAACCGAGGAGAGGAACGGATGTCGATCTGGACTGGCCTGGGTGATCAATGGATTAAGCCTTTTTCCTTCATGCTGCGGGAGTCGCAAGAACGGTAGTAACCGTTTTCGTAGCGTAGGTCGACTCCATTGAGCACAATGCCTGCAATGTTTACATTCGCACGCTGCAACAAGTCGCGGCTATGGCGAAGTGCGTATTTGGTGGTCACACGGGAGCGGACGACCAACAGGGCTGCGTCAGCGCGCGATCCGAGCACCACAGCGTCGGTGAACATCGATAGTGGTGGTGTATCCAGAACGATATGGTCGTACTGGCCGCGCCAGTGCTGAATCAAGTCCGCCATCTTCTGCGAGGCCAGCGTCTCCGCGGGATAGGTCGACGGTGTGCCTGAAGGTAGCACCGTCAGGCAAGGCATGTCTTCCAGTTGCGCCATGGCTTGGTCTTCGGGGCACGTGCCTGCGAGAACCGCGCTCAGTCCTGGGCCTGACGGAATATTGAAGGCCTCATGCAGGGAAGGCTGACGAAGATCGGCATCCACCAGCAGTACCTTCGCCCCGTGTTGCGCCAGCACGGTGGCACAGTTGATTGCGGTTAGAGTCTTGCCTTCCGACGGTGTCGAACTGGTGATGGCCAGCACTTGGGGAGGACCTCCGGCCGACGACAGCAACAGGGACGTGCGCAAGCTTCGATAAGACTCAGCCACTTGCGAGTGCGGACTGGTGAAGGCGATCAAGCGAAGCTGGTCAGCGAATTCGGCTGGGGACAGCTTTGTGAACACGGTCTCGATATCACCTTCACGAATCCGCGGAATTACTGCCAACGAGGGGAGAGCACTCACGCTTTCCGCTTCATCGCTGGTTCGGATGGTGGTGTCCACGGCTTCGAGCCCCATTGCGGTTACGAGTCCCAGGCCAAGTCCGACTCCGAGACCTAACATCAGATCAAGGACTGGCCGGGGATCAACTGGTTTGGAAGGCAGCTGGCCTGGCTCAACCACCGCAATGTTTGCAGAGGCCAAACCGGCAACGATGCCGGCTTGCTTCAGCTTCAGTTGCAAGGTTTCGTAGAGATCCTGTGTGGCCTCGACTTCATGCTTCAAGATGGCGTACTGGGCAGCGCCCTGGTTCAGGTCGAAGGCTTTCTGCTTCTGTTTTTCGAAGTTGGCGCGCAACATACCTTCGGTGTTCGCAGCCGCGATGTATTCGTTCTTGTAGCGCTGCGAAAGATTGTTCAGTTCTGACTGGATGGCGCGATCAACCTGCGCGAGTTCGTTGCCGAGCTCCGCCAGTTTAGGATAGCCTTCGCCAAACTTGGTGCTTAGACGGGCGTAGTCAACCCGCAGCTGCGCCTGTTGCGAGCGCAAAACTTCGAGGGTAGGCTCGGGGACGGTCGAGGCAATCAACTCGGGATTTCCCGAAGCAGCGATGCGGTATCGCGCCTCTTTGACGATGCGGTCCGATTCCGCCACGGTTAGCTGTTCGTCCACCTGCTTGAGTTTCTCGGTGACGATGTTGTCGGTTTCGTCGACACCGATCAGCCCTCTTGCCTTCTGGAGGTCGGCCAATTTCTGTTGCGCTTCGCCAGCCTTGATCTTGAGATCGTCCATTTGCTTCGACAACCAGTTCGACACCAGCGTGGCCGACTCGTAGCTGCTGCGAAAGTTTCGTTCGGTGTAACGTCCGACGGTAGAGTTCACGACGTCCGCGGCGAGTGCTGCGTCCTTGGCCCGAAATTGCACCACGATGATGTCGGTCTTGGGGACGACCTCGACGGTGAGGCCCTTGCCGAACCGCAACAGCAAGGCATCGCGCACCTCGGGAGGCAGATCGGCAAGCGATGTACCTGCGGGCTGCACCCATGGGCCCGCGAAGTCCTTGCGCTCTGCCATCTTCAATTGCTTCATGACAGCGAGGGCTATGGTGTTGCTCTGCAGGACGGTGACGGCGCTCTGCAATTGGATGGTTGGATCGGAGGGACTCAACACCCGCGAAGCCATCTGATCGAGCCCGAGCGAATTGGTTCCCGCGGGGCTTACCTCGATCCGTGCGGTGGCTTCGTATCGAGGGCTTTTGAGCAGGACGTAAAGACTGGCCAAAAGCAAGCATGCGACGCAACATCCCAGAATGAGGAACTTGCGCCGGCGCAACGTGGTCCACACCTCGGCCAACACCTGTTCTTCTGGTGGGCCATAGTGCAACGTGGCATAGCCGAGTTTGTCGGGCAGGGCAATTTGTTGTGGGTCGGATGTGGGGGGAAGGAACATTTGGGAACTCGTTTTCCGACACCATAGCAATTCGGAGTTGCTATATCTGGTGATGGGTAGAGCAGGCCTTCACACTGCGGAAAAAGTTCGCGCCAAGCCCGGCGACTGTACCTTCTGGTGGGAGCCCCCGCATTCATGCGGGCGGAGGAGCGCTTAGCGCTCCGGAAAAGGCTGGACTTCAATCATGCACTTTAGCGTTGGACCGAGAAACCCGGGGCTGAAGCCCAAGTCGTTGTTGACCCGTTGCGGCACGTCTGAAGACGTGCCCTGACACAAAGCGATTTATGAAGTGGCTTCGAGTAGAAACAAGAGCTACAAAGTTCAGACTCCTCGCGCCGCGAACAGAACCGTGTGCAGCAGAATGGCGACATCGATGAACAGACTGCGATTGCGAACGTAGTACAAGTCGTATTCGATATTTTCGTGAATCAGGCAAGCCCGATCCGCACTGAGTTGCCACAAACCGGTGATTCCGGGCTTCACTGACAAGCGCTGACGCTGCAGCGGAGTGTATTGCTCGACGATGAAGGGCATCTCCGGCCGGGGGCCGACCAGCGACATGTCGCCGAGCAGTACGTTCAAGATCTGCGGCAGCTCGTCGAGGCTGGTCTTGCGAAGAAAGCGGCCAACGGGCGTGATGTGCGGGTCATCGCCGCGCTTGGGGGAATAAGCGTAGTGAGGCGCATCGTGGAACATGGTCCGGAACTTGTACATGGGGAACAGGCGGCCATCTTTCCCGACGCGGTTCTGCCGAAACAGAACTGGCCCTGGCGAGGTGAATTTCACCAGTGCTGCTATGACGCAGAGCACGGGAGCGAGCAAGGCCAGACAAACTGCGGCGCCGGCGACGTCGAGCAGCCGCTTGGCTGGCTCGTAAATGAATCCGGTTCGTGCTTTCGACAGGTGGGCCAGCATGACGCCGTCGAGTTCGGCATAGTCAATCCAGTAACCCGGCTCGGAAAAATCTTTGGGAACGAAGTAGGTGTTCACCCCGGCTGCCGAAAGTTGGGCCAGGATGGACATCATCGCATCACGGTCGGCGTCGGCAGTCGCCATGACCAGCACCGAGGCATTCAGTTGGTGCAACAGCTCTGGACAGACTGGTCCGGCCATTACCTTCACGGGATGTCTGTGCTGGTAGGACGATTCGTAGATTTCCAAGCCATACTTTTGCGGATCGTCATCCACGAAGGCTACCGGATCGAGCCCGAACTTGGGTGAGCGGACGAGGGCCGAGTAGACGCGCCTCCCAAGCGTTCCGGCCCCCAGGATGACCGCTCGTCGTGCCCCGAAGCCTTTGCTGCGCAGGATGCGCATAGCGTGGTACGCCTCCCATTTCTCCAGCATGACGAAGATCGGGACCGTGATCGCGGTAAAGGCTATGACCAGGCGAGACAAAGACACTGCAGAAAGGTAGGCGAGTAAAAGTGTGAGGAGGAAGCTTTCCAGCGTGACCCGGAGAATCCGTTCCGTCTCACGCACGGCAAGCAGGCTGTGGCCGATGCGGTACCCGCCGCGCCGCTCCAGCAGGACCACGAACAGGGCGGCGAATGCCGCGGCGCCAAGCAGTACCGCGGACGCCGGGTACTGAGCTTGCCGCCCTACGTCCAATAATCGGTACAAAGCGTATGCGGAATATACCGCCAACGTAACCGCCAGAAAGTCGAGTGCTCTTTCCGCGGCGTTGAGGAAAGGTTCGAGCCGGCTACCAGCGTCAGCGGCTTCCGCATTGCCGGCGCTGACCTCAGGCGCTGGCCGGAAGAAACCCTCTGTCCAGGATGGACTGGTGGGGAAGCCTTGAAGCGGAATCATGGGAAATGATCGCCGGAGTTAGGTTAGGAGGTGGAACGGTTAGCCGACCGGTTCGACATCGGCGCCATTGAGGTTGATGGACACAGCCTTCATGATTGGGTCCACGGTGATCACGAGCCGGGCCGAGTTCTGCTTCTGCACCAGAATGCCTTCCCACCCGGCAAAGGGGCCGTGCTTGACCCGCACGCGGTGTCCAACTTTCAGATAGGGGTGGGGCTCAACTTCGTTTGGCCGTGCGAAGCAAGCCCGCAATCTGGCGATTTCCTCATCCTGTAACCGAGCGGCTTTGCCTCCGACAGAGACGAGGTTGACGACGCCCATAGTCTGTAACACCGGAATACGTTCTGCGTCCGAGACATGAACGAAAACATAGCCGGGGAATAGAGGAGCTTGGGAACGCTTGATTCTGTCAGACCAACGGCTGAGTTTTGCGAAGGTCGGCAGCAGGGATTCGACCCCCTTACACGATAGCTGGCTGGCCACCTGGTTCTCATGACGAGAACGTGTATAAGCGGCCAGCCAGCATCGTCCGTGGTCCATGCGAATTGCGCTTCGTTTGGCTTGACGCCGTAAGGAGGATGCATGGCTCCGCCATTGCGAGTCCCATGAACGGAGCCGTGCGGTGAAGACGGAGGAGACTAACCCAGTCACCCAGCGTCCCGAATCATCAGTGCTGTGGTGCGTACGTGCTACTCCGATTATGGGGCAATTCTAAGGCCACACACCGGGCCGTATGGGTTGCTCCGGCAAGGCGCGATAACACAGCAAGTTAGAAATCGTCGGGTGAAATCTAGGCCGGTCCTGGAAATACAGGTCGTCCAGAAAATGTACATCCGATGTCCAAAAGCTGGATTTGCAGCGTAGAGCGCCGATACGGGTTGCCAGCTCGAAAAAGAGCCCCACGCCCCCTGGCTGAAAGCTGGCTCCCCGTCTTCGTTGAGGCAAGTTGGCAACTCCACTACAACCGCCACTGCCGAAGATTTATTAAAATTCTGTCAAAAAGTTCTTGACATCTTGACAAAGTAGTCTCATTATGTCGGCACTTCTGGCCGAGAAATTCCGCTATTCGGCCCTTTACGTAGGACACCTCGTAACCTCTTTCGAGGCGTGGGAGATCAAGCAGTTAGGAATTTAGGCAGGGAACTTCTGCATGATACCCGCTGATTGTTTCGCGGAGCGGCAGGAGTAAAGAAGCCTTTTCCCCTGGGCCCCACTTAAGTCAGCGCCGCTCTCGCCGTCCTTGGCTCTCCGCGGCGCTATGTTGCCACACTTCTCTTTGTGAGCCAAGGCTCGAAATCGTTCACTCCGAAAATATTGAATCCGGGCGACCGCCCGCAAGGAGCCTCTATGCGCCGCTTGAGCGCCGTTGTTGCTATTGCTTTCGCCACTTTGTTGTCCCTCTCCATTTGCTCAGCCCAACAAACAGCAACCACATCCGTTCCCAACCTCATCCGCTACAGCGGAACCTTGAAGGACGCGCAGGGCGCGGCCCCGTCTTCGTCCACCGCAGTCGGCGTCACTTTCTCCATCTACAAGCAGCAGGATGGCGGCGCCTCCGTCTGGATGGAGACGCAAAACGTCACGCCTGACGCCAATGGCCAATACAACGTGATTCTGGGCAGCACCACAGCCGCAGGATTGCCGGGTGACCTCTTCTCGCAGCAGGAACAGCGCTGGCTGGGCGTGCAAGTTCAGGGACAGGAGGAGCAGGCGCGTGTCCTGTTAGTGAGCGTGCCTTACGCCCTGAAAGCCCACGAAGCGGACACTTTGGGCGGAATGCCCGCGTCGGCCATCATCAAGGCCGCAACTTTGGCCACCAGCGCCGCGCTGGCCAACGGCACTTCCGTCAACGCGTTAAGCAATGTCGGAAACCCAGCCGGCGCAAGAGGTAAAGACGGTAAGCTTCCGCCGAATGGATGCCTCGAGGTGTCTGGCTGGATTACCTATTGGAACATTAATGGGGCTCTATGTCAGTCGAATATCTTTCAGGTTTTCAACCCTTCCAACCCGTACTTTGGCAACATAGGTATCGGGACCCAAAATCCGTCCACGGCATTTGATGTGTTCGGCGCAATCGACGTATCGCCGACGACAGTTGCCAACAGTTCCACAGGAAACTACCAGATTCTCGAGAACCCTGTCCTCGGCATTGGCTACCCAGCTAAGTACGTAATCCCAGCTAATGAAAATACGTATGTCGGCCTGTTGGCCGGTGGCCAAGGAAGTACCAACCTCACTGACATCGGAACCCTCAACACCTTCGTTGGCTACAACGCTTTCTTCCACAACCAAGCGGGCTCACAGAATACTGGCGTCGGCGTCGGAGCTGGCTTCCGCAACGATGCTGGAAACAAAAATACCTACGTCGGCTTCGACTCTGGCTGGACTAACTCGGGAAACATAAACAACAATACCTTCACGGGATGGGAAAGCGGCTTCGCCAATTCCGGATCCAACAACGTCTTTTCTGGCTACCAGGCTGGCTCGGCCAACACCGCGAGCAACGACGTCTTTGTTGGATATCAGGCCGGGCTTAATAACGCCGGCGGCGGCTTCAATACCTTCGTGGGTTCGGACACTGGCGTCTCGAACAACACGGGAGGTGCGAACACTTACGTTGGCAGATATGCTGGCTATTCCAATGCTTCAGGTGTATCCAACACGATGTTGGGAGCCAATGCTGGCTTCTCAAACACAGGCGGGTTTAACACATTCGTCGGCTCCTCGGCGGGCCAGATGCACGCCAACGGTAATGGCAATACCATGGTCGGAAATTCGGCTGGCTTGCATGGAGCAACCGGCGCCTCGAATTCCTTCTTCGGAAATGGAGCTGGAGATAACAACACCGGCGACAACAATACCTTCGTGGGCTTCGACGCCGGCAACGCTAACACCGCCACCGGCAACAGCTTCTTTGGCTACGATGCTGGCTTGAGCAATGCTGCCGGCAACCAGAACACGTTTGTTGGCCTCAACGCCGGCAATGACAACGTCGCCGGGTCCGGCAACACCTACGTTGGATGGAAAGCCGGGATCCACGGCGCACCGGGAGCAGGTACTTGCTGTAACACCTTCGTCGGCAACGGTGCAGGTTTTGGCACCGGTGCGGGGGGTCTTACCGGAGCCGGCAATAGCTATCTTGGTCATCGAGCCGGCGAGGCCACGACCACCGGAGGCAAGAATGCCTTCTACGGCTACTGGTCCGGTCTCGTGAACACCAACGGAAGTTTCAATGCCTTCTACGGGGACCAATCCGGTCAGAACAATGTAGGGGGAAACTACAACACTTACTTGGGTGCGGCAGCCGACAGCGGTGGCAACGCCGGAAACAACAACATCCATGTCGGATACCAGGCTGGGAATGCCACTGCCAATGGTGGAAACAACATCGAGATCGGTAATCTTGGCACGGGTGGGGATGCCGGTTACATTCGCATCGGTACAGAGCCCTCCCAAACGATGAACACCTACATCGCGGGCATTGTCAGCAATCCCTTTTCTCCCACGCCCCTAACGGTGGTGACTGTCGATACAGTAACAAACAAGGGCCACCTTGGGTACGCGACCATCACGTCCGGCGGCGGCAATGTTATCGGCCCAACCAACCCGCCGTGCAATGCCAATTTACTCACTGTTTGGGAAGGTGGACTCGACGTCGGATGCAGTGTGGTTTACCAGCAGCCCAGTACGAATTACATTGGCATCGGAACCAACTTCCCCTCGACGCCGCTCGAGGTGGGTGGCGAAATCACCGCTGATACTCGGTACGACATTACCACCCAGGAGTTTCCCGTCCTGAGTATTGACAATCCTCCAATTACCACACTTAGCCAATATGACGCGAATTTATTTGTTGGCATTGGTGCTGGAAATGCCAACGTCAGCAGTTACGCCAACTCAGTCGGGATTGTCAACACCTTCGTAGGACATAACGCGGGTCATTCTAACAAGGGAAATAACTTGGTGACCTACACAGGTAGCTTCAATAACTTCTTCGGTGAAGAAGCTGGCTATCAAAACACGACTGGCTACTACAATACCTTCGTCGGCGGTGAAGCGGGCTACGGCAACACCGACAGTACCGAAAATACCTATGTTGGCTACTCTACTGGCGTAGGTAACAACGCGCCGTATAATACATTCGTAGGTACGTGGGCGGGACGAGTTGTATCAGGCGCTTCGTCAAACACCTTTGTCGGCTATAAGACTGCCTACTGGTTGGGAACCGGCGCCGGCAACATTTTTCTCGGCTCTCAGGCCGGGTATAACAATGGCGGCGCGACCGGCAGCACCAATGATATCTATATAGGTAGCCTAGGTTGTACTTTCCTATTCTGCAATGAGAGCAATACGATCCGCATTGGGGGCAACAATAACGGTCCTCAGACCGCCACTTACATCGCGGGCATCGGCGGCTCGACCATGGGCACCGTCGGCCCCCCCCAAGTGGTTTGCGTCGGTGGCGACGGAAAGCTCTGGGGCCAAGGATCGACACCATGCATCCTCTCGTCGCGTCGCTTCAAGGAGCAGATCACTGAGATGGGCGACAGTAGCAGCAAGCTGCTCCAGTTGCGTCCGGTCAACTTCTTCTACAAACCGGAGTATGACGACGGTTCCCATCAGCTGCAATACGGCCTGATAGCAGAAGAAGTGGCCAAGGTATACCCCGAAATGGTGATGTATGGCAAAGATGGCCAACCCTACACAGTAAAGTATCAACTGCTGGCGCCCATGCTGCTGAACGAATTGCAGAAGCAGCACACGGTAGTCACGGCGCAGCAGGATGAACTACAAACCCAGCTCCAGCAGATCAAAGCGCAGCGGCAGGAAATCGATGGCCTGAAGCACGAACTGCAACTGCAGAACGCGTCGTTGCAGGAGCGTCTGACGAAGCTGGAGTCCTACGTCGCGACGCAAACCCAGATGAAGACTGCGTCGGACAATCCGCCACGGACGACCCCAGTTGCCGACGGTGGCTCGCAGTAACTCTGACTTGTTTTGTGGTGGCGGAACTCAACCGATCGAGTTCCGCCGCCGGCCGAACGCAGTAGAGACACACAAAACCCTAATCTGGGTGCCCCGCTCTAGCCTTTTCTTGGCTAGGGCGGGGCAGTTAACAGATGAGGGCCTGCGTCAGTGCTTGTAGCCGGCGCCGCGCAACGCCGCGGCAAAGCAATCGGCAAAATCGTGAACGTGTTCCGTCGTCGCCAGCGGTCCCATCAAGCCAATGCGGAAGATCTTTCCTGCGAGCGGACCGAAGCCGCCAGCGATTTCAATGCCGTGCTCTTTGAGGAGCGTGGTCCGCACCTTCGCTTCGTCTACACCTTGCGGGACTTTCGGCGTGTTCAAGTTCCAGATGCGATGCTCGGGCGCCACAAGCATTTCCAGTCCCATGGCTTCCAGCGTCTTGACGAACTCCAGATGCGCCCGGTGATGGCGGTCCCAGCGATTCTGCAAGCCTTCCTCTTCGATAAGCGTGAGGCCTTCATGCAGGGCATAGAACATGGTCGCCGATGCGGTGTGATGATAACGATGCGAGATCGTCAAATAGTCGGCGATCAGCTTCAGATCGAAATACCAGGAGCGATTGGGAGTTGGGCGCGCCTGCAGCCACTCGGCCGCGCGCGGTGACACCGTGATGGGCGACAGCCCGGGAGGACAGCTCAAACCTTTCTGGCTGCAACTGTAGGCGATGTCAATGCCGGTCTTGTCCACTTCCACGGGCATCGCCCCAAGCGAAGTTACGCAGTCGGCGATGACCAGTGAGCCCACTTCATGCGCAGCCTTGCAGATGGCGTCGCCGCGTTGGAAAGCTCCCGCGGAAGTCTCGGCCTGCACGTACATCACGACTTTGGGTTTCTCAAGGCGGATGAACTCAGCCGCTTCCTGGTCGCCGAAGACTTCTCCCCAGGGCTTCTCGAAGCGCACTAGTTCAGCGCCCTGGCGGCGCGCCATTTCCGACATGCGGTCGCAGAAGAATCCGTTGGCGAACGACACCACTTTCATCCCCGGCAAAACAAAATTGGAGATGGCAGTCTCCATGCCGCCGCTGCCGGTGGCGGAGATGACAAAGGTCAACTCATTCTTGGTCCCGAAGACGGTGCGAAGCAGCCGTTGAATGTTGGAGGAGATCTCGAAGAAGTAGGCATCGAGATGGCCGACGACGGGTTGAGCCAGCGCCTGATACACCCGCGGATGCACTTGACTTGGCCCTGGACCAAACAACAGTCGCATGGGAGGATGAATGGAAATTTCTTCTAGAAGGGCAGTTCTGTCATCGGAACTAATCATTGTGCTTCTCCTATTAACTTAACAACCTACCAGTATAAGACCATCGCGCGGCAGCGGCTGAGGGAATTCTCCCGGGCGCGTTCCAGAAGGTTGGTGGGGGAATCACGGGCCAACCCAAGACAGGGCATTCGTTGTTGTTACATGGGCTGTGTCTCAATAGCTGCGGCTTCGATGTGCAGTGTGCGAAGATACACGGATGTTGCGCTCGCGCCGTCTTACGCTTGCCGCGGTTGTGGCAGTTGTCTTCCACATAATGCAGTTCAGCCTTTGGGCCGCTCCGCCGCAGGAATTGCGCGGCGTGGTCAAGGACCGCAGTGGCGCGGTGATTGCCCACGCGCAGGTTCTGCTGCGCGTCGATGGGCAGGAGATCAGCCGCACGACCCAAGCCGATGGCAGTTTCGTATTCACCGGAGTAACCGCCACCAACGGAAGTCTCGTGGTGAGCGCATCCGGTTTCGCGACCAGCACCACCGCATGGCAAGCGGGAACCAACCAACTCTCCATCACGCTGCTTCCGGCGGCGGTGCAACAAAGTCTCGACGTGACCGCGACTCGCACCTCCATTCTCCCGACCGGCGTGGACGACGTCGAGGCGCAACCCGATGCTGTGAGCGTCAGCTCTACGCAATTGCAGCAATGGGGCGCGCTTGCCACCGACGATAAATTGCGAAACGTGGCCGGCTTTTCGCTGTTGCGTCGCTCGGGCAGCCAGACCGCCAATCCCACATCGCAGGGCGTGTCGCTGCGCGGACTGGGCGCAAGTGGCGCGAGCCGCGCGCTGGTGCTGGCGGATGGCATTCCGCTCAACGATCCATTTGGCGGCTGGATCTATTGGGCGCGCGTTCCGCAAACCTCGCTGGACCAGGTGCAGCTCATCCCGGGAGGCGTCTCGGCGCTTTATGGCAATGATGCGCTTGGCGGGGTGGTGAATCTGGAGACGCGTCATGCGGTGCAGACGGACGCTGTGGTCGAAGGCTCGTATGGCAATGAGCGCTCGCCGTTCGGCTCGGGCTGGGGCGCGATGCGCTTCGGGCAATGGGCAGTAGTGGCCAGCGGAGAAGGATTCCGCACCGACGGATACACTGCCGTGCCGAAGGCTGTGCGGGGCGCGGTGGACACGCCGGTCGCATCGCAGTACGGCAGCGGGACCTTGCGCGTGGAACGCATGTTCGGCAATCGCGGGCGCGTCTTCCTGAGCGGCTCGCTCTACGGCGAAGACCGGTTGAATGGCACGCCGCTGCAGATCAACGACACCACCATCCGGCAATTGGCATTTGGCACGGACTACGACAGTCCCGCGGCCGGATTGTTTACCGTGCGTCTGTACGGCGGAACGGAAAACTATCATCAGACGTTCTCTTCGATTGCGGCCGACCGCAACAGCGAATCGCTGACCGACATTCAGTACGTTCCGGCACAGCAAATGGGATTGCTGGCGCAATGGTCGAAGCAGGTCGCGAGCCGCTTGACGTTGCTGGCGGGACTCGACGGCCTCTACGTGCAAGGCTTCAGCAACGAGACTACCTTTTCGCGCGGCCAACCGACGGCGCGATTGGCGAATGGCGGCACGCAGCAATCGTTGGGCGCGTTCGCCGAAGGCATCGTGCGGATCACGTCGCGCTGGTCGTTGACGCTGGCGGGCAGGGAAGACCTGTGGAGCAACTTCGACGCCAGCTCGACGCGCATTCCGACCCAGGGCAAACCGACGCTCATTGTTTACCCTGACCGCGGCCAGAATGCATTCAGCCCGCGGCTGACCACGTCGTGTCACGCCGGCGAACATACCGTGCTTTACGCGTCGGCGTATCGTTCGTTTCGCGCGCCCACGTTGAACGAACTTTATCGCAGCTTTCGCGTGGGCAACGTGCAGACCCTCGCCAATCCGTTTTTGCGCGCCGAGCACTTTACCGGCGGCGAAGGCGGAGTGCGCGTCACCACGCTGCGCGACCGCATGACGCTTTACGGTGTCGGCTTCTGGGGCTTTGTCACCGATCCCGTTTCCAACGTGACCCTCAGCACCACTCCGCAACTCATCGTGCGTATGCGCGAGAACCTGGGTCGCACCCAAGCGCCCGGACTGCAGGCCGGCGTTCATTACACAATCACCAACCGCATTTGGCTGAGCTGCGCGTACCAGTTCATCAATTCCACCGTCTCTTCGTTTTCTGCGGACCCGGCCCTGGTTGGGAACCAGGTCCCGCTGGTGCCGAAAAACGAGTTCGTCTTTCAAGGGACGTGGGCCGCGCCGCAGAAGATCTTCGTCGCCATACAAGGCCGCACCGCCAGCAACGAATTCGATGATGACCAGAACCTCTTGCCGCTGGGCAGCTACTTCGTGCTGAGCGCAACCGTGTCGCGTCCGCTGCCGAAGGGCTTCGACGTGTTCTTCCAGGGCGAGAACCTGACCAACGACCAGTACGACATTGGCCGCACCCCGGTAGCGACGTTGGGCCAGCCGATCCTCGCTCGCATTGGGCTGCGCTGGCAGAGCAGAAAATAGCGAGCGCCAGTCGTGCTCGTCGCTTTTGGCTTTTCGCCCTGCGCTCGTCGCCAATCGTTCCTTGCTTTTCGCTCTTCGCCATTCGCTTTTCGCTCTTAGCTACCTCCTTGTCGATTGTCATCCCGACTGAGGGCTTCAGCTCGAGTGGACGGCCCTGCTGATGACCGTCAACGAACACACCGCGCTCTGACCCACACTTCCCGTAGAATGATATGCATGCTCATCCGCGCCCGGTACTTGGTGGTCCTTGGCATTGCAATAACTTTCGCACCCAGCTACGTCGCGGCGCAGACCGCGCAACCCACGCATTCCAACGAGTCGGCCAAGTCCATGAAGGGCGATCCGCTGCATGTATTCAGCGAGTCGGTGCAGGTGCTGTCGGCCAACGTGACCAAGTCCGTGGTGCAAATCCTGACCAGCGGTTATGCGCTCAGCGAAGAGAACCAAAAGACGGACACGGCGTATTTTGCGCCGGAGCATGGCATCGGCTCGGGAGTGATCTTGTCGTCCGATGGTTTCATCGTGACCAACGCGCACGTCGTGCAGGGCGCAAGGAAGATCCGCGTGCGCCTGCAGGGCCTGGAGAAGCAAACTCCCGCTGCGCTGCCTGAACCGATGGGACCCATTGAGGCCAAACTCGTGGGCCTGGACCGCCAGACCGACCTTGCGGTGCTGAAAATTGAGATGACCAACTTGCCGGAGCTTCAGTTCGCCAACTCCCGCGACCTGAAACAAGGACAAGTTGTCCTCGCCTTCGGCAGTCCGCTCGGACTGCAGAACTCGGTGACCATGGGTGTCGTCAGCTCGACATCGCGGCAAATCGATCCCGACAATCCCTCCATCTACATCCAAACGGACGCTCCCATCAATCCGGGCAACAGCGGCGGACCGCTGGTCGATGTGGACGGCCACGTCGTAGGCATCAACACCTTCATCCTGTCGCAGTCGGGCGGCAATGAAGGGCTCGGCTTCGCCATTCCCAGTGACGCCGTGCGCAACGTCTATGACCAGATCCGCACCGAAGGCCACGTGCGTCGCGGCCAGATCGGCGTCTCTCTTCGCACCATCACTCCCGAGCTGGTCGAAGGATTGCATCTCCCGGTGGGCCGCGGTGTGCTGCTGGAAGACGTAAGCCCCGGTTCTCCTGCTGACGCGTCCGGTCTGAAGGTCGGCGACATCGTCACCAGCATCGGGGGCAAGCCGGTGGAGGATGTGCGTCAGTTCGCCCTCGACCTCTATGCCTATAGGATTGGCCAGAAGGCCGAGATTGGGGTGTTGCACAATGGCAAGCCAACAACATCCTTGGTGCCGGTGATCGAGCGCCCCGACGATCCCATGCGTTTCGCCGACCTGGTCAGCGGCCCGGACAATCTGGTCAACCGGCTCGGCATCGTGGCCGTCAACATCACCGGCGAGCTGAAAGAGCTTCTCGGCAGTGACCTGCGCATTTCGGGCGGGGTGCTCGTCGCTGCCAGAACTCCCACCAGCACCTTGTTGGGTGAAGGCCCGCAGCCCGGCGATGTCATCCACGCAATCAATGGGACTCCTATTCAGGACCTGGCGGAATTGAAACAGCATCTGCGCCAGATCAAGCCCGGACAACCCATCGTGTTGCAGATCGAGCGCTCAGGGACCTTGAGCTATCTGGTGCTGGAGTCCGAGTAGTTCTCGCTCTTCCTGTTTCACTCTTCGCATTGCGCCCTTCGCTACAACCTTGACTGTCATCCCGACCGAGGGCTTCAGAGACTGTGTCGCGACCGGCAAAGGACTTTTAAGGTCGGACAAACGGGTCGAAGTCCGATTAACCGGGCCGCGAAGCGGCGGGATTTGTGTTAGGCGCGGGCGTAAGCCCGCGCGCTCGAGTGGGACAACGAGCGAGCCGCGGAGCCGGGGTCCCCAGTTCGCGCCGCTTTTGCGCGAAATGGGGTGGAGGAGCGGCGGCACTCGCTTGCGACACAGCCACTTCAGCCCGAGTCGAGGGACCTGCTGTTTCGTGCACAAGCGGGGTTTTTCCTCCCAATTCTTCACGCGGTCCCTTCCTCTTTTATCTCTCCGGCCTTCACACTGGCTGGCTGCGGGTGCCCCACCCAAGCCGCTTTTGCTTGGGTGGGATTTTCGTCCCGAACCCCTCATGCAGTCCCTTCCTGCTCCACCTCTCCAACTTTCACGCTCGAAGGCTGCTTCTTCTCAGGCTGCACTTTTTCGTAGGAAGCAGTGGCCGCATCCATCAGCCTCAGGTTGGCCGCCGCGCCGTGCAACGCCGACAAGATCATCCTCGCGCGCCATTCCTCAATCCGCTGTTGCGAGACACCGTAGATGAACTGCATGAAGCCAATCTGCACCGCAGCCGCGTCCTCCAGATACGGAAACTCGAACGCGTAGTAAGGGTCATTCTCTTTGCGGCCCGGATTGGCCAGGAAGACGAACAGGTTGTTCTTGGGTACGGTCTTGCGCACCTTCGCGTGGTAATAGCAAAACCTCTGATCGCGTAAGGCGAGCATGCCGCAACGCGTCCCGCTTGGCCTGATGTGCTCGCAGATTGCCAGTGAGAATTCAGCCTCGTCGCCCATCGGAAGACTTGGCGTACTCTCTTGGCCGCTGGCCGGACTCTCCGGCGTGACATCTTCAATCGTCGTAAGGCCCATAAGTACTACCCCCTCCCCCTCCAGTAAAGTATTTAGTATGAATACTTTGCCTGTAAAGTATTGATTGCATTATAGTTACCTCCATCCGTAAGTTGCCTGTTTTGAATACTTTGAACGGCCCCATGCAAAGTATTGATTCCCGGCAACTTGCAGGCAAAGTATTGCGGAATAACGCTTGCCGAGCATTTTGTTCAAATTTGTCAACCCGCCTGAAGACTTGGGCTTCATTTAGCTCATCCTTCTTGAGTTGTCATCCCGACCGAGCCCGTCGCGGGCGAGTGGAGGGACCTGCTGTCTCCTTCTGTGGCGACAGTGGCGGCTGCTGACTGACCCTCTGCCGCTGGCTGCTGACAACTGACAACCGACGACTGGCAACTGGCAACCGGCAACTGACAACTGCTTCTCCATAGACACAAATGGGCAGGAGCGCCGGGCGCGGCGGTTCCTGCCCTACAAGCAGAGTATGGGTCGGCTCGACAACGCGGTCAAGTTACGAAAGTAGCAATTGGCGCTCCTATTTTGCTGCTGCTCCCAGAACGGGAATGATGCGAGGTGTCAAGGGTACAATGCTGACGGCTGACGAGACAGAACGAACCGCGCCTTACCTAACCGGACCTGAAACCAGTGACTATGATTAGCGACCACACCAAGACTGCGGCGTGACCCGAAAAACAAAATCCCCACCCAAGCAAAGGAAGCTTGGGTGGGGCACCCTCAGGGTTTTAGGCTGGGCCACGCATTATAAAAGGGCGCCCCTTTCGAAGTAGGCTATGGCTGCTGTGGGAAGCAGTAAGCCAAGCCCGACGAAAGGAACACCCCATGGATAGCATCCAGTATATCGGCCTCGATGT
>JBEKPR010000022.1:0-73085 GCA_049520555.1 Candidatus Korobacteraceae bacterium
GCAAGTGAGCAGCGAGTAATGTTCCAGAGTCTTGGTCCTCACAACCCAACTCTGGTGCCCAAACCCGGCGGTGCTTGCGCACCGCCCAGGAAAACCTCGCGCTTGACAACGTCTTCGTTCTTATCGAGGGGCACCCGGCGTCGGGCCGACGCCTCCTCACACTCACCTATTCAACGGCGAACCCCTCCGCGGCCCTTAGATGGGGTCTGCCGTCCGACAAGGCACGCTGCCACGTTGTCGCGCCATCCCAAAGTGCCCCTTTTAAAGTAACGCCAGTCAAGGTGGGTACATAGCCCATCAAGGTCAGGGAACAATGAGGAACGATTTACGCCACAACTGTGTAGTTGCTCCCTCAAATTCTCGAAGGCCTTCGGCTCGATGACAAATTTCACACGACGCCCGGAAAAATGCCCGATACTTTCTAGGGGCACGAAGCTCTTACCTTCACGCTTTTGCACCCTATGAACGGTAAACAATCCACCTTGTGCCGCAATTCGGCGGCTTATGACCCGTGGTCGGTATATCCTTGTCACACCGTTTTGAAAAGGCGTTCCACGGTCATTCTCGTCGATAAAGTCTTCTTTGACCGTCTTTAAGAGCCAAACCACGCCATTTAAAAGCTTGCCGTTTTCTTTTTCCGGATCCATCTCAACCGCAAACCACAACGCAGCTAAGGCGCTATACGTCCAATCTAGAAGGCGCGTAGGTAACTTGTGATGTTGCGCGATCGACAAGAAGTCCCAATCCTTTGCCAGAGTAAGCTCCGTGAGCGACGGACATGTTCGCTTGAATTCTTTAAATACGAGCCGTTCTAGGCTCAGCAGCTTCTTGCCTTGCGGCGCTGGTGGCCGCGCCAATCTTGGTAGGAGAGGCTTGTCGACCCGTTGCCCGCGAAAGATGAAGTCCTCCTTGTAACCCTTCTTTTGATCCTCGACCTCGCGGAGAAATCCTAAAACGCTATCCACCTCAAATTCGGGGTTATTTCCCATTGCTGATTACCTCACCGTCCCCGACTTGGCTCCGTGCACTGAGTGTTGCGTTGGGTTTCCGCTCATATGCGTGCTGCAACGCACACATTTGTACACGGTTTTACCCAGTGTCACCCTACATCAAAATCTGTGATCTACACCGCCACGGTCACCGTGGTCTCCGTGCGCGTCACCGGACGGTAGAGCGTGTCGCGCTCGAAGGGGACGCGGCCGGCTTCCGTGATGAGGCGAATCAAATCCTGGCGGCGCAGCATTTGCGGTGTGGTGGCGCCCGCGTCGTGGTAGATCTTCTCTTCCACGACCGTGCCGTCGATGTCATCGGCGCCGAAGCGCAGAGTAATCTGCGCCATCTTGGGCGTCACCATCTGCCAGTACGATTTGATATGCGGGAAGTTGTCGAGCACCAGGCGCGACACCGCGATCTGTTTCAGGTCGAGCATCCCCGTCGTCTTGGGCAAGTGCTGCAGCGGCGTGTTGTCGGGATGAAACGCCAGCGGGATGAACGTCTGGAAGCCGTGCGTATCGTCCTGTAGCGCGCGCAGCTTCAACAGATGATCGACGCAATCCTCATCGTTCTCGACGTGGCCGTAGAGCATGGTCGCGTTCGACTTCAGGCCGACTTCATGCGCCGTGCGCGCGAGCTGGAGCCAGTCGTCGCCATCAATCTTGTGGTCGCAAATGATGTGCCGGATGCGGTCGGAAAAAATCTCGGCGCCGCCACCGGGCATGGAGTCGAGCCCCGCCTCTTTGAATTTGACCAGCACCTCGCGCGGCGTCATCTTGCCAATCTTCGAGAAGAACGCGATCTCGACCATGGTGAACGCCTTGAGATGCACCTGCGGGAACCGCTCTTTCAAGCCGGCGATCAGATCGACATAGTATTGGAATGGCAGATCGGCGTGCAGGCCGCCGACAATGTGAAACTCCGTAATCGCTTCGCTGTAGCCGGAAGCGGCGGTGTTCCAGACTTCTTCCAGCGCCATAGTGTATGCGCCGGGAGAATCCTTCTTGCGGCCAAAGGCGCACAGGCGGCAGGCGGCCACGCAGACATTGGTGTAATTAATGTGGCGGTTGACGTTGAAGTACGCGATGTCGCCGTGCATCCGCTCGCGAACGTGGTTCGCCAGCCAGCCGATTGCCAGAATGTCGCCCGTGCAGTAAAGCGCCAGCGCGTCGTCAGCCGACAGCCGCTCGCGCGCCATCACCTTGTCGTGAATGGGCCGCAGGCGAGGGTCGTCGGTCTGAAAAGGATGGAGCTTCTTGGCGCTAGTCGTCTGCGATGCGGTGGACATCTTTTCCATGATATCGCAGGGAGGCCACGAAATCACAGACGGCTACTACCTCTCAGTCTGCTGACGCGGTTGATTCAGATTCGCCCCTTCCAGTAACCCGCACGTCTGCGACCGTGGGCAATAGCCAGTATCTGAATCATCGAAGGCCGATCACGGTAAATGATCAGGAAAGGAAATCGCCGCAAGACAAACTTGCGAACGTTCGCTTCACTCACGGGCCAGCGCTGAGGAGACTGTGTGATCATCTCAATCGCGTGGGTCACTTCGTCTAAGAATCGCGAAGCTACTCGTTCATCTCTCGCCAGGTACCAGTCGAAGGCAGATTCGAGTTCGGCAGACGCAGCTTGGTGAAACTCCAGCGGCTTAGCCACCGTGGGACAGCTTGGCGGTGAGCCGGCTGCGAACCTCGGTCCATGGGACGGTCTTTGCCTTGCCGGAGTCCAACTCCTGTATGCGCAAGGCAATCTCGTTTTGCCACGAGGCTTCTACGTCCTCGTCAACGGTCTCATCCAGAGTGTCAAGCAACGATCCCGCCAATTCTGCGCGGTCATTCACTGGAAGAGCCATGGCTTTTTTCAGAAGCTCATTAACCTCTTCAGTCATGGCGTCATTCTAACTCACCGCGCCAGCATCCGGTCCCCGGCAATGAAGAACAGGAAGGCCATCGAGACCAGGCCGTTCATGGTGAAGAAGGCGGCGTTAACCCGGCTGAGGTCGTCATGTTTCACCAACGAGTGCTCATAAATCAACAACAGCCCGACGAACACCACGCCAGCCACGGCAATCTTCCCCAGCCCAAACGCCACCACCATCCACGTCAGCAGCAGAACAGTGATTACGTGGAAGAGCCTGGCGATGTTCAGAGAAGTACGAATGCCAAAAGCTTTGGGGATGGAATAGGTGTCGGCGGAGCAGTCGAAGTCGAAATCCTGGCAGCTATAGAGGATGTCAAAGCCGGCGCCCCAGAAGATCACGGCGGCGGTCAGGATCAGGATGCGGGGATCGAGGGAGCCGCGGACCGCGACCCAGGCAGCGGCCGGAGCGGTGCCCATCGCGAGTCCAAGCACCACATGCGCCCAGCGCGTGAATCGTTTGCTGAAGGAGTACAGCAAGATAATGGCGAGTGCGACCGGAGAAAGGTAAAACGCCAGCGGATTCAACTGATACGCAGCGAAGATCAGGATGGCCGACGCGACTACAACGAACCAGGTCACGAACGACTTGCTCAACTTGCCGGACGGAAGTGCGCGAACGCGAGTGCGCGGATTGGCCGCGTCAAGGGTCGCATCCACCAGCCGATTGAAGGCCATGGCTGCCGAGCGTCCCGCAACCAACGCGACGACAATCCAAATCGACGTGTGCAGGCTGGGAATGCCACGTGCCGCCAGCACGGCGCCAGTCAAACCAAACGGGAGCGTGAGCACCGAGTGCTCCCACTTGATCATCTCCAGGGTGGTGCCAACGCTGCGAAACAGGGCCACAGCTCGATTTTAACTTGCGAACGGGGTTTCAGCGCAGGTCAGGCTGGCTCATGGTCATGCCTTGCGGCAAAGGAGGCCGAGACCACTGGCGATCCCAGGCCGGTACGGCGACGCGTTCAGCGACGAAGGCGGGCTTACGCGCCCAGCAGACGACGCGCGTGCCGAAGGGCAGGTTGATATAGCGAATCAAATGGCGTTCGCAATCGAGTAGCATGACCATGGCGGCATTGGCGAGCCGGGAGCCGCCTTCAGACATGCGTCGGGGCGCTACCGACTTCCGGAACAGGTCCTTGAAGATGCGTTCCACGACCGACGGCAGAAAGCCCGTCGCTACCAGATAGGAGACGCGCGAAATCTCGAAGCCACAGTTGTTGAGTTTGCGCCGCAGCTCGGTGGCGGTATAACGCCGCTGATGCCCGCGCGCCTCGTCCTCATCGCCCCATAGAAATGGATAGGCGGGCACGGTAAGACACAGCAGGCCGCCATCCTTCAACACGCGACGCAACTCGCGCAACGCCAGCCGATCATCGGGGACCAACTGCAGGATGTCACCGGCCACGATCGCGTCGAACGAGTTCGAGACGAATCCCAAATCTTCAGGACGGGTACAAACCAGGTTTTGCGAACCTTCGATCTGGCGAAACGCCAGCGCGGGCAACGAACTGTGAGCATTAAGAACGCGAAAACCAGCTTGGGCGAAATCCAGTTGCGCTGCGCAGCCGAGATCCATAACGCGAGCTTCGCGTTTGCCATTGACAGCCTGGGCGACGGCCTCGCGCAACAGCTTGCGCCGCGCCGTATGCCACCATGACGAGCTCTCCTGGCGGAGCGCCTCGAATTCCGGTTGCGTGTCCATCAAGCTGACCTGTCCGCTTCCCTCCCCTACATTTTACGGGATATCGGCGCTGTGGCCTGAACTTTCCGGTTTGCTTGCAGTCGAACACCCAAGAAAACCAAAGGGCGGCATCGCTGCCGCCCTCTAACAACTGACTACTGGCTACTGGTTCTACGTTCCTTCGTTCCAGCTTGCCAGGTACTCTTCCTGCTCAGGAGTCAGGCGGTCAATCTTAATGCCCATCGACTCTAGCTTGAGTTTCGCGACCCGCTTATCGAGATCCTCCGGCACTTTGTAAACCTGTTTCTCGAGTGACGAGTGGTTCTTCACCAGGTACTCCAGCGAGAGCGCCTGGTCGGCAAAGCTCATATCCATCACCGACGCTGGATGGCCTTCGGCCGCGGCGAGATTGATCAGGCGGCCTTCGCCCAGCAAATTGATCTTGCGGCCGTCTTTCAAGGAGTACTCTTCCACGAAATGGCGCGTGGTGCGCTTCGACGACGACATTTTCTCCAGCGCGGGGATGTCGATCTCCACATTGAAGTGGCCGGAGTTGGAAACGATAGCTCCGTCCTTCATGGCGTCGAAGTGTTCCTTGCGCAGAACGCTCTTGTTGCCGGTGACGGTGCAGAAGACGTCGCCGATCTTGGCGGCCTCGTCCATGCTCATCACGCGGTAACCGTCCATGACGGCTTCGATTGCCTTCGTGGGATCGATTTCGGTGACGATGACCTCAGCCCCCAGCCCGCGCGCGCGGCTGGCCAGTCCGCGTCCACACCAGCCGTAGCCGGCGACCACGAACTTGGAGCCGGCAAGCAAGAAGTTGGTTGCGCGCACGATGCCGTCGATGGTGGATTGTCCGGTGCCGTAGCGGTTATCGAACAGATGCTTGGTATCGGCATCGTTCACCGCGATGATGGGATAGCGCAGCACGCCCTGCTTCGCCATGGCCCGCAGACGAATGATGCCGGTGGTGGTCTCTTCGGTTCCGCCGATCACGCCGTCCAGCACATCGGTCCGCCTGGTAAGCGCAGTTGTCACCAGATCGGCGCCATCATCCATGGTGATGTGCGGCTTGTGATCGAGCGCCGACATGATGTGCGAGTAGTAGGTGTCGTTGTCCTCGCCCTTGATGGCGTAGACCGGAACGTTGTAGTCGCGCACCAAGCAGGCGGCAACGTCGTCCTGCGTGGACAGCGGATTGGAGGCGCAGAGCACAACGTCGGCGCCGCCATCGCGCAGCGTGATCGCCAGATTGGCGGTCTCGGCGGTGACGTGCAGGCAGGCGGAAATCCGGATGCCCTTCAACGGCTGGTTCTTGATGAAGTCCTTGCGAATGATCTGCAGGACCTTCATGGACTGGTTGGCCCAATCAACGCGCTTCTTGCCCATATCGGCAAGGGCGAGATTGGCGACATCGCCGGCTACGCGAGTAGATGTAGTTGACATAAGCTCCTAAAAACAGTTTCGAGTTTCCAGTTTCAAGTTTCAAGTAACGTCATCGGCTAGAATCGGTCGGCGAAACCCTAAGCCTGGTGCAAGAACGGGTTTCTAATTTGTCATTACGAGCGCCCGGGTTTGGCGCGAGGAATCTGCTTTGCGTGACATGCCCCAAAAAGCAGATCCCTCGCTCCTCCACCCCAGCGAGTGCAAAACCGGCCCTCGCTGGGGCCCCCGGATACGCTCGTGATGACAATTTTTTCCTGACTCGAAACTGGAAACTTGAAACTGAAAAGGGGCGGACTGCTCCGCCCTTTGTCCAAAAGTTATTTCGCCGCCTGCACCGTCTTCTGATCTTTCCCATCCGTCAAGCCGGCCTGCTCGCGTAGGGCTGCGGCTTTGTCCGTCGCCTCCCAGGTGAAGTCGGGGTCCTGACGGCCGAAATGTCCGTAGGCCGCAGTCTTCCGGTAAATCGGACGCCGCAAATTCAGTGCCTCGATAATGCCCTTCGGGGTCAGCTTGAAATTGGCGCGCACCAGATCGGCAATCTTGCCTTCGTCAATCTTCGCGGTGCCGAAAGTGTCCACCAACACGCTAACCGGCTCCGCAACGCCAATGGCGTAGGCAAGCTGCACTTCACAACGATCGGCCAATCCAGCAGCAACAATGTTCTTGGCGATGTGGCGCGCCATGTAACAGGCCGAGCGATCGACCTTGGTCGGGTCTTTGCCGCTGAACGCGCCACCGCCGTGACGCCCCATGCCGCCGTAAGTGTCCACGATGATTTTGCGGCCGGTCAATCCGGTGTCGCCCATCGGTCCACCGATTACGAAGCGGCCTGTGGGATTGATGTGGTACTTGGTGTTCTCGTCCAGCATCTGCTCAGGCAGCGCCGCCTGAATCACGTACTTCAGGATGTCAGCGCGCAACTCCTCGGTCGAAATCGTCTCCGAGTGCTGACTGGAGATGACCACTGCATCAATGCGCACCGGCTTGTGGTTCTCGTCGTATTCCACTGTGACCTGGGATTTGCCGTCGGGCCGGAGGTAAGGAAGGGTGCCATTCTTGCGGACTGCGGTGAGCTGCTGGCACAGCTTGTGGGCCAGCGAAATTGCGGTCGGCATGTAATCGGGGTTTTCGTTGGTGGCATAGCCGAACATCATGCCCTGGTCGCCAGCGCCGCCGGTGTCCACGCCCATGGCGATGTCGCCCGACTGCTTATTGATGCTGGAGATGACCGCGCACGTGTTGGAATCGAAGCCGTAAAGGGCATTGTCGTAGCCGATGGAGGCGACCACGCCGCGCACCAGCGACTGGAAATCGACATAAGCTTTGGTGGTGATTTCGCCGGCGATGACAACCAGGCCGGTGGCCGTCAGGGTCTCGCACGCCACGCGGCTGTAAGGGTCTTCCTTGATGCAGGCATCGAGGATTGCGTCAGAAATTTGATCGGCCATTTTGTCCGGGTGGCCTTCGGTCACCGACTCGGATGTAAATAGATAGGTCTTCTTGGACAAAGCGAAACTCCTTCTCCTGCCCGCAATGGCGGGCCACTCAGAGTACTTCGACTGGGCAAACGATTGCCGGGGTCTCTGCGGTCTATCGTGAGGATAGCAACCAGCCGGGCTACTCCCAATATTTTAAAGCCGAAGGGCTGCTTTCGGCCAGCAAAAGGCGGAAATTGGCATTGGGGCCATCTCAAAAAAGACCCATTCTGAAGCGTGAGGCGGCTAGCGCTCCGATTTGCGGAGTTATCCAGCCGGAATCGCACCCACCTCCAAAAAACCGAGCTTCGACTGTGAGTGTAATGGGGATGTTATAACAGTTGACCGAATGAGCCGCCCGTTTCAATCCAAATCTTTGGGAGGCCATTCCGCGCAGTGGAGTCGAGGGAACCCATACGGCGAGTTTTTCTCTACTACCAGACGAGTCGGGAAATCACAGCGGTGCCTGAGCAGCTTGTTCCTATTGGTGACCATACCAGTTGCGTAAAACACTTCGACTGCTTTCCCTTTTGAGTTCGCCACCAGAGCATTGGAGACTTCCTCGTCAATGCCATATCCCGTGAAAATCACACTGAAAGCGTGATGATGTTCAAGAGCGTTTTGAGCACACGTGACTGCTACGTCAGGCGATGGCCTCTCCCCGTGGTAAAAGGAATTAGTCACATGGCCGCAACTGGTGCTGCCCCATTCTGAATGTAGTCTGGCTGCTATTTCAATGACGATCCACCCATCGCAGAGACGATAGGCGACAACGCCCCCAACAAGCACCAAGATCGCGGTGACTATCCCTAGGCTCTTCTTCATCTATTGGATTGGACACCGTTTGGGAACGGGCTGTTCCAACGGTGTTTCGGATAACTGTCGAAAACAGGCGTAGCTGTTGAAAAACTCGCTCGTGGAGATCGCGCTAAGAAATCGGCGCGCTAGGAAGCCCTATAAACGATTTTCTCCGATCGGGCATGCATTTCTGGTCACCCATTTCGAGTCGATTTTCAGAAAAACGGACTTTTTCAACAGCTACAGGCGATTTCGCAAAGAATCCGCACTCGGTCTCGAAATGGGCTTGTGGTAATGCCAGATTTCAAAGCGCGAGAACATCGGCTTTTCTCCGTGCGGCCTGGGGAACGCTATGTCATTGTGCCCTGCGCTTCATCACCGAATGGATGGCGATAAGCTGATCGAGGAAGTCCGGCAGCAATTTCAAATCGAGCGCGTTGGCGCCGTCGGACTTGGCCTGCGCCGGATTGTCGTGTACCTCCACGAAAACGCCATCTACACCTGCCGCCACGGCCGCGCGCGCCAGCAGCGGGATGAACTCAGGCTGGCCGCCGCTCACCGCAACTGACTCGTCGCCGTTGGCTGCAGCCGCCGAGGGAAGTTGCACAGAGTGGGTCGCGTCGAAGACCACTGGAGCGAACTTGCGCATAATCGCCAGCGACCGCATATCCACCACCAGGTTGTTGTAGCCGAACGATGCGCCGCGCTCCGTAAGAAAGACGCGCTCGCCGCCGGCCTCGCGCACCTTCTCGACCGCGTGCCGCATGTCCCACGGCGAAACAAACTGGCCCTTCTTGATGTTCACCGCGCAGCCGCTCTTTCCGGCCGCGACCAGCAGATCGGTCTGCCGGCACAGAAATGCCGGAATCTGCAGCGCATCAACGGCTTCGGCCACTCGCGGCACGTCGGCAGCTTGGTGGACGTCGGTCAGCACGGGAACCTTCACCGCCTCGCCTACCCTGCGCAGAATGCGCAGACCTTCCTCAAGACCCGGCCCGCGAAAGCTGCGAATCGACGTGCGATTGGCCTTGTCGTAGGAAGCCTTGAAGATGTAGGGCAGGTTCTTCGCGCGCGCGATCGCCGCGATGGCTTCGGCCATTTTGAGCGCATGGGCTTCGCTCTCGATGACGCACGGCCCGGCAATCAGAAACAGTCGTCCTCCGCCGATCGTCATGTCGCCGACTTGGAAGGTATGATTCACGTCGGCTTTCAGTGCTTCACTTTTTCCGGTCGATGAAACATCTCCACGGAAACCTCTTCGCGCTGATGTTGGCGGCGCAAGCGGTTTTCGTACGACGCCTTGACGAACGCAGCGAACAGCGGATGCGGCTCCAGCGGCTTGGACTTGAACTCGGGATGGAACTGGCAGCCCAGGAAAAACGGATGATCGGCAATTTCCACGATTTCGACGTAGGTTCCGTCAGGCGTTGAGCCGCTGATGCGTAGTCCGCCCGCGGTCAGAGTGCTCTCGTATTCGCGGTTGAATTCGTAGCGATGGCGATGGCGTTCGCTGATCTCATTCTGGCCATAAGCTTGGTGCGCCAGCGTGTCCGGCTCCAGCTTGCACGTCCACGCGCCCAGACGCATGGTGCCACCCAACTCTTCCACGCCACGCAACTCGCGCAGCTTGTAAATGACGCGGTGCGGCGTTGCCGGATCGAACTCGCTGGAGTTGGCCTGCTCCAGTCCGCACACATGGCGGGCGAATTCAATGCACGCGGTTTGCATGCCCAAACAGATCCCGAAGAACGGCACCTTGTTTTCGCGCGCGTGCTGAATGCCTTTCAACATGCCTTCGATACCGCGCTTACCAAAACCGCCCGGCACCAGGATTCCATCCACATGCTCAAGCTGCGCCTGCACGCTCTGATCTTTCTGCTCCAGTCCTTCGGCTTCGATCCAGTTCACGTTCAGCTTCAGGTTGTAGGCGAGCGCACCGTGCACCAGCGCCTCTTTTAGCGACTTGTAGGAATCCTCGTATTCGACATACTTGCCGACGATGCCAATCGTGACTTCATCCTTAGGGTTGTAAACCCGGTGAATCAATTCCTCCCACCGGCCCAAATCGGGCTCTTTCGCGTCGAGGCGAAGATATCGTAACGCCAGCCGATCAACTCCTTCGTGCGCGAACACCAACGGAACTTCGTAGATGGAGGCCACGTCCTTGGCGGTAATGACGGCCTCGTCTTCCACGTTGCAGAAGAGCGCGATCTTCGACTTTATGTCTTTCGAGAGGAAGCGGTCGGTGCGGCACAGCAGAATGTCGGGCTGGATCCCCACGCTGAGCAGCTCTTTCACCGAGTGTTGCGTGGGCTTGGTCTTCAACTCGCCGGCAGCGGCGATGTAAGGCACCAGGGTGACATGGACGAACAGCGTGTTCTCGCGGCCCAGTTCCTGGCGCATCTGGCGGATGGCTTCAATGAAGGGCAGGGATTCGATGTCGCCCACGGTGCCGCCAATCTCGATGATGGTGATGTCCACGTCCTGCGCCACTTTCTTCATCGCGCTCTTGATCTCGTTGGTGACGTGCGGGATCACCTGCACGGTTTTGCCGAGATAGTCCCCACGGCGCTCTTTGGCGATGATGGTCTCGTAGATGCGACCGGTAGTCCAGTTATTGTCGCGTGTCAGCTTGGCGTGGGTGAAGCGCTCGTAGTGTCCGAGGTCCAGGTCGGTTTCAGCGCCGTCATCGGTGACAAAGACTTCGCCGTGCTGAAATGGCGACATCGTGCCCGGGTCCACGTTCAGGTAGGGATCGAACTTTTGCAACGTGACTTTAAGGCCGCGGCTTTCCATCAGGCAGCCAATTGATGCGGCGGCCAGCCCCTTGCCAAGCGAAGACACCACACCGCCGGTCACAAAGATGTACTTTGCCGACATCGGTCCCTCTGTTTTGGAGAATTATGCCCCCGGTTAGATCGCTTCATTCTCCCCCCGGTTTTAAGGGGAGCCCTGTCCGCCAGCGTAATAGCGCGGTCAGGGTGGAGCGCGTAGGGGTGCACGATCAATTATGGCTGGAATTGCTCTCGCTGGCAAGACGAAGTTTCAGGCGGACTGGCGCGATATTACTCCGGCCGTGGTAATGAAAAAAGGCCGCTCGTAGGAACGGCCTTGTAAGTTTGAAACTGAAGGAGGAGGTCCTAATGCCTTTCTTTACTAATGCCACAGCCTAACTCAATAGCTTGCGCTTCCACAGCCCAACCAATCCGGTACCCAGCAACAACAGCGTGCCGGGCTCGGGAGTACTCTGCAGTCGCGGATCGATGGTCAAAAACTCCTGTGGGTTCTGGAGGTTGGGGTCGTACTGATCAACCGGAGTGATGATGGAGACGCGATCGAAAGGCACCCCCGGAAATCCCCTCGCGGCTTCTGCCTCCGCGGCTTCCAGCCAACTTAGAGCACCTTGATCAAGCGGCGCTGCAGAGTCGAAGATGTGCCACACCGCATAGTTCATGTCGGCATATTCGTTCGCCGGTGTGACCACCGTCTGCAGCAGGATCCACCCTGCCTCCTTGTATAAGGTGAGCGCGTCGGGCAACAGGTTGAAGCGGGCCAGACCCATGCCATCGTTTCCCAGGTTCGTAATGTTGGCTACCCACGACTCTCCAATAGCGCCGCCGTGCGCGTAGTCATCGCACATAGCTTGAACCGGGCCTGAAACCCCATTGATTGCCACGGTGTAAGGGTAACCGTTCTGCCAGGCACCGCCGCTGAAGCTTAGCAGGGTAAGTGTTGCAGGATTGGTGTAATTCGCGTCAGAGATTGGACTTGCATAGGCGCACGCAACGGCAAGCAAGATTGCAAAGATTACTGCGAACCTCTTCATACATCCTCCACTTGGCCCCACGTGCGAGTCCCAAAACGTGTCCGGCAAACGCCATCACGCGTCCTGTCAGACCAACCAAGAACGGCTCACGCGAACCAGGCCTCCCGAGGTGCAGATCCGAAGCCCCACCGCTACGGGGAGGAAACAAGTCGAGGGACATCTCTCCGCCACAGCACAAACGTGTGTCCACCGGCCAGAAACTCGTAAGCTATTTATATCTTGCAATCGGAGTTCCGTGAATTTCCGTTGCAATTCACTACTTTTTCATGTCGTAAGTGCAATATCTTGCAACAATGTCCCTAAAATTTTCCACTCTAGGCTTCTCGCGTACCGAGAAACACCCTCCTCCGACCTATCCGTGGGGGGTATTTCTACCACCAATGTGCGGTGGGTGGAACCGAAGCGGTCACCCTCCGTTCAGAATGCATCCATCATGGCGAGCTAACCCCCAGAGGGAAGCTTTGACGAACGATAATCATCTCCTGTCGTAAACCGACGTGAATTGCGATTCTCCCGGGGACGTTTTCATGGTTCCCTGCAAAGTCAGGGTACGACCGTCCGGTGAAACGCTCACCGACCCCGTTTCTATAACTGCTCCCGTCTCGTCCTTAACCACCCAGTTCGTTACAGAACCGGCTCTAGTGTAGGCCACCGTGCGGGGATTCCGAGCACCCTTTATGGGGTGATAGGATCCATCGGTGGGTCCATCGTACTCCTGGTGATAGCCCTTGCCGTCCGCGTCCGCGCCGGTCAAGCTCCATTTCAGGCCCGTCTCGTCATCCTTTGTGACTCGCAACCTCTCCATCTTCGGCGCCGGCATATTCTGAAAATGCGACTTCGTCGGGTTCAGTATCCAATTCCCGACCGCGGAGTTTTTCGAGTTTGCGTCCGCAGCAAACGCGCTCGCCGCCGTAAGCAGCAGCAGGCACGACCCCACGCGTGCCACCGCGGCAAATCTTCTTGTCATCGTAGTTTCCTCCATGATTTGAAATGTGTGCGCAAACGGGGGATGGCAGGGAGAATCGTGACGCAGCCATCCATCATGTTGTCAATGGTACAAGAACCGATTAGGGGCCGTTGACCGCGATCTTTTTGGCTTCGCGAAATACAGCCTCGAACATTGCAGCGCTCAGCTTTCCCGTTGCGGTGTTCTGGTTCGACGGGTGGTACGACGCCAGCAACGTTATGCCATTCAGTAAAGAATACCGTGCGGCATGTGCGAAGGCATATCCAGCCTTGCTCCGCAAGATGTCGTTGCGCTTCAAGTGATTCAGATAGGCATCGAAGCCGATCCTGCCCAACGCCACCACAACTTTGACATTCTTCAGGATGCGCAGTTCGCGATCGAGAAAGGGTGCGCAGTTCGCGAGCTCCGACGGCAGCGGCTTGTTGTCGGGCGGCGCGCAGCGCACGGCGGCGGTGATGTAGCAGTCCATCAGCTCCAATCCGTCGTCGCGATGCTCGCCATTCGGCTGCGATGCGAAGCCGACCTTGTGCAGAATGGGATACATGAATTTTCCCGACGCATCTCCCGTAAACGGACGGCCGGTACGATTGGAACCATGGGCCCCAGGCGCCAATCCCAACACCAGCACCCGGGCGTGGGGATCGCCGAACCCCGGTACTGGTCGTGCCCAATATTCGCACTGGCGATAGGCGCGGCGCCTCTCCCGGCCAACCTGCTCACGATAGGCAACCAGACGTGGACACTGGATGCAGTTCACAACTTCTTCATTCAGTACGGCAAGAGCGGAAGCCATCCTTCTCATTGTAGCGACCGCGTGGCAAACAAGTGGGAGTCCTCCGGATGATGTGAAGCATTCCAATCTGCTGCCAAGGCATCCTCTGCGCGGCAAGATGCTTCAAAATACAAGCTTCGACTGGTGCCCGAAGACCTTCACAAATAGCGACTAAAAGGAGACTAACGAATGTTGATTATCCTGCTGGTCATCTTGTTACTGTTGTCGGTCGGGTCGTTTCCGTCCTGGCCCTACAGCCGCGGGTGGGGCTATTATCCCTCCGGCGGTCTCGGTTTGATCGTGCTCATTCTTGTTATCTTGTTACTGCTCGGCCGCATCTGAAGATTTGCAAGTTCAATGAGACAGGTAACTGCTCGTCCGCTGAGCGCGAAGTTCTGCATCACGCTGATGATTGGCGTACTTGCATTGGCGCCGCTTTGCGCCGGTTACTCGGTACTAACTCACGAAGAGATCATCGACCTGCTGTGGAAACAACAGATCGAGCCATTGCTGCTGGCGCGATTCCCCAACGCCACCCCGGAGGACTTGGTGAAAGCCCATGCTTACGCGTATGGCGGCAGCGTGGTGCAGGACATTGGCTACTATCCGTTCGGCAATCATGTCGTCAGCGATCTGACCCACTATGTCCGCACGGGCGACTTCGTTCAGGCTATGCTCAACGATGCGCAGGACCTGAATGAGTACGCTTTCGCCCTGGGAGCGCTCTCTCACTACATTTCCGATATCAACGGACATCCCTACATCAATCTGTCGGTGGGCATCGAATACCCCAAGCTCGCGATACAGTACGGGCCAGCAGTGCCCTATGATGTCGACCACAAGGCCCATCTGAAAACTGAGTTCGGCTTTGATGTTTTGCAAGTCGCCAAGGGCCGTTATGCACCCGAGACTTATCACAACTTCATTGGATTCGAGGTCTCTGCCCCTCTGCTGGAGCGGGCCTTTTACGACACCTACGGATTGAAGCTGACCGACGTCATGCCGAACGAACAACTTGCCATCGGGACTTATCGCCGAAGCGTCAGCCAGATTATCCCGGAAATGACAAAGGTCGCGCTGCTGGTCAAGGGAGACGAACTGAAACGAGAAATCCCCAACTTCAACCGGCAGCGCTTTCTCTATCATCTGTCAAAGGCCGACTACAACAAGTCGTGGGGATCGGGATACCAGAACCCGGGGCCGGGCGCCCATTTTCTTGCTGTCCTGTTCAAGGTTGCGCCCAAAGTGGGGCCGCTGCGCGCAGTTGACTTCAAAGAACCAACCCCCAAAACCGAGGACCTCTATTTCAAGAGTGTGGACCAGACAATTGATCGCTTCAGCAAGGCTTTGAGCGAAGTCAAGGATCGCAATCTGCAGCCGTCCAATATCGATCTCGACACGGGTAAGCCGACCCGTCGCGGCGAATATCCTCTGGCCGACGCCACCTACCGCGAGCTGCTCGACGACCTGGCCGACGACCATTTCAACCACATGGACGAGGCATTGCGGAATAACATTCTGGAGTTTTATGAGGGCTTCGGTTTCCCCGAGCCGGGTACGCGCATTGACAAATGCATCGCCCAGCGCTGGCAGAAAACCTGGATCGAGCTGACCCAGTTGCGAGCGTCCGAGTTGCTCGGTCCGCTAAACCAGGCGCAGCCCGCAGCCGGGGCAGCTCACACGTCGATGCCGCCACCGCATTCCGCCTCCCTGCCCTGTATGGAATGACTGGGATGATTCCGATCCGCATTACTTTTCCAAATAACACTTGGCCTTCGTTTGACCCCCTTGCGCGGCTCTCATACACTTAGGCTTAGTCGCAATTAGCGAAAGAGCGCTGGTTGCTTCCCAAGCGGAGGTACTCGCCCTGCGGGCACGGATGACGTTCCGCGCACCTATCGCCCGTTGCATTCCCGGGTCGTACCCGGCCACATCCACTGCTGAAGGCAATCCCTTTGACGATTGAAGCTAATACGAGCGAAAAAAACACGGCGGACATCGCCACGTCCGAACTGTCGAGTCCTTGCAAGCGAGAAGTCACGATCGAGATTCCAGCCGCTGTGGTCAAAGCTGAATCCGAGAGCGTCATCAATCGCTACCAGAAGCTGGCGCGCATCCCCGGTTTCCGCAAGGGCAAGGTTCCGGCTTCCATTGTTCGCCAGCGTTTTGCCGAAGAGATCAAGAACGAAATCGTTGAGGCCCTGGTGCCGCGTCATTTCCGCCAGGAAACCCAGAAGCAGAACCTGTTGCCGGTTTCGCAGCCACGGGTCACTGACCTTCACTTGCATGAGGGCGAGCCGCTGACGTTTACCGCGTCCTTCGAGGTGCTACCCGATTTCAAAATCGCCGCCTACGAGGACCTGCAAATTTCAAGGCTCGACACCAATGTTAGCGAGGAGGACGTGGAAAACGCTCTCCACAACTTGCGGGAGCAGCACGCCACCTACAGTGCGGTGGACGAAGAACGTCCGCTGATGGACGGTGATTTTGCCGTCATCGGCTTTAAGGGCACGCCCAAGGAAAGCGAGCAGAACGCAGACTCCAAACCTGTCGAGGTGGACGAGGTCATGGTGGAGATCGGCGGAAAGAATACGATTCCGGAGTTCACCGAAAACCTGCGCGGCGCCAAGCCGGGCGAGCAGCGCAGCTTCGAAGTGAAGTACGCCGATGATTTTTCCGACAAGCGGCTCGCCGGCAAGAGCATGACCTATGAAGTGGACGTGAAAGGCATCAAGACCCGAACGATTCCCGATCTGAACGACGAATTCGCCAAAGAGCTGAGTGCCGACTTCAATTCCCTGGATGAGCTTCGTAACCGGCTTCGGGAAAACATGAAGGCGGAGAAGCTGCATGAGGCCGAGCACCAGGGCAAGGACCAGATCGTCGAGGAACTGGTGAAGCGCAATGATTTCCCGGTTCCCGAAGCGATGTTGGATCAGCAGATCGATCTCCGGCTGGAGCGCGGTTTGCGCGCTCTGGCGGCCCAGGGCATGCGCACGGAAGACATGAAGCGCATGGACTTTGCCCGCCTGCGCGCCGGCCAGCGCGACGGGGCGCTGCGCGAGGTTAAGGCGTCTTTAATCCTGGAGCAGATTGCTGACCAAGAAAAAATCGAGGTCAGCGACGAAGAGTTCGACCGCGAATTGCAAGCGCTGGCGACCCAGTCCAAGCAGACCCTCGAACAGGTCCGCGCTCGTTTGACGCAGGATGGCGGGCTGGATAGAATTCGGCATCGCATCCGCAACGAGAAGACCCTGGATTCTTTGTACCGCAGGTCCGCATAGGGCGGCCTGCGTTCCACCCCCAACTTCGACCCTCGGGAAGAAGTGTGGCCGGTAGCATGAAGGGAGCCGCAAACAATGCTTGTGCCCATGGTGATTGAACAGACCAGCAGGGGCGAGCGGGCGTACGACATTTATTCCCGCCTGTTGCGGGACAATATTGTTTTTCTCGGCACTCCTATCGATGACAATGTCGCAAACTTAATCATCGCCCAGATGCTGTTTCTTGAGGCGGAAGATCCGGAGAAAGACATTTCGCTGTACGTGAATTCGCCGGGCGGTTCGATCACGGCGGGCATGGCAATCTACGACACGATGCAGTTCATCCGTCCCGACGTGACCACCATCTGCATTGGCCAGGCGGCCAGCATGGCGGCTTTGCTGCTGGCTGCGGGCGCGCCGAAGAAACGCTTTGCGCTGCCAACTTCGCGCATTCTGATTCACCAGCCCCTGATGTCTGGCCTTTCGGGTCAGGCCACCGATATTGACATTCACGCGCGCGAAATCCTGCGCATGCGCGAGATCACCAGCCAATTGCTGTCGAAGCACACCGGTCAGCGCCTGGAAAAAGTGGAGCGCGACGTGGAGCGCGATTTCATCATGAACGCTCAGCAATCGAAGGAGTACGGCTTAATCGACGACATCATTTTCAAGCACAAGTAAGGTGCAGAACTTAGCCCTTGCCTGGTGCGAAAAATTTGCCCGGCACTGCTTCAAAAGTTGTATCCGATTTGGCACCAGCGGCCTTGTGTCACGACGAATTGTGGTTGAATAGGTGTAGTGCAGTAGCACTGAATGGCATCACAAGAGGGCTGCCCGCGGCCGATAGGGGTAAACTTCTTACAGGGGCATCACGGCTCCTGCCCGTTTCGAAGGGGCGGGAAATGTAGCACGAAACGCAGAGTTCCGGCGGACAGCGTGCGAGGTAAAGGAGTTTTTTCTGTGAGGACCAGAACTGGTTCCGACGAAGTGTTGCGCTGTTCGTTTTGCCATAAGTCGCAAGACGCTGTTGCCAAGCTGATCTCGTCTCCCACCGACTATCCGCGGGCCTACATTTGTGATGAGTGCGTTGCCGTCTGCAACTCCATTCTGGAGGACGACCGCTCGGAAACGCAGCCCGCAGCCACCCCGAACCAGCTTCCCAAGCCAGTCGAGGTGAAGGCCTTCCTCGACGAGTACGTTATCGGGCAACAACAAACCAAGAAGAAACTCGCCGTGGCGGTTTATAACCACTACAAACGGGTTTACATGAACCGGCAGCGTGGCACGGAAGTCGAGCTGGCCAAGTCGAACATCATGTTGATTGGCCCCACCGGTACCGGCAAGACCTTGCTGGCGCAAACCCTGGCCAAGATGCTCGATGTCCCTTTCGCCATCGTGGATGCCACCACCCTGACCGAAGCCGGTTACGTCGGCGAGGACGTGGAGAACATTATCCTCAAGCTGCTCCAGGCCGCCGATGGAGACGTGGCGCGCGCACAGACCGGCATCATCTACATTGACGAGGTCGACAAGATCGGCCGCAAAGACGAAAACCCTTCCATCACCCGCGATGTTTCGGGTGAAGGCGTGCAGCAGGCGTTGCTTAAGATTCTGGAAGGCACCGTGGCCAATGTTCCTCCCCAAGGCGGGCGCAAGCACCCGCACCAGGAATTCACTCCTGTGGACACCACCAACATATTGTTTATCTGCGGGGGAGCATTTGTCGGACTGGAGCGCACTATCGCCAGGCGGCTGGGCAAGCGTTCCATGGGGTTCCGCACCGATGAAGCCAAAGAAGCCGCGTTCACTGAGAGCAACAAGCGCGATACCGAATTACTGGCCCAGGTCCAACCCCAGGACCTGATCAAGTTCGGACTGATCCCCGAGTTCGTCGGCCGCCTGCCGGTGGTCGGCGTATTGAGCGACCTCGACGAAGATGCCCTGATCGAAATCCTTACCAAGCCGAAGAATGCCATCGTGAAGCAGTACCAGCGCCTGTTCGAGTTCGAGAACGTCAAGCTGCGCTTCACCGACGAGGCCTTGCGCTGCATCTCCAAGGAAGCCATGTTGCGCAAGGTGGGCGCTCGCGGCCTTCGCATGATCCTGGAAGAACTGATGCTCGACCTGATGTACAACCTGCCCGGCCAGAAGCGCGTTAAGGACTTTGAAGTCACGGGTGAGATGGTTCTGAAGCGCAATGTGAACCTGCCCATCATGGAGAAGGCAGGCTAGAAGCAGGGCCAGTTGCCGGTAGTCAGTTTCACACTTTCCGATGTAGTAGACACGGCTGCAGTCGCGCCATGGTTTTGCTCGCTATCAGCATGAATCCGGCCAGCCAGACAGGCATCCATATAGATATCAGTTCCTGTAATTCTTGATCCCCGCACAACGTGGGTCCGAGGCAGAGTCAGGGAAGATACTGACGACACGTCACTTTGTTCGCTTCTGTCCTCTTGTTTCGCGTGTTATCCTTGACTGAAGTTGGCGGCAACCGGCACGCAATGCGGCGCGAAACAGTTAGCTCTTCTTTTTCTCAGAGCGGTACGGACCCCTCTGAACGACAAGGCGGTTTTTAGTGACCCAGCGCGAAAAATTCGAAACCAAGAAACTCCCCATGATGCCGATCCGCGATGTCGTCATCTTTCCTTACATGATGACGCCGTTCGTGGTTGGCCGGGAGTCGAGTGTGCGCGCATTGGAAGAGGCGCTGGCTGGCGATAAGAAGATTTTTCTTGCCACGCAACACGACGCCAGCATCGACGAGCCCAAGCCCAACGAGATTTTCCAGGTCGGCACGCTGGTCAACATTGTCCAGAGTCTGAAGCTTCCAGACGGCAATATCAAAGTCTTGGTGGAAGGTTTGGAGCGCGGCAAGATCCTCCAGGTAGTAGACACCGATGGCTACTTTGAGGCCACGGTACGCACCGCGAAGTATTCGGCAGAACCGACGCCACAGATTGAAACCAGCATGACGCGTGTGACGGGCCTGTTCGAGCAGTACGTCAAGCTCTGTCAGTCGCTGAATTACGAAACCATGATTGCCGCCGTCCGCAACGACGACCCGGCAAAGCTGACGGACACCATCGCCGCCAACCTGCAACTCTCGATCGAAGAGAAGCAGGAACTGCTGGAAATCTTTGATCCCGCCGAGCGCCTGAACCGCATCGGAGACGTGCTCGACGTCGAGATTGAAAAGCTCAACATGGACCGCACCATCCAGTCGCGCGTAAAGCGGCAGATGGAGCGCGCCCAAAAAGAGTACTACCTCAACGAGAAGATCAAGGCCATCCAGAAAGAGCTGGGCCGCGGCGAGAAAAGCGAGTTCGACGAGCTGAAAAAGAAGATCGACACCGCTGGCATGCCGCGCGACACCCACGAAAAGGCGCTGCAGGAATTGAAGAAGCTGGAAGCTATGCCGCCCATGTCGGCCGAGTCCACGGTGTCGCGCAACTACCTCGATTGGCTGCTGGCGGTGCCGTGGAAGAAGCGCTCCAAAGAAATCCGCAACATCGATATCGCCGAGAAAACGCTCAATGAAGATCATTATGGCCTGGAGAAAATCAAGGAGCGCATTCTTGAATTTCTCGCGGTGCGGCAATTGGTCAAGAATCCGAAGGGCTCGATCCTTTGCTTCGTTGGGCCTCCGGGCGTGGGCAAAACTTCGCTCGGCATGAGCATCGCCAAAGCCACCGGCCGTAAGTTTGTCCGCCTGTCGCTGGGCGGCGTGCGTGATGAAGCCGAAGTGCGCGGTCACCGCCGCACCTACATCGGCGCCCTGCCAGGCCAGATCATCCAGATGATGAAAAAGGCCGGCACCAAGAATCCGGTGTTCATGCTGGATGAAGTGGACAAGATGTCGATGGACTTCCGCGGCGATCCCTCGGCGGCGTTGCTCGAAGTACTCGATCCCGAGCAAAATTTCATGTTCGTCGATCATTACCTCGACGTGGAGTACGACCTGTCGCAGGTGTTCTTCATCGCCACGGCGAACGTGCTGCACACCATTCCTCCGGCGCTGCAGGACCGCATGGAAGTTCTACGGCTGCACGGCTACACCGAGCCGGAGAAAGTCGAGATTGCCAAGCAGTACCTGGTCCGCAAGCAGCGTCTGCAGACGGGATTGACCGAACAGAACATCATTTTCACCGACGAAGCGCTCACCACCATCATCCGCAATTACACGCGCGAAGCGGGAGTCCGCAATCTGGAGCGCGAGATCGGCAACATTTGCCGCAAGGTCGCGCGCAAGGTGGTTAAGGAAGGCGACAAGTACACGGTCGAACTCACCGCGGGAAACACCGCGGAATACCTCGGCGTGATGAAGTTCCGCGACAGCGAGAGACACGAGCGCAGCGAGGTCGGTCTGGTCACGGGCCTGGCATGGACGGAGGTCGGCGGCTCGATTCTCACCACCGAGGTCGCCACCGTCGATGGCAAGGGCAAGCTTACGCTCACCGGAAAACTCGGAGACGTGATGCAGGAGTCAGCACAGGCAGCCATGTCGTATGTGCGCTCACGCGCGCACCGGTTGGGGCTCCCGCGCGACTTCTATCGCAATCTCGATATCCATGTGCACGTGCCTGAGGGTGCGATTCCGAAGGATGGCCCCTCCGCCGGCATTACCATGGCGACCGCGATCGCCAGCGCGCTCAGCCACATCCCGGTTCGGCGCGACATCGCCATGACTGGCGAGATCACGCTGCGCGGCAAGGTGCTGCCCATCGGCGGGCTGAAAGAGAAACTGCTGGCGGCCCACCGCGCCGGAATCATGGAAGTCCTGCTTCCGGCCGATAATGAGAAGGACCTGGCCGACGTGCCGGAGAACTTGCGCAATGTAATGAAGCTGCGCTTCGTCAATACCATGGATGATGTGCTGGCCTATGCGCTGGAGCGGCCGCTGCCGGAAGTGCCTGATGACGCCTCTCCGGGAATCGCGGCCCTGCCGCCGAACTCAGAGCCGGCGCCGGCACACCAGTAATGCGCGGCTGACCACCACTTCGAAGCGAACAAGTCCCGCCCAGTGCGGGACCTGTTTCCTTTCTCGCTTCGCGCGCCCTACGTCCAGGATTGCGGTACTGCTTGCATGAAGGTGTTGACCCGGTTCGTGACATCCGCCGCTGCCCCACTGCAGTTCCCGCCTGCGGGTGCGCCAGAGATCGCGTTTCTTGGCCGCTCCAATGTAGGCAAGTCGAGTTTGATCAACTCGCTGGTCGGCAGCAAGATCGCCAAGACCAGCAACACGCCCGGTCGTACCCAGACCATCAACTTCTTCCAGGTGCGCCGCCCCGGCAAGCCGAGTCCCGACTTCGTGTTTGCCGATCTGCCTGGTTATGGTTATGCCCGCGCGCCCAAAGAAATCACCGCACAGTGGGCGCAGTTCATCAATCCGTACCTGGAGGAGCGCGAGTCGCTGGTGCTGTGCCTGTCGCTGGTGGACGTCACCATTCCTCCGCAGGCGCTTGATTTGCAGTTGATGGACTGGCTGCGCCACATGGACCGCCAATTCATCGTGGTCGCAACCAAGGCCGACCGCATTTCCAACAGTCAACTGCGCGCCTCGCTGCCTAAACTCTGCGACCAGCTACGAGTCCTTCCCTCGCAGGTCATTCCGTTTTCTGCCAAGTCGCGGCTGGGATATGACGAACTCTGGGCGGCCATCAAGGCCGTGGTAGGTATTGAAGATCCGGGCACGGGCGACATCTCGAAGACCGGCTCTTATTAGGGTAAGAATTTACTTGACAACTCATCGGTTCTGGATTAACCTTGCAGCATGGAACCGAACACACTGCAAGATGCCATCGTCTATTTCGCCGATCCTGACAACTGCCGCGAGTACCTAGTAGCGCACCGCTGGCCGGATGGCGTGATCTGCCCGCGTTGCGGCGGCAAGAAAGTTCTGTTCCAGTCGAAGTACAACCGCTGGCAGTGTGGCAGTAAGCACGCGCTGCGGCAGTTCACTTCCAAGACTGGAACCATCTTTGAGGACTCACCGCTCAGCCTGGACAAGTGGCTGCTCGCCATGTGGCAGGTCGTGAACTGCAAGAACGGCATCAGCAGCTACGAGATCGCCCGCGCTTGCGGCGTCACTCAGAAAACCGCATGGTTCATGGATCATCGGATTCGCTGCGCGCTGGGCATGTCTCCCACTGACAAACTCTCTGGCCACGTCGAAGCCGACGAAACTTTCATCGGCGGCAAAGCTCGCAACATGCACGTCAGCGCGCGGCAACGCCGGATCACCGGGACCGGCGGTAAGGACAAAACCGCCGTTATGGGAATCTTGCAGCGCGGCGGCAGCATTCGCACCATCGTAATTCCGAACCGCAAAAAGAAGGCTCTGCAAGCGGAAGTCAGAAAGCATGTTGAAGCCGGGTCCGCTCTCTACACCGATGCACTGCTTTCCTACGAAGGTCTTGCTGGCGACTACGCGCATCAGGTGGTAGATCACGCCGTCCAGTATGTTGACGGACTGGTTCACACTAACGGACTCGAAAACTTCTGGAGCCTGTTCAAGCGCGGCATCAACGGCACCTATGTCAGCGTCGAACCGTTTCATCTGTTCCGCTATCTTGACGAGCAATCCTATCGCTACAACAACCGCAAGCTGACTGACGGCCAACGCTTCAGCGCGGCAGTAGATGGCATCGTCGGCAAGCGGCTGACATTCGATGAACTCACCGGCAAGGAGGGAGGGGCGGAGGCCTTCTAGTTCATGGCGCGGTAAACGCGGACCGAAGAAGCGAACACCCTAACGCACCTTGCTCAATCTTGGCGGATAGACTTGGGTGCACATTAGGCCGCTGACTCGTTAGAAACGAGTGTGCCCTGATGTGTGTCGGAAGTCAAGTTGCTCCGTTTTCATTGGCCGATCTTTCTCCCCTGAACGGACCGATGCCGGAAGGATTGCATCTCGTGGTTCTTAAAAGCTATCTCGATGGTGGAGGGAAAGACGATAGTTCCCAATATGCTGTCATGTCCCTCGCGTCGATTTCCGCTATTCCTGATGACTGGATGCCATTCGACACCGAATGGCGTCTCGTTTTACAGCGATACTTCGGGGACCGCGCCGCTGGCTATCTACATACAACAGATGCCCTGACCGGCAATAGTGTTTACAAAGGATGGGGTCGCACAAAGGTTTTTGATTTCCTTTCCCAGTGCTCAGAAATAGCGGTTAAGCACATCTTAAAGCCGCGTAATCGAGAGACAGGATTCCCGGGAAAATATGGCCTTTATGCCTTCGTTATCACTATTGTCCTAGCAGATTTTGTGGAGCACGCCCGCTCCCATCCCGATGCGCCACAAAACGCAAATGAGCTATCGTTGCGTCAGGCGCTCGCAAAGGTACTTAAATGGTCGGAGAGGGGCGCTAATCCTAGATGCGATGAATGTCACCTTTTCTTCGACCAGGGTGAGGAATTTTATGGGCATCTCGTACAACTATTGCAGAGCAAGAAGGCAAAGAAAGATGCTGACGCCCTAAACCGCATCACTAGCCGCACCGAAGCCGATATGCGTCGAGTTGCAGCTTTACAGCTCGCCGATCTTATTGCCTGGTGTCACAGTCACAAACTTGATGAGAATAAACCGGAATGGCACAAAGCGATCCTGAATTCCGGTATTCAGGTTCACTGGGCAGACAAAGCAGCTTTCGCGTCGGGGATGCCAGATCAGCAGGAAATCTGGAAGTCCTGGAACTTGCCGAGGCATAAGCCGACGCGATAGAAAACCCTCATGGTAAACTCGCCTTGAATTGAAAAGGCCACCTCGGGTAAAGGTGACCTTTCAGGTCAAACTTTGATTGGGACTTGGTGTGGTTCTTAGCAAGCCCACCTTAGCAACAACCCCCATTCAGAGTCAAGGGTGAAGTGCGCCCTTCGCGTTTCACATTGAGAGCCAAGAGGACACGATGACTAAAACCATGCGACAAAAGATGCTTGAGTACCTCAAGCTGCTGGAGGATTGCAGCTACGAGGCTGCAACGTATCGCACCGTCCTTGAACAGCTTAATCCTCCGGGATGGCGAGAGTTGCATCAGAAGCTCTTCCTTGATTGGGAGAAGCGACATCAGCATCACAAAAAGAACTTTGAGAAAGTCCTTGCCGAAGTTGAGCAACTAGGTGATCCTGATTTTGTTTTGAAAATACTTGAGTTGCTGCTTCCAGACACCGAGTAAGAGCGCTGTCAAATTTCTTCATCTCCCTAATTGCGGCAGCGATTTCTTTTTTTGAAACCATAGACACCTCCATTCCGTGAAACGCTGGACTCCAAAATTCGCTCCCACCAATCGTCAGAAGAAGCTAATCGTCCTGCTTCTCGCCGCTGCGTGGATTTCTGGCAACGCTCTGCGACTCAGCATGGCTTGGTCAGCTACAAGCATTGTATTAAGAGTAAAAGGGCTGCCGCCGCCTTTCTTTGCTCTTTTCGCGGAATCGCTCCCCGCCATCCTGTTCGCGGGAATCATGTTTTGGTGGTACTCGGAGCGATGAGCGTTATAATGCCCGCATGAGACCATTGCCAGCGGCACCGGATGTTCCGGGCAACACGCCAGCGGAACGGCTCAGTAACGCGCTTAACCGAGTTCTGCGCGTGTCAAAGGCCGATTTACTGAAAGAGGAAGCGCGGCAGAGACGCGGCAGCGAGAAGACGCGGGCCAAGAGAAAACGCGCTTCCTGACTCCGCGCAAACCTGCCACGGCTGCTTAAACCCTACTCCTCTATTAGTGAGTTGCCAAGTAAATTCTTACCCTTATTAGCCACTAACTCCGCCCTACACCGGCCAGATCCCGAGCGCTGTCTTGCTTAGGATCTGTTCTTTCGCGCTTTCGCTCAATGGGAGCGCGCGAAACTCGGCCAGGTTCTTCTCGATCTCGGGAACACTGGGCCCCGGCCAGTCGGTGCCGAACAGCGTCTTGTGCGCGATCTCTTCCAGCCGCGGAAAATATTGCAGGAGTGTTTTGGGTGGGATGCCGCTGATGTCGAGATAGACGTTGCGGTGTCTCCGCACCAGAAAGAAGGCGGTGTCCATCCACAGCGGACGCCCGCCGTGCGCCAATAGAATCTTCAGCCGGGGAAAATCGACGGCCACATCGTCAACGTACATCGGATCGCCGTACTTGTTGCGCGCTCCGGGAAAGATCGAAGTGCCGGTGTGCACCATGATGGGAATCCCGTTCGCTTCGGCGGCGCGATAGATGATCTCCAGCTCTTTGACGCCGTTCACATAGTCGTTGGGATAGAGCAACTGGTGCGGCGGATGGACTTTGATGAGCTTGATGCCAAGCCGCACGATATGTTCCATGTCGGCCAGAACATTCTTTGTATGGCGCGGGTGCACGCTGCCGCAGGGGATCAAACGCTTCGGATCTTCCTTCACGTAGTTGGCAATGAATTCATTGACGGCTGGCGTAAAACCGATCACCTCCGGCGCAACGTAGTTGATGAGCACCGCCCGATCGATTCCGATTCTGTCGAGATACTTAAGGAATGCCTTGGGCGAGGCGCAGTATTCCGCCACCTGATCCAAATCCTTGCGGGACTTCTTCATCAGCGCCAGGGCCTCAGGTTTGAATAACTCCATGGGCTGAATGTGGATGTGGCAGTCGGTGATTAGCATTGGTCAGTAGTCAGCTGTCAGTTAATGCAAGAACCATGCTCTCCGAATTTGTCATCCTGAGCGAGGAGGTCACCGTGGCGACCGAGGAGTCGAAGGACCCCTGTATGACAATAAAATCTAAGCGCGCTCAATTCGCCGCCGCCATCACCGCTCGCTTAGCAAACACCCGTACCATCTCGCGGCGATACTCCGGCGTCAGCGCTGAGGTGGTCAGCGGCTTGGCCGTACTGGCCGCCAAGTCACCAATGCGCTCGGCAATCTCATCATTGGGAACCACTCCAATCAGATGCGCATCCGCATCCGTCACCAGGAATGGCGCAGGATTGACTGCCGTGATAGCAACGCGCGCGTCTTCCACTCGGCCTGCGCACATTTTGAGGGCGACCGCGACGCCAGCCAAAGGGTAGTCGATGCTGCCACGAACGCGGAGCTTCTGATAGCTGCCGCGCCATCCCGCCGACGATTCCGGCAGGTACACCCGGGTGACGATTTCACTTGGCGCAAGATTCAGGCGCGCAATGCCATCGTTCACGTAGAACTCTGACAATGGGGTACGCCGCGTGCCAGCCGGCCCGGTAATCTCGATCTCTGCTCCCAGGCAGAGCAGCGCTGGCGGCGTATCGCCCGAAAAGGCCGCCCAGCAGAACTTTCCGCCAGGTGCAACATGACAAAGATCGCCATCCTTCTTGAGACAGAAGCCGCAGCTCTTACGCCACAGCAGCGATTGGTTGTACCACAGGCAGCGGGTATCGAGGCAAAGATTGCCGCCAATCGTTCCCATGTTGCGCAACACCGGCGAAGCGACCGTCTTGACCGCTTCGTACAGGACGGGAAAATCTTTGCGAATCAGCGGCGAATGTTCAATGGCCGCAAGGCTCGTCAGCGCACCAACCTCAACGCCTTGGCCCGCACGTTTGCAAATTCCACGCAGGTCGCTGACGCCGCGCAAATCAAGAACATAGGGCGGCGTGAACAGTTTCTGCTTCATCGAAGGCAGCAGGTCGGTGCCGCCGGCCACCACTTTCACCTGGCCGTCATACTTCGCCATCAGCGCTGTGGCTTCGTCCAGGGTCTTAGGACGCAGCAGTCGAAAGCTGGGCAGGCTCACTCCCCACCGCCCGTGGGCGACCCGGCGTTCGTGCCCCGTCGCGCTGGATCAAGCGGATGCCGCATCGGGCCTTTGCCCCGGAACCACAGCGAGCCGCCGTGTTCGCGAAGCTTGTGGGGAGCCGTCGGGTCAACCGACTCGGTCATTTCGATTCGCTTCATTCCCTTCTTCGCGCGCAGGGCTGCCAGCACACGCTCCGGGGTGAACGGCGCTTCGCGCAGCCGGACTCCCACAGCGTCGTAGATCGCATTCGAGATTGCGGGGATCGTCGCGGCCAGCGATCCTTCGCCCGCTTCCTTCGCCCCGAATGGCCCTTCGGGGTCGATACTCTCGACGATGATGCATTCAATCTCCGGCGACTCCGCCGACGACGGACTGCGATATTCCAGCATTCCAGGGTTCATCAGCAACCCGTCTTTCCAAACCATCTCTTCCTCTAGCGCCTGCCCAAGCCCCATCCAGACTGAACCGATGACCTGGCCTTCGACGGCCACCGGATTCAGCGCGCGTCCACAGTCGTGGGCCGCCCATATCTTGTGCACCGTCACTTCCCCGGTTTCCTCATCCACGCTGACTTCCGCAACCTGCGCAGAATAGGAATAGGCCGGGGACGGCCCCACGCCGCCGCCTTTGTGTTTGCCGCCGCGCGCCGCGACCGGAGGCGCATAGGAGCCAGTGCCGGTCAGCGCCCCGTGGAAGTCAATCGCCGCCACAATCGCTTCCTCGAAGCTCATATGGTCCTTAGGACCTTCTTCTTTACGCGTCTGCAAGACCGATCCCCGCAGGATCTGCCCATCCACATGGCCGCGCGCCGCCTCATGCTCTTCGAGACTGTCCGACAATATGGGATTGTACTCTGACAATGTGGTACTAGCTTTCCACACGTGACCGTCGCGCATGGTTACGTCCCCGGGGACGCAATTCATGCGCTTGGCGGCGGCACTTACAATATTCTTTTTCACATCTTCGGCGGCGCGCAGAGCGGCATTTCCGGCCATAAAAGTCACCCGGCTTGAGTAGGAACCAAGATCAATCGGGGTCAGGTCGGTATCGGCGGCGATGACTTTCACTCGCGAGATTTCGCAGCCTAGCACCTCCGCGACAACTTGCGCGGTCATGGTGTCGGAACCTTGTCCGATCTCCGAAGCACCGGTATATACCACTACCCCACCGTCGCGGTCGATCTTGATGTTTACCGTCGAATGCGGCATGTCGGAGCGGATGATGCTGTTGGCAGCGCCGCTCACATAGTGGCTGCACGCAACTCCAAGGCCGCGGCCCTTGGGCATTTTGCCTTTGCGCTGCTTCCAACCCGATCGAGTCACGACCTGATCGATGCACTCCGGCAGTCCGTAACTCAACACCCGGAGGCCGTTAACGGTTACAGTCGGCGGCTTCAGCAGATTCACCCGCCGTACTGCAGCCGGATCAAGATTGAGCTTCGCGGCGATCTCGTCCATCTGCGACTCGAACGCGAAACGCACATTGACGGTGCCGTGGCCGCGCATGGCTCCGCACGCCGGCTTGTTGGTCAGCACGCGATAGCCGTCGTAGCGAATGTTAGGAATGTCGTATAGCGCGCCCAGCAACGCACCGGAGTAGAGAATGGTCACGACTCCGTACGAGCAGTAGGCGCCACCGTCCTGGATAACTTTGCAGGCCACCGCCGTCATGCGGCCATCATTCTTCACTCCCGTCTTCAGATCGATGACGGTGCGGGGCCGTCCGCGATGCGCCCAGAAAACTTCCTCGCGCGTGTAGGTGATCTTCACCGCCGCTTTGGCTGCGCGCGCCGCAACCGCCGCGATAATCTCCAGCGGTATGATTTCGCTCTTGCCGCCGAAACCGCCGCCCACCAAGGGTTTGATCACGCGGATCTGCGACATCGGCATCTCCAGCACCAGCGACAGCTTGTGCTGTAGGTAATACGGAACTTGAGTGGACGACCACACGGTAAGCCGCCCGAGCTTGCCAGTGTGGGGATCGAGTTCGAAGTTTGCCAGCGTGCTGTGCGGTTCCATGGCAGCGTGGGTCACTTCATTGGCGATGTAGCGGCCCTCGGCGATGTAGTCGGCGTCGGCAAATCCCTTGTCCAGATCGCCGAAGACGTGGTGATAATCCTTCTCGATATTGTGCGGGCGGTTTTCGTGGATGAGATCGCTCTCCGCTTTCATCGAATCTTCCGGATCGAAGTATGCCGGCAGCGGCTCGTATTCCACGTCGATCAACTCGATCGCGTTCTCCGCAATCTCTTCGCTGATGGCCGCAACGCAGGCGACGTGATCGCCAACGTACCGGACCTTCTCCACCGCCAGCGCGGTCTCATCGTGGCCCACAGGAAGAATGCCGTATGGATTCGGCGCGTCCGCGCCGGTGATTACGGCGACAACTCCATCCAGGGCCTTGGCTCGCGAGACGTCAATATGCTTGATTCGAGCATGTGGATAAGGCGAATGGAGAATCTTGCCGACCAGCATTCCGGGAAGGCTGAGATCGTCCGTGTACTTGCCCGCACCGGTGGTTTTGCCCGCGGCATCCACCATGGCGATCGACTTCCCGATTACAGAAAAATCAGCCATTGAAACTCAGCCTTTAGCAATTAGCAACTAGCTGACAGAATTCACCAGATCAGTGGGTCTATTTCGCTCCCACCAACTCTTCTTTCTTGCCCGTCTGTTCCGCCTGAATCACCGCTCGTATTGCCTGGTACATCTGCGAATAGCCGGTGCAGCGGCAAAGATTACTGCTTAGCGCCTCGCGAATCTCTTGTTCACTGGGATCGGAATTGTTGGCCAGCAGCCACCTCACGGTCATCATGAATCCAGGGGTACAGAAGCCGCATTGCGCGCCGCCAAAATCGCCGTAGGCTTTCTGCAACGCAGCCAAACCGCCGTGATCGGCAAGGCCTTCAACCGTCGTAATCTCCTGGCCTTCGCAACTGGCCGCCAGCATGGTGCACGAAAGCATGGGCACGCCATCCACTTGCACGGTGCAGGAGCCGCACGAGGAATCGTCACAGGCGCGCTTGGACCCGGTCAGCCCCAAGTCCTGGCGCAGCAGATCGAGCAGAAGCCTGTTCGGCTCGATTGCCAGCTCGTGCGCCCGTCCATTGATGCGGAGTTCGATGAGTTCTTTTTTCATAGGAGAAACCTGCAGTTGGCAGTTAGCAATTAGCACTTGGTCGAATGCCGTTTCTCGAAAACGCTAAGTGCTAAATGCCAAATGCTAAGTGCCTGCTTTTAGTACACCGGCACTGTCGAATCGATCTGTCTTGCCCAGCGGTCGATCCCTCCGCGCAACGATTGCGCCTTTTCGAATCCTTGCTGCCGCAGCCACGCCGTTACGTTCATCGAGCGCACACCGTGATGGCAAATGACCACGATGTGCTTCTCGGGGTCGAGTTCCTGATTAAAGCGCGCGGGAATGTCGCCCATCGGAATCAGCTTACTGTCCGCAATCTTCGCAATCTCGAACTCCCAAGGCTCGCGGACGTCGAGGAGGACGACATCTCCGCCCGCCTCTTGCTGAGCTTTCAGCTCTTCCGGTGCAATCTCGTACTCCAAACTCAAGATTCCTCCATTTATTCCACTAATGGCAGCTCACTCACTGTGCAGAGTAGCGCCCCGAAGCTTACGCCAGACCCATGTAATGAGAGATAACGTCATCCCCGTGAAAAACAAGGCGGCTAGCAATCCTGAACATAGCGACAGGATCCGCATGCTTCCACTCCCCAGATGAAGCAGGGAAGCAGCCACTTGTAAAGCAAGTATGACGAACATGCCGATCAGAGCCAAACGTGCCGCGCGAGGCTCCGAGGGATTTCTCTTTGAACAAATCATCCAAACCCCAAGCACCAGGGCTACAGAGGCTTGCCATCCGGGCGGTCCAGGCCGATGTAGCGCCCCTCGGGGTTGCACCACCGACCACCACTCAATCACGGCAAATCCGGCGCAGGCGATAATGCCAAGGATCGCCAACGTAAAACTCGCAACATCGGTATCCAGGGCGAGCTGTTTGCGAGTACCTGTCACTTCCCCACCCACTTCGGTCTTCGTTTCTCGATGAATGCTGCGATGCCTTCCTGCGCGTCGGCTGTTTTCATCAGCTCGTCGAAATAAATCTGTTCGGCGCGTGCTAGCCCTTTATCAAAGTGAATGGCATCCCACGCATAAAACGCTTTCTTGGCCAGGGCAACGGCCGCCGAACTCAATTGCGACACCCGCTGCACACATTCCGTGACCAGGGTTTCGGGATCGTCGGCCAGACCGTTCACCAATCCCGCTTCCAGCGCCTCCTGGCCATTCAGGGTTCGTCCGGTGAGGACGAGTTCTGCCGCCAGCTTTTGTCCCACAATGGCGGACAAGGCCGTAGCCGCGACCGGCGGATAGCACGCCAGCTTGATCTCGGGAAATCCCCAAACCGAATCCGGTGAGGCGTAAACCACATCGCACATCATCGCCAGTTCCGCGCCTCCGCCCAGGCAGTGCCGGCGAACACTGGCGACAGTCAGCTTTCTGCTGCCAACCACGGAGCGAATCACGCTGTGAAATGCGGTAAGCATGTCACGAACTTTATCGGGCGTGTGCGCAGCGATGTCCACGCCGACGGAGAAAGCGCGCTCCGAACCGGCAAGGACGATGGTGCTGATTTCCGCTCGCGCCTCGATCTGCTCCAGCGCCGCGCGCAACTCATCCATCATTGGGATGTCAATGACGTTCAGCGGCGGATTGTTGAGCACGATGCGCGCTGCCGGCGGCTGCAGTTCGACCGTGATGCGAGTGAATCCGGTTTGTGTGCCTATTGTCATGAGTGTGCCGTCGCTAACAACCGTAGATCCTTCAACTCCGTTCGCTTCGCTCACTACGCTCAGGATGACAACTTCCTGTAGTCAGGTTGGATCGTGCTACCCATCGGCAAACTCCTGACACGGTATTGCTGCCATGCGGTCATGAACGAGTGCGGCCCCTTGCCAGCGGGGGAGCGGGTTTGCGCTTGGCGGCTTTGGACTTGGGACGGCCGTCTGTCTCCGCCTTTCGACTGAGGTTCGCCGCCCGACGTGGTTTCCAGTCGCCGGCTTTTTCCGCTCGCACTCCCCGCAGAAAAATATCACTCATCTCGCCTGCGATGGTTTCCGCGTCGGGATCGACGCGTGGCTTGTACCACGTGTACAGCCAGTTCATCATTCCGAAAAGTCCCAAGACCGCCGTGCGCGTCGAGATCCCGCCCGTCGGGCCGGCATGACGCCCGACGAATTTCAACCCCTCAGCCTTTACCAAATCCTCCACCAGTCCGACACAGATGCGGTAGTACTCACGCTTAATGGCAGCCAGTTCGGTGCCAAAGCCGTTCGTCAAAACGTCGTCTTCATGCGCGAGCACCTTCATCGCTTTTTGTTTGGCGACGGAATAGCTAATGTGATTGTGAACGAAGATGCGGATGCGGGTCTCGGGATCGTGACTCTCCTGCAGGCGCTCGCGCAATCGCTCGATAATGGTGTTAAAGGTGTGCTGCTGGATGAAATACAGCAGCTTCTCTTTGGATTCGAAATAATAGTAAAGGCCGGCCAGCGAGATGCCGCTCAAACGCGACAAGTCGCGCATGGAAGCGCCCTCATAGCCTTTATCGGCAAAGACTTCGGTGGCGTAGTCGAGAATCTCGCCCAGGCGGCGATCGAAGCGGGTATCGGCCGAGGGAGGATGCTCCAGGGCCCGGGTTGTGGAGGAAGAGGACATGTGGCGGTCGTAATGGGAAGCCATGACCCCGGAAGGCAATCCGGTTTCGAACGTTCGTTCTAATTTTATTCTCACCCGGCCGATTCGGCAACCTGCTCGATGCAAGCCAGGCACACCCCAGCGCCAGCCGCATTGGTTATCGTTTCTGTTTTCGGGAAAAAAGCCCCATACTGACTGATGTCGCCGGCGAACCCTGGCGCCTATAAAATAGTTGCGTTGACAAGCAACGCCCGAACAGGCAAACTGCTCCATCTTGGAGATTCTGTTCCTTTGGGCGTTGAACCCGCACTGAACAGGCTGGAACGAGCCAATTGATGACCGCGCCACAACGCGTTTCCTACAGGATGGAATCCACGCTGGAAAGCGTCAACAAGGCCGAAGCCATGGCCGAGCAGTTCTCGTCGCAGTCGGGTTTCGACGAGGACACGCGGAGCGGAATTTCGATGGCGGTTCGCGAGGCGATGATCAATGCTGTGTTGCACGGTAACGGCTACGACCCGGTCAAGAGCGTAAAGTTGACCTTTGAGCAAAACGGGCGGGAGTTGATCATCACCATCACCGACCAGGGTAAAGGGCTGGATCCGGCCGAGGTGCCTGACCCGCTTGCCCCGGAAAACCTTATGAAACAATCCGGCCGTGGGATATTCTTAATGCGGGCATTCATGGATGAGGTCCGTTTCCGTAAAGTTGACCCCGGCACTGAAATTACTTTGATCAAGCGGCTCCAGAACAACGATCTGGACCCTCAGGAGGCTTCCACGTGAGCATGAAAGCAAGCACCCGGCAGGTAGATGGCGTCACTATTGTCGACTTGAGCGGGCGAATCACTTTGGGCGAAGGCAGTGTGGTGTTGCGCGATACCGTCAAGGACCTGCTTGGCAAAGGACAGAAGAAGATTCTGCTCAACCTGGGCGATGTCAGCTACATCGACAGCTCGGGCATTGGCGAGCTGGTCAGCGCCTTCACCTCGGTCCGCAACCAAGGCGGCGAGTTGAAGCTGCTGCATCTGACCAAGAAAGTGCACGATCTGCTGCAGATCACCAAGCTCTACACCGTCTTTGACGTGAAGGACGACGAAGCCGGCGCCATCACAGCGTTCGGCAAGTAGCCGGCATTCGGCCGTCGGCAGCTTAACCTTGCAAAACCTAACGCCCTTTCGCGTCTCGCGGGAGGGCGTTTGTTGTTAGCAACTAGCAATTAGCAATTAGCAATCAAGACCCGCTGCCTCCGTCTCTGGCAGCGAGGTCGCCTGTCAAGCAGCGGAGATGCCAACAGAGTGCTGGCGGACTTTGCCGGCTGCCAGTCGCCAATTGCTAGTTGCTAGTTGCTAGTTGCTCGATTTTCAACTTGGGTGCAAACCGCATCCCGTAAAATAGCACCGCCGCCGAAAGCGCAACCGCCCCAATCATTGCCATCATTCCCATCTGAAGATTGCTTTTGTCCGAGATGTACCCAATCAGCGTGGGTGAAAAAGCGTCGCCCAGCAGGTGGATGGTAAAGATGTTCACCGCGAGGGCGGTGGCCCGAATGCGCGCGCTGACCGAGTTCACCAGGGCCGCATTGAGCGGAGCAGTGTTGAGGAGAAGGCAAAATTCGCCGAGGAAAATTGCCGGGTACATCGCCGGCCCGGTCAAATAGATAGCCGCGATGATTGCCGGAATCGAAAGCGTCATCCCGATGGCGGAGATGAGTTGATAGGCCGCGGGCGTGCGCCGCAGCAGGCGATCGCCCAGCCATCCCCCCAGCAACGTGGCCACCGTTCCCGCGATTACGGTCATGCTGCCGAAGGAAATATTGGCGTGCTCCAGCGGCACCTGCCGGATGCGGTAAAGGAATGTGGGCATCCACACTTGTAGACCACCGATGGCGAAGGTCATCATGGCCGCTCCCAGGCTGATGGTCCAAAAAGCCCGGTTGCGAAACAGCCCGCGCAAGGAACCGCGCTCGAAGCTGTCGGCCATGTGATCGCTGGCGCCGCGCACGGGTTCGCGCAGCGCCAAGACGCCAAACGCCAGCAGCAAGCCGGGCAGCGCCGAAATCAGGAACGGAGCCCGCCAGCCGTAGCGGCTCCCCAGGTAGCCTCCGACGAGGTAGCCCAGCGCACTGCCCACCGGCGTTGCCAGATAAAAAAGGCCCATCACCCGCCCGCGGACCGTCTCCGGAAAAAGGTCTGACAGGAACGCCGGCGAAATGGCAACGAAGGTTGCCTCTCCGATGCCGACGATGACGTGGCGCAGCAAGAGTTCGTCGTAATTGTGGGTGACCGCGCTCAGCAGCGTCGCCAGGCTCCAGACAAAGGCGCCTGCCGCCATGATCCAGCGGCGCGGAAAGCGATCGGCTAGGGGAACTATTAACGGTGCGGCAATCATGTAACAGACAAAAAAAGCGGAGGTCAGAAAGCCGACCTGCTTGTCACTGAGGGTGAATTCCTTCTGGATCAACGGCTGCACCGCGAACAGCACGTTGCGATCGATGTAGTTGAGAAAGTTCAGCGCCGTCAGCAGCAGTAGTGCGACCCAGGCATTGGTCTTGGCAGACATGGGTGGGCGGAGGATAACACGAGGGGCGGCGATTCGCTTTTCACGATTCGCTTCAAAGATTCGCTCCGGGTACAGACGCGACTCACGAATGACAGATGTTAATAGCAGTCGCCGTAAAAACCCTTCCCATGTTGACGATACCGAGATACTCTCTCGTGGAGAAGGATCGGCCAGTGAACGTGCGCGGTGGTTGCAAGCCGCGCCATCTCCTCCCGCCCGCCCCCCGAGGCGAGCCAGCGAGGCAGCGTACGTGTCCACCCTTCTCGGTCATACCCAATTTATCGTCGCGGAGAGTGTATGAAACGCTTGCTGTTGTTCCTGGTTTGTCTGATGTTGCAGGTCACCCTGCTGGCACAAGATTCGAAGCCGGCAACCGATGCCCAGGCCGTGGCCGATTCGCAGCCAACGTCCAATACCAAACTTACGGCTAATTCCGACCGCATGTTTTTTCCCAAGGACTGGTATTGGGGATGGGCGCAGTTCGACATCACTCCCCCCCACAATGAGGTCGATCCCAATCTATGCGCGGCCAATGCTGGCCAGTACGGCGGTGTGAACTCGCAGTGCAGCGCATTTGGGCGCTACATGATCTCGGGGACGGTAGAGTTGCGTCCGTTCGGACGCACGTTCCTGCGCCGGGTACACGTTTTTTACGATCCCGTTTTCCTGTTCGGCAAGAATATTCCGCAAACCCTGTATACGTGGTCATGGAGCGGAATTGGTATGGAGTACGACTGGGGCGCCGGAATCGACCTTCCCAAGCGATTTGAATTTCGCGTAACCACCCATCCGCTGATGCAGCGGTTCGGAGCGCGCGATCAACCCTTGGGGCCGGCATGGCTGGGTCCGAACGGCCCGTACGGCCGCTATAACGCGTTCGGCGTGCGCAAGTATTTCGGGACGCGACGGGAGGGCACGTACTAAAACCGCGGCACTAGTTCTTCGGTCTCGGGAAGCGTGCGATTACGACCGTGCCGATACCCCCGCGCGGGCGAAACTCGCCTTTGACTTCAGCCCATTTCGGCCTGCTGGCGCGTACCACGTCCTCGAGAACGCGGTTCACGATGTTTTCCTGGAAGATGCCCAGATTGCGATAGCCGATCAGGTATTCTTTTAACGACTTCAGTTCGAGGCAGGCCTGGTCGGGCATGTAGCGAATCCACAGCGTACCGAAGTCAGGCAGGCCGGTCTTGGGACATACGGAGGTGAACTCGGGTACGTCGATCACGATCTCGTAGCCGGGGAATTGGTTCGGCCACGTTTCAATTTCCGGAAGTCTAGCGGACAGACCAGCCGCGGCGTGCTCTGGCGTATAGCGTGCGCTTTTTGCCATGGCTCTATTGTAGCGATGCGCACGACGGTATCGAGATGAGAAATGGCGAGTCAAGGCCTGACTCATGCTGTACTGGCTGCGTCTTCGGGCAAAGCTCGAACATCAGATAGGAAGGGGTGGTAGCGACCTCTCCCGGTTGAAGGAGGTGCTTTGTCTTGGCGCCGGCCGAAGTGGAAGTTGTGTCCTACGTTATACTTATAGATTCGAGCAAAAATGGCAGCTGCAACTGAGAACGGCCATGACCGCGTAAACGGAAGACGGTGGGGCATCGTTATTGGCCTGACTGTGGCGGTGGTGGTGCTCGCAGCTTTCGTGTCTCTGCACCGTTCTCAAGTGGCTGTTCGGGTCGGCCGCGCCGACCGCGAAACCATCACCGAAAGCATCGCCACCAATGGCAAGATCGAAGCCCTGAATAACTTCGAGGCTTACGCGCCGATGGCCACCACGGCGAAAAAGATTTATGTGCAGCAGGGTTCATGGGTAAAACCCGGGCAATTACTCCTGCAACTTGAAGATGCCAATGCGCGGTCGCAGGCGGCTCGAGCCGAAGCGCAATTGAAGGGCGCAGAAGCCGATAGCAACGCGGTGGAAAACGGTGGCACCAAGGACGAATTGCTGACCACGCGCAATGCGCTGGTCAGAGCCCAGGCTGATCGGGATGCCGCGCAACGGAATCTGCAAGCGATGCAGCGCCTGTTGCAGAGTGGGGCGGCGTCGCAAGCCGAGGTGGATACCGCCCAGAGCCGGTTTCAAATTGCCGAAGCCAACGTGCAATTGCTGCAACAGAAACTAAGCGGACGCTACTCACAACAGGAGGTTGGCCACGTCGAGTCCCAGCAGGCGGAAGCCCGCGCCTCGCTTGCCGCCGCCCAGGAGTTGCTGAGAAATTCAAATATTGCTGCTCCACGTGCAGGCATGGTCTATTCCCTGCCGGTGCGCCAAGGTGCATTTGTCAACCCTGGAGATTTGCTGGTGCAGGTAGCGGACCTGCATAAGGTCCAAGTACGCGCGTTCATTGACGAACCGGAGATCGGCAAACTGCGAAAAGGCCAACAGGTTGAAGTCACCTGGGACGCCATCCCGGGGCGGGTGTGGCAAGGCACACTGGAGAGCCTGCCTACGACGGTGGTGCAACGCGGCACGCGAATGGTCGGAGAGGTGACGTGTGTGGTGGACAACAGCGACCTCAAACTCCTGCCTAACACCAATATCAGCGTCGCAGTCGTCATCGCGCGCCAGCAGGACGCGCTCACCGTCCCCCGAGAAGCCGTGCATCAGGACGTCAAGGGGCAATTCGTGTTCCAGGTAGCCAATGGGGAGTTACAGCGACGCGACGTGAACACCTCCATCGAAAACCTCACGCGGATCCAGGTCACCAGCGGACTCGCCGACAATGCGGTGCTGGCGTTGGGCGCCCTCAACATGCAGTCCCTCCGCGAAGGGATGCCGGTGAAAATCGCTAATCCATGAAACTCTTGTATTCAAGGTTCGCTGTTCTATTTCTGCTGCTGGCGGTCACCACGATTACCGCCGCCGATCCTGCGGCCGTGCAGTTACTGTCCCGTGGCCGCATGAATGAAGCTATCAGCGCGTTGTCCAACCGCGGCGACGCGGAATCGTTCAACCTGATGTGTCGCGCCTACTACGCCATGGAGCGCTGGGACGATGCCGTCAGATGGGGAGAACGCGCGGTTGCTGAGCAACCCCAGGATGCGAGTTATCATCTTTGGCTGGCCCGGGCGTATGGCAGGAAGGCGGGAGGATCGAGTCCACTGGCCGCGGCCGGACTGGCGCGCAAGGCCAAGAATGAGTTTGAGCACGCCGTGCAACTGGATCCCGCGAACGTCAAGGCCCGCAGCGATCTCTCCAAGTACTACGTTCAAGCTCCGGCCGTCATGGGAGGGGGACTGGATAAGGCCCGCGAGCAGGCGGCGCAGGTCAGCAAGTACGACGCGGCCGAGGCGCATTCGATCCTGGCGCAGATTGCCGCCAAGGAAAAACGATACGATGAAGTGGAGGGCCAGTTCCACAGCGCTATCAAGGCGGCCCACAATCCTGCGACTTATTGGCTGCAATTGGCGGATTTTTACCGTCTCCGGGGACGCTTTGATGATGTGCAGAGGACGGTGCTGACGGCCATGGCGCAGCCGGGCCGGGTCGCCGAAAACTATTTTGACGCCGCCAATGAACTGTACCTTAGCGGCCGTGACTTTCCAGATGCGGCGCAATATTTGCAGAAGTACCTCGATTCCGGCGGACTGGTGGAGGATGCCCCGGCGTTTCACGCCCACTACCTGCTAGGTCAGATCGACGAGAAGATGGGCCGTAGTTCAGACGCCACCTCGGAATACGAGGCGTCACTTGCTCTGGCTTCCGGTTTTGACCGCGCGCGGAAAGCTCTTGACCGGTTACAGTAGCCGTCTTCAATCGTTTCACCAGGTAGAGCCAGGATGCCCCGAAGGCCCCGCTGTTTGAGAACGACCCGGGTTGGCTGTGCTGCGAGGGTAGCCGCTCTCGCCTGCGCCCTTGTACTTTCTTGTGCTCCTTGCGTGGCAGCCGACGCTGCGGCTGCGGAACCGATTCCTTTCCGTAAAGCGGTGGATTTGGCGCTGCAGCACAGCGGTGTCATGGGCATCGCGACCGTCAACCAATGGCGAGCGCGCGAGGCCTATGAGGAAGTTCGAGCGAACTACATTCCGCAGCTCACCATAGGTTCCGGCCTCGGTTATTCCTATGGATTTCCGCTCACCCTGGAAGGCTCGGCACCCTCGGTGGTGAACTTCAACTCCGTGCAGTCGTTCTTCAACCTCTCCCTTCGGCAATTCATCAAGGCCGCAAAGATCGACTGGAATGCCACCTCCCTGGACGTGCAAGACAAGCGCGACTCCGTCATTCTGGATACGGCGCTGACCTACACGCAACTCGATCAGCTCACCGGCAAGCTGAAGGCGCTGGGCGAAGCTCAAAGCGCGGCCGACAACGCACAATTTGTGACCGAACAGCGCCTGCAGCAGGGCGTGGACAGCAAGCTTGACCTTACGAAGAGTCAGTTGGTGGCCGCTCGCATTCGATTGCGAGTTGCCGAGGCGCAGGGGCAAGCCGACGTGCTGCGCGAGCATCTGTCCAAGCTGGTGGGATTACCAGCCGAATCGATCGCGGTCGATCCTGAATCGATGCCGGAGCTGCCCGTGATTTCGCAGGATGACGATCTGTCAGCCCGGGCCGTGGAAGACAGTCTTGCCGTGAAGCAGGCGGAGCAGAAAGTAGCCGCTGCACAGGCACGAGCCAGAGGCGAACACAAGGCGCTGACGATGCCCACCATCGATTTGGCGTCACAATACGCTTACCTTGCCAAATACAACAATTACGATTTGTACTATCGTAACTACACTGCCAACAATTTCAGCGGTGGACTGGATGTCAGGTTCCCCATCTTCAATTCGGTGCAGAAGGCCAAGGCAGAGGAAGCTGATGCTGTTGCCTTAATGGCGAAAAAGCAAGTAGATATCGCCAGGAACCAGGTCAGCGAAGAGGCCTTGAAGCTCCAGAGGTCACTGCGACAGTTGGCCGCAGCGCGCGATGTGGCCAGATTGGAATGGGAAGTCGCTCAAGGAGACCTGGAGGCGGTGAAGGCCAGAATCGAGACCGGCAACGCCAACACCCGCGATCAGCAAAACGCCCGCCTCGATGCCGAAGACAAGCACGCCGCCTACTTTGACACTCAGTTGGAGCTCAGCCGGGCCGAACTGCAACTGCTGCGGCTTACCGGCGAACTGGAGAAATGGGCCATTCCACCTCGCTAATCAACCATTGACTGCCAGCCATAAAATGTATCCGCCTGGCGAGGAAATGTATCTAACCGAAACATAGGTAAGAAGTTCCGCCGGTACGGGACAAATGATACGATAGTTAATCCTATGCCTTTGAAAACTCTATTTTTGAATCCCCCTTCGTTTGAGAACTATGACGGTGGCGCCAGTTCGCGTTGGCCAGCCACGCGCGAGATCGAGTCCTATTGGTACCCGGTCTGGCTAGCTTACCCGGCAGGCATGTTGGAAGGCTCCCGTCTGCTCGACGCTTCGCCGCACAAGGTGACGGCGCAAGAGACTATCCAAATTGGAAGGGATTACGAATTCCTGGTTTTGTTTACCAGCACGCCGGGCTTTCAAGGCGACATCAAGCTGGCGGCTGCCATGAAGGCAGCCAATCCGAGGCTGAAGATCGCTTTCGTGGGACCGCACGTAACCACCCTGCCGGAGGCGTCTCTCAAGGAAGGCACGGCGCTCGATTTCATAGTGCGCCGGGAGTTCGATTACGCCGTAGTCGAGTATGCGAACGGTAAGCCGCTGGATGAGATTCTGGGCGTTTCGTATCGTGGGCCGAATGGCCAGATACTGCACAACGCCGACCGCCCGGCAGTGGCCGATCTCGATGCTCTGCCTGACGTGGTGGATGTGTATAAGCGCGACATCGATCCTCGTCGCTACAACGTGCCATTTCTGCTCTATCCCTTCGTCTCGCTGTACACCACGCGCGGCTGTCCGGCACAGTGCACGTTCTGTTTGTGGCCGCAAACGCTCAGTGGACACCCCTGGCGCAAACGTTCGACCGATAGGGTGGCCGCAGAGATGGCAAAGGCCAAGGAATATTGGCCTTGGGTAAAAGAGTTTTTCTTCGACGACGATACCTTCAACATTCAAAAGGCGCGCACCATCGAACTTTGCACCAAGCTGAAACCGCTGAACCTGACCTGGTCTTGCACCTCACGTGTCACCACCGATTACGAGACGCTGAAGGCGATGAAAGAAGCCGGCTGCCGCCTGTTGATCGTGGGCTACGAGTCGGGCGATCAGCAAATTCTGAAGAACATCAAGAAGGGCGCGACCGTCGAACGGGCGCGGGACTTCACCCGGGACTGCAAGAAGCTCGGGCTCATAGTACACGGCGACTTCATTTTGGGTCTGCCTGGCGAGACCAAGGAAACCATTCGACGCACCATCGATTTCGCGAAGGAACTGGATGTGGACACCATCCAGGTATCGCTGGCGCATGCCTATCCGGGAACGGAACTTTACGATTACGCCAAGGCAAACGGATTCCTTAAGGCCGAAGGCTCCCAGATGGTGGACGATATGGGACACCAGGTCGCCATGATTGAGTATCCGGGGATTTCCCGCGACTATATCCTGGAAATGGTGCACCGTTTCTACGACGAGTACTACTTCCGCCCCAAGGCGATTTTCCGGATCGTGAAGAGAGCGGCATTCAACTCTACCGACCGCAAGCGCCTCTACACCGAAGCAAAGTCGTTCCTCAAGCTGCGCGCGGCGCGCAATCGCTCGGTGAAAGAGTCGCGTGAGCAGCAGGGCGTCGGGTTGGCATCTCCGCCTGCTGGTGGAACATCCAGTCCTGGCACTAAATCGGAAACGGTTGAACCGGCCAACGCCTAAGATTCCGCGAAGAGTCGACCGCACCTGAATCTTGCACGGACCTTTGTCATGGCTTCCAGGCGTTTCACTTTGTACATATCCTTGCTGCTGTTTGCCTGCTTGCTTGGGCCGGCACCGGCTTCATGGGCGCAAGGGTCCGCAGCGCAGCCGGCGCAGCAGCGCAAGACCAGCCCGCCTTACACCGGCGATCTCTCCATCTTCGATTCCCCCGGCAGAAGCCAAAGGCTACACATCAATCGCGTAATGGATATTCTTGCCATCGCGCCCGGTAAGGCGGTCGCCGACATCGGGGCTGGTTCGGGATGGTTCACGGTGCGAGCTGCGAAAAGGGTGACGGAGGCCGGGATTGTCTATGCGGTCGATATTAACCCCGAGGCGGTCCGTCACATCGCGGACCGGGCGCAGCAGGAACATCTGCGCAATGTGAAAACCGTGCTCAGCAAACCCGACGATCCGCAACTGCCCGCCAACTCCATCGACGCTGTGCTCTTGCTGAAGACGTACCATGAGGTGGCGAGCCCGATTGTCTTGTTGCGCAACTTGCGAACTTCGCTAAGACCCAACGCGCGCGTGGGCGTCATTGATCGCAACGGAAACGGCGAAGATCACGGCGTACAGAAAAAAGTGGTGCTCCGCGAAGCCGAGCAGGCCGGCTATCGTTTGCTCGAAGAGCATGATGACCTGGTGAGGGCGGACAACATGGATTACTTCCTGGTGTTGGAGGCTAAGTAACGCTAAGGGGACCGTGGAATTACAAGGCGGACGCAGTTTCTTCCGGCGTCGTAGGCGGAAGGCGGCGCTAAGCGACGCTTCTCCAGACGAAGGAACTCCTTCAAGAAGGCAACACCTGACCAGGCGCCAATCAGCCCAGGGCGGCGATTTGCGCGTCGAGGCCGGCCAGCGTTCGGCGCAGCAACTCGGAATAACGCTCGCTATCACTCCGCTCCATTTGCTGAAGCACCAGCTTGCGCGAAAGCTCGAGGTCAGCTTTCTTCATCTGGAGTTGCATTTCTTCAGCAGAGCAGGAGCGGGTTTCGCTAAGGGAGGGTTCGGAATCAGACTCTTCTATTTGAGCTTCTACAGATTTACTTTCCCAACCACGTGCCATATTAGGATTATAGCGCCGGGAGGATGATTCCGCGGCGCAAAAAAATCGCGCGCGATCCTCAATGCCGTCAACTCCCAACGCAATGTGACAGCCGCGGTGCGTGATCTTCGTCATCAGTTCTGGTTACCAGTTCAAAACGGTCCTTCCTGAATCGGCACGCCGTGCCTTGCCAGAGATCGGAGATATGTTGACGAGCCCTGTGGAAAAGCCGAAGATCATAGTAACCACTGGTTGGTTACTCGCCAACGGTCCACGGTATGCGCATCCTGGTTGTGGAAGACGACGCTCCGCTCGCTAGCTTTCTCCGCAAGGGCCTGGAGGCGGAACACTATGCGGTTGATGTGGCGCCCGATGGTGAACAGGCCCGGCAGATGGCCCTGGAGAGCGAATACGATCTCCTCATCCTCGACCTGAACCTGCCCAAACTCGACGGTATAGGCGTGCTGAATGCCGTGCGTCCCAAGAAACCGTCGCTTCCGGTGCTGGTGCTCACCGCGCGCAGCCGGGTGGAAGATCGGGTGCAATCGCTCGATACCGGCGCCGACGATTGCCTCATCAAACCGTTTTCCTTCACCGAGCTTTCGGCGCGGGTGCGCGCCCTGCTGCGCCGCGGCCCGCGAACGGTCGAAACCGTGCTGCGACTTGCGGACCTGGAACTCAATCGCGTGGAACGCAAGGTGGAACGCGCGGGCAAGCGCATCGAGCTCACTGCGAAAGAATTTGCCCTGCTCGAATACCTGATGCGCAATGCGGGCCGCCGCATCACCCGTGCCATGATCGTGGAGCACGTGTGGAACCTGTCGTTCGATACCACCACCAACATCGTCGATGTCTATATCAACTACCTGCGCAAGAAGGTGGATGGTGAATACGCGCCCCATCTCATTCACACGGTCCGCGGCGTGGGATACGAAATGAGCTGCCAAGCCGGGGCGCCAATGTGAGCGCGTCTGCCTCAGCCTCCACCGCAGAGCTTGCCCCGCGCCGCGATTTCGCGTCGAACGTGTTTCACGATCTCAGCCAGCCGCTCACCGCTCTGCAGTGTTCGCTGGAACTCGCATTGGTGCGCGATCAAACCATCGAGGAATTCCGCGCCAGCATAGAAGCCGCCCTGCACGACGCCGAACGCCTGCGCCAGCGGCTGCTCTTGCTGCGCGAATTGAGCGACGCGGAAGACCCCGGAGATACCTCGACGCCGCTCGCGCTCGATCTGCTTTTGCAGCAACTGCGTGACGACATGCTGCCCCTGTTCGAGTCCGCGGGGCGATGCTTTGAGCTGACCCGCGTAGCGGTGGAGGTGGCGGCGAATGAAGCGAAGTTGACTCGCGGCTTCTTCTATCTGCTGGAGTTCCTGCTCCGCTGCCCTTCGTCAAGCCACAGTATCGTCATGCGCGGAGAGCGCAAGGATCGACAGCAGGTGGAGATCTGCATCGCGGGATGCGGGGCCCGCGTTGATGCTGGGCCGTCTGATGATCGCTCCGAGCCGGATTGGAGCGGTGAGCTGGAAATTGCCCGCCGAACCTTTCGCGCCATCGGCGGCGACCTGACATGGAGCGCGGCGGCTGGTCTTCCCGGAGTCTGGATTGTGCGATTGCCCTGCATTGGTTGAGCGAGGCAGACTGCGCAATCTGGCTCAACGGGCATATTTCGTCGGCATCGCGATAGTTCTTCAGTTTCCTAGAAACTTCTAATCCTTTCCTAATCGATTTCTAAGGTTGGCGGCCTACAACAGTCTTGATGACGACTGTAGCGCAGTCCTGTGGAGATTTGCGCGGACGGCGCCGAGGCTTCCCGACGACTATCCCCAGTGCAGCCGCTGCAGTCGTCGAAATGACTCGATAAGGAGGAGACATGACTGCCCCCCAGGCTTACGAGCAGATGAGTGAACCGGCTGGAGAGATGACGGACGAGATCCTGCTGGAACAACTGCCGCAGGTAAAATACATCGCACGCCGCATCCACGAACGGCTGCCGCAGCACGTTCCTTTCGACGATCTTCTGCACGCCGGTATCGTGGGCCTGATTGACGCCGTGCACAAGTTCAACCCGGACAAGAAGGTGCGCTTCGCCTCCTACGCGAAGTTCCGTATCCGGGGAGCCATTCTGGACAGTCTGCGGGACATGGACTGGAGTCCGCGCGACCTGCGCCGCAAAGCCCGCCGCCTGGAAACCATCACGCAGAAGTTGCAGACCGAGCTGGGCCGCTCGGCCACCGAGCCCGAGCTAGCGCTGGCCATGGGCATGGCCCTAGAGGAATTTCAGCACCTGCTGGACGAAATTCGCGGCCTCGAGGTCGGCAGCCTGCAAATCGTATCGCTGGAAGACGGACGGGAAACCGATCTCGGGCAAAATCTTCCCGGGCCCGCCAACCAAGACCCTCTGTTCCTCTGCCTGCAGGGAGAGCGCCGGCAGATGCTGGCGGATGCGATTGCGGAGTTGCCGCCGCGCGAGCAGCAAGTGCTCGCCCTGTATTACCAGGAAGAGCTCACCATGAAAGAAGTGGGAGCGGTGCTGGGAGTGGGAGAATCGCGCGTCTCGCAGATTCATTCCATGGCCGTGGCGCGGCTGCGGGCCAGCCTGGAGAGTGCGCAGCAAGCTCGCACCGCCGTTCTCACCGCGTCCGTTCACGCCGCTACCCAGCCGGTGGGGATGTGGAAAAGCTCCTGAGCCAAGAACCTTTCGGATACCGCTGCAGCGATCGGCGGGCGCCAAGAAACCCGCAGAAAAAGATTAAAGTTTTCTTAACTATTGCCGATCACTCAATTGCAGGGGACATTGCACGAGGAACTGGGATGACAATTGACTTAAAGAGGCTGCTGAAGAAGTGCCGAAAGCAGATTTCCGGCGGGCTGAGCTTTACTCCAACCAGCGCGAAACCTGCGCCCGTTGGAGGCCCCGGCTCGCCCGCCCAAAATGGCAAAAGCAAGGCGCTTAACGGCACATCGGAAGATGAGTCGCTTCAGAGCACCCGATGGGACTTGTTTTTCAGCAGCCTGTTAAATCCGCAAGCCATCCCGGCGCCGGACCACCGCAGGAGCGCCGGGAGTAATGGCCAGGACATGACCGCCGATGCTAAAGCTGTAATGCATTCGTTTACCTGGAGCGCGGAGGTCCAAATCTTGAAGGCACACCTAGACAAAGTTCCGGACATCCGCCAGCAGCGGGTGGATTCGCTGAAACAAGCGATGGCGGAGGGAAGGTATCAGCTATATCCGCAACAGATTGCGGCTGCGATGTTTGCCGAAGGAGGACTCAATCTCGGCTGAAGAAAGCCGTGGTGGAAGCAGCCCGGGCGAACGCAGCCTCTTCGATTGTGTGACCACAAATCAGGGTTAGCGTTTCCCGCATCGCGAAGTGCTACGCTGTTTCCACCATGACTGCGGATGAGGTCAAACAACTGCTGCAATTGCAACCGCTGGCAATTGAAGGCGGCTTCTTTCGTGAAACCTATCGCTCCCGCTGGAACGTCGCGGCGGAATATCTGCCCGACGGCATTCGCGGCCCGCGCTCCATCGGCACGGCAATCTACTACATGGTTACGCCGATTACGAGAATGGCGATCGCGAGCAATTGATCAAGCAGTATCCCGGCGCGGCGGAGGACATCAGGCAGTACACCCGATAAGAACAAAGCGTCCGCGAACCTAATGGCGGATCTATAATACATTTTCAGTTTGTATTACAATGAGAGATTGTGAAGGCAAACGTACAGGCGCGGCTGGACCCCGAAGCCCAGGCGGCTTTAGAGAGCTTGGTGCGGCGTCTCGACTGGAGCCCATCGCGGGTGGTGCGCGAGGGGCTGCGCCTGCTCGCGGCCTGTTATGGCACAGCTTCGAGAAGGAAGGTAGTTGGCATTGGAAGCTTCGCCTCCCACGTTTCTGACCTTGGCTCCAATAAGCAGCACTTGAAGGGATTCGGGCGATGAAGCCGGTGCTCCTCGACACCGGAGTGGTCGTTGCTCTGTTGGACCGAAGCGAGAGACATCACCCCCAATGCGCCGACGTTGTGACTAGGTTGGGAAGACCGTTGGTGACCTGCGAGGCGGTGATTGCGGAGAGTTGTTATTTGCTGCGCAATCTTTCCGGGGCGGCTGAGGCCGTGCTGGAGAACGTCGCGCGGGGCGTCTTTCTAATTCCATTTCAGCTTTCGCGCGCCGCCACTCCGGTCCGAAAAATCATGCGGAAGTATTCCGACCAGCCTGCGGACTTCGCAGATGCCTGCCTGGTTCATCTCGCGGACGAACTAAATACGGGAGAAATTCTCACGCTCGATCGCGACTTTGCCCATTACCGCTGGCGTAAGACCCGGAGTTTTCAACTCTTGATCGACCTGCAATGACCTGGAACACTGAGGAGAAAAACATGAGACGTTCGCGGTACGCTTTGTTCTTTCTTGTCTCGTGCTCAGTGGTCTCCCAGGCAATTGTGTTGACCGCCATCTAGCCGCACTTTCCGGTTCCATGGCACCCACGGACCTTCGACGAGCAATTTCCCGGCTCGGCCAATTCACCGTCGGGGCCGATGCAAGTCTGCGTGTGCATGCACCAGAACAGGCCGTCGTTGGTGGGAGGCACCGTAGCGTCACGCTCCGCCTCGATGAATTGTCCTTTCCAGCGCAGCGCCGGACAAATGTCTTCGCGCTTTGTATTGAAGCGGTCGGCGTCGGGATTCAGCATCATGCGGCACCTCCGGTGCTCTGGCCCGCAGCGCTTAGGATGGCACGCTTGACGGCAGCCTTCGCCAGCGTAATTTTGTACTTGTTGTGGCTGAGCGGTTTGGCTTGCGCGACTGCGGCGTTCGCGGCTGCCATTGCGGTGTCGGGAGAGATGCTCTTCCCAACCAGCGCCTGCGCCGCTTCGGGCGAGATCCACGGGATGGGCGCAACGTGTCCGAGCACGACGCGCGCGCTCTTCACGGTGCTACCGTCCATCTCGAGCGCAACGCTCGCCTGCGCCAGCGGCCAGTCGAATGCCGCCCGTTGCCGCACTTCGTAGCTGGCAGCTTTCAGGTCCTGCGCAGGAGGAGGGACAACCAACTCAATCACCATCTCGCCGGGTTTCAGGTCGTGTTCAAGTTCGTTCTCCGATTTTGGAATGACGAAAAACTTCTCCAGCGGCAATTCGCGCACGCCGCTGCCAGCGGCTTTCGCAGAGTACAGACGGATCTTCGCGCCCAAGGCAATGAGCACCGGCGCAAGCGTTGATGGGCTGACAAAGTAGGCCGGACCGGCGTTGCCAAGAATCGCGGCATAGCGATTGTCACCCGCGACCACCATGGATTTGCCGTCCGCCGTTTTCGCCATCAGCCCCATGCCGTTGCAAAAGTACCAGCAGCGCGGACGCTGACACATGTTGCCGCCAATGGTTGCGAGGTTGCGAATCTGCGGGCTGGCGACCTCGTGCGCGGCATCCGCAAGAACGGGATAATAACGCTGCACGTTCGCATCTTCCGCGAACTCGGCGATCGTGGTCAGCGCGCCGATGCGCAATCCGTTTCCCGATTGATAGCTAACGCCGCGCAACTGGTCGATCTGTTTGATATTCACCAGGCGCTCGGGTGCGACGACGTCATCCTTCATCAGCGCCAGCAGATCGGTGCCGCCGGCCAGAATCGAGCCATGCTCGCCGAGTAGCGTGGCAACCTGTTCCTTGTTCGTTGGGCTGACGTATTCAAACGGTCGCATGGGCACCTCCGTTCTCCAGCGCTTCCAGCACGCGGGCCGGTGTGAGCGGCAGAAATGGCACTCGCACGCCGATCGCATTGGCAACCGCGTTCGAGATGGCCGCCCCGGGCGAGACCACGGGCGGCTCGGCCAATCCGATGACGCCACGCTCGTCGTAACCTTTGCCGGTCATCATGTGGACCTTCATTTCGCCAATGTCGGCGATGCCCGCCAGCCGATAGAACTCCATGTTCGGGTTCAACATGCGCCCGGTAACGGGATCGAGAATCTTCTCCTCGTAGAGCGCATAGCTGATGCCCATGATGAGCGCGCCCAGCACCTGGCTTTCGGCAGTCTTCACATCCACGACCAGGCCGCAGTCCTGTACGGCGACTATCTTGTTCACGCGCACGATGCCGGTCTCGGTGTCCACCGAGACATCGGCCATCTGCACGCCGCCGACGCCGCTGTTGGTCAAGTCCGGCGGCTTCGACTTGTCGGGATTCTTGCCGCGGATGGTCATCGGCATGGCGCCGATCTTCGCGCAGGCTTCCTTCCACCGGAGGCTGCGGCTGGGATCGCTCTTCACCCGCACGGTTGCATTCACGGCCTCCAATTCTTCCGGCTGCGCCTTCAATGCGGGAGCAACCTTGGCGAAGAGCTGATCGCGCGCATCCACGGCAGCGCGCCGCGTAGAGGACGTGACGCCTCCTGAGGTCGTGCTGCCACCGCTGGCACCGGAGACGGGATAACGGCTGTCTCCGATGAGCAGCTTGATGTTGTCCAGCGGAATACCGAGCGTGTCGGCCGCTATGATCGTGATGATGGTGCGGCAGCCGGTGCCGAGGTCCTGAGTAGCCATCTTGATCTCGACCGATCCATCGGGATGAATGGTGAGATCGCAATCGCTGTTGTGTCCGCGGCCTCCCCAGGTGTGCAGCGAGAGGCCGAGCCCGCGCTTGATCGGCCCCGGGGATTTATCGCCGCGCGGATGCCAATTTTTTTTCCATTCCATCAGCTCCGCGGCAATGGGAAGTTCGTCGCGATAGATCTTTTCGCGCGGGCCGGTTAGTTCCAGATTGCGAGTAATGAGGTCCACCGGGTCCATGTTCATCTTGGCGGCGAGGTCTTCGATCGCAGTCATGGTAATGACCGCAGCCTGCGGATGATTCGGCGCTCGCCACGCGCGGGCGCTTCCCTGGTTGGTGGAGATGGCAATGTGCTGCTTGCGCTGGTTGGGAATTTCGAAGATGTACGGCAGTGGAGGGGAGCCGCCACCGCCAACTCCGCCGGTTCCCCAGGAGCGTGATTCCCATGCCACGAGCTTGCCGTCCTGGCCGGCGGCAATCTTCACCCGCGCAAAGCCCGACGGACGCATACCCGCGACTTTCTGTTCGGAATCGCGGTCAAGCATGATCTTCACCGGCTTGCCGCCAGCAGCTTTGGAGAGTTGCGCGGTTGCGATTCCCCAGCGATCCGGGCTGAACTTGCTGCCGAATCCGCCGCCGATGTACTGCTGCAGCACTTGAATATTTCCCGCCGGTATGCCGAGCGGTTCTGAGACTTGGGGAGCGATGCCGGAAAGATTTTGCGTGGAAACGTGCACCAGAAGGTCTTTGTCGGTCGGCCATTCCGATGCCATGCCGTGCGTTTCAAGGCAGCAGTGCGTGATGCAGGAAGCGCCGTAGAGACCTTCGGAAACGGCTGCCGCTGAAGTGAACGCTTTGTCGGGATCGCCTTGCTTCTGCACTGCCGTTTTCTTGTAAGGCGAGCGCGAAGTCTTGGCCTCGGCGTACTTGGCGGCGCGCAGTGCCGCGACAACCTTGGGATCGACGCCCGACGCTTGCGCGTCTTTCAGATATTTGTCGTCGGCCTTGAAGCTGATGCCGTTCGCCTTGATGGACGCGATCACCTGCTCGTCCGGGACTTGGTTGTCCTCCATGTCTTCAAAGTCGTCGCGGCTGATCGGTCCGTTGTTGGCGCCGATATTGGTGGGCGGCTCGGCATCGGAGACAAAGTGGGGCAGCACCTCGTATTGCACGTTGATCGCGCGGATGGCATCCTCGGCGGTTGACTCATCTACGGCTGCAACCCCGACCACTTCGTCGCCCGCCCAGAAAATCTCCGTTCCCGGCTGCTGCAATACTTTGACTGCTTTTACGCCAGCCATCTTCTCGGCCGCGCTGGTGTCAATGCTGACGATACGCGCGTGCGCATGCGGGCAGCGAAGAATCTTTCCCGCCAGCAAGCCATTGGGGTTGTAGTCGTAGGTGTATTTCGCGCGGCCGGAGGCTTTCACCGGACCATCAACTCGCGAAATGCGCTTGCCCAGCAGCGGACGGGTTGCAGGATCGGGCCACTTGTACTCGCTCATGACGCCCTCCCTTCGGGCTTGGCCAACGCGACGGCGCGAATCCCGTTGTAGGTCCCACAGCGGCAGTAATTGCCGCTCAGTCCGCGGCGAATGTCCTCCGCAGTTGGATTCGGGTGCTGCTCGAGGAAATGAGTGGTGGCAACGATGAATCCCGGGGTGCAGAAGCCGCACTGCTGGGCATCGTGTGCGACGAAAGCCTGCATGACCGGAGTTAACTCGTCACCTTCAGCTAGACCTTCGATGGTGGTGATGTTCTTCCCTTGCGCATCGATGGCCAGCACGGCACACGCATAGACGGTCTTGCCGTCCATCGACACCGTGCAGGCCCCGCAAACCCCGCGGTCACAGACGCGCTTTGCGCCGGTCAAATCGAAGTTATCGCGCAGGGCATCCAGCAGCGTGACTCGCGGCTCCAACTGCGCGGTCAACTTCTTGCCGTTGACGGTGAGCGCGATCGGGACCTTGCCCGGTCCATGAACGGCCACTTCCTCACCAGCGGCTTCGACCATCTTGGGGCCGAGTACCAATGGAAGGGCAACGCCGACGCCCGAAATCTTCATGAAATCGCGACGCGAAACACCTGAGCTATTTTCGGGCTTATGTGTAGGATCGTCTTTCATCGTGCCCTCCATCGCCGTAGTTCTTCACGAAGCCGGTCAGGTCAATTTGCCCGGCAGTTTGCGAGTATAACTCCGGAATAGACGATGATGCAGCGGCGGCGGAAGGGATTTCTTGTGGGATTGAACGGCGCGTCAATGACGGAAGAAGCACAAGGGGATTCAACGGCGCACCCTTCGGCAGGTTCAGGGCAAGCTCTAAAGCTGCGCCCCTTCAAATCAAAGAAAATCGGCGACTCCCGCAGGAGCCGCCGACCAGTGAGTCGTTAGAAAGCGTGGAATTACTTTTTCAGTGTGCGGATGTACGAAACCACATCGCTGATCTGGGCATCGGTCAACTTGCCTTTGTAGGCTGGCATTTTGCCTTTGCCATTGGTGATAGCGGCGGTCAGGTCGGCATCGGATATGCTCTGGATAGCCGGGCTGCCCAAGTCCTTCAACCCCATCGACTTTCCCATGGGGGTAGAGCCGCTGCCGTCGGCGCCGTGACACATGGCGCACTTGGCTTTGAAAGTGTCCTGGCCCTTCGCCTGGGCCGAGGCTAGGGACGGCAGAGCCAGGGCGGTTATCAGGCAGAACAGAGCGATGCGTTGCGAGAGTCTCATTTTCTTCATCTTAGGTCTTCGTCTCCTTCACCAAACCATCCCGCAAGGGGGGCGTTAGAAATTAAGAAATGCCGTTACATGACGGCCAGAGTACTGTACTCCGCGAAGACGCATTTCGCCAAACCCATTCCACAGGAACAGGAGGGAAAAAACGCTTTGAGCGGGTGATATGCCGCAAAGCCAGCCTCCGGCCCTCTGCGGCCGATATCGTTCACTGGGATAATTGTTTGTATCTAAACGACTTATTTGTGCCAGGAGACCCTCCTTGGTTTGGCATGGATTGTGCCTTTAATAAACGGAACCGCTTTCCGAAAGAAGGCCCTTATGGATCCTACGCTGGCAGTGATAGGCCTGAACTTCCGAACCTCCCCGGTCGCCGTTCGCGAGCGCTTCTGGATCAGCGAAGCACGGCGCTACGACGCGCTCCAGCAGTTGGTGCGCTCGGAAGGCGTCGAAGAAGTGATCGTCGTACCCACCTGCAATCGCACCGAGTTCATTCTGTGGGCCAGCGACGTCCCCACGGCAGCCAATTCCGTGCTACGGTTTCTGACGCAGGAATACCAAATCAAGCTGTGTGAATGGTCGCACTTCTATCGCCTGATGGATGACGTGGCACTCACCCATGTCTTTCGCGTGGCTTCGGGTCTCGATTCCATGGTGCTGGGCGAACCAGAAATCACCGGGCAGGTGAAGCAAGCCTGGGAGCTGGCACAAGAGGCAGGCACGACTGGACGATTTCTGGACGCGGTCATGCAGAAGGCGCTAACCGTCTCCAAGCGGGCCCGGACGGAAACTGCGATCGGCTCGTCGGGGGTTTCGGTGCCCTACGCTTGTGTGGAACTTTCAAGAAACATCCTGGGAGAACTTGCCGGACGTGAAGTATTGCTGATTGGCGCCGGCAAGATGAGCGAACTCGCCGCACACTACCTGACGAAAGCCGGCGCCAGCCACGTGAAGGTCATGAACCGCACTTTCGCCCACGCCGAGGAGTTGGCGCAGAAGATGGGCGCCACGCCGGTTTCCTTCGACGATCGCTTACAGCATCTGAAGACGACCGATATTGTGGTGAGCTCAACAGCTTGCCCGCACTTCATCCTGAGCCGCGGGGAAGCCGAGGAGATCGCCCGGCAACGGCGCCACGCCCCCCTGGTCGTGATTGATATTGCGGTCCCACGCGATATCGAGTCTGGCGTGCGCGACGTCGAGGGCATTCATCTTTTCGATATGGACGACCTGGAGCACGTGGTGAAACGCAACGCGGTGGGACGACAGGCCGCCGCCGAAGCCGCGGAAAAGATTGTGCAGGCGGAAGTGCAGGGCTTTCGCCGCAAACTGATGGCGGAACGGGTGGTCCCGACCATCGTGGCCCTGCGTCAACGTCTCGATGAACTTTGCCGGCAGGAATTGGAAAGCCTTCGCCAGGAATATGGACCGTTCACGGAAGATCAGGACCAGGCACTCACAACGCTTACAATACATATAACGCAACGAATTGCCAGTTCCCTGGCCCGCGAATTGAAGGAGCTTCCAGAAAGGAAGGAACAGGACCTGCTGACCGCAGCGGTGGGCCGCCTGTTTCACCTTGAACAACTGTCAACGGTTAGCGCCGACGCTAAGAACGAGGAATTAGCAATCAGCAACTAGCAACTAGCAATTAGCATTTAGCAAACCGCCCCTGAGTGAAAAACGACATCAGTGAACGACATTTAGCAGTGGAAGTCGAACGGTTCAACCAAATGCCAAGCGCCAAATGCTAAGTGCCAAGTGCTAGCTGCTACAAGGAGTACACAACCAATGTCTCAAGCTGTACAGAACAACAACGGCAAGAACAACCTGGCCTTCAGCAACGTGCAAGCTTACACACTGGCGGTGATCACGCTGGCCATCGGAATTGCGGTGGGCTACTTTGCCCGGGGATCGGCGCCGGTTGCGCCGGTTGCGACTTCCGGCGAAAGCGCGCAGACGGCTTCCGCTCCCGCCGGAATGGGGAACGCACCGGTGGGCTCTGCACAGTTGCCCGGTATCGGAAGTGCGCAACAGCAGCAGGCCGCGTCGCCGGAAATGCTGGCGAAGGCAGCCGAGCCGCTACTGGCTCAACTGAAAACCAACCCGAAGGACTTTGACGCGGTCGTCAAGCTGGGAAATCTGTACTACGATGGCCAGACTTATCCGCAAGCCATCGAATACTACGAAAAAGCTATCGCTCTTCAGCCCGACAATGCCGATGTTCGCACCGATCTAGGCACCGCCTATTGGTACACCGGCAACGCTGACAAGGCCATCGCGAGCTTCGAAAAAGTGCTGGCCATCCGGCCCAATAACGCGCCTACGCTATTTAACCTCGGGATCGTCAAATGGCAGGGAAAGAAAGATCCCAAAGGCGCAGTTGTGGCCTGGGAAAAACTTTTGCAGACCAATCCTGATTATCCGCAGAAGGACCAGGTGCAGATGTTGATCGAGCGCGCCAAGATGCACGGAGCCAGCGGAAGCAAAGGGTAAGATAGCAACTAGGAATTAGCAATTAGCGCCTAGCAACCAGCGCTACGCGAACAGTGTCGCAGCTCGAACGTCGCTTTTTCCGCAGACTTAATGGCTCAGAGCCTCTCTACGCGACGTTTCCATCACAAGCAGAAAGCCGCCATCGAATATACTCGTCGAAAACGAGGGACGAGTGACTGCGGCTGGCGTGAAACCCAAGCATATTCGCAACAAACCTGAGAAACGGACTCCGCCTCAGCCGGCAACCGACCAGTTCACTCGACTCCGGTTCATTCGAGCAAAGAAGCGGACCCTGATTCTCGGCCTTGTCCTCGTAGTCGCCACCATCGTTCTCTACTATCCGGCGATTCATCACCCGTTCGTCAATTACGACGACGACGGCTATGTCACCGAGAACCACCACGTTCAAAGCGGGCTCACCTGGGACACGGTAGCGTGGGCTTTCACCAGCTACGATCAGGCCAATTGGCATCCCGTGACCTGGCTGTCTCATGCTCTGGACTGGCAACTCTTTCAGCTCGATCCGGCTGGCCATCACGGCACGAATGTACTGCTCCATGCGCTGAACGTAGCGTTGCTGTTCTGGATTCTGCTGCAAGCGACCGGGTCCGCAAGCCGCAGTTTCATGGTGGCGGCGCTGTTCGCGCTGCACCCCATCAACGTCGAATCGGTAGTGTGGGTGGCCGAGCGCAAGAACCTGCTCAGCATGTTGTTTTTCCTGCTCGCGCTGGGAGCTTACCGATGGTATGCCCGAGAACCGCGACCCGGCCGCTACGCTGTGATCGCACTCTTGTTCGCCCTCGGACTCATGACCAAGCCGCAGGTCATCACGTTGCCCTTCGTTCTGCTGCTCTGGGATTATTGGCCGTTGCGGCGGATGTTCGCCGACGGCGGGCCGGTTGCAACAGGAACAGAGATCGTCTTCCCGCCTAGAAGTTTTCTCAATCTGCTGCTGGAGAAACTTCCGCTAGTGGCGCTCTCCGCCATTAGCGCCGTGGTCACCATGAATGCGCAAAGGGTGGGCGGCGGCATCAATCCGGAGCTGTCGCTTGCGGCGAGGCTGGCCAATGCGGCCGTCTGCTACGCACGCTACGTGGGCAAGGCGGTTTGGCCGACGCGCCTCGCCCCTATGTATCCCCATCCGGGGAACTCGCTGGCTAAGTGGGAGGTACTCTCGGCGTTGCTCTTCCTGCTCGTAGTCACTGCGCTGGTCATCGCCGCCAGGCGTCACCGGTATCTTCCGGTGGGATGGCTGTGGTTCCTGGGGACGTTAATACCCATGATCGGTCTGGTGCAGGTCGGCAGGCAGGCGATGGCTGACCGGTATGCCTATCTGCCATTCATTGGTCTGTTCATCATGATCTGCTGGGGCGTGGCAGATTGTGTAGTGGCCAGTAGCCGTTGGCTGGGGAGCCGCCGGGGGTTAACAACCGCTGGCGCGGAAACAGCCAATAGCCGTCAGCCCGTTAGCGCTATTTTGCTGGCCACGGTTTCCGCCGGCGTCGTGGTGGCGCTGATCCTAGTGGCTCATCGCCAGATCGACTACTGGGGCGATAACGTGACCCTGTGGTCGCACACCTTGCAGGTCACAAACCGCAATTACGAAGCCGAGGAAGACTTAGGCGAGGCGCTGCTGGAAAAGGGGGAGCAAGCAGACGCCCTGATCCACTTCTACCAGGCGACGGAGATTGATCCGCGTCGAACTCTTCCTCACATGCACATCGCAGTCTATGACCAGGAGCACGGGAAATTGCAGGAGGCCATCGAGCAATACCGGAAAGCGATAAGCGTGAGCCAGAACTCCAGCACGAATGCGCGGGCGTTCAGCAACATGGGGCATGCTTATCTCCAACTCGGGAACATGGCGCAGGCAAGCGAAAATCTGCAGGAGGCAGTCAGGCTCGATCCTCACAAGATGGAAATATGGATTGACCTGGGATTGGCGAAACAGAAATCCGGCGACTTCGCGGGAGCCATCCAGGCATATTCCGAAGGGGTGAAGGTCAAGCCGACGGATGTCGGTTATCTGCTGCTGGCTCGCGCTTTGCAGCAGAGCGGCCATCAGGACGAAGCGGCTACGGCCACACAGCGCGCTAAAGCCCTGTCAGCAAACTTCGCCGGGGCCCAGCGCGTCGCGGATCGGATTCTCGGCCAGTAGATCTGCGGGCGTTCGTTGGCAGAGCGTCCAGCGTCAACGACGCTCATTCTCTGCCAGCATGGCAGCGCGCGCTTTGGCACGTTCCTCATCAGCGGAGCGGCCATCAAGGTGATACAGCTGACTCAGATTAAGCCAAGGTTGAGAAGCATCTGGTGCAAGCCGGATCGCCTCCTCTTGATAAGAGATGGCTTGTGGAACATCGCCAAGGATTTCATAGGCCCGAGCGCGACCCGTCGCCACGTTGTAGCTAAACGAGCCTCTTCCGCTGGCGTTCGTCAGCTCCGGCGCGGCGCCTTTAACTGCCTTGTCGAACGCAACCAGCGCCTCCTTTGGTTGTCCCAGATGGAGGGAATAATACCCCAGCTGCACCCACAATGCCCCCGGCCGTGCCGAGAGTTGAGCGGCCTGCTTCAGGGCCACGATCGCATCGGCATCGCGATCGCGCTTTCGGTAGAAATCCGCGAGCGCTGCCCAGGTGAAATCGTCGGGATGCAGAGACACTGCCTGCAGATGTTCGTGTTCCGCCTCCGGGAAACGACCTAACGCGTAGAAGATTTGGGCGCGGATTAGATGAACGCTTGCGCTGCCGGGAAAAATAGCCATGGCCTTGTCGGCTGCGGCGAGCGCCTCGTAGTCGCGTTCCAGAACGAAAAGAATGCCGGCCGCATTGGCCCATTGATTGAACGCTCGCGCGCTATCCTGCGACGGCGGCCCGGCGGGCAAGCGCACGGTGGCGCAGTCCAGCTTCGAGCGGAGGATCAAGTCCTCAATCTCCGGTCTGTGGCGCACAAAGACCGCCGAGACTTCGTCCAGGTAGATCAGTTGCCAATCCCGGCTATCGCAGAATTTCTTGAGCTCGACAGACGCCAGGCCATCGTAGCGGGCGATGGAAAGAAGGATGGTATTGATGTGGTACTGTTCCGCTTCCTGCTGCCAAACAGAAGAATCCGGCGAACTCGCCAGCAACTGATGCTGCCGCTCGATGCGCTGCATTCCAAAAAGCGTGTCGCGGCCGTCGATATAGTCACGGCGTTGCGGGCCGAGTGCCCAGGCAACGTAGCCGCCGGCGTTGTACGCATTGAAGACTTCTCCCGGAAGCTTCTCTGTCTGGATGAATTCGGCGGCACGTTGCGGGAACCACCAGCTTAAACCCGCCCCGAAGGTCGCACTGTCGGTGTCGCCGCCAAAGTAGTGACGGTTTGTAACAAGATCGAAGGAGCGCGCAAAGGCGAACCCTGCGAAGAGGAGCACCGCCGCGACAGCGGCGATCGAACGTATTCGCGAAGGTCGAATATGAGCACTCAGGCGTAGCCCCGCATCCCACAGGATGGGCCCGCCAACAATGACCAGCACGCAGGAGAATACAGCGCCCATGCGGATATGACGCACAGGCGGATAGACTGCCGCGAATAACAGAATTGCCGCCCCCAGCTGAGCGCGAAACAAACCCAGCACGGCGGCGGCCACTGCTATGGCGAGCAGCAGATAGAGAGCGCCACGGATATCTTGCAACGGAAGTGCCTGGCTGAAGGCGACCCAATTCAGAGGTAGTTTTGTCCACTCCGCGATCGACACCTCCTGGCTTCCCGAGGCACGCTCTTGCAAGAGCAGCGCCCGATAGATTCTCCATCCCCAAGGGTTGAGCAGAGTGACGACGGCTGTGCACAACAGCCATCCTGAGGCCCGGCTCAGTCTCTGCATGGCGGCACGGCGGCGCCCCTCACCCAGAACCGTCTCCGACAATTCCACGCCGGCATAAGCGAGCATCAGCGCCAGCCCGGCGACAAAGCCGAAATGAACATTGACCCAGCCCAGCATCAGCAGCGGCAGTAACCACAAACGAGCTCGCCCCGTCTGATAGTTCTCCCAAAGCAGCGACAGAAATGCCGCAAAAAGCACGACGCTAAACGCGTCGGCGCGCGGGGGGGTACGCGAGGCGATGAGAGGCACGGCGAGAATGGCAAGGCAGGCGCTTAACGGATTTCCCCGGCGGAGCAGTAAAGCAACGGTCCCGACGCAGGCCGCCGCCCCAATCCAGGAGAGTAGCGCGTAGCCTCCCGCGAGGAAAGCAAGGTAGAAAATCACTCCCGCTGCGACGGGATAGATCCAGGGTTGTCCCTGCACGGTGTAGGAAAGCACATCGACGGAAGGCACTTGATGGTGCTGCACCACCCAGCGTCCGGTTGCCAACTGCCAGCCGGTATCATAGTCATCGAGCGTGCGCAGGCCGGCCAGAAATGCGTATGCCAGGGCAATGCAGGCGAGAACCAGAAACCAGCGCCGCTGGAACGCACCATGATTGGCCGGCGCCGAAGCAGTCCGGTTGTTCATTCCCGGGCGTGTGACTCCTCTGGGTTCAGCCTGCCTTCCACGTTTTTTGTCGAATTTTGGCATTGGTTGCGCCTGGTACCCCGATCCGGATGACGGCCAGCATCAATCTACACTCTGTTTTCTTTTGAATACATCGATAAACGATCGCGACCGTGGCTGATAACTTTGGACAGCGTCTCCCCAAACATATTGAGTCGGCTCGTTCATATCTGCCATTCCGACCTTTTCGTACTGGCTGTGCAAGTACACACTAGCCCAGGAGAATATCAGCCTCTCCGAATTCGGCAGCTTGCCGAACGACATCGGCACATTGACGAACACCACAAACTCAGGCCGAGCGGCTTCAATCTCAGCGATCATTTGCTTCTGCATCTGCAAGGCGTACGGTTGCGACTCCATCAGACTGTAGGTGTAGATGTATCCGGTCGCCGAATGCCGGTGTGCGTAGAAATAGATCTCCGGCTCGGAACCCAGAACGGCGATTCGAGCGCCTGGGGAGGCATGGCTTCTGAGATAGTCCCCGATCTGCAACGCTTCGGGAAAGGGATTCGCGACATACACCGTCTGGCACGCCGTTAGCGGATCCATGGTAAAGAGATAATCGCGCTGCAGAAAGATGGAGTCAGCAAACGCTACCAGAAAGACGAGCACAGGCAGAAATGACCACGCTCGGTGCCGGCCCTCAAGAAGGCGCTGCCTTGCCGCACTCACCGCAACTCCCGCCAGCAGCGCTACCGCGGGCAGCATCAGGATGAAATAGTGCTGACGGAAGTAGAACCCTGGGCACACCGCCAGGAAGGAAAAGAGAATGAACCCTGCAAGGAACGCCCAATGGGCCCGCGCTTTACGATTCCACCAGAGCGCACTGAAGCCCACTCCGGCGATGGCCCAAATCCAGAATGCAGGCTTCACCACCAGGGCAGCGTTCCACCGGAGTAAAAAGAGACCATACCCGATCCCCATTATTGAGGCGTACTCTCGGGCATATTGGAACGTCCAGAACCAAAACTTCTGAAAGCTCCCCGCCGCGAAAAAAGCAAGGCAAGTCACTGCAAAAGGCAGGACCGTCCCAAGCACCAAGGCTCCAGCCTTCGGTATCAGGCCTCGCCAATCAAGGCGGCCATCCCGGTATTGACTCTTTGCCAGATACACGCCGCCAAAAACGGCGAACAGAATCCCGGGCTGCTTCATCAGGAATGCCAACCCCAGCAGGACTCCACTGCAAAAGAACAGCCAGATGCGTTTGGCGTCGATTGCCATGAGCAGGAGCAGGATGCCGCCCAGCGCCGGAAGCACGACAAAATGCGTAGCATGCCCGGCGAAACCCACCACCGATGGACTGGTGGACAGCAGCGCGTAACTCGCGGCAGCAACCAATCCAGCGAGCGGGCCGAACAGACGCCGGGCCAAAAGGAAAACCAGGAATGTGGTGGCGGCGTTGACCAGGAGCAAACCCAGATGAATCCCGCCGGGGGTTTGCCCGAAAAGCGCGAGGACCATGGAGTACGCCGCGAAGGTCCCGGGCAACTTCATGCTGTAAACGAGCTGGTAGGGAGGTATGCCCTGCAGCATCAACTGCCCCGTGTAGGCATATTCCCCTTCGTCCCGTTCCAGGGGGCACTCCCGCAAGTGGAAGCGAATCAGGGCGAAGAACAGAATCACCAACAGCAGCACTCCGTAACACCAATACTGCGTCGCGCCGCGCTTCATGCCTGGCATCATCAGTAATTGTTACCACATACCGCTGCGGGCATGGCCAGCCGCCTTGCTGCAGACGCATCCTCCTGACCTTGGGGAAAGATTCTCCTAGGCAGGTCAAAGGGACAGACTATAATTCCGCCGAGTAGGAGGGTTTGTGGTTTCTACCAGGGTCCAGCTTCCAGAACAGGTCCAATCCCCGCCGAGAGCGGCTCGTTTCACCTTACCCGGAAAGTCAATTGTAGTCCTCGGACTTGCCTTGTTGGCAGGAACGGCGGTCGTGTATCTACAGGTACATCGGCACCCGTTTTTCAATATGGACGACCAGGGCTATGTATATGAAAACCCTGATGTCACGTCCGGCTTGACTTGGTCGACTGTGGCATGGGCGCTCACCACCTTCGACGATAACAACTGGCACCCTCTGACATGGATGTCACACGCCCTGGATTGCCAGTTCTTCCATTTGTCCCCTGCTGGTCCGCACGATGTGAACGTTGCACTTCACCTGATCAACGTGGTGCTGCTCTTCTGGGTCCTGTGGAAGGCGACGGGCTATGCCGGCCGCAGTCTGATGGTAGCCGCGTTGTTTGCGTTGCATCCGATTAATGTCGAATCGGTGGCTTGGATCGCGGAGCGCAAGACCATACTGAGCATGTTGTTTTTCCTGCTTGCCTTGGGCGCTTATCGCGGGTATGCGTATAAGCCGGGAAAGGCGCGATACATCCTGGTTGCGCTCCTATTTGTGCTCGGCTTGATGGCCAAGCCCCAGGCGATCACCCTGCCGTTCGTTCTCCTGCTTTGGGATTACTGGCCGCTGGCCCGCCTTCGTGTGGGCAGCCGGCAATCTGGTTCTCTTTCGCAAACGGATATCCCGTCCAGAAGCCTGTACCAGTTGGTCCAGGAGAAAGTTCCCCTTTTTGTTATTTCCCTGATCGACGCCTACGTGACCATGAAGGCGCAAAAAGTGGGCCGTCCAGTGTATTGGCCGTTTACATTCCACATTCGCCTGGAAAATACGATCGTGTCCTACGCGCGCTATGTGCAGAAGATGTTCTGGCCCTTGAAGCTGGCGCCCATGTACCTCCATCCGGGCAACAGCATACGGCTCTGGCAGGTATTTGTGGCCCTGGTTTTCCTGCTGGGTGTCTCAGCGCTCGTGGTAGTTTTCTGGCGTCGCCGTTATCTCGCCGTAGGCTGGCTGTGGTTTCTGGGAACCATGGTGCCCATGATCGGCCTCCTGCAGGTTGGAAGGCAATCCATGGCCGACCGCTATGCTTACCTTCCGTTTGTGGGACTGTTCATCATGGTCTGCTGGAGTGCAGCCGATTGGGCCCAGGCCCGGCATCTCCCTGCCGCGTTGCTGCCGGCGCTCAGCCTCGTTGTATTGGCCAGTCTGGCGGTGCTCACCTATCGGCAAGTTGGCTACTGGGCCGACCCCGTGCAAATCTGGACACACACGACGCAAGTCACTGATCAAAATTGGTTTGCCAACGGGCAGGTGTGCATACTGATGTTGAATAAAGGCGAAATCGAGCGGTCGGTTCCGTATTGCGTCACGGCCCTGGCGATCAATCAAGAGTATCCAGTCGCCAATCTCGGCGTCGCAATGTACGAACATGAAACTGGCCACCTGCGGGAGTCTATCCCTTATTACGAGAAGTATCTGGCGTCACCAGACGAGGATAAGGATCTGCGCTACAGGGCTTTGGCTAACTTGGGTCACGTCTATCGCAGACTTGGGGATACAGACCGCGCCCGGCAATACTTCGAAGCGGCGGCAAGAGTGGCCCCCCTCAGGTAGCCCGGCCACCACTTTCCGCAGCTAAACAACGAGCTTGGGTTCGGTATCGGACACAAAACTGGATTGTCGGAATACGGCCAAACTATTGAAAGAAAGCAGGCTACGTGGAAATGAGGCGATCCACTTTGCAGGGAAATTCCCTAGAACAATGTCGCAAAGAACTGCACACGGGAGGTTCTCAAGTGACGGATCTACAGGGTTTACGATGGCACGGGAATTGCTCTTCTATCGGTAGCCTCTCTCGCTATGGGGCTACCCAGTGGGTTTATTTCTGATTTGAACCTAAAGGAGGGTTCGATCCTTGAAAACGCGAATCGCTTCGCTAACACTACTTACAGTTTGCTGCCTGCTGCTGGCTGTTGCTCCGGCTATGGCGGACACTCTCTATAACAATGGCACCTTCAATGGCAATACAGACGCTTGGTCCATTGATTACGGCTTCGCCGTGAGTGACTCTTTCACGGTTTTAAGTGGCTCCACCATCCAAGACTTCCATTTGGCGTACTGGACTGCCGCGGGTAACCAGCTGACGTCCGTGGACGTGGCTTTCGGGTCTGCGTCGTTCGGCGGAACCTACAACACCTATGGCGTCTCCAACACCACCTTGCTGGGAAACAACAACTTTGGTTTCGCAGTCTACCAGTCCGACCTCACGTCCGGCATTAGCGTTCCATGGTCGGGCGCGGGCTATGTGAGCCTGCAGAATGCCTGCACCGCTGGCGGCTGCTCCAGCGGCGAGGCTCAGATCTTCTGGGATGAAAACGGCGGCGGATCCACGGCCTATGAGAACAGCCTGGGCTCGATTCCTTCGGAAGCGTTCACGCTGACCGGATCGACGGGTACCACCACCACCACCACCACCACGACCGGGACGACCCCTGAGCCCAGCAGCATCATGCTGTTCGGTTCTGGCATCCTCGGCCTGGCGGGCGTACTGCGCCGCAAGCTGACTCGCTAATCAATCGACCCTTCCCCCAGGTCCTAATCGGAAGCCGGAGCCAAGTGCTCCGGCTTTTCTCATGTGCAATCCACTTGTATGGACCCGGGCGTGGCCGGGCACACCGACTGCTTCCGTAGCGACTGCGCCAATTCTCAAACTGCTCTAGGAACTCTGGGGCGGCGCGGATTGCGTTTCGCCGTGGTCGAACCAGCGGAAAGAGCCGCCAGAGGTGCGAGCCTGCTCACCCGGAAAGAGTAGTTGCGCCAAACCTCGGTTCGGGAGAAAATGCGTCAGCTTCGGGCCCTGCTCTCAGGTTGTCGGAGCCGGCTTGACAGAACATCACTGGACCATCCCAGGCAGCCATGGAACCGCAAATGAAGCTGGAAGCAGAAGCACACGCGACTGAAGCAGGCAGGAGTTGGCGACCTTCCACTCGCGTCGCCTTTCGATTTTTGTTCTCTTATTTTCTCCTCTACATATTTCCGGGAGCCGTGGGGGCCCTGGGCTCGGGCATGCCCAACAATGATGCCTATCGCCGGATGTGGCACGCCATCGTGCCTTGGGTCGGCGAAAGTCTGCTTCACCTGCAGGGCGACATGAGGGAGGTCGCCAACGGCAGCGGCGACCAGCTTTACGATTATCTTCTGCTGCTGTGCCTGTTGGTGGTGGCTATGGTTGCCACGGCAATCTGGTCATGGATTGACAGAAAACGGACGAATTATGACCAGCTCTACGAATGGCTCAGATTGTTCATTCGACTGACGCTGGCGGTGGCGATGATCAGCTACGGCGCCAACAAGTTGTTTCGGATGCAGTTTGCACCCCCGCCCCTGTATCGGTACGTGGACTACTACGGCAACTCCTCACCTATGGGTCTCCTGTGGACTTTCATGGGGATGTCGCGGGCGTATAGCCTTTTCGCCGGAATCGCCGAAATGGCGGGCGGACTGCTTCTGATTGTGCCTCGCTTCACCACGCTGGGAGCGCTGGTGACCTTTGGGGTTATGAGCAATGTGTTGATGCTCAACTTTTGCTACGACGTGCCCAGGAAGATCTACTCGACCCATCTGGTGCTGATGGCGTTGTTCCTGCTTCTTCCCGACGTACGAAGGCTGATAGATTTCTTCATTCGTAATCGCAGGACAGAACCTTCGCCGACCACTCCGCTGCTAAAAGACGAGCAACTCAACCGCTGGGTCTTGCTCTTTCAGCTTGGGATCGGAGCAGTCGCCCTGGTGTATTGTTTGATTCAGGCGCACGGGGATGCAATCAAGAATTCCACGTACTTGCCGGCGCCCATCCGCGGAATCTGGTCCGTGGATGAATTCGTGCTTGATGGCACCCTGCAGCCTCCGCTGCCGACAGATACAGGCCGCTGGCAGCGCGTCATCCTCGACACCCCCGACGATTTCTCCTTCCAACACATGGATAGCCAAATCGATACCGTTTCTCTGCAATTTGATCCGGCTAGAAGGACCCTTACTCTGACTTCCTCTTCGGACCCGCGTTGGAAAGCGAGCTTCACGTATGAAGATCCGGAGCCTGAGCGCATGGTCCTGTATGGAGACCTTAACGGGAGCCATGTGAAGATGAATCTGCACCGAACCGACATGGACCAATTCCTGTTGCTAAACCGCGGTTTTCACATGATCAACCAGACTGTAGAGAACCGCTGAAGCAGGAGGAGACGTTCCCTCCGAGATTGTCCCGTTCAGTAGTACCACACCTGATTCGTGCCCGCTGATAGACCTTTCTGCCGGTTTTTGCATATTCTGCAAGAAGATAGTTGCAACTATTGTTGTGCATCTGTAACATCGGGCAGCTACATGCGCTCTTCTACCACTAGTTACGCATCCCGGATCCATCGTTTCCGGCTGCCGCGGGTTTGTGTGCCAGTAGTGGGCTCCGACGCCGCCACCATGATCGAACGGGCCGAGTCGGTGGTTCGTGATAACCCTTTTCTAGAGTTAAGGTTAGACTACCTTCCGCAGCCAGCGGCAGCCCTCCCCAAACTGAAGAATTTTCTGGAGATGCACCCCGAGGCGACGGTGATTGCCACCTGCCGGCGGGCGGTCAACGGAGGCAAGTTCAAAGGCTCGATCGCCGCTGAATTGGCAGTCTTGCTGAAGGCGGCCGACGCTGGTTTCCCCTTGGTGGACATTGAGTTACAGAGCGCCAAGAGTTTGAAAGCGGACCAGTTGCGCGGCCTTAGCGACCGGGTCGGCTTGATTATCTCCTACCACGACTTCCGGGCCACCAAGAAGCTGGAAGAGCAGTTCGCCGAGATGAGCAAATATCCCGCCGATTTTTACAAGGTGGTCTCGACGGCGACCAATCTCTACGACAACGTGGCCATGATGAAGTTCCTGGAGGCGAATTCGGCCAAGCACGAGATGGTGGCCTTGTGCATGGGCGAACAAGGAATCATCAGCCGGGTCCTTGGGGTCAGGGCAGGCAGCATCTTCACCTTCGGTGCGGCCAAGAGTGGCGAAGAGACCGCTCCCGGACAAGTAACATTCAATGACTTGCGGGACATCTACCGCATCGACAACGTGGACGCGGCGACCCAGGTTTACGGGGTGGCGGGCGACCCGGTTGAGCATTCGCTCTCGCCCATCATGATGAATGCCGCCCTTCGCCGCGAATCTGTGAACGCCGTTTACTTGTCGCTGCACGCCAAGAGCTTGAAAGACCTGCTGGCCTGCGTGCGCGACATACCGATTCGTGGTCTCAGCATCACCATGCCATACAAGCAGGTGATCGTGGACGCGCTAGAGAACTCCGACCCGCTGACCCGTCAAATTGGTGCCTGCAATACCGTGGTCCGCAGCCTCGACGGCAAACTCTACGGCTTCAATACCGATGTCGGCGGCATCGTAGCTCCGCTGGAGCAGCGCCTTCACCTGGCGGGCGCCCGCATCCTGGTAATCGGCGCGGGAGGAGTGGCGCGGGCGGCGGCTTTCGGATTGAAAGCCAAGGGTGCCGAGGTCTTCCTCACCAATCGCACTCCGGAGAAAGCGCAGACCCTGGCGCGGCAGGCGAAAGCCAAACATTTGAAACGCGCCGACGTTGCGAAGAATACGTTCGACGTGATCATCAACGCAACTCCCGTGGGGATGACCAACGGCAAGCACTCCCCGCTGGAGGAAAAAGAGCTGAACACCAAGTACGTTTTCGACCTGGTTTACACCCCCGCCGAAACCAAGCTGATCAAGATGGCGCGCGCCAAGAACTTGCAGGTCATACCGGGCCTGGAGATGTTCGTCCAGCAGGGCGCCCGCCAATTTGAGATCTGGACGGGCAAGCCTGCTCCCATCGCCGAAATGGGCTACGTCGTGACCAAAGCCTTGGAACGGCGTGCCGCGCAGGAAGAGGCCGAACAGGCGAAGCCCGCGCCCAAGACTACAGCTCGCAAAGCCGCCAAGGCTTCCCGCAAGTAGCTTGGTGCCACAGGGGGTCGCGTCAGTCTCTTGGGGGACGTCGGCTGCGTGTCGGCAATACCAAGCCGGCAACCTGCAAGGCCTCTATTCAAGCGTAACCACTCGATAAACATTTCACTGCAAGTCGCGACTTCCCCGTTTTAGAACCACGTTATCGACTGGGTTACTCCCTTCCCCCTCCCTAGGCTACCCGCAAAATATTGAAAACACAGGGTTGGAAAGAAGAAATCCTTGCAAAATATTCCTGCGTAAGGGGTTACATATCAAAATATTGATAAATAAAGACTTAGGGAATCGATTTTACTCAGTCGTGGCCAAGTCCGGAGGCTCGTATTGTCGAATTTAATAACAAGGCGACCGGCTCTGTCGCTGCTGGGATGATGGATTCGGTTTTCAAAGAGCACTGGGTTGAGCCGATGCGTAATCCACACGTTTCGGCCCCGGCCATTGGGCACACTCAGCCCAACATACAAGCGTAGCTCGAACCCCATCGCTGTCAAGTTACGAAAGGGCAATGTTGGGGAAACGCTTGGCGCATCCGGTTCGCGTCCGACGTTTGCACGTTTAACCTGGGCAGAGCGACAGCCCGTCGCCAGGACTGCAATTTCTCTCCCTCTGTTTTGCGAGACCCTACAATATTCCCACCCCCCAATTCGTCTACATCCGTAGATGAAGGACGCGGCGAGCCTGGAGCTAATGACTCTCGAACAGGACCAGCGAATATCCGAGGTGGTCAAGCGGGAGCAGTCGCGGCTGCGCAACTTCATTCGCCGACGTGTGCCGGATCCGCTCGACGCCGAAGACATTCTGCAGGAGGTCTTCTACCAGCTGGTGGAGGCGAATCGCCTGCTGATGCCCATCGAGCACGTTACCGGCTGGCTGTTCCGGGTCGCGCGCAACCGCATCATTCTCTTCCGCAAGAAGAAGCCGGAGAGCTTCAGCGATGCTGCTGTGGCCACCGACGACGAAGAGTTGCTGCAGTTGGAGGACTTGCTGCCCTCGCCCGATGCTGGGCCGGACGCTCTTTACGCCCGCAGCGTGCTGCTCGACGAACTGGAGTTTGCGCTCGACGAGCTACCCCACGAGCAGCGCGAGGTGTTTGTCGGGCACGAGCTGGAGGGGCGCAGCTTCAAGGAGATGGCCGCCGAAACCGGCGTGAGCGTGAATACGCTGCTCTCGCGCAAACGCTATGCCGTGCTGCATCTGCGCGAGCGATTGCAAAGCATTTACGACGAGTTTACGAAAGCGTGAGGAACTGAATATGAGACCGAAAGTGAAGAGAATGATTTTCATTGTTCCGGCAGCGATCGTGGGGATGCTGCTATTTATCTTTATCGGCGGCGAAATCGTGCTGCACCTGTGGAACTGGCTGCTGCCGCCGCTCTTCGGCTGGCGCCTGATTACCTTCTGGCAGGCGCTTGGGATGCTGGTGCTGTGCCGCATTCTCTTCGGCGGCGTTAGTGGCCGCGGGTTGCATCGCTCCTACTCTGGTCGCCGCATGGCCGAGCGCTGGGAACGCATGACACCCGAAGAGCGCGAAAAATCCCGGCAAAGCTGGCGCGCACGTTGTGGCTTCGGCACGCCGGCGAGCGAGAGCACGGAGTCATGAGCCATGTCGACAGCGCCTGGGGCCTCAGCCTTGTGCTGCGACGGCTGGACCGAGCCAGAGTGGAGCGTCATCTCCGCAGGTCAAGATTGTCAAAAGACTCTTAGGCTTTGGGGTGATGTGAGGGTGGTCTGAGAGCTTTAGCTCTTTCCACTTTTTCGGGAGTGGGAGCGATTCGCGTGAATACGTCCTTTCCCACCAGCGTAGATTTCCAGTCGTCGTGGGGAGTCGTTTCGACGGTGAGTAGCCATGTAGTAAGAATGGTTTCCTCACCCGCAATTTCCCTCGCCTCGCCGGACCATGCGGTCGATGAATCGGTGATGCGCTTATCATTCTGCCAGACAACGACAAAACCGAGCGTACGTGCGTCATCCTCAGGCACACTAACGCGCCCGACTAGTTCATAAATTCCGTCGGCATCACCCACAGCAGTCTGGTACTTTCCGGCGATGGAACTGCCTATGACCCTGAGGGCCATTTTTGATCCCAGTTCGTTGTACCAGTCACCATTAAGATCCATGGCACGAGATTGTATCAGAACCGGGCGCCGGTCAGACGGCACCCGGCCGGGCCGTCGCCGTTATTTTGATAAGTACAGTGGGCCGTCAAACCGGTCTTAACACTCGTCCTTCAGTTTTTTTCTTGACAATCAGATTCTTGTTGCATACCTTTTCGGCAACCTCTCCGTGCAGCTTTCGCCACTGCAACGTGAGCACTGTGGAAGAAAAACGTCAGCCCAGAAGGTTTTATGGCCACTCCGTCACTGGGGCCAGAGGTCCCGCATGGCGCTGAGCACAAACGCAAAGCGCCCCCTGCGCAATCCCGTGTCCGCCGGTCCTCCGGTAACGGGCACGGCCCTCGACTGCGCGAACTATTACCGGTTGTAGAAATTGTCGGCGGCTTTATCGCGATCACTCAGGTGGTATGTGAGCTGCGTGGCGTGCCGGCGCGAGTCGCGGCTTATTATTCGGTGGTAGCCGTAGCTTTGCTGCTCGCCGTGGCCGTCGGCGTCATGTATCGCCAAGAGATGTTGGTCCGTGTACTCGGTTATTTGAACCGAGTCCCCAGCGGGGTGGTGTGGATGGTTGCATTGGGAGCGACCATCGCCCTGATTGGCGTAATGCTTCGCCCGAAAGACGCGTGGCAGGCGTGGGGACGCGATCTCTCGCACGTCGTCAGGGACTGTCAACAGCGCGGGGCTGAGTCGTCTGGCGAAGACAACGATCCCGTCGGGCAATGTATAGCCGCTGGTTTAAAAGGAACTCCTCCACCACATCTGGCCGAATCCGGCGTACCTGATACGTTTGCGCAGCTTGCACGTGATGTGCGCGCAGGGGTGGTTGTCTTTCAAAATCAGGAATTGACCAAACGGCTTAACGGCTGGTACGGAATAGACGAGCGGTTTGTCGGCATTGGTACGTCGCAGCCACAATCTACGCAGGACTCCGCGGCAGAACGAGTGCCAGAGTTCCTGACCCCGAATTATAGCCTCCAGGACGACAGTGTCTGGGTGTGGCGGCTCGACCCCAGAAAGCCGGAGGATACAAGCTTACCGATTTCCAAGGTCCTCCAGAGCCAGCCGACAAACCGCTCTAACTTATTTGCCCACTCGGATATGGAGGTGTACCAGAGAGCGCATCACGCTCCTAATCCGGTTATTCGCTTTGCGCTTCTGCAAGAGAGCCTGCAACCGGCTTGCCTGGGTCCGCCCCAAAGGCGACGCGTTTTCGCGAGTGCGCTTGATGCCATGATTGACAAGACCGTGAGCGAGGCTGAGGACTACTCTGGGTACTCTTTGCGTCCATTTCCTAAGAAGGAAGTCCTCTACATTATGGTGTTTGTTCCTGCTACCCCAGACCAAGCGGTCCGTGCCACCTGGACGTCTATCCTCGAAAACACCGCTAAGTGGACGCGTGAGCGTACCGTTTGCCAGTAGGTGAGAACCCTGGTGCCCTACACAGAAGATTTCCCGCGAGGTCTGGAGAAGGTCACGGGCGGCGGCTCTTGGGAAAAGCCTGAGATGTTCCTTTTTCGGGTTTAATGGCAGAAAAATGCATCCGCAGGCAAGATGCTGGTTGCGGTTTCCGGGGTAAAAGGCTTAGGATGGAAGGGTTGGAGGTGGTTCCAGGCTATCTCCGATTTTCAGAAGCTAAATCCTTTAGTCCCACGTTCGCAAGTCAGCATTCCCTCACACACAGCGGTTGTGAAACCGTGTGCGAGTACTTCCCAGGAGAGACTGAGATGGCGTGGTACGCGTACTGCATTACCGAGCAGCAGGGCCTACTTCCAGGTAGCGTCCGGGCCCGGCGTCCGGTGGCGATTGAAAATCTCCGCGGCGTGAACGACGCTCCGGTGTTCGCCTGTCCCAGCGGAGAGTTCGCCGTCATTGTAAGCGAGCATTCCGCTGCCCAACCCCTCAATCAACAAGCCATTCTGGACCATGCTCATGTGGTTAGTGAGTGTTTCCGTACCCTGACCGTCCTGCCCTTTCGCTTTGGCACCATCTTCGACTCCGATGAAGCCCTGCGCCGCGCGGTCCGGGCGAATCGCAAAACATTTCTGGAGACGGTCGCCCGTCTGCGGGGAAAAGCGGAGATGCATTTCAAGCTTCTGCTCAAGGATGGGACACTGCAGGAAGCGATTGCCGAGCTTCCCAACGGCGTAGGCGGCGAGTACCTCCGCAAATTGCGGGAGCAGGCTACACGCGACCGGGAGCGGCAGACCAAAGCTCGGGCACTCTCCATGCAAGTGCACAAGCTGTTCTCACCGTTGGAAGAGGACGTGATCTGCAAACGCACGGACTCCGGCGGCATGCTGATCGATTTTGCCCACCTCATCGATTCCACCTCCGTCCTGAAATATCAGAACCGCTACAGCGCTGCGACCCGGCATTTCAAGGATTGCCACATCACCATCTCGGGACCTTGGCCACCCTATCACTTCATGCCTGGGAAGCTGCGCACGGTCTCTGGCGGAAATTGATGACCTAGAGCAGGCACAACAGTAGTTAGTCAATCAGGCGGCCAGACGGCCGCCTTTTGAGACAGCCTCTAGCGGTACCTTCCCTGAAGCTTCCTCCTTCGCCTCTTTGAAGAGCGGCCCACGAGGGGTCGCTTTTTTATGGTGGAGTAAAAGCCGATCACGGGCTGGCCGGTGGGCATCCAACCTCTGCAAATCGGGGCTCTGGGAACCGAGCGAAAGAGGACGACAGTGTTCGTAGCAAGTCAAAATGTCCGCTTTTTGTAGCAAGTGAAATGTCCGGTTTTGATTCTTGGGTTTACTCATATAGCCGTCGTGGTCGCTGTGGGAAAGTGGGAATT
>JBEKPR010000023.1:0-70711 GCA_049520555.1 Candidatus Korobacteraceae bacterium
CCCGCAAAGTGCGCGGAATTCCCACTTTCCCACAGCGACCACGACGGCTATATGAGTAAACCCAAGAATCAAAACCGGACATTTCACTTGCTACAAAAAGCGGACATTTTGACTTGCTACGAACACGCAGACACGGCAGGCGGTCACTCAATTGGAATTTCATCGAATTGAATTTCATCGCGGTCGGTCCGCACTCCACGTGGAAATCAGTGCTCTCTGTTCATCGCTCGGTTTATCGGCAATTTCCGAGACATGCCGGCAGGAAGGAGCGGAGGATCGGTCAGGTCCGTAATTAAAGTTTTCTATTGAAAACCTTAATTACTATTTGATAGCATAAGTCAGGCTTTATAACGTGGACCGCAAAACTTTCACAAAAAACGGGCTGGCGGGATTCGCAAAAAACTCCGAGGGATGCTGGTCTTTTGTTCCCGCCAAGTTGCCGCCAACTGTTGAACCAAGTTGGGAACTCGCGAGAGAGACCAGCGAGGCTGATCGAAAGCTTAGCGAGTTAGCTGGCACCGCACGCACGCTTCCAAACCCGCATTTGCTCATTGGCCCGTTCAGCAGACGGGAAGCAGTTCTTTCGAGCAAGATTGAGGGCACTGTAGCATCTCTCTCTGATTTGATGTCATACGAGGCTCTAGGTAGTCGGCGCACCGACCGAGCTGACGTAAGGGAGGTTGCTAATTATGTCACAGCTTTGGAATACGGACTGCAAAGAGTTGCAGATATTCCGGTTAGCCTCAGGCTAATGCGCGAGTTGCATGAACGGTTGATGCGAGGCGTGCGCGGCGGAGAACTCACACCAGGAGAATTCCGAAAGAGGCAAAATTGGATCGGCGATCCTGGTTGCAAGATCGCCGACGCTACATATGTTCCTCCACCGCCGAGCGAAATGATGGCGGCATTGGACGAATTCGAAAAGTATATGTACCTGCCGTCAGATTTGCCTCCATTGGTACGAATGGCGATGCTGCATTATCAGTTCGAGGCAATTCACCCATTTATAGACGGGAACGGGAGAATTGGACGGCTCTTGATTTCCCTAATGCTCGTCACTGATGGACTACTCCCGCAGCCGCTGCTGTATCTCAGCGCGTTCTTTGAACGTCACCGGAGTGATTATTATCGTTTGCTGCTTGAGGTAAGCCAACGCGGGAATTGGACTGAGTGGATAATTTTCTTCTTGCGGGGTGTTGCTGAGCAGGCCGAAGACGCCATTGTCCGCGCCAATAAACTGCAAAAACTGTCGTCTGAGTACAGAGACCAATTGCAATCGTCCCGAGCAGCGGCAGCACTGCTTAAATTGGCAGATCGGCTTTTTAAGACTCCGATCATAACCGTGCAGGCGGCGATGAAAATTCTGGGGCAATCGCAGCCTTCAGCGCAACACAACATCGATAGATTAGTGGAGGCGGGGATTCTAGAGGAAGTGACTGGCCGACAGAGGAATAGGATTTATGTTGCTAATCGAATAATGAGAATCGTGGAAGATGAGGGCGTGCAACAATTACCGCTTAGGTTTGGCTACCCCAACGCTTCATCGCACCGCGCTTAACGATTTCGCTTCCGTGCGGCACAGGCTTGACTTGCACGCCGGGGCGGGCTTATGAGTAGGGCTGGTGGATCTCTACAGCGTGTTGCAATACGTGTTGTTTGTGGCCATCGTCACCATCCTGGTGAAGCCCTTGGGCGGATACGTGGAACGGGTCTTCTCCAGGAAACGCACCCTCCTTGATCGATTATGTCTCCCGGTTGAGCGGCTGATCTATCGCCTCACTGTGGTCAATCCTGAAGTGGAGATGACCTTCAAGCAGTACGCGACGTGTTTCGTACTCTTTAGCTTGGCCGGCACGCTTTTGCTGTATGCCATTCTCCGAATGCAGCATTTCCTTCCCTGGTATTTTCCCCGTTACCACACAACGCCGTTGTCCCCCGACCTGGCCGCCAATACGGCGATCAGCTTCTCGACAACCACCACCTGGCAGGCCTACGCGGGCGAGAACACCTTGAGCTATTTCAGCCAGATGGTGGGACTGTGTGCGCAAAACTTTCTGGCGGGCGCTGCGGGGCTGGCTGTGGGCATTGCGTTTATCCGCGGTCTTGCCCGGCAAGTCTCCGATACGCTTGGCAACTTTTGGGTTGATCTGACGCGTGCCCTGCTCTGGGTCCTGTTGCCGGGAGCGTTGCTAGGCGCCTTGCTGCTGGTGGGACAAGGCGTTCCGATGAACTTCCGCCCCTATGCGGTCGGCACCACCGTCGAGCACGCCCAGCAGGTCATACCGCAGGGTCCGGTGGCCGCACTGGAGATCATCAAGAATCTCGGTACCAATGGCGGCGGCTTCTTTAACGCCAATGGCGCCCATCCCTATGAGAACCCCACGCCGCTGACCAACTTTATCGAAATGCTGGCTATCGCGCTTCTGCCTGCGGCCCTGACGAATACCTTCGGCCGGATGGTTGGCCAGCCTCGACAGGGATGGCTTTTGTACTGCGTGATGCTGCTTCTGTTCGGCTGCGGACTGGTCTTCGTACATCACTTTGAACAACGGGGAGATCGCCAACTCGCGGGCGTGGATTTCCGCCATAGTCGCGTCCAGTCTGGCGGCAACATGGAAGGCAAGGAACTGCGCTTCGGCATCGGCGGTTCCACCCTCACGGCCGTAGTTACCTCGAACACCGCCACCGGATCCTACAACTCGATGGACGACAGCTACACCTCGCTCGGTGGCATGGTTTTGCTGGTCAACATGTTGCTCGGAGAGGTCGTATTCGGAGGCCTGGGGACTGGCCTTTACAGCATGGTCATGGCCGCGGCGATCGCCGTATTTCTGGCCGGACTTATGGTTGGGCGCACCCCGGAATACCTGGGAAAGAAGATCGGTTCCGCGGAGAACAAGATGATCATGCTGTACGCCTTGGCCGCGCCTCTGTTCGTCCTGCCACTCACCGCGATTGCCGTGAGCACCCGCTTGGGACTATCCGGGCTGACGACCAATACCGGCCCGCATGGTTTTACCGCAATTCTCTTTGCCTACACTTCCTGTCTGGCCAACAATGGCCAAAACTTTGCGGGCATGAGTGTGAACACCCCGTTTTACAACCTCACCACCGCATTCGCGATGATGGCAGGTAGATTTGCCTTGGCGATTCCGGCGCTGGCGCTGGCAGCTCTGTTGGGCCGTCAGAGAAGTACGCCTTCTTCCTCCGGAACTCTTCCGACCCACTCCTTTTCGTTCGGGGTACTGCTTACCACCTGTTTGATAACGATCGTGGCCCTGAGCTACCTTCCCGCCCTGGCCCTCGGTCCCGTACTGGAACGATTGCTGTTCGGGAGATAAGCGGCCATCCTGTGGCGGGCACCTGTTCGTTCGTCGCCTAGCGTGATTTCTCCACAGGAAAGGATTACGGTGCTTTGGTTGTACACTTAGCCGTTACCATGCAGCCGCTCAACCTGAAGCCCGCCCACAAGCTGGTCAAGAACTATGACCAGGCGTTGGCACAATTTGGCCAACCCAACATCATAGAAGCGAAGGATGCGTACCGATGGTGAACCGAGACAAACCGGACCTTTGGAAAGACGACGTAGCCCGTTCCGTCGATATGTACAACGACTGGTTTGTCAATTTTGCACCGAAGGCGTTTCGTCAGAGTCGGGCAAGGACCACTCAAAACGTAGAAGCAACCCTCAAGTTGACCAAGAGCCTAGCTCAACTGCGAGCCGATCTATTGCGAGATCATCCTGAGATCTTACCGATTTTGCGAATGTCCACCTGTCCCCCGATTGCACGGGATCGGCTGATCGGATTAGCCAGGGTGTCACCCAACGTCGTCAAGTGCATGGAAATAGATGGCTGCACACCAAGCCGAATGCCGCTTAATACACTCAATAAGGAACTTGAGAAGATTGTTGGAATCGTTAAGAAGATGGTCGATCCGGACATCTTTGTATGGCTTCCGTCGAACACAAACCCGGCGAGAACGCAGGTCAACCGCGCCGCAACGATCGTCGCTGACAGGCTCTGCGGAGCCGTCGCCGATCCGATCATCCGCAACGCCCAAGAGCGGCGGCAACTTGCTTCAATCGGAAAATGGCTGGAGCAACGCGGTTACAAACCTTCTCCGCAAGGAAAAGTGGTTAAGTTCAGAGAGATGGAGCCCGGAACATACGCATTCCGAGTTAATGTTGCCATAACGCAGGAGGGCGGCAAGCAGGTTAACATTCCGATAGACACGACCATCATGCCGTTGTCGGCGCGGCGCGGCGATTTTCCAGTTCTGATCGAGGCGAAGTCTGCAGGAGATTTCACAAACACTAACAAGCGGCGGAAAGAGGAAGCTCAGAAGATCAGCCAATTGAGGGCCACATACGGGAAAAACATTCGCTTTAACCTGTTTCTATGCGGATATTTCGACAGCGGCTACTTGGGATACGAAGCGGCTGAGGGAATTGATTGGGTTTGGGAACATCGAATGGACGACTTGTCAAAACTGGGTCTTTGATGGGTATGACGGTTGAACAAACACGAGTTTCTTTGCAAAAGACCCTTGATGAAGGGCGCTCGGCGCAATTGCGAAATCGCCTCGGTCAGTTTGCCACTCCGACCCAACTCGCTCGCGACGTTGTCCGCTGTGGGCTTAAGCTCCTCGGTCCGGATGTTTCGATCCGCTTCCTGGATCCCGCTTTCGGAACGGGTTCCTTCTACTCGGCCCTGCTCGAGGCGAAACCCAGCCTGTCAACGGCAGCTGGATTTGAAATCGATGCTCATTATGGTGTCCCTGCCATTGAACTGTGGCGCAAGTCAGGGCTACAGCTCACACTTGGCGACTTCACGAAGGCGGCCCCTCCAGCACCGAGGGAGGCGTTTAACTTCATCGTCTGCAATCCGCCATACGTCCGGCATCACCACATTTCCACAGAAGAGAAAGAGCGATTGCAAGGCTTGGTCCCTGAATCTACGGGGGCGCGGATACGCGGTCTGGCGGGACTATATTGCTACTTCCTACTGCTTGCCCATCGATGGATGGCGCCTGATGCTATTGCTGGATGGTTGCTGCCCAGCGAATTTATGGATGTGAAGTATGGGCAAGCGGTAAAGGATTACTTGTTGAATACAGTCACGCTTTTACGACTCCATCGGTTTGAACCGGCTGATGTGCAGTTCGCCGACGCGTTAGTATCTTCGGCGGTGGTTTGGTTCAAGAACTCACCTGCACCCCCAAACTGCTCCGTCAAGTTCACTTTTGGCGGCTCTCTGGCCGAGCCAGCAAGAACGAAGATCATATCCGCTTCTACGTTGCATCGAGAACCTAAATGGACCCGGGTGTTGACCAATGAATCTTCGGAAGACGTTTCCCCCTCACTATCTCCAGCAACCTTGCGGTTAGGAGACTTGTTCGCGACCAAGCGCGGTCTGGCGACTGGGGATAACAAGTTCTTCATCTTGGACGAGCATCAGGTTTTGGAACTTGGGTTATCGCGGCGTTTTCTTCGCCCAATTCTCCCGAGTCCGCGATATCTTCCGAGCGACGTCGTCGTTGCCGACGCAGCAGGAGATCCCCTTGTTGCGCGCCGCCTATTCCTGATTGACTGCCCTCTTCCCCTGGATGAGCTCGATACGTGTGACCCCGCGTTGGCGCGGTATCTTCGAGCCGGCGCTGACACGGTAGCTAACGGATATCTGTGCAGTTCAAGATCTCCCTGGTATTCGCAAGAGAAAAGACCTCCCGCACCGTTCCTCTGCACGTATATGGGAAGGCGGGACGATAATGGCGAAAAAGCATTCAGGTTTATCTGGAACCGATCGAATGCAACAGCTGCAAACGTCTACTTGTTGATGTACCCGAAGGGGGTCTTAAACGCAGCTCTCAACTCGCAACCAGATCTCGGTGCCACAGTACTTCGCTTACTGAACGCCATTCCGTGCCGAGACATGACCAGAGAAGGACGAGTCTACGGGGGAGGGTTGCATAAACTAGAACCGTTGGAGCTGGCAAATGTCCCAGCCGCACAAATTGGCGCGATACTCCCTCTGACAATGCGGCGAAGAGCGGCGCAGCTAAGTCTGTAGAGGAGTAGGCGGCTACACCGTGCGATCTCACCGGGCAATGTGTGATTTCTCGTTCTGAGAAATCCCTTCCGAAAACGAAAGTACAATCCATTCCCATTTTGGTATTGCCCTTTCGTGAACTCCCCATCACAGACTGCCGACGCGCAACCTCGTATAGCTGTAGCTTGGTTGCGCCACTATGGGAATGCCGCCCAATCGGGGAATCCGATCTCTTCACCTCTCCACTCGCCTCCTCCACCTCTGCGCCGCGTTATTGGTTCTGCTGAGCCTGACTCTTCCGCATCGCACAATCGCCCAAGACGGGTCTGCCTCACTGCAAGGCGTGGTTGAAGATGTCAGCGGCGCCCGCATCGCCGGCGCAAGCATCACCGTCCTGGATCCGGCACGAGGTTTTCGTGCGGAAGCGGTGAGCGATGCGCAAGGCCAATTCGTCTTCGCCATGCTGTCTCCAGGACGCTATGACATGAGCGCTTCGGCGCCCGGCATGACCACGAAGACAAGGTCCGGCGTGGAGCTTTATGTGGGCGGCGTGGCCGTGGTGCAAGTACGTCTGGCACTGGCCGGAGTCACGGAAACGGTCACCGTGCGCGAACAGCCGGAGGCGGTGGAGACGCAGGTCGGCGATGTTTCGCAGGTCATCACTCAGCAAGCCATCCAGGGTTTGCCGCTGAATGGACGACGCTTCACCGATCTGGCGCTGCTTACTCCCGGAGTGACCCAGGACCCGCGCGGTCTCACCTCCGACTCGAACGGCGATCTGTCGTTTGGCGGAACCCGGGGATTCCAGAACAGCTTTCTTGTGGATGGCGCGGACAACAATAACTCTTTCTTTGCCCAGGCGCGGGGCCGCTATCGCGCGCCCTATCAGTTCAGCAACGAGGTCATCAAGGAGTTCCGCGTCTCCTCCAACGCTTATAGCGCGGAACTCGGAAAGGCGGGAGGCGCGGTCTTCAACGTGGTCACCAAGTCAGGGACCAACGATTGGCACGGCAGCGCCTTCTACTATCTGCGTGATCGCATCTTCGACGCCCAACAGTCCTACGTCACCAGCCAGCCCGATGATCGCCAGCAACAGTTTGGCGGCACCATCGGGGGACCGATTCGCAAAGACCGCTTGTTTTTTTACGCCGGCTTCGACCAGCATCTGCTCACCATGCCTTCGGTCATGCAGTTTGCCAACGGCGCCAGCTCGGTGGTGGTGACCCCCGCGGACTACGACTACACCGACCAGCAACTGGTTACTGCGGCGGCACAGCAACTGAATGCGATGGGCGGCGCCTATCCCACCACCATGCAGGGCAACGCCGGATTCGCCAAACTGGACTTCACGATCTCCCCCAAGCAGATCGCGTTCCTGCGGCTGAGCACCTCGCGCTACAGCGGTACCAACAACGTGTTCTTCGATCCCTCCAGTCCCATCACCACCTACGCGGAAAGCGCCAACGGGACCGAAGACGTCAAGACCGAAAGCCTGGCCGCATCTCTCACCAGTATGTGGACCAGCAAATTGGCTACCACGCTCCGGGTGCAATTCTCGCGTGACGCGGAGCAGTCGTACGCCAACACCGAAGAACCATGGACGAAAATCTACGACCTGGTGGCCGGCTTTGGGCGCTCCAACATCCTGCCGCGCAACACAAACGAGCACAAGCTGCACATCGCCGATACCTTGAGTTACGACACCGGGCGGGTGCACTGGAAGTTCGGCGGCGATTTCATTCAGGCATGGATCTACAACTACTTTCCGTCCATGTTCGGAGGCGAATATTACTTCGACAACATCAAGGTGAATCCGTGGACCTATGAGCCGATGAAGTACGGCGAGCCGCTGACGCCGCTGCGCGCCTACGCCCACGACGTCCCTCGCTATTACATGCAGGACTTCGGAACTGCCATATCCCATCCCAATTCGCGTTCTTACGCGGCGTTCATGCAGGATGCCGTTCGAGTCAACGATCGGTTGACCTTGAATGTCGGGCTCCGCTACGACTTGCAGACCTTTGAGGCTGGCAACCTGGTAACCAATCCGTTGTATCTTCCGTCGGGAAGGATTCCGACCGTCTCGCACAATGTATCGCCCCGTTTCGGTTTCGCATACGCCGTCGGGGAGCATCGCTCGCTGGCGATTCGCGGAGGCTTCGGGGTGTTTTATATGCAGATTCCGTCCATGTACGCATCGCAGGTGGCGACCGACAACGGAATCACCCAGGGCCAACTTTTTCTCGACAACATGATTCCCTCAAACGCGGCGGTTTTCCCCAAATATCCGACCCCACTGGTGAATTGCCCATCGGGTACCCTGGTCTGCACGCCGCCGCCATCGATTGCGGGAATGGTGACTACGCAGATTTCTGCTTTCGCGACCAACTTCCAGACGCCTTACACCGAGCAAGCCAACCTAAGCGTGGAGCGCCAGTTTGGCTCCAAGGTCGTTGCCGACGTCACCTATCTGTATGTTCACGGGGTGCACCTGCTGCGCTCTCTCGACGCCAACCTGCCGCCGCCGACCATGCTGCAATATCCGGTGTACAACGATAACGGGTCTGTCTTCCTAGGCACCTTTTATGACATCGCCTCCTTCGCCACTTGGCAGACCACGCCTTCGGTGACCTGCCCATATCCTCCGTGCATCAATCCCGTGCAAAGGCCAATCCCGCAGTTGGGCATCATCAATTCCTTCGAGAGCGCGGCAAGCAGTGTCTATAACGGCATGACGGTTTCGCTGAAGCGGCAAGTCGGCTATGGCATGTATTTCAGGGTTGGTTACACGTTAGCGAAAGCCTTGGACGACGGCCCCGACGCGCTCGTGGTTGGCCGCCCCGGAAACGTGCAGAATTCCTATAACACCAGCGCGGAACGGGGCTATAGTACCGACGATCAGCGACACCGCTTCGTGGCCGCATGGGTGGCTGAGCCCAAAAAGTTCGAATTGAACCAAGCGTGGCTTAACGCTCTGGTCAACCACTGGAAATTCTCCAGCATCGTCACCTTCGGATCGGGGCGCCGGCTCAATGCCACCATCGCCGGCGACCCGAATGGCGACGACAACACCTACAACGACCGCCTGCCCACCAACAGCAGGAATGCATTCATTGGCACCGATTATTTCAGCACCGATCTTCGCCTGACGCGCAACCTGAAACTCAGCGGGCGAGTGAAACTGGATCTTCTCGCTGAGTCGTTCAATGTGACCAATCGTTCCAACAAACGGGTGCAGATCAGCGACGATGGCTTCTTCAATTCCGCCGGCCAATTCGTCGCCTATTCCACCCTGATCCAGGCGAACGGGAAATACTATCCCGGCCAATATCAGGTGAATAACACCTATCTGGATCCCACTAATGCTTATGCGCCACGGCAGATCCAAATCGCGCTAAGGCTCAATTTCTGAGCCACATACGGCGTAGAGCACTTTGGTGTCTGACGCCAACTCCCCTTTCGCGCAAGCCCACTTCGTACTCTTTCCTTGACTTCCCTTACAAACATTGGGATAACTACTACTGTCCGTTTGGACGAGTTTGGGGGTGTTTCCCGTTTGGCGGAAGTTCGCATTCAAGAGGGCGAGTCGTTAGAAAACGCTCTGCGGCGGTTTAAGCGCAAGGTCCAGCAAGAGGACATCATCAAGGAAGTGAAGCGTCACTCCTTCTACCTCAAGCCGGGTGAAAAAAAGCGCGTGAAGGAAGCTTTGGCGCGCAAGCGTAGCCGCAAGAAGGCTCGTAAAGAGCAGGACTAATTCAACGTAGGGCCGCCGTTGCGATGGCGGCCCTTGCTTTTCCCCAATCCTGGTGGGGAATTCTTACTTCAGGGCCGCAGTCTTAAGGTAGTAAACCATGCGGTGCATGGTGGGCCGAACCCCGGGGATGTGCCCGCGCTTTTGGAATCTGCAACCGGCGACAAGAATATTCAGTCCGGTTCTCTGGCCGCTTGCAACTTGACCTTGTCCATAGCTGCGGGGATCGCGGACTGAAGGAGCAACTCCCCATGGAATTCCAGGACAAGGTTCTGAAGTGTATTGACTGCGGCGCCGACTTCGTCTTCACTGCGGGGGAACAACTGTTCTTCCACGACAAACAATTCAAGAACGAACCCAAACGTTGCAAAGCGTGCAAGGCCAAGCGGGCCTCCTCCGTAGGAGCTGCGCCTGCCGGCAATTACCCAAAGGTGGAAACTCGCACCAATTGTTCGGGTTGCGGCAAGGAAACCACCGTGCCATTCAAGCCCACGCAAGGACGGCCAGTCTTCTGTCGGGAGTGCTTCCAGTTGCGGCGCACCACCGCCGCCACTGCCTGAGCTGCCGAATCCCAGCCCTCCGATAGCGCCAGCTACAATGTGCTCTGGACGCGTTGGGGAATTTTGCGTCTCGACAACGACAGGTAGCCGGCGGTTTGTTGAGGATGCCGGCAAACTCGACCAACCCCTAGAGCGCCTTTTCCACCGCCGCACCAGCCGAACTCTCTTTCTTGGAATTGTTGGGGTTGAGAGTTTTTATGACATTCGCAGCGGCTGCCCGGGTCTTGTGGTCCTGATGGCTGATCAAAATCGCTTCAATCTGGTGCAGCAGTTCCTGCGTATTCACCGGCTTCACCAGTAACGAATGCGCCCCGTGGCTCCGCCATTCGTTGCCCAGAGAAGGGTACGCGGTCAGGATTGCGGTGGCCGGGTTGTAAGGCAGTTGACGCGCCGCTCGAATCACGTCGTAACCGGCGGTTTCGGTTTCCATGCGCATATCGGTAATGACCATCTCGAAGACGCCGTTCTTCAGTTTGTGCGCAGCTTCCTTGGCCGAGGAGGCGGTGTCCACTCCAAAATCGTTCATTTCCAGGATGGCGCGCAGGGTGAGCAGAATGGCCAGTTCGTCATCGACTAACAGGATGCGACGTTTCATCGGATAACCTCCAGGGGGAAAGTCTCGTCATCGACGTGCGGCTGGTGCGATGCAAATTCCCGCCGCTAAGTTGCTGAGAATCGAATTCTGATTCGGTGGCGCGTCCCCTCGCCAGTTGCCACTACGGCGGACGCACCCCAGCCCCAGAGTGCGCCCATTATAATAGCTTGGTGGCGACTTATCATGTCGAGAACTTCGGATGCCGCGCGACCCAGGCCGATGGCGCCGCCATCGAACGCCAACTGCTCGCCCGCGGATTGGAGCGCGCCTCCGCGTCCGTAGAGGCCGAAGTCGTCGTCCTGAATACCTGCACCGTCACCGCCTCGGCCGATCAGGATGCGCGGGCTGCCATCCGCCGCATTCATCGCGAAAATCCCGCCGCCAGAATCCTGGTCACCGGCTGTTACGCCCAGCGCGCGCCTGACGAGTTATCGGCGCTGCCCGGTGTCAGTCTGGTGGTCGGAAACTCGCACAAGCACGAGTTGGCCAATTACGTTCGGCCGTTGGCTGGGTGCCCCACTCATCCGCGGTTTTCGGATGAGTGGGACATGGTTCGCACTGAGGGGAGTCCCGTCAAGAATTTTGTTCCGCTGGCTCAAATCTCCACATCGGCTGAATCCACGGTGATCGTCGGCGACATCTTCGCTCACACCGAACTAATGGCCGCTCCCGTCTTTGAAGCCGGCTCCTTCGAGAGGACACGCCCCAACCTCAAAGTGCAGGACGGCTGCAATAATCGTTGCTCGTTCTGCATCATCCCGTCGGTGCGCGGCCGCAGCCGGTCGCTGAAGTTGGAGCAGGTGCTGCGCGAAGTGGGCGGGCTGGTCGTCGGCGGCTATCGCGAGATTGTGCTGTCGGGCATCAACCTGGGGCGCTGGGGACGCGAGCTGACGCCGCGAATGAATTTCGCCGCCATGCTGCGCGCGATCCTCGAACACACGGCGATCGAGAAGGTCCGCATCAGCTCGGTCGAGCCTATGGACTGGACGAACGAGGTGATCGAACTGGTCGCAACCTCAGTGCGCATCGCCAAGCACGCGCACGTGCCGCTGCAGTCAGGCAGCGATCGCATCCTGCGCAGGATGCATCGCAAGTATCGCCCCTGGCATTACGCCGATCGCATCGAGCGCATTCGCCGCGCCATGCCCGATGCCGCGATTGGCGCCGACGTCATGGTCGGCTTCCCCGGCGAGAGCGACGACGACTTCGAGCAAACGCGCGCGCTCATCGAGCGCCTGCCGTTCACGTATCTGCACGTGTTTACCTATTCATCGCGGCCGGGAACGCCGTCGGCCGAAATGCCGGAGCAGGTTCCGGTGCACATCGCGCGCGAGCGCAATCGCGTGCTGCGCGAGTTGGCCGCCCGCAAGAAGCGCGAGTTCATGCAGTCGTTCGTCGGCCGCGAACTGGAAGCGATCACGCTTACGCATTACGACGGCGAATGTACCGAAGCGCTGACGGATAACTATCTGAAGCTCAGGCTGCGCGGTGAGCACCGGGCGAATCAGTGGGTGCCGGGCACCATCGAATCGATGCATTCCGATACGCTGGTGGGCTCGGTCGCAATCGCGGAATTGACAACTCCAGCCGCGGTTCCCGCCTAGTTCCCATGCTATACTTTTGAAATACTGCAGTTGTTGCGGAGGACTGTATCGATAAACGTTTTATCCGCACGAATGAACGCATTCGTGTCCGTGAAGTTCGCGTGATCGACGACGAAGGCAATCAGTTAGGCATCATGACTCCCTTCGACGCGCTCAAGATCGCCCGCGAGAAAACCCTGGACCTGGTAGAAGTCTCGCCCACCGCCCAACCTCCTGTTTGCCGCATCATGGATTACGGGAAATACCTGTACCAGCAGGAAAAGCGCGAGCGCGAGGCCAAGAAACATCAGCACCAGATCGTAGTCAAGGAAGTGAAGTTCCGCATCAATGTGGACGACCACGACTACAACACCAAGAAAAACCATGTGCTGCGCTTTCTCGCCGAAGGCGACAAGGTGAAGGCCACCATCTTTTTCCGCGGACGCGAGATGACCCGCCAAAGTTTGGGCCGCGGAATTCTGGAGCGCTTGATCAAGGACCTGGGCGACAAGGCGATCGTGGAGTTTCGGCCGCGGCAGGAAGGCAACACGCTGCATCTGATCCTGGCGCCGCCGAAAGTGCAAACCCCCGCCAAGCCGCCAAAAGCTGACAAGCCGCACGCGCCCAAACCAGAAAAGACGGCGGCTTCGCAACCAGCGCCGCCGCAGCAACCGCCGCAGTAATCCCGAGCGTGTGACAAACAAACCTAGTATCAGCCAGATAGTTTGCAGACCGAAAATCCAGCGCCGCAGGCGCGAAACAGTTTAGCCCAGCACGGAGCCGAAGGCGGAGTGCTGGGTAGGCTGGAAAACAGATCCGAGTCCCGTAGGGACGGCAGAGGTTCTCACAGTTCGGACCAACTGGCCGAGTACGCGCATTTATGTTGTAATGGAAAGACGTTATGCCAAAGATGAAAACCCATAGTGGAGCGGCGAAGCGCTTCAAGAAGACCGCAACTGGCAAGATCAAACGTGGCCATTCCATGAAGCGCCACATCCTGACTTCCAAGGCGACCAAGCGCAAACGCCAACTCGATAAAGATGTGATGGTGGACAAGGCGGACCAGAAGCGCATTGCGCGCATGATTCCCTACGCCTGATCCCCAACTCGCCGCATGGTGCGGCATCCGGCGCGCGTCATCAGACCACGACGGCCAACAGCGTGTGAAGAGGCTATTCTGGGCCCCTCTGCCAGCCCGAACGGGAAGGCGAGCGTGGTCGAAGTCCTTGCCTCCAGCCGCTTAGCGATTTGCAAAAAGGAGCACCATGCCTCGCGTTAAACGTGGTACCAAGCGCCGCGCGCGCCGCAAAAAAATACTTGAGCGCGCCAGTGGTTATTACTTAACAAAATCCAAACTCTACCGTTCGGCCAAAGAGTCGGTCGAACGAGGGCTGAAGTTCGCCTACAGCGGCCGCAAGCAGAAGAAGCGGCAGTACCGCTCCATCTGGATCGTGCGCATTGGCGCCGCGGCCAAGTTGAACGGCATCAGCTACAGCCAGTTCATCCATGGTTTGAAGAAGGCCAGCATTGATTTGGATCGCAAGATCCTGGCCGATCTGGCGGTCAACGACGCCGCCGGATTTGCGGCGCTGTGCAAGCAGGCGCAAGCCGCCACGGCGTAGTCCGCCCATCCCAGAAACCTTGCAGTAGAATTCCGATGGGCGGCCCGCGCGGCCGCCCGTTGCGCTTGGAGCCGCGAGAGTGCAGCCCCGAGGGCGAAACAATCGTAGCCCAGGACGTAAGTCCTGGGTAAAGTGCATATAGAAATCCGAGCCCCTTCAGGGGCGACACAAAGACGCCACGAAGCATGTACACCGTCCCCAAACTCGAGGACTATTCGCCGGAAGCGCTCGATCGCGCGGTTAACGACCTCGTTTCAGCGCTTAACGCTGAAACCGCCGTCCTAAAGAATGAGTCGGACTGGAAAGAATTCCGCGACCGTTGGATGGCCCGCAAAAACGGCGTCGTAACCCAGGTCAACGACACCTGGCTGAAAGCGGCGCCGAAAGAGGCTAAGCGCGACGTCGGCCAGCGCGTAAATCTGGTGCGAGAAGTGGTGACAAGGATAGTTGAATCCGCGTTACTGCATGTCCAGAATTCAACAGCAGGGCCCGTTCCACGCGTGATTTTAGGGACGTCCAATGTCCCCCTTCCAGCACTTGGAGTATCAGGTACCGGCACTGTCACTCCGCGCCTCGACATCACTCTCCCCGGTATCCTGCGCCCCATCGGCGTCAAGCATCCTGTGTTGCGCGTGATGGACGAGATCGTCGCCGTCTTCAAGGCGATGGGCTACTCCGTCGGCGAAGGCCCCGAGGTTGAGACCGACTACTACAATTTCGAGTCGCTCAACTTTCCGCCCAACCATCCCGCGCGCGACACGCAAGACACGTTGTTCATCGCCGGCCAGGAGAGCAAGCCCGCGCGCGATCGTCTGCTGCTGCGCACCCACACCTCGCCGGTGCAGATTCGTACCATGGAGCAGCAGCCGCCGCCGGTGCGCATCGTCATTCCCGGCAAGGTGCATCGCAACGATCCGCTCGACGCCACTCACTCGCCGGTCTTCCACCAGGTCGAAGGGCTGGCGGTGGACACCAACATCACCTTCTGCGACCTGAAGGGCACGCTCGACCACGCGATGAAGGCGTTGTTCGGCTCGTCGGTGAAGACGCGCTTCTATCCGTCGTTCTTCCCTTTCACCGAACCCAGCGCCGACATGCAGGTGAGCTGCGTATTCTGCGGCGGCAAACGCTGCAAAAGATGTAAGAACAGCGGCTGGATCGAGTTGCTGGGCTGCGGCATGGTTGACCCCAACGTCTTCGACTTCGTCAAGCACAACGGTTATGACTCGTCGAAGATCTCGGGTTTTGCCTTCGGCATGGGCGTGGAGCGCATCGCAATGCTCAAATATGAAATCGAAGAAATTCAGTTGCTCTACGAAGGCGACGTACGCTTCTTGGAGCAGTTCAAATGAAGATCCTTCCCGCGTGGGTTGCCGAATTCGCAGACATCGGCTTTGAGAATCGCATCCTCACCGCCGACGAGGCCGAGGGTCTATTTAAGTTCATCGATGAGTTTATCGAGAAGCTTACTAGCGCTGGCATTGCGGTCGAATCCTTCACTCTTCAGATAGGGCAACAAGGCGAGTTCGACCCGTCTCTGGTTGTGTTCGAGATGGACCTGACCACCAATCGCGTGGACGCCATGAACCACTACGGCGTGGCGCGCGAGGCGTCGGCCATCTATGACGTCGATTTGAAACCGGTCGAACCCAAACTGCCGAAGCCAAAAGTCCGTCGCACAGCGCCGCCGAATATTTCGGGACCGATCGGCATGACAAGCCTTACAAAGCAGATGGAAGCTGCGGCAGCTACGCTTGATACTGACGCTTTCCCCATCGTGATCGAAGACGCCCAGGGTTGCGCTCGTTACACGGCGCGCATCGTTCGCAATGTAAAGATCGGGCCATCGCCGCAGCTGGTCGCCAGGCGGCTCGAACTGCTCGGTTCGCGCCCCATCAACAACGCCGCCGACGCGACGAACTACGCGCTAAACGAGCTTGGCCATCCCACTCACGCCTTCGATCTTGACCTGCTGGAAGGCGGCACCATTATTGTCCGCCGAGCGCGTGCAGGCGAAGTGCTCAAGACTCTCGACGGCGTCGACCGCAAGCTCACGACCGACGACCTCGTCATCGCGGACTGGAAGAAGCCGGTCGCACTGGCAGGTGTCATGGGCGGCTTCGACTCGATGATCACCGAGCGGACGAAGAATGTGCTCATCGAGTCGGCGTGGTTCGACCCGGCGACGGTGCGCAGCATGGCCAAGCGCCACCTCATGCACACCGACGCGTCGCATCGTTTCGAGCGCGGCGCTGACTGGGGCATTACGCCGCTGGCCTGCGATCGTGTGACCGAACTAATTCTCGCCAGCGCCGGCGGCGAATTGTACGGCGAACAGATTGACACTGTCGCCCGTAAAGCAGAGCGTGCATCCATCGCGTTGCATCGCTCGGAGGTGAATCGTATTCTCGGCATCGATCTTGATGAAGATGAGATCCAGCGCATCCTGGGCCGGCTCGGTTTCGGCGTCACACGTAACGCTGAGGGTGACTTCAGAGTGCAGGTTCCCACCTGGCGTCTCGACGTGGAGCGCGAGATCGACGTGCTGGAAGAGCTGGCGCGCATCCACGGTTACAACAATTTTCCCAACACGCTGCCTGCGTTCGCCGGCGCAGTCGTCACGCTGCCGGACGAGCCAAAGAATGCCAAGGTCCGCGAGACCATGCTCGCGCTCGGTTACGACGAGAGCATCTCGATCACCTTCATCTCTGAGCAGGAAGCCAAGGCCTTCGGCGGAGGCGAGCCGCTAGCCATCGCCAATCCGCTGAGTGAAGAGGCGGGATACCTGCGCACCTCGCTCATTCCCGGCCTGCTGAACATGGTGGGCTACAACCTGAATCGCGGCAACGCCAACGTGCGGCTGTTCGAGGCGGGCGAGGTCTTCGAGAAGCTGGGCGACCGCTCCATCGAAGATGAGCGCCGCCACCTGGGCTTTGTCGCCACCGGCGACGCGATCACGAAGAGCGTTCATTCGCCCGCGCAGCCGTACACGTTCTTCCACGTGAAGGGCGACATCGAAGAACTGCTTGCGGCCTTCGAGCATCAAAAGCTGCATTTCGACGATCAAACGCCGCCATACTTCCATCCCGGCCGCTCGGCGCGCGTCGTCATGGATGGCGAGACGGTCGCGGTCTTCGGTCAGTTGCATCCTGATCTGGCGGCTGCGCGCAAGCTGCGCCAGGAGGTATACGTCGCAGAGTTGATGCTCGACCGCTTGTATCGGCACCCATTGCGCGAGCCGCGGTATCAGCGAATCTCGAAGTTCCCCACGGTCGAGCGCGACTTCTCGTTCATCTTCGACGAAGCGACCACCTTCGAGCGCATCCGCTTGGCCATCGACGAATTGGGCCTGAACGAGCTGCAGCAGTTCGTTCCGGCCGAGATCTTCCGCGGCGAGAAGGTGGGCCAGGGCAAATACTCGGTGCTGCTCCACGCCGAGTTCCAGTCGGAAGAGCGCACGCTGCGTGACGACGAAGTGGCGCAATGGTCGGAAAAGATCGTCGCGAAACTCCAGTCGCTGGGCGGCGTGCTGCGCGCGCAATAGGAAACACAATGCCGCAGGACGATGGCCGGTCTGACTGGTACGAGGGGATCGTCGCAACCTACGACGCGATCGCCGAACAGTATGCCGCCGACTACTTTGACGAGCTGTCCCGCAAGCCGTTTGATCGCGAGCTGCTGACCAGGTTTGCCCAACTGATCCCGCCGGGCGGCAAAGTGTGTGATATGGGCTGCGGTCCGGGACATGTGGCGCGCTATCTTGCCGGCCTCGGACTCGACCCGTTGGGCGTGGATATCTCGGAGTCCATGGTGGCCGTGGCGCGAAGGCTAAATCCCCGGCTCCAATTCCAACAGGGAGACATGCTTCGCCTGCAATTCGCCGACGAAAGCTTCGCTGGCATCACCGCTTTCTATTCTTTGATCCACATCGATCGTCCGCGAGTGCCACAGGCCTTGGGAGAGTTATTCCGGGTGCTGACTAAGGGCGGCCTGCTGCTGGTAGCGTTTCACGCAGGCGAGGGCGAAGTCCACCGCGAGGAGTATCACGGCCAGGCGGTCGCGTTTCACGCTTCTTTCTTCGGCATCGAAGAGCTGGCGCGCTTCTTAGACGAAGCCGGATTCCTGGTGGAAGAGAGTATCGCTCGCGAGCCTTACGACTTCGAATATCAAAGCCGCCGGGCCTACATTCTTGGGCGCAAACTGGGATAAACCACTGCGAATTTGAGACCCTCTGCACCGCCAACGTTGCACATTCGGGTTCGTCGGCCACAAATGACGACGCAATCGTGCTTTCCACGGTTTTGCACACCGACTTCTGCGATATACTGCGCTCGCGATATCAAATTTTTTCGAGGTTTAGTCTTTATATGCCCGCGAATGCAGTCGAAACCGTCTCCGCATCGTCTAATGCTGATTTCAAGTCCCTGGAAGAAAAGATCCTGCGCACCATCGAGCTGTTGAAGTCGGCCCGCGAGGCCAAAGCCGCCGCCGAGCGCGATGCCTCCCGCCTGCGCCAGCAGTTGCATGAGCGCGAAGAGGAGATCGACACCATGCGCCAGGAAATGGTCGGCCTGCGCCGGGAGCGCGAAGAGGTACGTACCCGAGTAGAAAAGATGCTGGACCAAATTGAGGCTTTGAACGCGGAAGAATCGGCAGGATAATTGAGGGCAGTGGTTAGTGGTTAGTGATCAGTGACTGGAACGGTGTCAACCCCGCGTTTTCTAACCACTATCCACTAACCACTAGTCACTCGCCCAGGAGGCGCGCAGTTGAGTCAATCTAACAGCAATGGCAACGGAAACGGCGCGGGAAGCGTTCGCGTCGAGATTTATGACCAGACCTACCATCTCCGGGGTTCCGACCCGGAATATATTGGCGAGCTGGCCGACTACGTGGACAGCAAGATGCGACTGATCTCCAAGCAGGCCGCTACGGTCGATTCCCTGCGCGTGGCCGTGTTGGCCGCGCTGAACATCGCCGACGAGTTCCACATGCTGAAACGGAAGTACGACTCCATCGCCACCGACTACAACGAGCGGGCCGAGCAACTGGCGGGCGCGCTGGACGAGGTCCTGGCGGAGCCGCGGCGAGCCGGCTGAAGCTGACCACCGACTCGCGGCGCGCGCGCAAGACACTCGTGTCCTGGCGCTGCCCAATTGCGGAACCTCGATGCATTTCCGACTCACCCTGATTCAAGAATATTGCACGTTATTCGCCAACTATTTACTTCCCAGCCCTTGTTATCCCTGCGACTTTTCCATAGCATCTGACCAGAAAGCCGGCCTGCAAAGTTGGTGTTGGTGGCAACCGTTTTTTGAACCAATGCTCAATGAACAGGGGGCCCTACTCGTATCTGGCTCGGTGTGCGATGTTCCGTCATGCGGAAATGCCTAAAGAGCTGCGGAGGGTTCCCACCGTATAGGACGGGTTCATTGACGGCCCACTGAACACGGCCCCGCGGGTCGGCTTTTTGCTAGCTGTCAGCTATCAGCTTTCAGCCGTCAGGTAAGGCTCGACACGAGCTGTCATCGATTCCAACCGCCGACTTGTTCTCCCTATACTGTTTTCCCAACATTCTCGATCTGACGGACGGGGTTTTGGCCGACGGCTGAAAGCTGATGGCTGACGGCTGACGCGTCCTGAAGCGCAAGTTGCCCATCTGCATCTGCTGAAAGCTGATGGCTGACGGCTGACGCGTCCTGAAGCGCAAGTTGCCCATCTGCATCTAAAATAGAACCGTGCTTCCCCGTTTATTTCACATTGGCAACTTCGGCCTGCCCACCTACGGGTTGATGGCGGCCCTGGGCCTGATCTTCGGCCTGATGCTCATCGTCAAGCTGGGCCGCGAGCAAGGACTCGATCCCGACAAACTTTGGAACCTTGGCATCATTGCCATCCTCTCCGGCATTGCCGGGGCCAAAATCCTGATGATCCTCGTCGATCTCGGCTACTACCGCGACCACCCGGCAGAGATCTTCAGCCTGTCAACCTTTCAGGCCGGGGGCGTGTGGTCCGGCGGCTTTGTGCTGGCGCTCGCGATGTGCATCTGGTATATGCGCCGCAACAACCTGCCCGTGTTGCGGACCTGCGACGTGTTCGCCCCAGGACTGGCGCTGGGGCACGCGTTCGGCCGTGTCGGCTGCTTCGCCGCCGGATGCTGCTGGGGCCGGGAAACTCACGTGCCCTGGGCCGTGACCTTCCACAATCCTCTAGCCAATGAAATCGTCGGAACCCCGCTCAATGTGCCGCTGCATCCCACCCAGCTTTACGAGATGGTGGTCGAGTTGGCCAACTGCCTGTTCCTGGTGTGGCTCATCCGGCGCAAGAAGTTCGAAGGCGAAATCATCGGCAGCTACATGATCATCTACGGAGTGGCCCGCTATTTCATCGAGTTCTTCCGCGGCGATCCTGGGCGCGGCGAGTTCATGGGATTCATGTCGGGCACGCAGGCGATCGCGCTGTGCCTGGTGATCGGTGGCGGCTTGCTGTGGATGCGCCGGGCGGCGCTGGCTCCGGCAGTGCCGGTCAAAGCGGCAAGATAGTCTCGAGTTTCGAGTTTCAAGTTTCGAGTTTGCGGAGCAGGCGGATGTTCGTCAAGAACAGACGTCCACCGTCCGTCTTGAGGGCGTTCGGAAGGGCCTATCATTTGCCGGGCCCATTTGAAACTTGAAACTAGAAACTAGAAACTTGAAACTGGTTTTCAAACTTGAAACTCGAGACTCGAAACTTCCCCGTAACGATCTCCGTTCCGCCCGATGCCGCGGGCCAGCGCCTCGATCAATTCCTCACTGCGCACATCTCCGACATCAGCCGCGCACGCGCGCAGCAGTTGCTGGCGGAGCAGAAAGCCCTGGTCAACGGCAGCGCCTCCAAGCCGTCGCTGCGGCTTCGCGGCGGCGAACAGATCACCATCCTTGGCGATCCTGAACCCCCGCCGTTGCGCGCGATCGCAGAGGACATTCCTCTCGACATCATCTACGAAGACGACGACCTGGCTGTCATCAACAAGCCGGCGGGGATGATGGTGCACGTCGGCGCAGGGGCCACCGACAGCGAACGCAACCGCGGGACGCTGGTCAACGCCCTGCTGCATCGCTTCGCCAAGCTGTCGGATGTGGGCGGCGCGTTGCGCCCGGGAATCGTGCACCGGCTCGATAAGGAAACCAGCGGGCTGATCATCGTCGCCAAGAACGACCTGACGCACCGCAAGCTGGGCCAGCAATTTTCGGGGCGCGAGGTGAAGAAGCGTTACGTGGCGCTGGTGCATGGCTGGCCGGCGAAGGACCGTGGCACCGTTAATGCCGAGATCAGCCGCGACGTCGTGCGGCGCGTTCGCATGACCACCCGCGGCAGCCGGGGCCGCGCAGCGATTACTCATTATGAGGTCCGCGAGCGGATAGACTCGCCATTTGGCAAGTTCGCGCTGGTGGATGTCCGAATCGAGACCGGGCGCACTCACCAAATCCGCGTGCACATGTCGTCGATTGGCCATCCGGTCGTGGGCGACTCGCTGTACCGCGCGCCGAAAGAACTGTGCCGGCCTACGGCCCTGCGAAAGGCCTCGGCCAAGGCGACCTCTCGAACAAGCCAGTCGGAAGCCGGGCAGACGCCCAGCGTACTCGCCCTCAATCGCAACTTTCTGCACGCGGCGGCCATCGAGTTCACCCATCCCCGAAGCGGGGAGCCGCTCTCTTTCAGTGCCCCACTGCCTGCGGAGTTGACGCAGTTTCTGGACCAGATTCGAGGATGAGGCTTGATCATTCATGAAATTGGAGGTGTCATTCCGGGCGAGGGCAGGTGACAGGATAGGGATCCTTCGACTCCTCGTCCGGTCGCCGCGGCGACCGGGTTCGTCGCTCAGGATGACAGCCATAAAGGTCTTTCGTCGTACTCAGAATCTGTCTGGCCACTAATCACGGACCACTCGTCCAGCCCCGCAAGCGGCTATAATGGAATTTCGAATGAAAACTTGGGTGATGATGGTTTTGTTGGTGGCACTGCCGTGGGGGCTGGCCGCCCAGAACTCTACAGAGCAGCAGCTTCCTACCGCGCCATCGGCGACGAAGTTCCCTCCGCCGCAGTCCGCTCCGCCAGCGTCCGGGAGCGGCCAATCCACGACACCGGCGCAATCACCGGCTGCGCCCGCGTCCGACCCGAATGCAGGGACCGCTGCCAATGCAAATTCTTCACCACCCGCAACGGCCCAGCAGAACAGCTCATCGCAGCCGGCCACTTCCAGCGCATTGAATAAATCCACCACGGCGCCGGGGGGTTCTGCCGGCAGCTCAACCGGCAAGGCCGACAATCCCGATGAGGAGATCACCGTCATCCGCAAACGGGTGGACGAAGTCAATGTGGTCTTTACCGTCACCGACAAGCGCGGCCACTTCGTAAAAGACCTCACGCAGAACGATTTCAGGGTCCTTGACGACAGCAAGCCCGCAGAGAGCATCCGCTCGTTTAGCCGGCAAACGAACCTGCCGCTGCGCGTAGGATTGCTCATCGACGCCAGCAACTCGGTGCGCGATCGCTTCAAGTTCGAACAGGAAGCTGCCATCGAGTTCCTGAACCAGATCATCCGGCCGAGGTTCGACCTGGCGGTTGTCATCGGCTTCGACACCACGCAAGATGTGACACAGGACTTCACCGACGATACCGAGGGGCTCTCCCATGGCGTCCGTATGCTGCGGCCGGGCGGCGGCACCGCGATGTACGACGCTATCTACTTTGCCTGCCGCGACAAGCTGATGAAGGAGGACAAAAGCCAGGTAGCTACCCGGCGCGCCATCATCCTGCTGAGCGACGGCGAGGACAACCAGAGCCGCGTCTCCCGCGAAGAAGCGGTGGAAATGGCGCAGCGCGCCGAGGTCATCATCTACACCATTTCCACCAATGTCAGCGGGATGAAGTCGCGCGGTGACAAAATCCTGGAACATTTCGCCGACGAAACCGGCGGCAAGGCCTTCTTCCCTTTCAAGATTCAGGACGTGGCCGACGCCTTCTCGCAGATTCAGGACGAGTTGCGCAGCCAGTACGCCGTGGCCTACAAGCCCGCGGATTTCGTTTCCAATGGCCAGTACCGCAAGATCGAGATCATGGCCGACAACAAGAAGTACAAGGTGCGCGCCCGCAAGGGATACTACGCGCCGAGGCAGTAGGCAGGGGCCAGGGGTCAGGTCAGGGGCCAGGGGTCAGGTCAGGGGCTAGGGATCAGGGGCTAGGACGCGGTCGACATCAGCAGTTTCGGCCAAGCGGCGGAAGGATTGCCACAGTTCGCGCATCACCTTCACACGCCAGTTGCAAAGAATTTCCTCGTGATCGATGAGCACCACGCGACACTCGGGGTTTTGTTTGCGGTCATTCAGATCGAAGCATACAGCGTCAAAGATTCCGGTATCTGGGCGGCCAATCTGAACAAATCCGGCTGGCAGGAGTAGCTCCGATAAGCTGCCCTCCGCTGCCATTGCTTCTGCGGTGTACTCGTCGATCTTCTCACTCCAAGCAAAAAACGTAATACCACCAGCATCGAACCTCGGAAATGAGTAGCGGGATAGCAATGACCGAAAAGACTGAGGCAATCGCATCGGCAATTTCGCCTCCAGTTCCTCTAGGCGGCGCGTGTTGACTTCGGGAATGATTGAAACGCCGGATGCTTTGGCCCTTTCGGCAAGCGTGTCGATGAGTTGGTCGGTCGTATCGGACATAGATTCAGCCCATTGGAAACTGAATCAATAATAATCCCTTAGGTTATCCCCGGTACTCGACCTGCTAAGATATTGGCGAGTGCCTGCAGCCGCGTTCGCGGCACGGGACACGGAGGACAACATGAGGTGGATGTTACGTTCGAAAATTCACCAAGCCACAGTTACCGATGCCGATCTACGATACGTAGGAAGTATCACGATCGATGAGGAATTGATGGAAATGGTGGGACTACTGCCCGGCGAAAAAGTGATGGTGGTCAGCAACACCAGCGGCGCGCGACTGGAAACCTACACCATTCCGGGGCCGCGCGGCTCTGGCGTCATCTGTATGAACGGAGCGGCCGCTCACCTGGTCAAAAAGGGTGAAGAGATCATCATCATGGGCTTCGAACTGGCCGACCGGCCGGTAGCGCCCAAACAAATCGTGCTGGGGCCGCACAACGAGTTTGTGAGATGGCTGGGGGATTTGCAACCTGAAGACTCCCCGCAACTCTGTGTTTGACGGTCGCCTTCCATCAGTGTTATTTTGCTTCTACACTGGAAAGGAGGGTGATCCAAATATATGAAGATTGATTGTCCGAGTAGTATCCCAAGTGAGGTGGCTGAGGCTTAGGGCTTCCGCTCTAAATCCTCGCAAGACTCGCATCGCTGTGAAGTCTGCCGCTGGGGCCACGTAGAGTGGACAGCCTCAGGCCAATCCCAACAGCTAACCGGAAAGACCCGCTGACGCCACGCGCCGCGGGTCTTTTCTATTTGCAAGCCCAGATGCGAGGCAGCCGCGGCACTTCACTGCGGCGGGGTGGCGTTGGAGGGCACACTCTTCGGTGCGGCTGGCGCTTCCCCGGCCTTCAATATGCGGCAGCAGCCGCTTAGCATGTCGCCCCCCGGCAAAGTGACCACCACTGCGAAGGGGAACGTTCCCTTGCGCCCTGGATCGGTGCATGACGCGTTCTGGACCCTGGCTAACAGCACATCTCCGCCGCCCACCGACGCGATGTTATTTTCCTGCTGCCACAGCCAAACCTTTTGGTCCGGTTGCCAGAAAAGGCCGCCTCGGAAGTCTTTGTCCGGCTGATTGATGCCGAGATATCTGGCGCCCCACGACACGAACTGAATGCTGAACTTGGGCCCGTCGCCGAAGCAAACCATGTCGGGTGGCTTGTCGGGTGGGTTGGGCACTTGCTTCGGGCGTTTTACCTTCGGAACTTGTTCCGAGGGGTTCGTGGTATCTGGCGCCGTCGTATCTTGCGCCTCAACCGAAATCACCGTAAAAAAAATAAGCGAAATTACGATACAGCCAACGAAGGTCCGCGACATTAACTCCTCCGGTAGAAGCATGTTCCTGCGCGACTGGCATGGCGTCAACTGATATTTTGTTCGACCCTCCTGAACCCGTTGTGCACCACCTGCGCAATGGAATCTCGCAACCCCATCGCCGCCAGCTCGTCCTGTGGCACCCATCTGACCTCGCTGACGTCGCTTCCAGCTCTCGCGTCTTCTGCGATGCAGTGGCAAAGATAGTCGATCAGGACATAGTGGTACTGGGTACGTCCCTGCCCATCCCGGAAGATGCTGTCAAAGACATCCAGGACGTCGCCCGGTTCGACCTCGAGCCCGGTCTCTTCCAATACCTCGCGGCGTACGCCTTGGCGAAGCTTCTCGCCGAGTTCCAACACGCCGCCGGGAACAGACCACTCTCCTTTGAGCGGCTCGGTTGCGCGGCGCACCAGCAGCACGCGGTCCCCACGGATGATCACTGCGCCAACTCCGATGATGGGCCGTTCGGGATAGTCGCGTTTCATAACAGGTCCCCGCGATCAGGCGGAAGGCATCGCGCTGGCGTCATTGGGCGAAGAAATTGGCGGGAGCAAATCCCACCAGCTTCCAGCCCTTGCGCCCCAGGATCAGGCGGAAGCGCATTTGGGTCTCGCGCCGCAGGGTAATCTGCGACGGGTCCGCGGGCGTGGCCTCCATCTCGATCTCGGCGACCGCGGAGCCGCCGTTCTTATCAGATGTGACCTGCAGCAGTTGGTAACGGAAGCGGATGGCATCGTACTGAGCGAAGAAGGCGCTCAACTGGTCGCGGACCTGGGCGTAGTCGGGCGTCTGTTGCTCGTTGAAGAGAGCCAGTACCTGATCGGAATTGTGGCCCTCCATTCCACGTTGCAGAGGCCCGAAGACGTCCCGTATGACCTGGTCGCTGAGATCCAGCTTCTCTTCGGCCGGCGGTGGCGCGGGCCCGGGGGACGGGGGCTGCTGATTCTGTGCCAGAAGACCGCATTGCAACCCGGTAGTCAGCAGAACGCCGAGAAGCAGTGTAAGCCAGCCAATAGACGACATGCGCTTTTGCATCAGAGGATTACCGGGGTGCCTGAATTCGTACACTCATGCATAATACTGTTAACCCTGCCGGGATGCAGCAGGCTGCTACATGGCGATGGACAAACCCAAACGCGAATCGGAGCTGGCTGACTCCTCCGATCGCAGTTCCGCCCGGCCCCCTCGCGGGCCGGCGGAAAGCCGTGCTGCTCCTACGCAACTTTCTGGAGGCAGAAGGGTTACAGCCGATGTGAGCAGCATCGCACTGGATCGGCTCTTGCTGGCCGGGGGCTCCGCTAAGGGGACGGCGGAGTTACCCGCCGGATTACGGGGCGAATTGATCGAACCTGTCGTGCTGGAGATGCTGAGCGACGCCGAGGTCATGCTACGCGTGGCCGCGGGCGACGATGTTGCTTTCAACTACCTGGTGGAGAAATACCGCCGCCAGATGATCAGCTTCATGTACCGCATGACCCACAATCAGCCGGTAGCGGAGGAGCTGGCGCAAGAAGTGTTTTTACGGGTCTATCGCTCGCGGCAGGGCTATGCGGCGAGCGCCAAGTTCACCACCTGGCTCTATCGTATTGCGACCAACCTGGCGGTGAATCACGCGCGCGACACCAAGCACCAACGCCCCGAGAACATGGTGAATCTGGATGAACCCGATGCCGATACCGGCATGACGGTGGACTTGGCCGACGGCGGCTTGAATGCTGAGCAAATTATCCTGCGCACGGAAAGGCTGGCGGCCATTCGCCGCCAGGTCGAGGCGTTGCCCGAGCGCCAACGCATGGCCGTGATCATGCACAAGTACCAGAACATGGATTACAAGCAGATCGCGGCGGTATTAAAGTTAAGCGAGTCGGCAACCAAGTCGTTGCTGTTCCGGGCGTACGAAACGCTGCGGGAGACATTGAAACAGTTCTTATAGGTAGGAAGTAGGGTGCGGTTATGATGTGCGAGAAGCTTCGCGGCGATTTTATGGAAGCGGTGCTAAGCGGGCCGGAAACGGCTTCGCCTCAATTGCAGGAACATTTGCGGAGTTGCGCGGCCTGCGCACGTGAACTGGCTTCGTTCCAGCAAACCATGTCGGTCCTGGACGAGTGGCAGGCGCCGGAGCCTTCCCCGTATTTCAGTTCCCGCTTGCGGGCGCGGATGCGCGAGGCAACGGCAATGCAACTTGGCGGCTGGCTGGCATGGTTGCGCCGGCCGGTGGCCGCGGTGGCGGCTGTGGTTTTGGTGGCGGCTGGCGCCGGACTGTTGGAGATGGGCCGCGTGAATCACAACCGCAACACCCTGGCGACCAATGACCAGCCCGGTGTGGTACGGGTGAACTACAGCCCCGGGACCGCGGTTGGCGATTTGCAGTACCTGGACAAGAATGCCGATCTTTTCTCGGATTTTGACGCTCTTGATGACCAGCAATCCTCAACGGAGTAACTAGAAGTGGTGCGCGCCGCTAAATCCATCCTGGCAAGCCTGGTGCTGCTGTTCAGCGCAATTCCAGCGCTGGCGCTTTTTCCCCATTGGCAGCATCACGCTCCGCCCTCAGGATCGGCGCAGCAGGCGCCACCTGGTTCCCGGCCCATGAATGGTCCACCGCCAGCCTCGCCGCAAAGCTCTAATGGTCCACCGCCGGCTTCGCCGCAAAGCTCTAATGGAAGCAACCAGCTTCATCTGAACGGTCCCGGTCCGCATCGCGGCGATTGGCTGCGAAAATATATGGCATTGCCGCCACAGCAGCAGGAGAGGCAACTGCAACAAGATCCCAGTTTCCGCAGTCTTCCGCCCGAGAGACAAAACCATCTGCTCGATCGTTTGCGGAACTTCAACAGTCAGCCTCCGGAGCAGAAGACCAGGATTCTCAATCGGATGGAAACCTTCGAGCACATGACTCCGGAGCAGCAGACGGCTGCGCGCAGTCTGTTTCAGCGGTATCGCAATCTGCCTGACGACCAGAAGAGCAAGGTTTCACAAGCCTATCGAAGGTTGCGTGGTATGCCGCCCCAGGCGCGGAATCGGTTGTTGAGTTCGGACGAGTTCCGCACCAACTACACCGATGATGAACGGGACCTGCTGCGCGGAATGACGGACCTGAATGTGGAGCCGTCGCACTAAGCCAAAGACGAAGACAAGGTATCTCCCACCCGTCTTGCCACGATCGGAAGCACCGCTCGGCAAAATAATTTAACATCGAGCTTCGCCCCATTGCCGCGTTGCGGTTAGCGGGACGACGGACGAAGATTGTTTATCTATGATCGAACTGGTTCGCGACACCTACCGCTATCGGGAGTTGATTTGGGCGCTGGCCCTCAAGGAACTCAAGATCCGCTATAAGCGGTCCGTCCTGGGCTTTATGTGGGCGCTGCTGAACCCTGCCCTGCTTATGGTTGTACTGACCCTGGTATTTTCCACGATCATGCGGTTGGCCATACCGCATTACGCGGTTTTTCTGCTCAGCGTACTGCTTCCCTGGACGTTCTTCTCGCAATCGCTCTCCTATGCCGTGGACGCCATCGTAGCCAACGGCGATTTGATCAAGAAGATCGCCGTACCCAAGATGGTGTTTCCCGTGGCAGCGGTGGTCTCGAACATCATCAACCTGCTGCTTTCTCTTATCCCTCTGGCGTTGCTGGTTCCACTTTTGCGGCACCCCTTCTATTGGACCTGGGTGTACTTGCCGGTTCCGCTGCTGGCCCTGGCAATCTTCACCTTGGGGATGACCTTCTTCTTCGCCGCGGCCAATGTGTACTACCGCGATGTGGCGCACATCCTGCAGATCCTGCTCACGGCGTGGTTCTACCTGACTCCAATTATCTATCCCCTTGAACTGATACCGGCGCGGTATCAATGGATTTTCAAGCTGAACCCAATGATCTATGTCATTAACGGGTTTCGCCTCGCGGTGTACTACGGCATGTTGCCCAAGGCGCCTTCCATTGTGGCCTCCTTTGTTTGCGCTTTCTTGAGCTTGTTCCTGGGGTTTGCCATCTTCCGTAAGTACCAGGACAATTTCGTTTTCTATGTCTGAGCCAGGAATGTCTTCCAGTCCGGTTGCAATTCGATTGCAGAACGTCACGCAGCACTTTCGGGTGATCCAAGAGCGCCCCGATACGGTGCGCGAACTGTTCTCCAAGTTTTTCCTGCGGAAGTCCAGCTTTCACGACTTTGAGGCGGTGAAAAACGCCTCCTTTGAAGTCCCGAAGGGCCAGATGCTGGGATTGATCGGGCGCAACGGATCGGGCAAGAGCACGGTTTTGAAGATCGTTTCAGGCGTCTACCGTCCATCTGCCGGGACGGTGCAGGTGCAAGGCTCGTTGGCGCCGTTGATTGAATTGGGCGCCGGCTTCCACCATGAATTGACCGGCCGGGAGAATATTCTGCTCAACGGTCTGCTGATGGGTTACTCCAAACGCGAGATACTCGCGCGCCAGCAGGGCATTATTGACTTTGCCGAGATCGGAGACTTCATCGACTCGCCGGTGAAGCAGTACTCGTCGGGAATGTACATGCGGCTGGCGTTTGCCGTGGCCACCGAGGTAGATCCGCAGATCCTGGTGATCGACGAAATCCTTGCCGTCGGGGATGCGGGATTTCAAGACAAGTGCTTCGAACGCATCCGGAATTTTCGGCGCGCCGGTAAAACCATCCTTATGGTGACCCATAACATGGCACAAGTCGCGGAGCACTGCGACCGCGCGATTCTTCTGGACAAAGGACGCATCTTGGCCGACGGCCTGCCGGAAGACGTCATCGAGGTGTACAAGAGTTTGCTGGCGGTGGAGGCGGTGGGGGCCCATTGATGCCGGCGAGGAAAGCCGCCCTCCCCACGGCCACGCTGCATTCGTGTTATATTTGCGCCAATCTATGCTGCACGCATTGGCTCCCTGGCTTCACGAACACGCAAGGTTTTTTGAGATTGTCCTGGTCATTCTCAGCGCCCTGGTGGCGTTCTATGCTGATACACTCCGGCATTTTCTGTCCCTGCCTCCCCAGAAGCTGTCGACCTGGATATTGAAGGCGAGACTGCTTTCGGTAAATTCCAAGCTGTTCAATCTGTGTGAGTGTCAGAACAACGCATTCTCGACCCTGGTCTATATTTCCCGTTTCCTGGTCTTTGTGTTGCTGCTCACCAGCCTTTTCATCGGCGGGATTTTCCTGGAGGTGGTTTCGATCCGCGTGGAAAATCGGGGAGATCCCGGCGTGTACAGCCGCTTCCACGCCAATCTGGACATCACGCTGGCCTTGCTGTTTGTGGTGGTTGTCTGTTCCCGACTGCTGCTGCTCGGGGAGTTTCTCTTTCGCCTGCGCAACTTCAAGGGATACGACAGTCGCCTCATGGAGCGGGTGGCCGAACTCGAGGGAAAACTTGGGATTTCCGACACTACCCCGGCGAATTCAATCAGCGATTGATGCCAAGCCTGACGGAAATCATTCGGCGACAGAAGAAGCGGGTCCGCACTCTAATCCGCGCATTCCGGCGGGCGAATGTGGACGACCGCTACCAGGTTGTGCAGGGTGTGTGTGCCCGGCTGCCCTTACCGGTTCGAACCAGACAGCGAGTGTCGTCCTGGTGTTTGGACCGCATCACGGGGCGCACTTGGAGTGCGCGGCCCGCAGCCGTTCGGCCGGCCCAGAAGGCATGGGACAAGCAGGGACAGGCGCGGCTGCGTCAGCTTCTGCAGGCAGGCCAACAACTTGCCTGTCCGGCAGTTGAGAATCCCACCGTATCGTTCATCGTAGTTCTGCATGACCGCGCCCACCTGTCACTGCTCAGTTTGGAGTCCGTCATCGCAAACGCTGACGCCAGCTATGAACTGATCGTCGTGGACAACGCGTCCACGGACGAGACGGGGCTGATGCTGGACCGGTTGCAGGGCGCGAAAGTGATCCGCAACCCAACCAACGTCGGATTCGGTCGGGCCTGCATGCAGGCGGCGGCTTGCGCTGCCGGAGAGTACCTCTGTTTCTTCAACAATGACGCGCTACTGGGCCCCACCGCGATCAGCGCGGCACTGGCCAATTTCGCGAAAGCCAGCGTGGGCGCGGTCGGTGGAAAGATTCTGCTAGCTAATGGCGCGCTGCAGGAAGCCGGCAACATTGTGTGGTCTGACGGAAGCGCTTTGGGCTACGGACGAGGCGATGACCCGCAGGCTCCGCAATATGAATTTCGCCGCCCGGTGGACTACTGTTCTGCCGTCTTCTTGCTGACGCCGCGACGATTGTTCGCCGAAATGGGCGGATTCAGTTCCGAGTTCGCGCCCGCCTACTACGAAGATACCGACTATTGCATGACCCTGTGGCAGAGAGGTTTTCAAGTCATCTATGAGCCGCTGGCGGTCATTCGACATTATGAATCGGCAAGCTCGGGAGGAAATGAGTTTGCCCAGGCCCGGATGGCGGAACATCAGAAGAAATTTCTGCATAAATGGGAGCCGGTACTAAAGCAGCATCATGCTCCCGGCTTGTCGCAAATCAGCGCCGCACGCATAGCAGCCGGCGCCAGCGGTTTACGAATACTCTATGTTGACGACCGCATACCCCACAGGAACCTCGGTTCCGGCTATCCACGAAGCAACGACATTTTGCGCCAGCTCGTGGCACTCGGTCATCACGTCACATGTTCAACACTGATGTTTCCGTTGCTGCGGGATGAGTATTCCGATATACCCCGCGAAATTGAGCTGTTTGACGGCCTGCGCAACCGTGCGGCATTGACGAAAGACTACTGCCGGTACAGCGACGTCGTATGGGTCAGCCGTCCCCACAACCTGCACGTGCTGCTGACGCAATGCCTCGCCGTTGCGGGCCCTCGAAATTTTCGCCTGATCTATGATGCGGAAGCGATTTTCTCGGAGAGAGCGCAACAGAAGCAGGCATTGGGCGGAGCGAGTGCCGACGCCGTTGAACCCTATCATGAATTCGATTTGGCCGGGTCGGCGGACACCGTAGTTGTGGTTTCCGAGAATGACAAAACAGCCATGCTTCAATCCGGTGTCCACTCGGTGCATGTGGTTGGATTTCAGTTCTCTCCGTCTCCTGCGTCCACTGGGTTCGCGCAGCGCCCTACCTTTCTCTTTGTCGGAGGAGTACACGGTTCGGACAATCCCAATGCCGACTCCATTCGATACTTCTGTCGCGCAATTTGGCCAGCGGTGCAGCAGGCGACCGGAGCAAGCCTCATCGTCGCGGGCTACGGAACCGACCAGGTGCTGGGCGATCTGAATAGTTCCACGATCAAGGTGCTTGGAGCGCAGGAAGACCTGAGGCCACTTTACGAAGAGGCGCGTGTGTTCGTGGTTCCCACCCGCTATGCCGCAGGTTTGCCGTTCAAAGCCTACGAGGCAGCTGCGTTCGGGGTGCCACTGGTGGTCTCTGACATCATTGCGCGGCAAATGAAGTGGCGGAACGGTATCGATTATCTTGTCGCCGGCGATGCGGATGCATTCGCACAACAGTGCAGCCGCTTATACAGCGATGAAGCCATTTGGCAGGCCCTTCGCGCAAACGCCTTGCAACGCGTGATCGACGAACTTAGTCCTGACGCGTTCGCCGAGAGCATACGGTCGGTGTTGAACGAACGGCCGGCAGCGATGCCTTAGGCGGCCCATGGTGTGTACAATCGCGAGCATAGCCGCGTGAAGACCGTCACCATAGCAATTCCCTCGCTGCATCGTCCCGACCTCACCGCGCGCTGCCTCGATTTCATTCAGCAGCAGACGCTGCCGCCTGACACCTGGGACGTCGTGGTGATTGAAAACGAGGCGCGTCCTGACAGCATCCTTCCCGATCCCCTGCCACCGAATACGCAGCGCATCGAACTCTCGACCAATGAGGGAACGACCGGCTCCATCAATCGAGCCGTAGCGCAGACCGAGTCGCGTTACGTTCTGCTACTGAACAACGATGTCGAGATGCACCCCGACTACCTTGCGAAGCTGACGCAAGCGCTCGATTCCGATCCGAAACTCGGATTCGCCACCGGCAAGCTACTACGCGCAACCCAGCGTACTCATCTCGATGGCGCCGGAGACGCCATGCTGATGTCCGGGGCCGCCTATCGGCTCGGACATTTCGACCCGGACAATGGCCAGTACGATCGCGCGATGCCGGTTTTGAGCGGCTGCGGCGCCGCCGTGCTGTATCGCCGCGAGGTCCTCGAACTTTGCGGCGGACTTGATGAAGAGTTCGTTGCCTATCTTGAGGACGTCGATCTGGCGTTGCGCGCGCATCTCCTCGGCTACACGGGAATCTACTTGCCGCAGGCCGTTGCGTACCACGTCGGCAGCGCGACCCTGGGCGATGTGCTGCATCCGCGCATCGTCGAGTACCTTACGCGCAACCAGATCTATCTGCTGGCCAAGGATTATCCCAGCTCGGTATTGTGGCGGCTGCTACCGCGAATCGCCGTCTATCAGGGTTTGTGGATGATGTATGCCGTGCGCCGCGGGAGACTGGGCTCGTCCCTGCGGGGATGGTGGGCGGGACTGCACGGTCTCGCCAGAATGCGACGCAAGCATCGAGCGCTGATGGCGAATCGTCGCATCACGGACGATGAATTTCTGGCGCAGTTGCGGCAGTCGGAGCGCCAGATTTATGACTGGCAGCGGTCACTGCCCCCAGCGGAGCACTCCGGTCTGTTGAAGCTCTATTTTCGGCTCTTCGGAAAACCGTGAAGCACCATCCCTAGAGCGGTTCCACAATAGATGTACCCGTTTTGTACGGGTAGTGCGGCGCTTCAGCGCCGCGTTTCGCCGCGACCAAACGTTCCGCTTATGCCGCTGAGGTCGACGACCTCAGCGGCATAAGCGATCTTTCTTCCTGCCCCTCTACGCGGGCCTGAAGGCCCGCACTACCCGTATGGGCGGACACACCAATCTGGAACCGATCTAGAAACTCGTCTGCAAGCGGACAGAATAGCTGCGCGGGGGGGCGATGGAATTGCCCGAGAACAGTCCTGCAAAGTTTATAAGGTTGAGCCCATTGTTCATGTTCTGAACGTCGAATTGCATTCGCATCGCTCGGTTATCTTTTTTCCAGATATCGGCGCCTATGGAGGCGTCCAGCGAGAACCAAGGCTTAACTCGGTTGCGCTCGAAATTAACCCGATCGACTACTTGCTGGCCGTATTGCGCCAGCGCTTGTTCATACGTGCCGTCGAAATCGACCGGCAGGCCGCTGCCATATTCTCCGCCCAGCGCAGCCCAGAACCGCGGCAGGAACTGGTAGCGGAAGCGCGTCCGCACCGTGTTGCGCTGGTCTTGCGAGACCCAGAAACGGCCACTCAGTTGGGTGAGCGCATTGGTCGCCGACTGCCCGAGAAAAAGTCCTCCCGCCACCGGGAAATAGGCCGAGCCCACCATGTAGGAATAGCTCACAAACCCTGACAAATGTCCCCAACGTGGAAGATTAACTTTTCCTTCCGCTCCATAGATCCGGGCTTTGCGAAAGGCGATGGGGAAGCTCACCGAAGTATTCAGCAGCAGGTCGTCGTCGGCGAAGTTGTTCATATCGCGGAGATACGAATTCACATCTACGCTGACCTTCCCCATGAACCCCTTCGTCAGGCCAAGCTCGTAGTAGTTGCCATGCGATGGCTTGACCGGCAGGCGCAGCACGTTGGGGTTCAGGACTGCAACATCGGGAGAACTCGACAGCAGGATGTTTTCGAAAGCGGGAGTTTGGAAAACCCGGTCATAAGCGGCATGAAGCAGTAGCTCGTTCTTGGTGAAGTAGCGCGAAACTCCCAATCGCGGACTCACTGCATTCTGATTGACGACGAGCTGATAGTGGTCCCAGCGCACACCTGCGCTGACCGTCCACTTGCCCAGACGAATCAAGTCCTGCACAAAAGCGGACTGCTCCAGGTCCGGGCGATTGCCCACAAAGCTAAACCGGGTCGGCGTACCCGGATCGAACTGCGAGGGGTCGGTGATGACATCGGCGAAACGCTCGTGCAGGAAGATGCTGTCGGATTCCACACCGGCCTTCCACTCCTGATTGCCGCGATGAATCGAGACCGTTGCGTTGAAATAGCCCTCGGTAAAGTGGTTGGCTTGGAACGCGATGATCGGCGTGGACAGCAGGTTGGATGACAGGCCACTGGAGTTGTCGCGCACCATGGCTCGAACATCACCCACCATGTTGGAAGAAAAAATGTGTTGGTAGGTGATGGTCCCCATGTTCTCGAAGTTGTCGCCATCCTGCCGTTGGCCTGTAGCTTGCTGGACCTGCTCGTTGGGTATGTCGTAGCGAGCCAACTCGTGGCGGAACATCAACGTCAGGCGGTCGCTGGGAGTGAAGTCCCGCTCGTATCTGCCGGCGAAGTCCCCCGTAGTTCCAGTGTTGGTGAAGTTTTGCGGAACGGGAGGGCTGAGATAGTAGCTTGTCATCGCGCCGCTGGCACTAATGCCGAACAGGTTCCTGCCCGACAGATACTGCAGCATGGTGTAGGCGCCGGCAGTGTCGAAGCTGCCCCCTGACAACACCACTTGCCCATGAAAACCTTCGCGGCTGTCTCGCGCGGTGTTGACCTCGACAATGCCTCCCATCTTCCGCCCATATTCAGCGGGGATTCCGGCAGTGTAAACGCTTATCGACTCGACATTGTCCGCTTCAATCTCTGGGCCTGAACCGGGCGAACGGTTGTCGGTGAGCGGAATTCCATTGATGACGAACTGGGTCTGGTACTCCGATCCGCGCGGATGCAGCACCGCGTTGCCTTCATACAGCCATCCCGGCTGCGAGTTCACCAGATCCTGCAAGGAACGTCCGGGCAGGGATGTGGCTCGATCGGCAATCGCCTCGGAGCCGATTTGGCTGACGGCGCCAACTCGTTCGGGGTCGATGAGCGTGTCCTGATCACTGACATTGATCGACGTATTTATGCCGGCAACGCTCAGCTTGATATTGAGCTCTCGCGGAATGGCGGAGCGGATCTCCAGCGATTGCGAAACGGGAGCGAATCCCTCGCATTTCACCTCCAGCCGGTACATCCCGAAGGGCAGGCGCTGGGCGTCGAGTGTGCCCGCTTCGTCGGTGCGAAACGTTTGGCGAAACTGGTTCGACTCACTCACCAGCTCCACCGAACTCTTCAAGCCGAGTCCGGCCGGATCGGTCACTCGCAGGCGCAGTTCCCCGGTCTTGCTCTGGGCAAAGAGCGGCAGGGCGCACAGGAGAACGATGAGGACCCTTTTCATAACGGCAGTGACGGGGCCTGCTCCATTTTGCGAGCAGATGGCGGTGGAAATCATTGTACGGGACGACAACCCGCGTGCTGGTGTGCGCGCCCAAATCAAAAAGGGCCGTCCAAATGGACAGCCCTTTGGTTGTGCAACTGGCTCCGAAAAACAGCGATCCGGTTCGATCCTGCTGCCCGGAGAACGTCAGTCTCATCCAACCGGGACCGTGCTCAGCACCTGCTCGCGGACCTCTTCGTCCTGCTTGGCTTCCGCGCGACTGGTGGGCAGAGCAATGTCGAGCAGCTCCTGAATGGTCTTAACGTAATGCATGCTCAGGCCCTGCAGCTGCTCCGGCGTCAGGTCCTCGTCAACGTTCTGGCGGTTATCGGCAGGCAGGATAATGTCCGTCACGCCCGCGCGTTTTGCCGCCAGCGTCTTCTCCTTGATGCCGCCGATGGGAAGCACATTGCCGCTCAACGTGATCTCACCGGTCATCGCGGTCAGCGGCCGGACCCGCCGATCGGTGAGCAGCGAGACCAAAGCCGTAGCCATGGTCACGCCAGCCGAAGGTCCGTCCTTGGGAATGGCGCCCGCCGGCACATGGATGTGGATGTCGTGATCGGCGAAGAACCCTTCGTCGATGCCAAGCTCCTTCGCATTTGAGCGCACCCACGTCAGCGCCGCCTGCATGGACTCCTGCATCACCTGGCCGAGCTGGCCGGTCATGGTAAAGCCGCCTTTGCCCCTCATCTTATTGGCCTCGATGAAGAGGATGTCGCCGCCCGTCGGCGTCCACGCCAGTCCCACGGCCACGCCCGACCGCTTGGTGCGCTCGGCAATTTCGCCCTCGGTGCGGATCTTCATCCCACCCAGCATGTCGTGCTGCTGCACCAGTTCCGGCGTCACCGTCAGTTTGTCGTGCTTGCCCTCGGCAATGCGGCGCGCCTGTTTGCGGCAGAGGGTCCCGATGGTGCGCTCCAGGCTGCGCACCCCGGCCTCGCGGGTGTAGTGGCGAATGATAAAGCGGACCGTTTCCTCGGGAAACTCAATCTGATCGCCGTTAACTCCGTTTTCCTCGATCTGACGCGGAATCAGGTACTGAAATGCGATGTGTACCTTTTCCTCTTCCGTGTAGCCCTGCAGCTCGATGATCTCCATGCGATCGCGCAGCGGATCGGCCACGGGATCGAGCATGTTCGCCGTGGTGATGAACAGCACCTTCGAGAGATCGAAGGGCACGTCGAGGTAGTTATCGCGGAAGCTGAAGTTTTGCTCGGGATCGAGCGCCTCCAGCAGGGCCGAGGCGGGATCGCCGCGAAAGTCGCGTCCCACCTTGTCAATTTCGTCGAGCATGAAAACCGGATCGTTGGTTTCCGCGCGGCGGATGCCCTGCATGATCTGGCCCGGCAAAGCGCCAATGTAGGTACGCCGATGTCCGCGGACCTCGGCCTCGTCGTGCACGCCGCCCAGCGACAAGCGCACGAACTTGCGCCCCAGGGCGCGCGCGATCGACTTGCCCAGAGACGTCTTGCCCACTCCCGGCGGTCCCACGAAGCACAGGATCGGGCCCTTCATATTGGGCTTCAATCGGCGGACCGACAGGTAATCCAGAATGCGGTTCTTCACCTTCTCCAGATCGTAATGGTCGGAATCGAGGATTTCCTTGGCTTTCAGGATGTCCACTTCCACGCCCGAGGATTTCTGCCACGGCAGCACCGCCAGCCACTCGATGTAATTGCGCGTCAGCCCGTAGTCGGCAGCCATCGGCGACATGCGCGCCAGCCGGCCCAGTTCCTTCAGGGCCTCTTTCTTCACGTCGTCGGGCATGCCCGCCGATTCAATTTTCTGCCGCAGCTCCTCGGCGTCGCGCGTGGTTTCGTCCTGCTCGCCCAGTTCCTTCTGGATGGCCTTCATTTGCTCGCGCAGGTAGTACTCGCGTTGCGTCTGCTGCACCCGGTCCTGCACTTCGCTCTGGATCTTATTGCGCAGTTGCTGAACTTCCAGTTCCTTGGCCAAATGCTGGTTGATCTTTTCCAGGCGCACATTCACGTCGGGGGTCTCCAGCACGTCCTGCTTATCGCGGGTGGACAACGACGGCAGCGAGGACGCGATGAAGTCAACCATGCGGCCGGCGTCATCGATGTTGGCCGCCACCGTGGAAAGTTCATCGGAAAGCGTCGGTGAGCCCGCCACGATCTGCTGGAACAGCGTCAATACGTTGCGCTGCAAAGCCTCGATGGCCGAACTCTTGGGCGCCGGTATTTCGGGAATGGTCTCGACCGTCGAGTACATGAACGGCGTCAACTGCGTGTACTCCGTCACCTTGACGCGTTCCAACCCTTCGGCAAAAACAAACAGGCTCTGGTTGGGCATGCGCACTACTTTGTGCACCACCGCCAGGCTTCCCACCGCGTAAAGGTCGGTAGGCTGCGGCGAATCGACGCGAGCTTCGCGCTGCGCCACCACCACAATGGTCTTGTCCTCACCCAGGGAATTGATCAACTGGACCGAACTCTCCCGGCCCACCGTCAGCGGCAACACGGCGTGGGGAAACAGCACGGTGTCGCGCACAGGCAAGACCGGCAGGGTGCGGGCGGCTGAGGCATCGTCGCGCAATTCCAGGTCGGTCACCTTTAAATCTTTTGTTTCGTTAGACATATGACTCCTTGAGTCAATCACGCTCAAGCTTTAGATGAAACGGCCTCTGCAAAAGATGCAGACCAAGACGATAGTGACTGGGCGAAGCTTGATGTCGCCCACGGAAGCGGTGATGGATACTGCGCTGCCACGTTGCCCAAACTGTAATATCGACCGCGACACCGAGTGGGTTGAGGGCCGTACTGTACGTCAGCCGCCAATCAATGCTACGCCCTAACCAGCTCTGGAGTTAGCTGCCGGATAAACTCCCAGTACCTTCACAAACTCTGCGATCTCTCCCAAGTGACGCAACGCATGGCGCGACGCTTCGTCATCTCCGCGAAGGATGTCCACAAAGAAGACGTACTCCCAGGGATGGCCACGCAGCGGGCGCGATTCGATCTTACTGAGATTGATATCGCGCAGGGCAAAGACGCTCAGCGCCTTGAAGAGTACACCCGGCACATTCTTGAGGGCAAAACCAATTGAGGTCTTGTTGGCGCCTTTGCCGATTTTCTTGGATTTGCTGAGCAACAGAAAGCGGGTGTAGTTCTGCTGATCGTCTTCAATCCCGGTCAACAGCACGCGCCCTCCATACTGTCCGGCCGCTTGTTTGGGAGCAATCGCCGCCGCGTCGCGCAACTCTTCGGCAACAATGTGGCGAACGCTTCCGGCGGTATCGTAGAACGGCACCGCCTGGATGCGCGGATGCGAGCGAAAGAACTTCCGGCATTGGTCCAACGCCACCGGGTGCGAAAACACTTGCCGTATCGCGTTCAGCTTCACGCCCGGCATGGCAATCAGGTTGTGGCGGATCCGCAGATAAAACTCGCGATGCACGAACACCTCACGCGTGAGCAGCAGGTCGAAGTGCTCGGCCACCGACCCGGCGAGCGAATTCTCGATCGGGATGACGGCCGCGTGCAACGAGCCGCTCTCCACCCGGTCAAACACCTCCGCCGATCGGGCGCAGGGAACCACGGTCGCTCCCGCCAGCATGTTCGTGGAAGCTTCGTGGCTAAACGAGCCGAGTTCTCCCTGGATCGCAACTTTCATGGCAATGCGCAGAGGATAACAGAGAGGACAGGCTGTGGCTGTGATTAAGGTTGCCTCGCCGTGCAAGATTCAGATTGCGTATTTTCTCCAGAATTCCGCGGTGCCTCACAACCGCGGGCGCGCAATCGCCGTCCAACCTAGTAGCTCGGCATAGCGAGCATGGCAAAAGACTCAGGGGGTGAAACATGCTTTGGACGATTTTCGTGATCCTGCTGGTACTGTGGTTGCTGGGAATAGTGACCAGCTACACGCTGGGGGGATTCATTCACATTCTGCTCGTGCTCGCTTTAGTGGCACTGATCTTCCAGCTTATTTCAGGCCGAAGAACGGTAGTTTAGAAGGCGCCCTTTGTTTGTTTGGCGCTTTCGATCAGCAGATTCCCGGCTGGGTCGATGAGAAAAGTTGATCCGGAGGGAATGAAGGTTGTTGCGCTGTACTCGGCGATGACGGCGGGGCCGCGCAGCCTGCGACCGGAACGCAAACTGGTTCGCTCATAAAGTGCAGTTGCGACCGAACGCCCTGAAAACCAGACTGCTCGCTTTTCCATTTTCCTGGCGGACTCATTTGTCTTCGAGACCAGCCTCGCCGATTCACGTTGCGTCTTGATCCGGGCCCGCAATCGCAGAGTCACCAGCTCGACTTCCCGATCAGGATGGCTGTAACCGTAGCGGAAATGATGCTGGCGATGAAATTCGTTCACGAAGTCCGGCGAGAAAGCAACATTCAACTCGAAGCCTTGTCCACGATAGCGAAGATCGGCACTCCGCTCGAAGTGAAGTTTGCCGCCCCAGCCTTCGTCGCGAAATTCGCGTTTCGCCCGCTGCTCCAACACCGCAAATTGCTTGCGGATGGGCGCGGTGGAAGGTTTCGGTCCCAAGCTTTGCACCACGGTCCGCGAATAATCCTTGACCACATCGCTGACCAGAATGCCGTAGGCGGAAAGCGCGCCCGGCATCACCGGAACGATGACCTGGGGAATGCCCAGCGCCTGCGCCAGCTCGCAGGCATGCAGACCGCCTGCCCCGCCGAACGCGACCAGCGCGAAATTTCGCGGATCGTGACCGCGTTCGATGGAAACCACGCGCAGCGCCCGCTCCATGTTGGCATTCACCACCCGGATGACACCTTCCGCGAATTGTCCCAGCGACAGTCGCGAGCCCTGGGCCTTCAGCCATTCGCGCGTGAGGGCCTGGGTGCGCTCGAAGTCCAGAGTGAATTCTCCGCCGAGAAAAAAGTCCGCCTGCAAACGCCCCAGCAGCAGATTGGCATCAGTCACCGTGGGTCGAGTTCCGCGCCCGTAGCAGATGGGGCCGGGATCGGCGCCCGCGGATTCAGGTCCGACCCGCAACGCTCCGCCGGCGTCAAATCGCGCCAGCGAACCACCACCGGCGCCCACGGTATGAATGTCGAGCATGGGCACGCGCACCGGCAAGCCCGCCACCTCCGCCTCATTGCTGGGCTTAGGCTCGCCACTCACCAACGCGACGTCGGTTGAGGTTCCTCCCATGTCGAACGTGATGACCCGCTCGAAGCCGCTGCGGCGGGCCATCGCGGCAGCGCCGACCACTCCTCCAGCCGGGCCGGACAGTACAGTTCGCACCGGCTGGTGCGCCGCCGATTCCAGTGCAGTGATGCCGCCGCTGGATTGCATCACGAACACCCGCGATGCCTTGGCGCCTGCCTGGCCGCGCTGCCGCAGCCGCGTGTCCAGGCGCTGCAGATAGCTCTGCATGATGGGCTGCAAGTATGCGTTGACCACCACCGTGCTGGCGCGTTCGTACTCGCGGAACTCCGGCAAGATCAAATGGGAGAGGGACAGGGGCAGGCCAAGCTCTTCCAGTACCCGGCCGATGGCACGCTCGTTGTCGGGATTAGCGAAGGCGAACAACGTGGAGACGGCAATCGAGTCCGCCCCACTCGCGTGGACATCGCGCGCCAGCATCCGCAGGTCCTGCGGCGAGGGCCGTTGCAGAACTTCGCCCTCGCAACTTACGCGTTCCGGCACACCGAACCTCATGGCCCGCTCCACCAGCGGAGGCACGCGCTGAAACGCCAGGTCGTAAAGCTGGGGTCGGGCCTGCCGTCCGATCTCGATGATGTCCTCGAATCCAGCGGTCGTAACGAATGCCACGCGCGCGCCTTTGCGTTCCAGCAGGCTGTTGGTGCCCACGGTCGTCCCATGCAGCAGCACGATCTCGCCCGTGCAGCCGCTGCGTGCAACCGCTTCGGCAATGGATTGCGACGGGTCTTCCGGGGTGGAGAAGACCTTGACCATGCGCAACCGTCCGCGCTCGATCCAAACGCAGTCGGTGAAGGTTCCGCCGGTATCCACGGCTATGCGGGAAGGTGGCTTCGAAGTGTGCTGGCGAGAAGCGGACATGGTCGAGCGAACGCAGGCGTGGAGAAGCGCGATTTTAGCACGGGCTTCCGGCCGCTACAGCGGTTTCCACATCAGGAATGCATCCAGCGAGGCGGCGTAATAGTCGGGCAGGGTGCGCAATACTCGATAGCCCAGCTTGCGATAGAGCTGCAAGGCAGGCTCGTTGTTGACGGCGGTTTCCAGGTACACCTCGTTGCAACCGAAGCAGCGCAGGCGGTGCTCGCATTCCTGCATCAGCAGCGACCCCAGGCCCAAGCGACGCGCTGCAGGAACGATGTCGAGGGTCAGAATGCGCCCCGCTTTTCCACGGACCGGATGAGCAATGATGAAGCCGGCGATTGCCTGGGTGGTCCCCACAGTTTCCGACAGCACCGCGCCAGGGACGCGGGGATTCATTCCATTGGCGGAATGGAGCGCGGAGACGGCGAGTTTCTCCCGCTCATCGTGCAGTTCGGCAAAATCAGCCACCAGCGTTATCGCGTTACGCCGGGTGATGAACCCGCTCAAATCCATCTGGGTATAGGAAATACCTTGGGGAAAGCAGAGTTGATCGATTTGCCACAAGCGCTCGAAGTCGGCGGCGCGATAGTTGCGGAGGTTAAACTGCACGTCAGCAGTTTGGAGCTTCCATGGCCAGCCGCGCAAGTGTTCTGCGCCGACGTGGGATAAGGAACTCTGGAGTTGTGCCAGATCATGCGGCGGTTAGCGCGTGTGAATCCTGGTCATGGTGCGCAGAAGCGTCATGGCTTGTTTCACCTCTGGCATGGAAAGGCCACAGTAAAGCTGTTTTCCTTCTCGCCGTGTGCCTACGAGGCCGGCGGACTTCAGGATTCCAAGATGCTGAGAAAGGTTCGCTTTGGAAATACGGAGTCCCGCTTGTAGCTCCGCGGACCAGCGATCGCCGCGCTCCAGCATCGCCACCAATTGCAACCGGGTGGGATTGGCGAAAGCCTTGCAGATCGCAGCCTCGCGTTCGTAGTCGTGCGGACTCGACTTCGATTTTTTCTTGATCACACACCCCCAGTTGAGTGTCCGGTTTGTACGGGTAGTGGGGCGCTTCGGCGCCGCGTTTCGCCGCGACCAAATACCCCGCACTACCCATATCGGAGGACACACTAATCCCGGAACCGACTTAGAAATAGCACCACGGCGAAGGTTGGGGAATCCCCTAAATGGGGTGCTAACTATGGGGTAACCGATGGACGAGCAGGACTGCCGACTCGTGGCGGGAACGCCAGCCGCAGGACGCTGGTTCGCAGTCCCACACCATGCCGTCGATCAAGCGGCAGTTATGTTTTGGCTTGCGAAGCGGATGGAACAAAGCGGAAAGCAGTCAGGACCGCGTGCCGCCCGGCGGCAGCAGCCGGAACCAGGAACAGGCGGGAAGCACAACCGGCAAACACTCCGCGTCGGAGGCGCCGAGGCTGATCAGTAGTCGCCATCGTCCTCTTCTTCCTCGTCCTCTTCTTCCTCCTCGTCCTCTTCCTCGACGCGAGTCAGTTCCAGAGGCTCCACGGCCACGACTTCAAAATCGGTCCCGCATTCCGGACAGGAAATGATTTCGCCCTCGTCCACCTCATCCTCTTCGATGTCCAGATCGCTCTCGCATTCAGGACAAATAACCATGATCATTAGCCTCCCAGTTCTCGCTGTTGCCGCGCCGTCAGAATTAGGCCCGCACGTCACTGCATTTATATTTAGAATCTCTTGACAGCGTCAAGTAATAGACGCACGAGCTTTCCTGAGGTTCCTGGAGTTCCGATGCCCACTCTGAATTCAATCCTAAACGGAATCGCGGTTTTGATGTTGACCATCGTCCTCTCGGTTGCTCTTTTTTCGCAGCCGCCGGGCAATATCTCTCCTGCAACGCCGGACCCACAGATCGCGGCGGCCCTGCACGATGTCTCTCCCGCGCGCATTCAGCAAACCATCGAAAAACTGGTCAGCTTCGAGACCCGTTCGACGCTCTCGTCCGACATGCCGGCCTCCAGCGGAAAGGGCGCGACCGCTGCCGCGGAGTGGATCCGCAGCGAATTCGAACGCTACGCCAAAGCGTGCGGCGGATGCCTGGAAGTGAAGACTGACGAGTTTACACAAGAGCCCGGGCCGCGCATTTCGGCCCCCACGAAGATCACCAACGTCTATGCGGTTCTGCGCGGGACCGATGCTGCAAACGCCGGTCGCATTTATCTAGTCAGCGGTCACTACGATTCCCGCGACAGCGACAACAACGATGCGAAGGGAGCCGCTCCCGGCGCGAATGATGACGGCAGCGGCACGGCGGTGAGCCTGGAATGCGCGCGCGTGCTGAGCCAGCATCGTTTTCCCGCCACCATCATCTTTCTCACCGTGGCCGGAGAAGAGCAGGGGCTGTATGGTAGCGCTCATTTCGCCAAGATGGCCAAAGCGGCCGGCTGGGGCCTTGAGGCGGTGTTGAACAACGATATCGTTGGTGGCGATCGCACTCCCGGAGACACCTCGCAGGATGCGCATATAGTGCGTGTGTTTTCCGAAGGAATTCCCAGCACCGCCGATGAGAAGCAGCTTAAGATGATTCGCGCTCTGGGCGGCGAGAGCGATGGCCCTTCGCGGCAACTGGCGCGCTATGTCGCATCGGTAGCAGGGGAGTATCTGCCAGCCGCCACTTTCAGTCCCCTGCTGGTCTTCCGGCACGATCGCTATCTGCGCGGCGGGGACCATTTCTCGTTCAACGCCGAGGGGTTTGCGGCGGTGCGGCTGACCGAATTTCGCGAGAACTACAACCATCAGCACCAGAACGTGCGCACCGAGAACGGCATCGAATACGGTGATCTGCCGAAATTCGTGAATTACGATTACACCGCGAACGTAGCGCGGCTGAACGCGGCGACCCTGGCGTCGCTGGCCTCGGCTCCGGCGCCGCCGGCCAATGTGCGCCTGCTGACCAAGGAATTGCAAAACGATTCCGCGCTGGCCTGGGAGCCGTCGCCCGGCGGAATGGCCACCGGCTACGAAGTCCTGTGGCGCGACACCACCGCGGCCGACTGGCAACATGCCAAGCCGGTGGGTAATGTCACCAAGGCCACTTTGCCGCTTTCCAAGGACAATGTAGTCTTTGCAGTACGCGCCCTCGATGCCAAGGGCCATCGCAGTTTGGCGATCGTACCGCTGCCGGAACGCTGAGGCCCGGCGATGCAGAGAACGGAGTAAGCCATGCCACGCGGCTCGTCGACCATGTCCATGAGTTTTCCGCCCTTCACCCGCGCGGTGAAAGAGTTGCTCATCGCCAACGGCGTGGTGTTTCTGCTGTTCTGGTTCCTGCGCGCATTTACGGCCACCGCCCCGTTCGGGGACTGGGCCTACGTCCATCTCGGACTCGAAGGCGCGGCGGTCGTGCATGGCGAGATCTGGCAGTTGGTGACCTATTCGTTCCTGCACTACGGCGTGCTGCACATCCTGTTCAACATGCTGGCGCTGTGGATGTTTGGCGCGCAACTGGAACAGGATTGGGGCTATGGCCTCTTCATGCAGTTCTATTTTTTCTGCGTGATGGGGGCCGCGCTGGTCACGGTCGCGGTTTCCTTCACCGGCCTGCTCGGCGTTTCGCCGCGAACTTTAACCGTCGGCGCGTCGGGCGGCATCTACGGACTGCTGCTGGCCTTCGGCATTCTGCACGGCGAATCACAAGTGATGCTGTTCCCGTTTCCCTTCCTCATCAAGGCCAAGTATTTCGTGATCGGCATCATCGCCCTGGCAATGTATGGCGCGCTGTCGTCCGCGCAGGGTGGAGGCCAGTCGATCGCCTACATGGCGCACCTGGGCGGCGCGCTCTTCGGATACATCTGGCTGAAGTTGATCCCCCGCCGCGGCTTTGGCTACGCCGCCTCGGAGCGCGCCTTTGGACTGCGCAACTCCTATTACCGCTGGAAGCGCAAGCGCGCCGCACGCAAGTTCGAGGTGTATATGCGCAAGCACGATCGCGGCGACTACCGGCACGACGACTACTTCGACGAACACGGCAACTTCCGCGATCCCAGCACGCGCGATGTGCGCAAGAAAAACGGCGACTCCACCCCGCCGTGGGTAAACTGAGAATTGTCGGCGCCACCTGGTCACTAGCGCAATGCATCTCGCCGTCAAAATTCTGTATGATTATCAGATTCTTTAGCATGTTTGCGTCTGGGAGAAGAGCTTCTTGCTGTCGCCAGTATCCGCCTCGCGAAGCGGAATCGCCCTTTCTAGCAACTGATACATGTCACACAGCATGAGCTGCTGCAGTTCTTCGTACCGAGTCGATATCTCCTGCCACGTACGAAGATCGTGGAATCTACAGACTGTCGCTGGGCCAGCATTCTTTTCGAGGAAGGTGCCACACGCCTCAAAGGCCGTCAGGAAAGAACACGTGAACTCAAAACTGAACGAATCGCCATATCCGCGCATTCGTATGAACCCAGCATCCATTACTGCCTTCAGAATGCTCCCCCGCCTACGCCCGCTATAGTCATTTGAAACGAGTTTTATCCGTTGCCATACTTCGTCGGCGAGGCCGATTCTTTGCGCATTCTCTCGGACCTGGATCCAATCCGCATGTTCCGTTATCCAGCACCATTGCCGATTCGAGATGTTTATCCATGCTCCTTCTTTCAAGTAATTCTCCGAAGTCTACGGCAATCAGGGCGCTGTGTGCCCGTCGATAAAAGCGAAGGCTTTGTCAAGACATCCTTCTCCTCGGCGGTGCGTGAGCACCGGGCAATGTCCGGATTGTCCCAATAGTGCGACCTTCCTACTGTGACCGCTCGGGGGCGTTCGACTCGGTAACAACATAATCCCTCTGGCAGTTCAAGCATTTGTAATACTTATTCCTTCTGCCATCGGGGGTTGTCGCTTCCCGCACAAAAACGACGTGCGAATTGTCGCAACTACATTCTGGGATGGCCATATTTGATCCTCACACCGTCTCGGGCATCGGCTATACGACCGACTGCTCTTGCGGCCTGACTCGTGAGTCTAGAACCATTCCGGTCTTCGAACAGCATTGTACTCCGAAGAGAGCAGTCCGAATTCATGGTGATGGGGGTCCTTAGCGCTCCGCCGCATAGTAGAATCGGCCTTCGGAGCGCGATGAACTGCTGTAGGGGGAAGGTATGTTTTTCAAAAACAAGGTGAATGTGGCGGACTACTGTTCCGGGAAACTCACGCGGCTTTTTTCTCAGGAACGTGAAGCGACCTGGAACGATTTGCGAATTAGGTGCAACGACGCCCAGCTGAACCAAGCAGACAACGACGCGTATTACAGTAACTTGAGAGCCGCAATGATTACGTTGATGAGTATTGCGATCGCAAAGAACTGTAGCGTGGATTCAATGGTTCATGCGGGCGGATTTGTTGCGGATTACCTCGACAAACGCGGCTTAACACAAATTGATTCGCTGTGCAGTGAGTACAGCCGCGCGTTTGGCGGTTCAAGCACCGATGGAGTGCAACAGATGGTGTTACTTTTTGCAGAGAAACTCACGCAATCCAACATGGGCGAACCAACGAAGCAGCAATTCTACGCCGAGTTTTACGCCATGTTGAGGGCCTTGTTTGAAGAGTTCAAGTCCGTAAAGTTGGTCACTACATAAAGGAAAAGGGCCCAGCATGTTGCACTCCATCGGTTGGCTTGACCAGCACGCAGGTGCAATCCAAGCAATTTCTGCGCTGTTAATCGTTATTCTTACTGCTCTTCTTGTCTGTGCAACGATCAAGTATGTCCGCTCAACGAGCAAGGCCCTAGAGATTTCCCGCGCTCAGTTTGCTGAAATGGTGCGTGTCGAGGTCTTTGTCAGAGTGGGGGCTGCTCAGAAGACATCGGCGACGGAATTTGAAGGAAAAGTTGAGATGGCAAATCTCAGTGGCCGAGGGATCTGGTGGGAAAAAATAAGCGTAGGTGCAACGTTCAGGGGCCAATCGGGTCCGCCTGTCGAGAAAGTTGTTAATAAGATAGTCCCGCCCTATGTAATGGAGAGCGTCTCCGCTGAAGAGACTTTCTTTCAGGCTTTCCAAAAGATCGAGCAGCACGCGAAATACAACGGCCATGTCAGCGTCACTGCATCCTACAAAGCAAACGGGCGGTGGCTAACAGAGAAATGCGAATCTCCTGAAATGTTCTTCTCTCCGAACTGTGTTTTCATTGAGGATTCGGCGGACCCATTTTCATAAGTTCATCAAACTCTTCGGGGGAGCAATTCCACAGCGAACGGCACCCTCCGTACCGATAGCCAGGCACCCCGAAGGCGGGGAGCCAACCTAACTCGCCTCAGGCCCATATCTCAAGCTTGAACTTGCAATACTTGCCCCGCGAACGACAGCTTTCCCCGGTGCTTTCTCATCAAGTCCTTGAATCTCTTCAGGGCCACAATTTCCCTCAACGCCGCGTGGACCGCTCCGGCGCGGGATTTCACCCCCAGGATCTTTGCTGCCTCATCCGCCAGGTCCGTGTCCAGCCGGATTGACGTCATTTTCACAGCCATGAGCTTCGCCTCGCTTGTCAGTACATCATGCCGTAGTCGCATATACACATCAAGCGCTGCGATTTCACTCGGCGCATTTGACTGACCTCCGCGCTCCGGTAAAATCCGGTCAGGCCATGACTCCCGAACCTCAGCTTCTGTCCTTCTCCGAAGCGCGACAGACGGTTGAGCAGTACGCTTGCACGCTCGGTCCGACTCAGCCCGAGATGCTGTCGCTGCTCGACGCTCTCGGTCTTGTGCTCGCCGAAGACTTGCGCGCCGACCGCGATTTCCCGCCTTTTCCCCGCTCCACGCGCGATGGATTCGCGGTGAGGTCTGCCGACGTGGTGGCCCCGCCGGCGCGCTTGCGTCGCGTTGGGGAAATCAAGGCCGGAGCAACCGTAGAACAAAGCGCGGTCAAAATTGCAGCCGGAGAAACCGCCGAAATCATGACGGGCGCGCCCGTCCCCTCCGGCGCCGATGCCGTGGTGATGGTGGAATACGCCGAGCGCGATGGCGACGTGGTGACCGTTCGTCGCGCGGTGCGAGCAGGCGAGAACATTGTTCCCGCCGGAGCCGAAGCGCGTCAGGACGCGACCATGGTCGAGCGCGGGACCCGCGTGAACCATGCCATCGTGGCCGTCGCCGCCGCGGTGGGACGCGCTGAGATCGCCGCTTATCGCCGGCCACGCGTTGCCATTCTCGCCACCGGCGACGAACTGGTGGACATCAACCTGCCGCCCGGCCCAAACGAAATTCGCAATTCCAACAGCTACTCGCTGGCCGCCCAGGTTTATGCCGCTGGTGGCGAAGCGGTGATTCTGCCGGTCGCGCCCGACAGCGCCCATGAACTGGCCCTGCTGTTACGCAAAGGCTTCCAAAGCGATCTGCTGCTGATCAGCGGCGGGGTTTCCATGGGCAAATACGACTTGGTCGAACAGGTGTTGGCTTCCTTCGACGCGCGGTTCCTGTTCACCGGCGTTCGCATTCAGCCGGGCAAGCCGGTGGTGTTCGGAGAAGTTGCGCTGCACGGTCGCACGGTACCCTTCTTTGGGCTGCCGGGAAATCCAGTTTCGACGATGGTCACATTTCAACTCTTCGCGCGCCCGTTGCTTGACGCGCTCTCTGGTTCGAAGCCCCAGCCGTTGCCGTTTGCGCAAGCGAGGCTGAAGGAGGAGTTCACCACCAAGACAGGACTGACGCGGTTTCTGCCGGCGACACTGGGTGGCACGCACCAGCAGCCAGAGGTGGAACTTGTGCGCTGGCAGGGTTCGGGGGACTTGATGGCCGTCTCGCGTGCGAACTGCTACATTGTGGTACCACCGGATCGCGAGCGGTTCGCTGCTGGAGAAGCGGTGACGGTGCTGCTGTTCTGAATTTTGCGCCATGGCAAAGCGGAACCACAAGTCGAAGAAGTTGTCGCACTACGATGCCGCGGGACGGGCGTCGATGGTGGACGTTTCCGCCAAGCAGCCCACACTGCGCGAAGCCGAGGCCCGCGCCTTCGTGGCCATGGGCCGCGCAGTCATGCGGGCCCTGCCGCAAAATCCCAAGGGCGATCCGCTGGAAGTCGCTCGCGTGGCCGGCATCATGGCCGCCAAACGCACGGCGGAGCTGATCCCCATGTGTCATCCGGTTGCGCTGAGCAAGGTCGATGTGCAACTCAAGGTGCGGAAGGACGGAGTCGCCATTCGCAGTTTCGCTCGCACCACCGCCGTCACCGGAGTAGAAATGGAAGCGCTGGTCGCGGCCTCGGTCACCGCGCTAACCGTTTACGACATGTGCAAGGCGCTGGACAAAGGCATCGAGATTCGCGAGATTATGCTGGTGCGCAAGTCGGGCGGCAAGAGCGGCGACTACCAGCGCAAGAAGTCTAAGTAGCAACAGTTTTCTTGCGAGTGGCAGTTGCCGGTCCATTTTTCGTCGAGGTGGCTCCAGAATCGGTGTAGGTTGGGTAGTGCGGGCCTTCAGGCCCGCGTTAAGGCCGCCGGCATAATTCTTGGCTTTCTTTCCGCCGCTGGACGCGGGCCTGAAGGCCCGCACTACCCGTACAATGCAAACTGAGACACTATCCAAGATCGGGATGAAATAATTATGAGAACTGCTGCCGTTCTAACCATCAGTGACTCCTCGGCGCGAGGCAAACGCGCCGACCACTCCGGGCCGGCCACTGTCGAATTGCTTCGCCAGGAAGGCTTCGATGTCATCCGCATGGAGATCGTTCCCGACGATCAGCCGACCATCGAGTCGGCGCTGGTCCGCTTGAGTGACGAGGTGCCATTGATTGTGACCACGGGCGGGACTGGCATTGCCGATCGCGATGTCACGCCCGAAGCGACGCGCGCCGTGTGCTCCAAGCTGATCGAGGGCATTCCGGAGAGAATGCGCGCTGAGGGCACGGTCAATACTTCCTACGCCATTCTGAGCCGCGGGGTTTGCGGCGTGCGCGGGCGCACCCTCATTCTCAACTTGCCGGGCAGCCCAACCGGGGCCTCGGAGTCACTACTGGCCGTGATCGAGATTCTGCCCCACGCGCTCGATCTGGTGGCGGGCCAAACCGAGCATGACGATGCCCATCCGCCAGGCGACACCTAGCTCTTTCGTTCAATCCATCACGCGCCTGCGTACAATAGCTCTCTTGCTGTGCCGAGAACTACCCGGGGAAAGCTTTGGACCCTCTCACTCATTTGCTGACGGGCGCGTGCATGGGACGCGCGGGCTTCAATCGCAAGAGCGCTCTCACGACACTGACGATGGTGCTGGCCGCTGAGGCTGCCGACATTGACGTGCTTTGGGCACTCAAGGGCTCCACCGCAGCGCTCCAGCATCATCGTGGCATCACGCACAGCTTCGTGGGTGTGCCGTTGATTGCCGCCGCGGTGCTGGTCTTCGTGTATCTCAGCCATCGGCTCAAGCTGCGACTGCGACCCCCGCGTGCGCGCTCACCTGAAGCGCCGCAGCTGTTGCCCATCCGCTGGGGATATCTCTACTTCTGCGCGGTGGTGGCTGCCCTCAGCCATTTACTGCTGGACTACACGACCGCTTACGGCATTCGCCTGTTCGAACCGTTCAACTTCCGCTGGTACTCCTGGGACATCGTTGCCATCATCGAACCCGTCATGCTGCTCGCGCTCATCGCCGGGCTGGTTCTGCCTTCGCTGTTCGGCTTGATCAACCAGGAAATTGGCGCGCGCAGCAAAGGGCCACGAGGCCGCGCGGGAGCGATCTTCGCTCTGGCGTGCCTGGTGCTGGTCTGGGGCATCCGCGACTATCAGCATCGCCGCGCCGTCACCGCCATGAACTCGTTCCTCTACCACGGGGCCACGCCGTGGCGGCTGGCCGCGTACCCCTACATGATCAATCCATTCCGCTGGCATGGCGTGGTCGAGACGGCCGGCTTTCTCGAAACCGTTCCGGTGAATTCGCTGGCGCCGGAGGTCGATGACTCGCACGGCCTGGTCTTCTACAAGCCGGCTGAAACCGACGCCAGCCGCGCGGCAAAGTCTTCGTACTTTGGGCAGGTATACCTGGATTGGGCGGTATTTCCCTTGGTGGAAGTACAGGAATTTCAGGGCGAGAACAGCGGCTATCTCGCCGAGTTCAAGGACCTGCGCTACACCTTCCCCGACAGACGCGGCCCGGCCCCGCTCGGCGGCTACGTCGTGCTCAGCTCCGATCTGCGCGTGCTGAAGCAGGGGATGAACTCCAGCCGCTCCCCGACGGTGGACAGCCTGGAGCGCGGCCCTGATCGGCAGTGATCCGGCTTGTTCGCCGTCATAATTTGTCGCCACCCGCTAACCCCTCTTGACGGACGGCGACGCGGCGTACAGAATCAAAGGGTTGAGGTGAACATGCTGGCGTATGTCTTCGTACTTGTTGCCGTGGCCGTGCACCTGCGGTTTTTCGCGATGCCTTTCAGTTTCACGCCGGTGGCCGCTGCCCTGCTGTTTTTCGGGGCGCGCATGCCCCGCAAGCAGATGTGGATTCCGGTGGCCCTGCTGGTCGCCTCCGACGTGTATCTCACGCGGGTGACCTACGCCTATCCGCTGACGGCCGATCATTTCGTCACCTGGGCCTGGTATGCGGCCATGCTGCTGCTGGGTGGGGTGCTGATCGGTGGAAGGGGCTTCTCGGCGCTGCGCATCGGCGCGGCTTCCCTGACGGCTTCGGTTTCGTTTTTCCTGATCAGCAACTTCGCGGTGTGGATGGTCTGGCGCGACATGTATCCCAAGAGCTTCAGCGGCCTGATGGCGTGCTACGTCGCCGGCTTGCCCTTCTTCCGCGCCGAAGTTGTGTCCGACCTGCTGTTCTGTGCGGCCTTCTTTGGCGTTGCGTACCTGGTGAGCCAGCACGCGACGGAGCCGGCTTCGGTCCCGGTTAGCCGCAACCTTCGCTAAGGCAGCGTCAGCATGAGAAAGAGCCGGACAAATCGTCCGGCTTTATTTTTGCGCCTTCGCTTTTCTGATTGCTACCAGGCGATTCCGGCGTTACTTAGATCATCACGATCAGCTTGGCATCAACGAAGGTCTTGAAAGCTCTGCCCCCGTTTGCTAATTGCTAGTTGCTAATTGCTCTTTGCTATATGCTAGGAACTTCCCATGACCGAAAAGCGCAAAGTACTTGGCCGCGGCCTGGAGACCCTGCTCCCGCCGCGACACCTGCCTCATGCTTCGACCGCGGTTTCGTCCACGGCGCACACCCCAGCGCCGGGCGATCGCCCCGGCGAGGCGCTGCACCAGATTCCGCTCGACCACCTCGACCACAATCCCTATCAGACGCGCACCGTGTCTCTCGATCCAAGCGCCCTCAATGAGCTGGCCGCTTCCATTCAAGCCGTAGGCGTGCTGCAACCCATCGTGGTGCGGCCCGTGGCGGGCGGCCGCTATCAGGTGATTGCCGGCGAGCGCCGCTGCGAAGCTGCGCGCATGCTCCACCATCAGACCATTCCCGCGGTGGTGCGCCCGGTTTCCAATGAGCAGGCCATGGAGATGACCATCGTCGAAAACCTGCAGCGCCTGGACCTGACCCCCATGGAGGAGGCCCGCGGCTATGACCGGCTGTCGCGCGAGTTCGGCCTGACCCAGGAGCAGATGGCGCTACGCACCGGCAAGGAACGGTCGTCGGTGGCCAACTTCCTGCGGCTGCTGAAGCTGCCAGCCAGCGTGCAGGTCATGCTCGACCAGGGCGAGCTCAGCTTCGGCCACGCCAAGGTGCTGATGACTCTGGAATCGCCCGACGCCATCGAGAAGCTGGCCCACCGCGTGGTCGCGTTTTCGCTTTCGGTTCGCCAGACCGAGCAGGCAGTTACTAATCTGGTTCACCCCCAGGAAACGGCCGAAAAGGTCCGAATTGTGGACCCAAACGTCAAAGAAGCCGAGCAAGAGCTGCAACGGGCGCTGGGGGTCCGGGTCGCCATTACCGACCGCAATGGCAAAGGCAAGATCCTGATCGAGTACTCGTCGCTAGAGGATTTCGACCGCATTCTCGAGGTCATGAAGGCGAAGTGATGGGCCGGCGCGGGGCTCACCCCGGGGTAAAACCGACCTTCCGCTGGTAACGCGCCTAACAGCCTGTGGTGCAAATAGCTGATTTTTGGCACGGCCAGCAGCATGTTTGGCTTCGCGGTCCCGCTATTCTAGAAACCGGGAAGGACAAACGGGAGAACAGGCACCTTTTGGCCATTGATTTTGTAGCACAAAGGCTTAGAGTTGCCCACAGTGGTGATGCCCCGTCGTCGTGTTATCCGGTTACCTTAAGGGCTGACGGAATGTGCGTTTTCGCAGGGTCATGGGGCACCGTCAATGAGAAGGGCTTCCCTATTGCGAGGTGATCTATGAAAGAGTTAAGAGTTCTTGCGATTGCTGCAATGACAGTGGTGTGCGCGCTTGCAACCACGGCATCATCGCAGACCGCGCCTGACAATAAATCGAAACCAGCGCCGGCATCGTCGCAGGCCGCGCATGACAGTAAGTCGAAACCGGCGGCCAATGCCTGGATGAAAACCCTGACTCCCTACCTGGAATGGAACAAGGGCATAGACCCTTCCGTACGGGCCGCGCGCGATGAGTATGCGGACGAGGGAGCGGCTGGTCAGGAATTGCCCCTGACCGCTCCACATCCGGATGCCCTCGGCCCGGGACATTGGGGCGGCATGTGGAAAACAGAGATTCCGCCCGTTCTCAACAGGGTTGTCCTAACGGGAACCTTCACCAAACATCGTAGCGTTTTGAGCGCCTCCGAATTCTCGTTGTACACCGAGGTTACGGTGCATGTTGACGAGGTATTTGAGGACCGAGGAGCATCCAGTGCCGTGCACGGCGGAGACGTAACGATTATGCTCCGAGGCGGGACAGTTGTACTGGCGACGGGACGAGTCTTGACTTTCAACACGCAGCCGATTGAGTTCAGCCTGCAGCCTGACCATAAATATCTTCTCGTCCTCTCGTATCACAGAGAGGGTGACTTCTTTATCGTCAGGGGCGACTGGGACATTTCAGACGGCATTGTCCGGCCCAACACAGAACCAGGCGAATTCCGAGCTAAACACGGTCTCTCGTCTCTCAACGGACTTACCGTACAGCAACTTGACACGGCGTTGGGCAAACTCTTGCAGGAATCTCAGTAGCCGACAGGCGCTCACATCAAGGAGGCAGCGTCATGAAAAAGACGTTGGTGTTGCTTGCGTTTTGTCTGAGTCAGCCTATCTATGGGTGGTGCCAGGCTTGTCCGAGTTCGAGCGATCTCCATAAGCTCCCGTCGGATCTTCTGGGGTGTGTAGGCGTGCCGCCGAAAGGTTGGCAAGCTTTCTCCACCATCACGGTTTACATTTCGGAGAGCTTTACGCCCGCCCAGCGGGATGCCATCATGAACGCCTACAACAATTGGAGCACGAGGGAGAACGCGGGGATATTGCCTCAAAGAGAGCTATTCCCTGGACCCCTCCCAAGGAATCAGCGGTACCCGTCGTCGATCTGGGTGTTCTACGACGACCCGGATTGCCCGCCGGAATCGTTGGCTTGCACGCACGACGGTTGGTGCCCTCAGGGTATTGAGCGCAGCACAAGGACAAACGTCGTGCCGGGCTACGGCGGCACAGGAGACCAGTTGTTTGCTCACGAGGTAGGGCACACCTTCGGCATCGATGAGTGCATAGCTGGGGATTGCGGAGGCAATGTAACGATCATGAATCCGGCTGAGGCGGACCAGCCGTTCGCGCCTATGTCACCCCACTGCTGCGACAGCAGGCTTATGTACCAGATTAGCGGAGGCTCCTATGGCCAGCCAAGCCGGTACTGCAGCCCGTTTACGGTCCAAGGCACGTCGCAAAATCCAGGGACGGCCTTTCTGACCCCTTACCCAGGGAGCCAGACTTCCGTGCAGGCTACGTTTCCGAAGAAGCCGCAGTCAGGAGACACCATCATCGCGGGCTGCCTGGAAATTAATTACGGGAGTGCTCTGCCGACGGTGACCGACAATCAGGGGGGACACAACGGCTATCAGCCCATCGTCGGCGCCTATGTTTATTATCTTGGGCATGGGAATATTGTCCCAGTAGCCTTCTATGCGGCTACGCAGAACTACTCCGATCAGTCTAAGCAGTTTACCCTGACGTGTACAAGCGACCATCCTGACACAATTAATCTGTTCGCATTGGAATTTGCCGATCTTGGAGACGCTACGCACATCTTCGATAGTAACGCGGTTCATCAAGGCGGGATCGGCCCCCCGTACAACTGTGGAACTTTGACTACCACGGCGGTGGATGACCTCATCATGAGCATCGACAACGATGCTACGCCCTATAGCCCGGCCGGGCTCTCACCGACCCTGGGGACAATTCCATTTTGCGGCGGCGGCGAGGGCGGTCAATGCGTGGCCCAAAACAGCCAAGCCTACGAGGCGGGCGGCATATCCACCTACACGGCTACGAGTGCAGGCCAGTACACCCCCGCATGGAACTACAGCCACGGAATCCCTATGGACTGCGCGTCGATGGCGCTAAAAGTGATAGGCCCCCCGCCGGCACAAACGACTCGGGTTCCCTACAGACCGAATGTCGAATAACAGGAATCTTGGCATTGAAGCGAGGTTATCGAACCCAGTGACTTAAGGGGAGGGACCATGCACACCATTCGTCGTTCCGCTCTACTACTCGTAGCGCTTACCGTCGCAACGGCGTCGCTACCCGCCTTCGGCCAAGTCGTGATCGCGACGCTCCCCGCAGGAAATGGTCCATATGCTCTGGCAGTGAACTCAGTCACCAACAAAATCTACGTGGCCAATTCCAATGACAACACGGTCACTGTGATCGACGGTGCAACGAATAACACCACTACTGTTAATGTGGGTGTCATCCCGTGGGCCGTCGCAGTGAATTCCGTAACCAACAAGATTTACGTCGCCAACTACTGCGGCAGCGACCCAACTTGCTCCACCCCAGGAACAGTCACGGTCATCGACGGCGCCACCAATAACACCACCACCGTCAACGTAGGAGTTTCGCCCTCTGCTGTCGCGTTCAACCCCGTCACCAATAAGATCTACGTGGCCAACAACTGCGGTAACGATCTCAGTTGCGTGAGCCTCGGAACGGTGACCGTAATCGACGGGGTTACGCTTGGTACTCTGACCGTCAATGTGGGCGCCTTTCCCGGTTCCGTGGCGGTGAACTCGACGACTAACAAGATTTACGTGGCAAACAATTGCGGCAGCGACCCCATTTGCTACAGCCTTGGCACGGCTACAGTCATCGACGGGAACACCGACAACACTACAACCGTCAACGTCGGCGTTTACCCCGGTGCCGTTGCGGTAAACGCCAGCACCAATAAGATCTACGTGACCAACAACTGCGGCAATGATCTCAATTGCGCCAGCCCCGGGACGGTAACGGTAATCGACGGTGCAACCAATAACACCACATCCGTCGGCGTCGGCACCTTTCCCTATGATGTGGAGATCAACTCCGCGACCAACATGATTTACGCAGTGAACAACTGTGGCAACGATCTCACCTGTAGCAGCGCTGGCACGGTTACCGCGATCAACGGATCCAGCCTTAGTACCGTCACGGTCAACGTTGGGTTCTTTCCATATCTTGCTGCCGTTGATTCCACCACCAACGAGATTTACGTCGTAAATAACTGCGGCAGCGATCTCAGTTGTCAAAGCCCCGGAACCGCAACCGTCATCAACGGAGTGACCAACGCCGTTTTTCCTGTGGCTCTTGGCGACGCCCCTTATGCCCTCGCATTGAATGCAACCACCGACCGAATATATGTTCCGAATTACCTCGACAATACCGTTTCCATTATTGCCGGTGACACAGCGCTGCAATTCGTCAGCGCCACTCCCTGCCGGCTGATTGACACGCGGTTAACCGGCGGCCCGATTCAGGGTGGTACGTCCCGGAGCTTCCCCATTCCGCAAGAGGGCGGCTGCAACATTCCTACGACTGCGGCAGCCTACTCACTCAATGTCTCCGTGGTGCCGCAAGGGTCGCTGGGATATCTCACGATCTGGCCGACGGGCGAAAGCCAACCTGTAGTTACCACCCTGAACTCGGTGGATGGGCGCATCAAGGCTGACGCCGCCATTGTATCCGGTGGCGTTGGAGGAGCGGTCAGCATTTACGTGACCAATACCACCAATGTGATCCTGGACATCGACGGCTACTTCGCGCCGGTGAGCGGCTCCACGCTGGCCTTTTACCCGCTGACGCCTTGCCGAGTGGCCGACACGCGCCAGTCAACCTTCCCGCCAGGCTTGGGCACGCCCCAGTTGTCTGCCCTTACGCCGCGTGACCTCCCGGTGCTGTTGAGCCCGTGCATTCCCACCGGCGTCCATCCGGCGGCTTATTCGTTTAATTTCACCGTAGTGCCCGGCGGCCATCCCGTCGGCTACCTGTCGGTGTGGCCGACGGGTCAAAATCAGCCGGTAGTCTCGACGCTGAATGACCAGACCGGGACGATCGTGGCCAATGCCGCCATAGTGCCCGCCGGCACCGGTGGAGACATCACCGTGTACTCGACCGATGCCACTCAATTGTTGGTCGATATCGACGGCTACTTCGCGCCAGCAGGCCCAGGTGGACTGTCGCTATATCCGGCAGTGCCCTGCCGGGTCATCGACACCCGCAAGGTTGGCAGTGGCCAACCCTTTACGGGAACCTTGGCTCCTCCGGTAGATGTGGTGGATAGCCCCTGTAAGCCGCCCGCCGGGGCTCACGCGTATGTCTTCAACGCGACGGTCATCCCGGTTTCCAGCTTGGGCTACTTGACGCTCTGGCCGGACGGCAGCACTCAGCCCGTGGTCTCGACGCTAAACGCCGTCGATGGCGCCCTCACCAACAACATGGCGATTGTGCCCAGCACGAACGGTAAGGTCGATGCTTTTGCAAATGGGCTCACGCAACTGATTCTCGACATGTCCAGCTACTTTGCGCCGTAGGGGCAGTTGTCAGTAGCCAGTTGTCAGTTGTCAGTAAAAGCTTCCCTTCCTTTCGCCAAAGGAGGGCGACAAGGGTGGGGCACCCGCGCCGCCTAGAACTTCGACTTCAGCCGTTGGTAGGTAGTTTCCAGCGACTCCGGCAGCACGCGGGTCTCGCCGATTACGGTCATGAAGTTGGCGTCGGCCACCCAGCGCGGCAGCACGTGCATGTGAATGTGCTCGGCGATGCCGGCGCCCGCGGCTTTGCCAATATTCATTCCCACATTCACTCCGTCCGGGCGATACAGTTCGATGAGCGCCACTTCCAAGCGCTGCGACAAGGCCATCATTTCGATTGCAGCCGGGAGCGGTAGCTTATGCAAACGGTTGAGATGCTCGTAGGGCACGATCATGGCGTGGCCCGAGGTGTAGGGAAAGGCATTCAGGATGATGAAATTGTGCTCGCCACGGTACACAATCAGCGACTTGGAGTCGTCGCCGGCGCGCAGCAATTCGCAGAAGACGCAAGCCGACGCCTCGCCGGCAGTGATGTACGTGTAACGCCACGGGGTCCACAGATAATCCATGTCATGAGCAGAGTACCAAACCGTCACTGCGTTCCCTAACAGCCCGCGCAACTCAATCACAGCGGCGGGTGTCCGGCGAACTTGACAGGGAGGTTAATTATCCTGAAAAAGCTTGTAAAATCAGTGCGAATATTGAACTTACAAGTTTGACACTGCTCGGCACGGTTGTTATATTCAAAGAGTTCCATGGCAGTGAAACCGCTCCATGGGATTCGGCCGCTGGGTTGTCCAAGCCCGCCATTGGCGGGCAATCACACCTGAAGATTCAAGCCAGCAGTCCGCTTTTATTTCTTATTAAGGCTCTCTGCGTGTTTTCAAAACGCGCGAGTGTACATACGCAACCACATGTCTTTCGACGAAGTTCCTAACGCCCCGACCACCCAAACCGAAGACTCCGGCGCTCCAGAGCAGCCGCAAACCCAGCAGGCAACGGAGCCCAGCGCTCCTTCCGAGCAGGCTCACATAGAGCAAGCGTCTGAGCCCAGCCCGATTGCCGAGCCGCCTCACATCGAGCCCGCCTCCGAGCCCGCTGCTTTCGAGCAGCGTCATCTCGAGCAAGCCTCTGAGCCCAACCCTCAACCTGTCGAGCGGACCGCTGTCGCCGCTCCTCGCTCCGAAAAAGAACCGTCGATGGAAGATTTCGCTTCCGCCCTGGAAACCTTCGAGCAGGAACAGGCCCAGACCGAAGCCGCGCTGAACGAAGAGCAGATCGTTACCGGCACGGTGCTGAAGGTCACGGCGCAGTATGTGGTCGTGGACATTGGCTACAAGTCCGAGGGCGTGGTGCAGGTCGCGGAATTTACCGACTCCGAAGGCAATGTCACGGTGAAACGCGGCGACGAGATCGCGGTCATGCGCGAGCCCGGCCACACCGAGGAAGGCTACATTCATCTCTCGCACGAGAAGGCGCAGCGTTTGCACGCCTGGGACGAGATTGAGAAGGCCTACACCGACAAGGCTTCGGTCAAAGCCCGCGTTATCGATCGCATCAAGGGAGGCCTGACCGTCGATATCCTGGGCGCGCGCGCTTTCCTCCCGGGTTCGCAGGTTGATCTGCGTCCCGTGCGCAACCTCGACGGCCTGAAGGGCCATGAGATCGAGGTCCGCATCATCAAGCTGAACAAGAAGCGCGGCAACATTGTCGCCTCCCGCAAACAGTTGCTGGAAGAAGAGCAGTCGGAGAAGCGCACCAAGACGCTGGACCAGTTGCACGAGGACGGCATTCTCACCGGCACAGTCAAGAACCTAACCGACTACGGCGCCTTCGTCGATCTGGGCGGCATTGACGGACTGCTGCACATCACCGATATGTCGTGGGGCCGGCTGACCCACCCGCGCGATCTGGTGCAGGTGGGCGACCAGATCCAGGTGAAGGTGCTGAAGTTCGACCGCGAAAAGCAGCGCGTGTCGCTGGGCTTCAAACAGCTCACGCCCGATCCCTGGCTGGACGCCGCCGAGCGCTATCCCATCGGCGCGCATGTGCACGGCCGCGTTATCAGCGTGACCGACTACGGCGCGTTCGTCGAACTGGAACAGGGCATCGAAGGGCTGGTACACGTCAGCGAGATGACCTGGTCCAAGCGCATGAAGCATCCCTCCAAGCTGGTCAATGTGAACGACCAGGTTGAGGCCGTGGTGCTGAACGTCAATCCGCAGGAACGCCGCATCAGCCTGGGTCTGAAGCAACTGGAATCGAATCCCTGGGAAAGTCTGCACGAGAAGTTCCCAGTAGGCGCGGTGGTGGAAGGCAAAGTCCGCAACTTGACGGACTTCGGGGCGTTCATCGAAATCGAAGACGGAATCGACGGACTGGTCCACGTCAGCAACCTGAGCTGGACCAAGCGCGTGAAGCATCCTTCCGAAGTGCTGAAGAAGGGCGACAAGGTGAAGGCCATCGTACTGGCCATTGAGCCCGACCAGCGCCGCCTGTCCCTGGGCGTGAAGCAGCTTCAGCCCGATGTCTGGGACACCTTCTTCGAGCAGCATCACGTGGGCGATGTCATTCACGGCAAGGTGCTGCGCCTGGCCAGCTTCGGCGCGTTCGTCGAGATTGCCGATGGCATCGAAGGCCTATGCCACAACTCGGAAGCGGCGGACCCGCAGGGCCAGCCGATCAAGCTGGAATCCGGCCAGGAGTTCGAGTTCAAGATCATTAAGATGAACCCTGCCGAAAAGAAGGTGGGACTCAGCATTCGTGCCGTGGGTGGCGTAGAGGCCACGCGCCGCGAGGTCGAGACCTACAAAGCTCCGGCGGCCACCTCTTCCGGCACGGGCTCGACCATTGGCGAGTTCATGTCGTGGAAGCGCGCCAGCAGCGAAAACAACTAGGGCGATTGCATTGCAATTGCGAAGGCCGCCAGCGATGGCGGCCTTTGACTTTGAGCGCAGGCGTCTGTAGTCCAGGCGGCCGGCGCAGTTGCAGTGTGCCCACCAGCGGTCCCCGAGGCCGCACGCTTGCGCAGCGGGTCGGTCCGCCCGAAATCATTTGCGGCAGAGATGCGACGGCTACCCTCGATCGGCTTCGCGCGTCAGCGACTTCAGCACCATGTTGATCAGGGCCAGCACAATGGCTCCCCAAAAGGCCGGCCAGAAGCCGTGGACCACGAAATCGGGCTTCAGCAGCGTGGAGGCAAACATCAGCATCAACGCATTGATGACCCACCAGAAGATTCCCAGCGTTACAACGGTCAAAGGCAGCGTGATGAGTTTCAGAAACAACCCCAGCGTGGCATTGACCAGCCCGATCACCACCGCGGCGATCAGCGCCGCAGTAAATCCGTGCACGTAGAATCCGGGCACCAAATGCGACACGATCAGCAGACTGATCGCGCTCAACAACCAATTCAGCAGCAAACGCATTATGTTCCTTTCGCGGGCCGAAAATTCGCGGAAATTATACCGCGAGGGAGAGCGGCTGCGTCGCTGCTGGGCGCGCGCGATGCGATAAGCTCATGGCAGAGGTTGTTGACGATGCCGGATGCGATCGGGCAATTTGCCAAAGCCAAGTACCTGAACCTGGAAACCTTCCGCAAAACTGGAGTGGGGATACGCACTCCGGTATGGTTCGCGCAGGATTCGGGCTCGCCGTCGGGCGCCGATTTTTCGCCTAACGCAGGCTGCGTTTTCTACGTTTATTCCACGCCGGACACCGGCAAGGTCAAGCGGATTCGCAACAATCCCAAGGTGCGGGTTGCGCCTTGCAGCCTTCGCGGCGACCTTCGTGGAGCCTGGGTGGAGGCCCGCGCCCGCATCTGCGATGGCCCCGAAGCGGCACACGGGCAGGAGCTGCTGCGCCGCAAATATGGCTGGATGAAGATTGCCGGCGACTTCTTCAGCAGGCTGCGAGGCCGGACGCAGGCGGTGATCGCGATTCACCTCGACTGAGACCACGAGTCGGATCGGTAGCCTTTATTCGTCGGCGACGACCTCCTGTGCCACACACTTTCTTGTACAGCCTTGGTCTGACCGCGGAAATCGCGGAAATGGTCGCTTGGATAGTACAATTCGGCTCGGGAGCCTCAGAATCCGGAGCAAATGCACTTCAAAATCATCGGCCGTGTGGCCGCAATCGAAACCATCGCAAGCGGCGCTGCGATTCGGGAGCGGAGGCGACTTCAGAAGACATACGGTCGAGGCCGATGGAAAAAACGGAAGGGTTTGGCGCGCATCCGGCTTTCTGATGGTGCGATTTGCCGGGCCGAAATTCACTGGTATGAGGCCCATGGGATCGGCGCAAAGGAATACAAGATTAAGCAAGTTTTGCAATGGGAGAAATGAAACACACGGAACCACAATTCGTTGTTTGTATTAGAAACAAGCAGTACCCTGCCTCCTTGGAGTTGCGAAAGCTATATCAAGTCGTCGCCGACCAAGGCGCTGCTAAGCATGGCCAGATCCGAGTGATTGACGAGTCGGGAGAGGACTACCTATACCCTGAGGAATATTTTGTCCCTGTTGAGCTGCCTCAATCGGCGGAAAGAGCAGTCCGTCGAGCGACCAGCCTCATAGCAGCGAGATAGTTTCCCGACTTCCCGGTCCCTTGGCTGCTGTGCTGGATATCGCTTCACCGTCTACCAGCGGAAAAGGCCCCATGTTGTCCACATGGAGCCTTTAATTTTTGAGTCCGCAACGACCTACCTCGACCCAGTTAAAAAGGCACTATCTGGAACGACTCCGCTGGGGCCGCGATAGGCTGCGGCGTAGCCCGAACCATGGCCGACGATGGACCGGACACGCCGGCCTTAGCGGGATTACTCTCGTGGAGGTCCAGGAGCAGAATTCTGCTGTCGGAGTGATAGGGCTCGCCGGACGCAGTTTGCGCCTGGAAAACTGGAGCAGCGGAATGCAAATATTCCTCCCGGCTCACCGACAAGGTATTGGTCAGATCGGTTCCAACGAAATCACGCTCGGCATCGACCGCGGGATCGATCCTGTGATTGATCAAACGTCCTCGCTTGGCGATTTCAATGGCGACGTCGTGGGTGGCGGCAGCCGCCCAGATGGGCATCCCGTCAACCGTGTAATCGGTTTTCCAGATGCGAAGATGATGCCGTCGTGACATGATGGCACCGGGATCGGGCAAGGCATACGAATAGTCCTGCACTCTTCCGAACAAGTAAAACCTGGCCATGGGCAACTGCGCGTCGCTGGTCCGATGCCGCAACAAGTGCCAGACGAATAACGGCCTCCATTTGTCAGTTATGACCCAACCGGCGCGCTTAAATGCTTGCTGCACGTCTTCCTGGTGGCCGACAAAAACCAGGTTCAGCATGTCGCCCTGGCGTCCCTCACCACTGAAGACACGGGGCGGTAAGAAATTCATCATCTCGTCGAGTTCGGAAAAATTTTCTGGCGGACCCGGTAACCCTGCCGATAGAAGCGAAGCTGCGCCGTCGATTTGCGCAGTGATCTCTGTACTCTCCACGACGGTGCTGTCGTGGCCACGGGTGAGCAAGAAAACTGGCGCAGCGGGTAGGAAGATGAGGCCCGTGGTGATCATGGCAGCGGCCATTAGCTTGGTACGAGACCGTCCTCTCACCTCCAGGTGGGCTCGCAAGCCGGCCCGCTCGCCGTTTATCAGTTCTACGGAATCGAGTTTCAGGGCTACCTTGCCTCCGATCCCCAGCAACCGCTTGCCCTTAACTCCAGTGATGGAGCCGTGGGCGATGGCTCCCGCCGGAATAACGTCGAAACCTTCCACGCTCACATCCCGCACGACGACAAAATCCAGGCGGTCTCCAACCCGGGCGTGGGCAGAGGAAACGCTTTCCGCAAGCCGAAGCTTGATGGGGGTCCCATCGGGAATGGTCAATGTGGCAGGAATCGCACTTCTCTCCTGGGCCGAAACCCAAGGCATGAGGAACATGGTGAGCAGGACATAAGCAGGTATTTTGCGGAGAAACGCACTGGACACTGAATGCCGCCTTTGCTGAGGTCTGACCTCTCACCCGCGACGGCCAAAGACGTCTAGCGCAACGGCGTGATGCATTAGGGAATTCTACCGCAGTTGGAATGTTTCCTGTATGGTCAAAATTGCACATTACGAAGATTTCATGGTGGCTTCATCCGAGAAATGAGTACCGTCCGTGTGGGCGATGGTTCCTTCTGGACCATTGGTGCGGCGAACTTATTGCTTTTGCGTTAGATCCTGAGCGGCTTGCAGCACCTTGTCGGGCGTGCCGAGATCGCGCCAATGATATTCGTCAGCCCGAAAGGCGAGAATTTTTTCTTCCAGGCCAGCCAGACGCAGGTAGCAATCGATGATGGAGAACACGCCCTCTTCCGTCATTTTCCCAAAAAGACGCGGAGAAATTATGTGGATGCCGCAAAACGCCAGCGCCTGAGTGTGCTGTGACGGTCGAACCAATTCAGGCTCGCCATCGCTACCGGTCCGCCGGCCGCAAAGTTGGAACTGCTGGTCGAACAGCAAGTAGCGAGAACTCTTGCGCGATCGCACCGCAAGTGTAGCGAGGGCCCGATTTTCAAGGTGAAACTGCAGCATGCGCGAGAAATCGATGGTGCTGATGACATCGACATTATGCAAAAGGAACGGCTCGTCCGCGTCGCTGGAATCCGCGAGAAAGAAATGGGCAGCGTTTTTCAGGCCGCCACCGGTGTCGAGCAAGACCTTCTCGCGCGAGACCTCAATGTTCATGCCGAAGTTGTCGTTGATTGTCAGATACTCGACGATCATGCCGGCAAAGTGATGCGCATTGACGATCACCTCGCGAATTCCAAAGGCGTGCAAACGGGCCAGCGTGATCTCCAGCATGGTGCGCCCAGCAACTTCCACCAGCGCCTTGGGGCGATCGTCGGTGAGCGGCCGCAATCGCGTGCCCAGGCCGGCGGCCAAAACCATCGCTTTCATTTGCCCACATTCTCCAATTCACGATGCTGCACCACCACCTCCACCCCTTCCCTGCCGCGCAAATGTCTGGCCAATTGCTCCGCCAGATAGACCGAGCGATGCTGGCCGCCGGTGCAGCCAAACGACGCAGTCAAGCTCTTAAAGCCTCGCCGCTGATAATCGCTCACGCTGGCATCCACGAGGGCGGTGACGCCAGCCAGGAATTGATGCACGCTCTCTTGCTGATTGAGATAATCGGCCACTGGCTGGTCTTTGCCGGTAAGAGCTTTGAAGCGCTCCTCGCGTCCGGGATTAGGAAGACTCCGCGCATCGAAGACGAAGCCGCCGCCGTGTCCGGTTTCGTCTTTCAGCGGGCCGCGGTGAAATGAAAAACTGCAAATCCGCACTGTGACATTGCCGGTTCCGGGCGCCAGACCCTGCAATTTGTCCGAGCCGAGAATGTTCTGGAACGCGTCCATCAGCGCCGGCAGCGCGATCGGCAGCTCGACGTTATGCAACAGCCAGCGCAGGTTCTTGACCGCATACGGCACGCTTTGCAAGAAATGCGCTTTGCGCTCATAGAAGCCGCGAAAGCCATAAGCGCCCATCGCCTGCATCATGCGGACGTACACGTAGCCGTAGTAGTGCCGCATGAACGCTTCGCGATCCAGCTCGATGAAACCGGCAAGCGTGTCGAGATAATGATCGAGCAATTGCTGGCGCAAGTGCGGCGGCAAGTCGGCCTTGGCGTCGAATAGGAGCGAAGCGATATCATATTGCAGCGCGCCTCTGCGGCCGCCCTGGTAATCCACGAAGAATGGATTGCCGCCGCGCAACATAACGTTGCGCGATTGGAAATCGCGATACAGAAAGTAATCGCGGGCCGCGCTCAGCAGGAACTTCGTCAGGCGGCCGAAATCCACTTCCAGCGTCTGTTCGTTGAACGGAATGTTGGCCAGCCGGAGAAAATAGTACTTGAAATAATTCAGGTCCCAGGCGATGGACTGGCGATCGAAACTGGCGCGCGGATAGCACAGCTTGTAATTCAAATCGCGGCCGGCTTCGACCTGAAAGCGTGGCAACACGGCCACAACTTTGCGATAGGCTTCGACGGCCTGGGGAGCAACGGCATCGCCCACACGATTGTTCGAGAGAAAATCGAAGAGCGTGGTGTCGCCCAAGTCCTCTTCCAGATAAGCGCCGTGGGGCAAATCCTGTGCATAGATTTCCGGCACCGGCAGCCCGTGGCGGCGAAAATGCCGGGAAAATTCCAGGAAAGCGACGTTCTCTTCGCGCACCGCGTAACGCACGCCAATGGCGCTGAATTTCTCGCTCACCAGCCGGACCATGCTACGCCCCGAGCCACCCAGACGGCCGTGCAGCGGCTCCGCCTTTTCCACCGCGGTGTGGAAGTGCTGCTCAAAAAGTTGTTGGAGAACGTCCATGAATATGGTTCCACCAATTCATTTTAGAGTAATCACCGGAATTGACCTATACCGATGGGGCGAACGGGGGAGTCGCACGGCTTTGAAGTTTGCTAGAATGACGGACGCTTTAAAGGAATACAGGATTCAGTTAAGAGTTTTCCGGTCGTCGTAGTACCAGCGCCGGAAGCGTTGCAGGATGGTGTCGTTTGCGTCGGATGTGGTTGGCGGATGATCGGGACCGTCGCGATGTCTCCATTTTTCTCGCACCACCAAAACCGACAACAGGATCACCAGCGAGAAGCGCACCGCCATCAGACTAAGATCGGCCGCCCTGGAATATTTGAAGCTGGGAGTGGCGGCGAAGCTGAGCAGCAAAAGCACCGCGAGGAAGATGGCCCAGCCGGATAGTTTTCCTCTCACGATTGCGCCCCTCCCACAGCTCTAATTGCTAGAAGCCGTCTCATAAATAGCGGGGCGGCCCAAAGTACCTCAGGGGCTAAAGCCCAGTCCGTAACGGGCCATTTGCGGCACGGCTGAAGCCGTGCCCTGACACAAACCGATTTATGAGATAGCTTGATAGCTTCTAATTGCTGAATGCTGAATGACGTCCCGCCGCATCACGACTGCGCGCCGCACTCACTTCCCGCGTTTGCGCAGCGACTCCGCGTTGTACTGCTCACTCTGGCCTTTGGGGACGCTCAGCGATTTCCACGCCGCGCCCTTCCAATGCTTGGCCAGGTACACGATCTGTCCCACGTGATAGGCGTAGTGCACGACCTGGCGATTGAGGGCCTGCAGCACGGAATGTGGTTCGCTGCGAATCATGACCGTGCGCCCCAGGTCGTCAGGATGGAGCGAGTTGATCGTCTCGAAAACCAGATGCCAATTCTGCTCCCACGAGCTGAGCACTTCTTCGCGTTTGGCGTCGGCGTGCATGACAAATTCGCGATCACGATTGCGGTCGGGCTTTTCGCCATCGCTGGTGAGGAAGCCGGTAAAGCGCGAGCGCATGTTGCCCGCCATGTGCTTCACCATGACGGCCACGCTGTTGGACTCAGCGTCGGGCGCGGCAAAAAATTGCTCATCCGTAAGCTGGGCGATGGCGTCGTCGGCAAGGCGCTTGTGGCCGCGCAGGCTGCGGAAAGCTTCGTCGAGGTAGAGATCATCAATGCCGGGCATAGAAAGGTGCGTCTCCGTTCGGCGGCGAGTGCCGTGCTCTCAATTCTAACCTTCTGCCTTCGTTTAATGCTTGGCGATCGGCTGGCGGCGTCCATGGCGGATATGAAGAACAGAGACGGTGTGGCCTTCAACGGTAAAGATGATTCGGTAAACATGAGGCTTGCGCCCGTAGAGCAGGTGCCGGACCTCGAACGGGAAGACGGCATTCTCGGGAGCCAATGCACAGCGTTGGGGAAAATCAGCTAGCATTGCGACGGCCTGGCGCAGTCCCTGAAACCAGCGCAGTCCGGTTTCTCCCGCCTCTTGCGACAACAACCGCTCGAGGATTTCGTCCAAATCCCGCTTTGCTGTGGCAGTGGTTTTAACGCGGAAGGCCATGCTTCAGGCGTAGCTCTTCAAAGGCTTCTTCAATGGGTTGGGTGCGTCCGGCTTTCACGTCCTCAGAGCCCTGCTGGATGCCTTCTACGGCTTGCTCAAAATCCTGACGCTCCCATTCCAGATACTCGGCCAAAGCATCATCCAGGGCGGCAGCAGGGTCTTGCCCGCGCCGCTGCGCGTATTCTTCAAGCTGCGCCTTGCGCTCCGGTTTAATGGGAATCACATCCATGTCGTTCACGGTAGGCGCGGTAATCGCCAGTGTCAAGTGCATCCTCCCGTGTCTCCCATCGACCAACCTACAGCAATTCCTGTCGCAGGGAAGCACATCCGCAGCGCTACCGCACAGCGATGGGAGGAATATCGGTGTAAGGTTCGTTAACTTGGATGGGATAGGTTGTAGGCGTGTTGGAGAGCCAAACTTCCAAGTAATAGGGGCCTGCCGGTAGCTGCAAGTAATACATTCCGTTCTGATCGGTTCTTACCGCTATCGATCTTCCAAGCGCCTGGTTGTAGACGGTTACCGTAATCCCCGGGGCAGGAGCCCGGGCGCCATTTGGGAAGACTCGCACCAACTGCCCTCGTAGCGAAGCAGCACTTGCGGCCGGCGTAATGACCAGCAGGAACACGCCGATGATCAGGGCCTTGCGAAGGCTGGAAAAAATCCGCCGCGCCTTCATTGCGGGCCGCCTTGAACCGGAGCCACGGACTTGGGCGGCGCTTGATTCGTCGCCGTGTTGTAACTCGGTGGCTGGCTGAGCGCAATCGCCTTCAGGACAATCTCCTGCGTCTGCTCATTTACGTCCATCCCAGCTTGCTTAAGTTTCTTTGGGTCAAGATGAAGGGGAGGGGCGCCAATGAAGCCCGGGTGAGACACGTATAGGTCCGGATAAATTAAGCCGCCATTCGGTCCCGGTTGGGTGGCAAACTTGATTTTGAATGACCCGTCATTGGGCTCAATGTGGGAGATGGGTGGATCCAGCAGGACGTCCCCGGGAGTCAACGCGTCCATCCCGCCTCCATTCTGCCCGACCACTCGACCCGAGACTTCCCACAACTGGTAAGCCGGGGGCGGATTCCAAATATTCGGTTTGTTCATCACCAGCCAGAAGATGGCGAAGTAGAGCGCAATGGGGCCGCCGAACTTAACGGTTACGCCGTAAACTTTCCCGCCAACTGACCCGGAACTGGCTTCCGGCAAGGCCTTGAACAGGATGATGGCTGGAACAATCGGAAGCAGCGTTATCCAAATGAGTATAGGCGGTGGCATAAGGTACCCCCTTGGTAGCGCACATCTTGTCACTAGCGTGCTTCTCAGTCAACAAGAAAAACATGGCTTGTCAGTAGCACATGATATGTCCGGTTGCGATAGCACGTGATCTGTCCGCTTTTCCGGCGGCGAGAGTAGGAGACCATGCGAAGCATGGATTTCTACTCGAAGGCCGCGATGGAGCGGGCAAT
>JBEKPR010000024.1:0-69748 GCA_049520555.1 Candidatus Korobacteraceae bacterium
TCCCGCAAAGTGCGCGGAATTCCCACTTTCCCACAGCGACCACGACGGCTATATGAGTAAACCCAAGAATCAAAACCGGACATTTCACTTGCTACAAAAAGCGGACATTTTGACTTGCTACGAACATGCGCGACCCTGTGCGATCATTGGCCATCGGGACGGCTTCGGCGTTGCCGGAATAGGCAACTATTCCTTTCATTTCCCCGGCGCGAAGATTGCATCAAGGCGGCCGGGCGTTCCTTCTACTCTTTCCAAGTGCGGGTACCGCAGCCCGCCATGGTAGTCCAAGGTCACGGTGACAAACTCATCGCCACGCTTTAGCAGGAGCTTTAGCGGCTGTTTGCTCTTCTCTGCGGCAAGGATGGCTTCGCGCAGGCCCGCAACAGTGAATTTTTGATCATTAACTGCTTCCAGGTGCATATCCGGCGTGATGCCTGCCTTAAATGCCAGACTGTCCCACCACACGTTTTCAAGGCCATTGTCTTTGCCTACCGAGAACCCCAGTGACGTGGCAAAGCTCGTTCCGCGAGAGCTGTCCTGATGTTTCAGCCACTCCGGCTGGTCGTCGTTGTAGACGAGCCGATAACCCCCTTGGGTAATCCCGTTCTCCGGAGTCTGCGGCGCCAGGTCGTAAACCCGCGCGCGCAGGAACCCTGCCCAATCAAACGGTTGAACTTTATTCAACGCCGCGACCAAATCGTCGAAGGTATAAGTCCTGGTGATGTAGCTACCGTTGTCGATGCCGAAGAAGAGCCTGGCGAAATCGTCGAGAGACTTGCTGCCGCCGCTCAATTCGCGGATCTTCGTATCGGCATCGAGCCAGATGAGGTCTGATTCCGGATAGTAGTCGAAGGAACGCTGCCAGCTTGGCCAGGTCTCCCGGTCGGCGCCGTGAGACCAAATGATGGGCTGGTTGGTGGTATCCACCAAGGGGCGCCAACTACGTCCTGGACTGCTATCGAAGGACGCAGCGATCTGCGCGATCACGTCGCGGGCCTGCTCCGCAGTACGCATTCCGGAACGCGCGGTTAGGACGTTGCCGTAGTAATCGGTCAGGCCTTCATAAACCCACAGCAAGTCGTTCTGCATCGGCACGTTGAAGTTGGGCGTCCAGAGGTCGGCAGGCCGGCGAAACTTGCCGTTCCACGAATGGGTGTATTCGTGGGGCAGAAGAGCCCGACCGCCAACCCCCGCAGCCCAGTCGGTAAAGTAGTTGGCACGGGTACCATCCTCACTGGACTGATGGTGTTCCAGGCCCTCGCCGCCAACCGTATCGCTGAGCGAAAAAAGGAAATCATAGTGATCGTAGTGATGGGAGTTGAAGAGCTTCTGCGCTTCGATCACAAGATTCTTGTGGTATTGCAGCTCCTCCGGCGTGATTTCGAGATCGGCAGGCTTGTCGGCGAAAAGATCGAGGAACACCTGATTGTCTGCGCCTGTGGACAGGTCGACGCGCTTGTAATTGACGCCGGCGTAGAGCGGCGAGTCCACAAGAGTGTTCAGCGGAGCCGGTTTGAAGTGAATCAGGTTTCCATCCTGCGATCCGAGCTCCAGCGCAGTAGCGAATTTCCAACCCTCGGGCAGCCGGACGGCGGGATCAAACAGGATGCGCCGCGAGAAGTAGCCCGCCGGATAAAGCAGCACGCTGTTCCAGGTAACGTCGGCAAAATTGGACGAGATACGGCCCCGCTTTGGGTCCAATGGAGCCAAATACTGAAAATTGATTTCCAGGCGGGTTACGCCCTGCGGTACCTGGATGTGGAAGGCGTACATATTCACGCGATCACGGACCCACTCGACCCTTTTGCCATTCGCCGTGACCACGAGACCGGCCATGTTCTCCACCGGGTTCGACGGGGAGTGCGTGCCGGGAAGCCACTCCGGGTAGAGCAGTGTAATCTCGCGGCCTTTTACCGGTACCGTCTCATGGACATTCAACACACGATCGGTGATGTTGGTGATATCGACACTCAGAGCGATGGTGCCGGGATGCGACGTGTCTGCCGGCGCGGTAATGGGCGGAGGCAGCGGCACAGGCTGTGGGCCACCTGAGTTCTGCGCATGCACCGCACAGGTTAGAAAAATGGAAAGGGCTGCGAAAAGCGCCGCGGCGCCGCGACGACGGAAGGACCAAGATGGCACGCCAATCCTCCAAAACTCCGAACAATACTGTACACCAGCACCGGCGCTCCGAAACGGCCAGAGATTTGGTGGAGATCGAGTCTGCGCCGTGCTCCTAGCCTGTTGCATCCAAGTCCGCTGCGAACCCTATGCTGCGCCTAGCTGAAATCTGTGAGCGCATTGCCGCTACCACCAAGAAGCTGGAAAAGACCGCCATCGTGGCTGACTACTTCCGCTCGCGGGAGTTGCGCGACGCGGCGACCTCGGCCATCTTCCTCTCTGGCCGGGCGTTTCCGGCCTTCTCGGCAATCGTGCACCATCTAGTCGTACACCGTGAACTCAAAGCTCTTCTTGGCGTGCACCGGGCCTTGCGAGGCTTCCACGGCAAGGTTCCACGGGCCAGACATATCCATGCTCGTCATCGCAGCCTCGTAGTCGCCGTTGCCCTTGGGCGCGAACTTGATCTGGGTTGTGCCCATATCCATCTCCTTCATCCTAAGAGCGCCGTTTACCTCAGCGTCGTTGGCCGGCTGCGCATGGTCATCGGTGATATGCAGCGTGAGGGTCAGAGGCTTGACCATCCGCGGATGGTCGGGAGAAACCTTCAAGTCCATGTGCCACGGACCTGCCTCGCCGGTAGCAGACGAAGGCGTAGCTTGCGGTTGCGGTTCCGGCGCGATCGCTTTCTGGCTACAGCCCAAAGTGCAGGCCAAACTCACAGCGAAAATCGCACAGGCCAGCCGACATTGATGAATCGACAAAAAGTTTCTCCGCTTCCGCTTCAATGGGAGTGGCCGTGTTCGTGGGCCGGGCTGATGGGGATGACACAGCCGTCCGCCACTTCGCAGACCGCCAGCTCGAACTGGATGGTGGTGTGGTGGATGTGGAAGCGTTTGCCCATTTGCTCGCGAATCAGGCGCAGAATTCCCTCGCTCTCGGACGCGGGCATGTCAGCGATGGCCACGTGGCAGGAAAGCGAGTGGGTGTCGCTGCCGATGCTCCACACGTGCAGATCGTGCACATCGTTCACCCCCGGAATGGTGCGGATGATCTCCTCAATGCGCTGCAACTCCATGCCGCTGGGAGTGCCTTCCAGCAGAATGTTCAGGCTCTCGCGGATGATCCCGATGGAAGACCAGAGGATCATGACGCCAATGCCCACGGAAAGTGCGGGGTCGATCCAGCGCTCGCCGGTCAGGGCAATCATGATGCCGCCGGCGATAACCGCGGCCGTGGACAAGGTATCGCCAATCTCGTGCAGCAGTGCGCTGCGCAGGTTGATGTCGCGATGGCCGCGCATCAACAGCAGCGCAATCGCGCCGTTCATAACGACGCCGGCGGCTGCCACCCAGATCATGATGCCGGCGTGCACATCCACCGGAGATTGCAAACGGCGGAAGGCTTCGTAGAGGATGTAGAAGGCAATCAGGACCAGCGACAGGCCGTTGACGAACGCGACCAGCACGCCCGCGCGGTTGTAGCCGAAGGTCTTACGCGCGCTGGGCGGCCTGCCTTGCAAATAGACTGCGCCCCACGACATCAGCAAGGCGACGAAGTCGGAGAGATTGTGTCCAGCCTCGGAGAGCAGCGCCAGGCTATGGGCGCGCAGCCCGGCCACGACCAGCAGCACGATGTAGGCGAGCGTCACGACCAGCGAAATACGCAGCACACGCGAGGTGGTCCGATTCCTGGCGTCGCTGGCATGCACGTGCATGTCTCCAGTTTAAGAGCGGGATTGCACTCTGTTCAACCTCAGGAACTTCGCCAAGATCCGGGCGGGCAAAACGGGCTGAGGGTTTAGCGGCTGTCAACAGCATCAAGGGCGCGCCGTCGCCAACCCCGTTCTTGGTTGACGCGCCGATGTTGCGTCCTTAAGATGATGTCACCCCAAGGTTCAGCCACCTCGTAATGATTGACCAGATCGTATCCCATTACCGCATTATCGAGAAAGTCGGCGGCGGAGGGATGGGTGTGGTCTACAAGGCCGAGGACGTTTCCCTGCACCGGTTTGTCGCCCTGAAGTTCTTGCCGGATGAAATCGCCAAAGATCCCCAAGCCTTGGCCCGCTTCGAGCGCGAGGCCCAGGCGGCCTCTGCCCTGAACCATCCCAATATCTGCACCATCTATGAAATCGATGAGCACGACGGTAAGCCCTTCATCGCCATGGAATTTCTGGACGGCATGACGCTGAAGCATCGCATCGCCGCCAAACCCATCGAGACCGATGTTCTGCTTAGTCTGGCCATTGAGATTGCGGACGCGTTGGACGCGGCGCATTCGGAAGGGATCATCCATCGCGACATCAAGCCCGCCAACATTTTTGTGACCGTACGCGGCCACGCCAAGATTCTCGATTTCGGACTGGCCAAGATCGCGGCCAAAGCCGGTTCGTCGAGCAAGATTTCAGCAGCCGAGACGATGATGGTGACGAGCGCCGAACTGCACCCGACCAGTCCCGGTTCTGCGGTCGGCACCGTGGCTTACATGTCGCCCGAGCAGGTACGGGCCAAAGATCTCGATGCCCGTTCCGACCTGTTCTCGTTTGGCGTGGTGTTGTACGAAATGGCCACCGGCCTAATGCCGTTTCGCGGCGAAAGTTCGGGAGTCATCTCCAAGGCGATTCTGGACGGCGCACCCACTTCGCCAGTGCGGTTAAATCCCGACATATCGCCCGAGCTGGAACGAATCATCAACAAAGCCCTGGAGAAGGACCGCAATCTGCGTTACCAGCACGCTGCGGAAATGCGCGCCGACTTGCAGCGGGCAAAGCGGGACATCGAGAGCGGAGTCAGTTCTGCGGCGAGCTCGAGTGCGGTGGCCGCGCCACAAGCTGTTGCTGCTTCAGGCAGCAAGCTCTGGAGGATTGCGTTTCTGGTCCTGCTGAGCGCGGCGTTGGTCGCGGGCGGCCTTTACTATCGCGGGCATCAAGCCAAGCCGCTGACCGGCAACGACACCATTGTCCTCTCCGATTTCACCAACACCACCGGCGACAGCGTTTTTGACGACACGCTGAAGCAGGGACTCGCGGTGCAACTTGAGCAATCGCCCTTTCTCGCCCTGGTTTCTGAGCGCAAGGTGAACGAGACTTTGCGGCTGATGGGCCGCCCCGCAGGTGACCGTTTGACGCCGGAGCTGGCGCGCGAAGTTTGCCAGCGTAGGGGCAGCCGAGCCATCCTGACAGGCTCCATTGCTGCGCTGGGCAGCCAATACGTGATTGGCCTGAAGGCGGCGGACTGTAACACCGGAGACGTATTGGCCGAGGCGCAGGAGCAGGCGGCGGGCAAGGAAGCGGTGCTCAAGGCCCTGGACAATGCGGCCGTCATCTTGCGCGCCAAGCTGGGCGAGTCGCTCAGCTCGGTGCAGAAGTATGCCACCCCGGTGGAGGAAGCGACCACGCCCTCGCTGGAGGCGCTGAAAGCCTACAGCCTGGGAAGGAAGATGCAGGCTGCAAAAGGGGACGTTCCGGCTTTGCCCTTCTACAAACGCGCGGTGGAATTGGACCCGAATTTTGCCGTGGCCTACCGATCCATGTCGGTGGTGTACGGCAATCTCAACGAGTTGGGCCGGGCGGCGGAGAATTCGCGCAAGGCTTACGAACTGCGGGAGAAGGTGAGCGAGCGCGAGCGGCTCGCCATCGAGGCCATCTACTACACCTACACCACCGGCGAACTGGAGAAGGCGGCGCAGGCCTACGAGCTGTGGCAGCAAACCTACCCGCGGGACTATTTGCCTTACACCAACCTGGGCGATATTTACGGCATCCTGGGGAACTGGGAAAAGGCTTTGCAGGAAGCGAGCGGGGCGCTGCGCCTGGAGCCGAATGATGAGAACAACTATCTCAACCTCGGCAGCGACTACGCCAGCCTCAACCGGCTGGACGAGGCGGAGACAGTGTACAAGCAAGCCGAGGAGCGCAAGCTGGAGGGCGAGTTCCTGCTGACCAATCGCTACCAGTTGGCTTTCCTCAAGGGCGATACCGCGCAGATGGCGCAACTGCTCGCCGCTGCCATGGGCAAGCCTGGCGCCGAAGAACTGGTGCTGGCCTATCAGGGGGACACCGAAGCCTGGTCCGGCAAATTGAAAAAGGCGCACGAGCTGACGCTGCAGGCCATGGAGTCAGCCCAGCACTACGACGCCAAAGAGGCGGCCGCAATGTATCAGGCAGCGGCGGCGCTGCGCGAGGTGGAATCCGGCAACCGCAATCAGGCCGTCGCCGAAGCCACGGCAGCGGTGAAGCTAGCTCCCAACCGCGACGTAAAGGCAATGGCGGCAGTGGCCCTGGCGCTCGCAAGCGATACCGCAGGAGCGGAGAAGCTGGCGGTTGAGCTCGACAAAACATTCCCGCTCGACACGCTGGTCCAGAGGTATTGGCTGCCCACCATCCAGGCGGCCATCGCCTTGCAGCGCAAAGATGCCAGCCGGGCCATCGAAATATTGCGGGCGACCAGCGCTATCGAACTCGGTCTGCCGACGAACCTCGCAGTGTCCCTATGCCCGGTTTATTTGCGGGGAGAAGCCTATCTCATGCTGCACGACGGCCAGGCCGCAGCAGCGGAATTCCAGAAGTTCGTCGACCACCGGGGTGCGGTGGTGAACTTTCAATGGGGAGCGCTGGCCCGCCTCGGCCTGGCTCGCGCTTACGCCGTGCAGGGTGACACGGCCAGGGCCCGCGCCGGATATCAGGACTTCCTCGCGCTCTGGAAAGACGCCGACCCCGATGTTCCTATCCTGAAGGACGCCAAAGCGGAGTACGCGAAGCTACAGTAACTTCGCACTCGGCCCTGAAAGCAAATAGATATTCGACTGTTCGTCCGGCGACACGGAGAAGCGATCTTCGCAACCGATGATCGACGCTCCTCTTGGACCGTTCCCATTTTATCCGCAACTGCTGGATGCCAATCTTATCGACCGCCTTGTGTTGCTGACCGTTCCGATCGTTCTCGGAAAGGGCAAAAGAATCTTCGGCAACACCAGCCACCAAGTCGCCCTGGAACTATTGAAGTGCGAGGCCACGCCGACGGGCGTCATCATGGCGACTTACGAGCGGGCAGGCGCAGTCCCAACCGGAAGTCTATAAACATTCGGCCGGCAATTTTTCGACGGATGGAAATCGGTGAACGTCCCGTCAGTCCCCAGTTCGTCATCCCCGAGTTCGTCCCCGAGTTCCCCTCCCCCGAGTTCCCAAGTTTCCCCGAGTTTTGTCCAGTCAATGCAAAGGCTGGGCGAGGTTTTGCCGATGGTAGCAGCAGAAGGTGACGAAATGAGTTGCCCGCTGTGGTGAACGGCCCGCCCAAGAAAACTGGGCTTCAGTAGGCCACCCGCCGACACGTTGTCGTCGGGCGAAAGAGTTGCGGCTCATCACCGAGGCCGACGGGGCGTCTACCACAGTGCTGTTGCCGGAGAAACATTGAAGCGCATAGATGGTAATATCAGAAATCTGAGGAGCCAAGTCAGAGTGTCCACTGGAAGCCAACTGTCGCTTCTTCCAAACCTGGAGAAGACCCCAGAAATCCCCCTAAAGCCGGAAGGTCAGATCATCGTTGGTGACATCCTTGAAGAGTTGAAGAAGTTTGCCGACGAGACCTTCCAGTGCTGCGTCACCAGTCCGCCCTATTGGGGACTTCGCGATTACGGCATACCGGGCCAGATTGGTGCGGAGAGGAAGCTGGAGGACTACATTACGAAGCTCGTTCAGGTCTTCCGTGAAGTGAAGCGCACGCTGAAGGGTAACGGCACATTCTGGCTCAATATTGGAGACGGGTACACGAGCGGTGGGCGAACATGGCGAGATTCCGACAAGAAGAACAAAGGACGCGGGATGGATTATCGCGCTCCCACGCCGGACGGCCTCAAGCCGAAGGACCTCATCGGAGTTCCTTGGCGTGTGGCGTTCGCTCTACAGGCTGATGGCTGGTATCTCCGTTCGGAGGTCATCTGGTACAAGCCGAATGCACAGCCGGAGTCAGTGAAGGATCGTCCCACCCGCGCTCACGAGCACGTGTTCCTCTTCTCCAAGAACGAACAATACTTATATGACCACGAGGCTGTACGGGAGAAGGGCGACAACGGCTTACCACGGAACCTGCGCTCGGTTTGGCAGGTGAACACAGAGCCATACGCTGAGGCTCACTTCGCGACGTTCCCCCGCGCTCTCATCCTGCCGTGCCTTCTCGGCGGGAGCAAACCGGACTCTATTGTGCTTGACCCATTTTTCGGATCGGGGACTGTTGGCCTTGTCAGCGGAGCCTTGGGGCGGAAGTTCGTAGGGATCGAGCTGAATCCCGAATACGCTCAGCTGGCGAGGAAACGCTTAGGTTGGTGAGAAATCCCACTCGCCGTGGACGATGCAAAGGCTCTTCTTCAAGTCCTTCACCTGTAGCTTGCGCTCCGTCCCGCCGTCGAAGTAGAGCGCGAACTTCACGTTGCCCTTCCCGTCCTTGACAGTACAGTAGCCCGGCTTCGGATTCTGCGTGCTTTCGATCCGCATCTCTAACTTGCCTTTCGCGGCTTCTTCTAATAACGCTTTGGGAATCTCGACGAGTTCGTAGTGCCAGAACTTCTTGCCCTTCTCTTCGCGCTCCCATGCCCGGAGAGTCATTATGCGCTCGTAATTCTTCATGTGGTGTAGGAACTGATCACGGAGTCCCTTCAACTGCTCTGGCTTGTTAGACCAATCGCCCTTGCCCAATTCCATGAACTTGGAAATCCAGATCGAATCAACCTTCAGATGGGCGTCGGCTTGGGTCTTGAGCGAGAACTTCGTGCCGTCAATCGTGACGTCATGCCCCGGATTTCCCATCGGTGAACGCTGAGCGTTACGGCCCCCGAGCTTCATCACGCGCTCTATCGCTCGCTCGAATTGCTCCTTGGTGAGTGGGCGTGTAGCAGTCCCATGGTGAGCGAGTAAGTGAACACCGAATTCCTCTAAGAAAACATCCGTTACCAGATCGGACTTTTCGCTGCGTTTCTCGGTCATGGCACCGAGCAGCCCGGTCACGACGCTAGACACATAGGCGAGCTTGCGGGTGGAGAGCTTCCTGAGAAGCTCAAGCAGCTCTGCTGGGACGTCGGGCACGGCAGCAGCAGTGTAGATGTTCGGCCAGCCAAAATCCAGTTACAATTGTGTCGCGATGAACATTCGCCAAGTAGAACCGAATTCCGACGCGAAACAAGGACTTCCGGAAGGCGATCGCTTGTTCCACTTCTTCGCGGAGTCTTCCCAAGGCAAGGCCGAGTACTTCGTCGCCGTACATCAGGTGAGTGATGGTAGCATTCGCACGGCCTGTCAGTGTATGAGCGCGATCTTCAACTTCGCCCGGAGGCAGGAACCTTGCTGCAAGCATGCGGCTGAAGCAGTGAAGATCGTGAGCTGGACACCTAGGCGTTAGGTAAATTCGGGAAACGCAGAACATTCCCCGTAACTGGTTTGGCGAAAACCGGGGGTGAAACCCTGGGGACAGACGGAACGTTCCCCAGTTTTTCGAACGAATTGAGATTGGTGAACGTCCGGTCTATGCTGGGGGCCCCACTCATTCGCGGGTTTCTAATGAGTGGGACCGCGAGGCGGAACGCGTTATCCTGAGCGGCCATTCCTGACAATTCACTTTTACCAAGCCCTCTTCGCCGCAAGCATACGTCCGGAAGCTGCTCCATTTCCACTCTTCGGGTTTTTGAGTGGGAGCACCCGGCCTCCGGAAACCGCCTCGACCTTGGTTACCGCCCGTACCTCAGCTTGTTCATAGATTTCGCGAGCCCCTGCATGGCGGCGTCGTGCGCGCGGCCTTGCTTCCGGGCTTGCTTGACCATGTCATCGAGGAACTGCCACGGCGGCTCCTGCAGCCGCTGCAGCACGACAGTGTCTTTTCTCGCGATGACGAGGAACGGCGTCCCGGGTTCGAGCCCGAGCGCCTTGCGAACAGGACCAGGAATGACGACCTGTCCGCGGGAAGAGATGCGGGTGGTAAAGGGAGTTCTCATAATACCTCGGCATAATTTTCTTACTTTGGCGATGGGTAAGTAAAGTAAGATTATCGTAACTATCTTACATGTAAGAAAATCTGCATAGTATGCCGGATGCCTCCCAGGTTCGGCCTTCCGCACACTGCGCTTCGTGAATCGCTCTTTCAGCCTCGCTTGGTACCAAGCGTTTATTTTGCACCGGCAGCCGCGTGCGCTTTTGCCACCTTCGACACTTTTCTCTTTCGCTTATGGCGGAAGGTGCTGCGATGTCCGCGACGATCTTCCTGCTGGAAGCGGACCTTCTTGGCCTTCGAACCCCACTCTGTCTCCTCTTTGCCACGGGTCCAATAGCTCTGGTAGCCGCCTTCGTGCAAATCGAACGGCTTATCCAGTACCTCCATGTGGTCGAAACGCGTCGATCCTTTCTTGTGGAAGGTCTCGAAGTATGAGGGATACACGAAATCGGTCATGGCGATTCCGTCCACTTTGAAGAACAGCTCCTCCACCGGGTCGGCCACTTCGTAGTCATACAGGCGGTTCTTCTTGGGGCCGGTGGAGTAGAGGTTGGCGGCGGGATCGACCAGCATCTCAGCCAGCTCGTGGGAGGCGGCGACGCTCACCTGGTCCTTCTGCTTCAGTATGTTCTTGACGAACACCTTCGACATCGGCAGTCCCTCGGGAGTCACGTCGTGATAGCCCTCCAGGTCGCCGTCTTTCGCACTGTCGAGAAACGCCATGGCCCACGCGCCCTTGAGGAAGCCGGTGGACTTCACCAGTTCGGCGGGCGTTCCCCAGACCGGCGCAAAGTGCTCGTCCACGAATTTCTGCATGGCGGCGATGAGGGCATCGAAGTCCACGCCCATGTCGGTCTTGGCGTTATTGAAGCACGCGATTCTGGGCACGCGATTCTTGTACGAAAATGGATGCATGGATGACTTGTCTGGCATGGATTCATTCCTCCCGATATATTCAATTTCCTGTTTTGTTTTCTGCGAGGCAGTATACCCGATTCGCAATGCCGGAACGGCGGGTGCGCAAGCTCAGGGTAATTGCGCAGGCCGACTGCGATTCTCCGGTCTGCAGTTCACGATTGAGGTTGCATGACCGGGCAAATAGCCACCCTTTGACAAATAGCCATCTGGACACCACGCGCACTAAGAAAGATTGCAACCTTTTACCTGGCGACTGCCATCATCAATAGCAATCTGCCCACTTGGCGTATGGATGATCGATAAATTTGCCGATTGGCCCAGGGTGCGATACCGTTTCAACTGAATTGACTCGACGATTCCGCAAGACGATTCTCGTTGTAGGAGCCGGCAGCGCGCTGCTCTGTGTGAGCGTTTGGTTTTTGCTCCGTGAGGCACGGGGTATTCGAGTGGGCACTGGCGTTGTCAGCCAAATACTATGCTCCGGCGTGTTCGTGTCTGGTCTGGACCCGGATTTACTCTACGCGGAGGCCGTCAAGCCGATTCCAGGCCAGACTCTCCTCGCGAAGCGCCTCAGATATAACGTCGACAAAGCAGCACGACAAATCACCACCACTTGGGCGGGAGCGTTTAAGAGCAGTGCCGTTTATCGCGATGGATTCGGCTGCATGCTGCTGCACGGTGACGAACCGAAAGACGCTGGGATCGGCGTAACCCCTGTCAGCGCGACGGGGGTGCTGTCAGCGGCGGAGCCAGCAACACGGCTGGAAGTCCAGCCACCCTCGCCCAAGCTCGAACTAGCTTTGAATCGCGCTTTTGCCGAACCGAGTCACCCACCGTATAGCCGGGTCAAGGCCGTCGTCATTCTGCACGACGGAAAGCTCGTCGCGGAACGCTATGCGCCTGGTTACAGCGCCGACACGCCGATCCTCGGATACTCCTTAGCCAAATCCGTCACCAATGCGCTCATCGGAATTCTCGTCAGGCAGAAGAAACTGTCCGTAGAACAGCGCGCACCCGTCCCCGAATGGAATAATCCTTCCGACCCTCGCCATAACATTACGATTGACCAGCTTCTGCGCATGACATCGGGCCTCGCTCTTGAGGAATCCGACACCGGTTTCGATCCTGTTTCGCGCATGCTGTTCCTCGAGTCGGACATGGCGAGGTACGCCGAGCACGCCCCTCTTCAGGCCGCTCCCGGCAGCGCGTGGGATTACACCAGTGGCAACACGTTAATCCTGTCACGAATCGTCCGAGACGCTGTGGGCGGTCGCGCGCAGGATGTCGTTGAGTTCGCCCGGAAAGAACTGTTCGAACCGCTTGGCATCACCACGGCGACGATCGAGTTCGACGCGACCGGCACTCCCGTGGGATGTACCTACGTACTTGCCTCAGCGCGCGACTGGGCGCGCCTCGGTATGCTTTATCTCAATGATGGCGTCGTCAACGGACGGCGCATTCTGCCTGAGGGATGGGTGAACTACTCAGCCGCACCAACGCTGGACACCGACTACGGCGCTGGATTCTGGACGAATCGTGGTTCTCACGGGAACGCTGAGGCGCGAATACGCGCCGGCATGCCTGAGGACTCCTTCTATGGCTCCGGTAACCTCGGACAACGCATCGTTATTATTCCTTCGGCAGGCCTGGTTATCGTCAGACTTGGCTTGACGCATAGCCCCGACTTCGACATCAAAGGGCTCCTCCGACTTGTTGCGGATACGTCTTCAGCCCTCAAGGGTCCGTAGGTTCAGCTACCGGCCTGAACCCATAGTCTCTCGCTTCTCACAAGCCGGTTTCGGGCCAACGTCAGCCCGAATAAGTGAGATAATCCCCTGCCATGGCGGTTGCTGCGGGCACGAAACTAGGACCGTACGAGATACTAGGTCCGCTTGGCGCTGGCGGCATGGGCGAGGTTTATCGCGCGCGCGACCCGCGGCTCGGCCGCGAAGTTGCTATCAAAGTCTTGCCTGCGGGTTACTCCACCGATTCTGAGCGTCTCCGGCGTTTTGAACAAGAAGCACGCGCGACCGCCGCGCTGAACCATCCCAACATCCTGACGGTGTTCGATGTCGCCCGGCAAGACGAATCTCCTTAAATCGTCTCGGAACTGCTCGAGGGCGAGATGCTGCGTGCCAAGCTGCACGGCGGCGAATTGCCGGTGAAGAAAGCCATCGACTACGCCTTGCAGATTATCCGCGGGTTGGTTGCGGCCCACGAGCGCGGCATCTTTCATCGCGATCTCAAGCCCGAAAACATTTTCGTCACCCGCACCGGCCAGGTCAAAATCCTGGACTTCGGCCTGGCGAAACTTGCGATGCCTGAGTCCGAAGGCGCCGGCGGCCTTTCCACAACGCTCGCGATCGAGACTAAAACTGCCGACGGCGTACTTCTGGGAACCATGGGCTACATGTCGCCCGAGCAGTTGCGGGGGCACCCCCGCGACGCCCACAGCGACTTGTTCAGTTTTGGCGTCGTGCTCTATGAGATGCTGAGCGGAAGGAGGGCCTTTCATGGCAAAACCAGTGCGGACACAATCAGCGCCATCCTGAAAGAGGATCCTCCTGACTTATGACGATTGGCCGTGATGTGCCACCGATGTTGGAGCGCATCGTTCGGCACTGCTTGGAGAAGGATCCGCCAGCGCGCTTCCAATCCGCTCGCGACGTGGAGTTCGCTCTGGAGTCGTTGTCGACAACATCTTCTTCTTCAGTACCCATAGTCACAACTGCCGGAAGTCACAAAATCTGGCTGGTTGCAGCGGCGCTGATTGCGGCACTCGTGCTATTAGTGGTGGGATTCGCTACCTGGACCGGCTTGGATCGCTCCCGGGCGGCGGTTCGGAATCCGCTTTCCGATGCGCAGTTCACACCCCTAACCAATCTCCAAGGAGCCGAAACAGACCCCGCAATCTCACCGGACGGGAAATTCGTGGCCTTCATCTCCGATCGGAGCGGCACCTTCGACATCTGGCTGATTCAAGCCAACGGTGGCAGCCTGGCCAATCTCACCCAAGGTCGTATCGGAGATGCGCGCGCGCCTGCGTGCCATCGGATTCTCAGGCGATGGATCGGAGGTGTGGAGCGCCGGGACGCCAGAGCGGAGGCTGATGCTTTGGCCGCTGATGGGCGGTGCGCCGCACAATTTCCTGGATGAACGCGCTGCCGAGGTTGCGTGGTCGCCCGACGGCACCCGCTTGGTCTATCACACTTGGGGACCGGGCGACCCAACGTTTGTGGCGGATTACAACGGCGCGATTCAACGGCAGATCGTACAGAACGAGCCTGGATTGCACAACCACTATCCGGTTTGGTCGAAGGATGGCCTCTGGATCTACTTTGTGCGCGGCAGGCCAGCCACACGTGAGATGGACCTGTGGCGCATTCCGCCGGGCGGGGGAGAAGCGGAACAACTCACCCATCTCAACACCGATGTCGCCTACCCAACTCCGATCAACGAGCGAACCGTTCTGTTCGTCGCCCACAACGAAGACGGGGCCGGCCCATGGCTGTGGGCGTTCGACGCAGAGACTGGAACTTCACGCCGTGTGAGCGAGGGTCTGGAACAATACGCGGCTTTGGCAGCCACGGCAAATGGCCAGCGCCTTGCCGCGAATGTTGTGAACCCTACGGTCAATTTGTGGAGCATTCCCATTACCGGCAGCGTCGCCGAAGAGGGACAGGTCGAGGCCGTCCCATTACCCACCGTGCGCGCCCAGGCGCCGCGATTCGGAGGCGGGTCCCTGTTCTACTTGTCTTCGCGGGATGGGGCTGATGGACTCTGGGGCTTTCGCAATGGGCAAGCGCTGGAAATCTGGAAAGGTGCGGAAGGGGCGTTTCACTCGCCTCCGGCCGTCTCGGCAGATGGGAAGCGGATTGCATTTGCGCTGCGACGGAATGGCAAGCAACAGATGCACGTAATGGCGGCGGACGGAACACAACTCTATCCTCTGTCGCAAGATGTCGACATTCGGGGCACAGGGTCCTGGTCTCCCGACGGCCAATGGATTGTCACGGATGGCAGCGATCACCAGGGAGCGGGCCTGTTCAAGCTACCTGTCAACGGAGGCTCGCCGGTACGGGTAGCGACAGGACGATTCCTTGATCCGGTGTGGTCTCCCCGCGGAGACCTGATCGTGTATTGCGGCACTCAAGTGTTCACGGTCGCACCGCTGCTCGCGGTGCATCCGGATGGTACGCCCGCGAAGCTGCCGGAAATCAAGGTGCAGCGCGAAGGTGACCGTGCGCGCTTCATGCCTGATGGCTCAGGCCTGATTTACATGCAAAGCAGTACCTTGGCGGGGCAGGATTTCTGGCTGCTTGACCTTGGCACCATGCAGTCGCGACGCTTGACTCGGTTGAACAATCCCGCCGTAATGCGGGCCTTTGACATCACTCCGGATGGCAGCAGGATCGTATTCGACCGCCTGGAGGAAAATTCAGAGATCCTGCTCATTGATCTTGGGACAAAGCAAGCTCGGCCCTAGCAGGTTAAAGAGAATCCTGGTGGTTCGCTCGGCCAGACAAATGTCAGCTGCTGACGAATGCGAATGCTGCTTCCTCTTCAGTTGGCGAATAAATCGTCGCCTCGGGAACTGCGATAGCTGAGGCTGGCCGACCTGGGCATCTGACCGTCAAGAGCATTGTCTCCGAGTGACCGGGGACTCTGAATGTACGGCCAGGATGGACTCCTGTCGACGAGCGCTAGAAGTCTGCTTCGAGGAAGCGTCATGCTGCTGAATGTTCGAGCTTCGATCTCCTCGAACCCCGTCCATAGGTTGTGAGCCGATTCCCGCGTAGTCAATCAAATCATAAACAACCTGTCCCTTTAGTAACTGCCGACGTTCAGGGCTTGATCGATTCGTCAGACGAACTCCGCCACATAGAAATTGGCTGATTCACTTACACTCGGCTATATACTCTGTCTGCTGAGGAAACCACTTCTGATACGGACTTGGACATAGGCAGCGGTCTGCGCGTCGGACCAGGTGTGTTGTCTTGGTGTACTTGAGCCCAGCCAGCCGCGCGGTGATCACGAATCCTGTTCATAGGGTCCCTGAGTTGATATTCTGCGGAATGACCCAATGCGGCAGCAGGCGGTTCGCGTGATGTGGGCCAAGCTGCGCGCGCTGGAGCGCTTTCGTCCGCTGCAACTCGTCACGCTGACAGCGCTGTTGGCCGCGATCGGGTTACTTTGTTTCAGGCACAAGTTATCCGTTCTTGGAGCGGACATCTGGTGGCACCTGAAGGTGGGTGACTGGATCGTTCAGCACGGCGCATTCCCGCACAATGGGATCCTGTCACGAACTGCGGCCGGTCGCCCCTGGGCAGCTTACAGCTGGGGATACGAGGTCCTGCTCTCGCGTGCCTATGCCTGGTTCGGTCTGGTAGGGATCGGCATTTGTGGCACAGCGTTGGCCCTGATGGTTGCGTTCAGTGTCTTCTGGATGACCCGCCGGTTGTCAGGACGGTTCTGGCTGGCCTGCCTGCTGGCAGCGGTCTGCTGCTACGCGTTTCTATTACTGAGGATCGCGCCGCGGCCAGGATTTTTCTCGATCGCGTTCTTTTGCGTCGTGCTGACGCTGGTACTGGAGGCTAACCGCACCGGGCGCGCGCAGAAATTGTACTGGTTGCCGTTGGTGTTCTTGTTCTGGGCCAATCTGCATATTCAATTCATCTATGGGCTGTCTGTCCTGGGACTGCTGCTCGCGGTGAACATTGCCCAGCAGGTTGGAGAGCGTATGGGGATTGGGCCGAGCTACCTTGTGCCCCGTTCGCTTCCGACCGCTCAGGTGGCGATTGTCCTTGTCGCTTGTGTGCTGGCGACCATGATTGGGCCTTATTCGTATCATCTGTACGGTGTGATCTTCCGGTATTCGCAGGCCAAGGTCGGTGTTTGTGCGGCGGTGAGAACGACCGCATAAGATGCGTCGATTCCGAGCTACCCATCTGGAGACAAGCTAACATCCGATACGCTAAGGCTGCGCGTGAGTGGTGGATCGGAATCGGCGATTGCGCGGAGAAGGGCAGACGGTTTCGCGTGCCAGTTGGCGCATGACGGGCAACCCAAAACGTATCCAAAGCGAGAGCTGGATTGGTGGTTCACGCCCGACAAGACAAGCAGTTCCCCAGAAGTCCGGTTCTGGTCCACAACCCGCTCAGGTGCCTTCTACTTCAAGTCCGAGGTTGTCGTTCACCGCTTGGCTGAGTTTCTGTTTGCATCCGAGATAGCGTTCCGTTGTTTGAACCGAGGCGTGACCCAGTAGAAACTGAATCTGTTCAAGTTCTCCGCCCGCCAAATGGCATGACCGTGCACAGGTTCGGCGCAAGTCGTGAGGAGCAAGGTCCTTGATGCCGGCACCCTTCGCGGCCCCTTTCACGATGTGCCATATTGCCTTGGGCGTGATTCCATCACCCCAGATCTTCCCCAGCCGACTTACTCGCGGGCAGATCGTGCCACCACCAATGCCAGCCGCCGTGGTCCACTCATCGACGGCGCGTTTCGCCCACACTGGAACCGGAAGTGTGCGGATGTGTTTTCCTTTACCGATGAGGTCAGCAATTACCCAGTGCTCCTCGCGGACCTGGAAATCTTTGGTTCCGAGTCCCACCAGTTCGGCCCGTCGTAGTCCGCAACCAATGAGCAGCGCCAGAATCGCGTAATCACGTTTGCCTCGAAGGCTGCCTGATGGTAATCCGCCGAGCAAGGTCTTGGACTGTTCGACGGTCAACCAGTTGCCACAATACGAACGCCAAGTCGCTTCGCCCCTTTGACGCGGCGGATTCCCGCAGCCAGTTCAGGGCTCAGAAGACCAGCGTCGGACGCTTCATAGGCGAGCCGCCTCACGGCGGCCAAGCGGACGTTGATGGTGGACGGTGCGAGGTTCTTCTGTTCGAGAAAGAAGCGGTAGCGAAGTACAACAGTTCGGTTGAAGGCCAAACGCGGTTCCGAACAATACCAGCCGATGAACTCGTCGATGGCATGACCGTATGACTCTTGCGAACTGGCCGATGCGAGCGAGTGAAGAACCGCAACCTTCGACTGCTCTAAATCGGGCAGGCGAAGTACTGTTTTAGCCTTGGAGCGTTTCGAAGTCTTCCGATGTGCCATACTGGCGGCCTCCCACGCCGCGGACAGTATGGTCGTTCAGTTGGAGGCTGATGGCCCAGAAGCCGGTTTCGGGCCTATGTGACAAGCGAACGCTGCTCGGAGCATTATGCCCGGTCCTTGCCGCCGAGGGCATCGTGGACGGCGTATTGCAGCTTCTGCCAGTTGACGTAATCATCGATTCCAGAGCATCCCCTATCGGGACTTCTCACAGCACTCATAGATCGAGGTCTGACCCACTATCCGCGCGAGGCGATAGCCATAGGCGTGCAACATGGTTATGCAGGCAGAATTCTCCGGACCGCCAACAAAAGTTCCCTGATTCCCTACCACGGCAAAGCGCGGCCCATGCCTCGCAAAGGCAGCGTTGATCTCCGGATCGTAAAACAGATGATACTTCTGCCGCTTCTCAGCGGTGAACCTTCCCGACACGTTCCCACCAAAATCGTTTTCAAACCCTGGGTACGGATCCGCCCAGGACACGAAAATATATCCTGGCCAAAAACTGGCGACCTTCTCTCCGGGCGACACGAGCTGGTCAATGGCAAGCGAGACGGCGGTCACCTGTTCCAGCGTCCAGTTTGGCGCCGCACCGAAGATACCAGGCACCTCGCGGCCGGTAAATAAGTACTCTTGAAAATTCAGGAATGCGAATCCCACGAAGCTTGCCAGTAACAGGACGCAAGCTGCACCGGCCAGGCGCAGCGCAAGCCGCGATTGCAAGCTAATCACGTAGTCGCTGCCCAGGCATACCGCAGCCACAATCAGGAACGGCACGATCATACAGAAGTACTGCAGCGATCCAGGTGTGGGCAAAAGAGAAATTGTGCCCAGCAGGAAAGCGATCAGGAAGGCCAGCAGCGATGCGGCTGTGCGCGTCCGCCGCAGCAAGATTAAGCCGGCGGCGCAGCTTGCGGATAGGATGCTGAACTGAAAACCAGTATGAGAGCCAGTGAACAGCAGCCAGACAATCTTGGCTTTGTTGTGCCAATCTCCAATCAGGCCGGCGCCGGAGCGCATCGCATGGTATCCCAGGTTATCAAACAGGTAAGCGTCCGGCGATGCGAAGAACAGAGCCAGCGACGGCCCAATGCCGACCGCGAAGCCGCCCAGAAACCACAGCAGATGAGCAGCCCGGCGGCTGTTCCCGCGCCAGATCCACCACAGAAACACGGGAGCGATACCGACGACGTAAGAACGAGTATCAACGCTCAAGCCGAAGAAGAGGCCCGCCATCGCTGGCAGCCATCCCGGCGACGACGCTGGGAGCCGGGTGAGAATGACGTAGGCCAGGAAAAGACAAAGCGTCGCCAGGGCGAAAGTCTTCACAAGGGGAAACCACGCGAAAACCAGACTGCTGGAGGCGAACAAAACTGCGGCCGCAAGCCCAGCCGCCCACTTACCGGTCTCGCGGCAGACGAGGCTGTACATTAGTCCGCCGAGAATCGCGGTCAGCAACGCAGAAAACACGCGCGCCGAAAACCACGATATTTCAGCGAGCTTCAACCATACAGCGTAGACATAGGGCAGCAGAGGTGCTTGGGGGAAAAAGAAATCCAGATAAGGGGTTTTGTGCTGAAGTACCAGGCGCGCAGCCAGCGAGTAATAGCCTTCGTCGGCATCAATGAGCCGATGTTGCGAAACGAACCAGAAAAAACCAGCCTGGAGGAGAAAGACGGGAATGAACAAGAGCTTGCATGTTCGAGTCATCACCTCCTCCAGGGAAGTGGAAGTCCGAGCTCCGCAATAGCACCGGATATTGGCGCAATGATCTTACAGTCGCGGCGGGACGGTTGCCAGTGATCCGTGTCACGCGTGATCCGTGTCACGGGTGTGAACAGCATTGGTAAATCGATGTTTTGCCCACCATTCGCACAGGCTGTAGCCGTAGTTGCGCACCACTTCTACGCCGGCAGAATAGCTTGGACCGCCGCTCGCCGGCGCAGACCAACACCGTAATCTGCGGTTAAACAGCGACCCGCGCCGAAAGCCGGCTCCGGAAGTTGTCCCGGAGTCGGCTTCGAGGAAGTGTGCTGCTGCTGAACGCTGCTCGCGCTCTGATCTCCCAGAACTCCGTTTCAGGAGCCGCGAGACGAGCGGCCACTTCGCCGGTCATTTTGACCGGGCCGGATCGGTTGTGAGTTGGGTGGTATCGACATTGGTCATGCAGAGATGGAACTCCGCTCTGCATATTCATTTTTGGCCGCTGTCCAGATCGCGGTGTACGCGGCAAGAATGTCCTCTTATGCAGATGTTCCTGCTTGACCGGTATTAGCTCGGGGCCTTAGCGGAGCAGCCGGAGTGAAGCCCAGTCCGTCTGATCGTTCGAACTCCCTGAGCAGCCACAGGAAAGGCGCTGGTCCGGCGCTGAGCCTGCCGGTAAATGGGCTATCGAGCGAGAAGATGAGATAAAAAGCCAGCCCCAGTACAAAAGAAAACCCGAGCAGCAACACCGCCCAGACCGCCCAGGCATGAGTCACGAACATTCCATGGAAGGCGAACAGAACAAACGCGCCCGCAATTAGCAAGCCCCACAGAGCGCCCGCGGTGTTTCCTTCAGCGCCGCGCAAGCGGCTGCGACGGGCGTCGAGCCAGATTCCCATCAGGTCCAACGCTTGTCCATACAACTCCACCTCGCGGGCATCCTCGGGCCTGATCGCCAGAATCGCCGCCACCAATGCGGAAGAAGTGTCCAGATTAATCTCCTCGGTGGGCACATTGTCACGGGCAGCGCGCGCCAGTAAGTCCCAGCGCTCAACCACGCCCTGCACATAGGCCTTCGCGGACTCGCGAATCCTCCTGGTCTTTTCCGCAGAAAAGCTGCAGACCACAAACGTCAGGTCGGTTAGCGCATTTGCCTCGCTCTTGACTGCGTTGCCGGCGTCACTGAAGCTCTGCCACACGCCCGAAACCACGAAGGCAATCAGCACTGCATAGGTGGTGCCCAGAGTCCCATAGACCGAGGTCGTCAAAGTATTGTCCAGTGCCAGTTGCTGCTCGCTGAAGATCATGCGGGTGAGAAACGAAACAACCAAGGCCGCGGCCATCGTCGACGCGACGATCACCACGGGCTGCATCTTCGCCGGGAGCGACAGGACGTAGGACCGCATGTTTCCTCACTAGGTAGCGACTAACTCTCTCCGTTGTGCTGCGCTGTTCTACTCTAGCGAACGCAGAGCAGGTGACGCAATCGTAGCCCACAATTCCTCGACGCGCTCAGGACAACGCTCTTTCGGCTTGAGAATTCCCTTCTCACAACCAAAACATGTCATGGGCCCTGGTGCTGCCCGCCGATTCGGAGCGTATGACGAGCAACCGGGAATTATCCGCATTAGGGAAGACCTGCTCCATCTCGTCCAGAAATAATGCCGCCGCGTCACTATAAGAAAGCTCTCAAGCTGGCGAAGGTTCGCTCGTTCGAGGTGTACTCAATCCGTCACACCTTTCTCACCCGGCTTGGGGAGAGCGGCTGTGATGTTTGGACGCTGGCGCGTGTCGCTGGGCATTCTAATATCAGCATCTCGCAGAGGTATGTTCACCCCTTCGAGGATGCCGTGCTAAATGCGCTCTCGCGTTTGAGTGGGCACAATTTTGGGCACAGTGCCGAAAACGTGAATTCTGCGAGGTCTGGGGAATTGCTGCTAAGTACCGCCAACCGCGAGGGTTAAGTGGTGAGCGCGGAAGGAATCGAACCTTCAACCTACTGATTAAGAGTCAACCTGTGGGTGCGTTCCTGCCGCTCATTTCGCATTCGGTATCAATGACTTACCAGTTTGCGGTTTACAGGTGTGCCGTAAAGTGTGCCGCACTCTATCCGGCTACGCCCGCTTTTCTGGTGCTGTGTCCTCATCCAGAACGGCTCTCACAATTTCCAGCCCTGGGTGCTGGTAGTGCATCGCGGTCTTCACATCCTTGTGGCCCATGATTTTCATTACGACGGCCAGGTTCCCGGTCTTCTTCAGAATCCGAGTGCCATAGTCGTGGCGCCCGCAATACAGAACTAGATCGGCAGGAAGCCCTGCCTTCTCGCGAGCGTCGCGAAACCAGTTCGCCATCGTGGTGAGATGGCCGCCCTGAGCCCGCTTGGACGGAAACACCCATCCTTCCCGCCTTGTGCCACACCGCTCCTTAAGAATATCGAAGACGCGTGTGCTCATCGGCACGTTTCTCCTCCCCTCTTCGGTCTTGCTGTCTGGCACGAAGATGAGTTGATAGTCCCAATCCAGGTTCTCAATGCGCATCCGGTAAAGCTCTCTTTCGTTGCGCATGCCGGTATCGCGCATCAAAATGACGATGTCCCGGAAAAGTTGAAGGCTGCGCCTCCGCCAGTTGCAAGCAGCCGCGCCCGCCAACAATTTCCTTTCTGCTTCCTGGTCGAGCCTGAGGGAACGTCCGTATTCCTTCATCAGCCTGAGCTTGGGGGCATGGCGAATTAGCTTCCACTCTTCCGCCTTGTGCAACATCCTTCGGAGTGTTCTCAGCGCGCAATTGGCGTTCGAGGACGAGCCGGGAAATCTCATCGTTTCGATTACGTCGCTCGTGATCTGATCCAATCGCATGCCAACGATGGCCGTCGTCTTCAGTAGTCGCCAACCATCCCGGTAATAGGTTTTTGTTTTGTCTTCCAGGCTGACATTATCCAGCCATTCCAGGAAGTGCCGTGAAAACTCCAGCAATACGGGAGCTTTCTTGGGTAACGGGTCTGCGTTCTCTACCGCCTGGGCGAGTTTCAGACCGGCAATCTTCGCCGCCCTGGCTGCCTTGGTTTCGTTAGTTGATCCACGGTAGCGCTGACCGCGCACTGTGAAATCAAACCAGTAAAACTTGGACTTCGATTTCTTAAACAGCTTCACGAGCTTCCTCCATTGCAGCCCGCACGGAAGCAACTCGTGTGTTCTCTTGGATGTATTCCAGAAGAACGTTCACATCATAGCTAATTCGACCTTGCAGTTCTATCCAATTTGGGCCGACCCCCTCAGCGCGCCATCGTTTCAAAGTTGCGGCGGAACGCCCGAGAATCTCGGCGGCTCTGCGCGTGTCCACGAGGTGCGGAATGGGTGGTTTCTTGATTGGTGTTGGTTGGGACATGGCTCTTCTGCTCCTCATAAAACTTCTGAACTTATTCACCCATCGCCTGGCTGTGGCCTTCTCCTGCGGTGTGCCCTTGCGATTGCGGTGCAATACCGTGGTGCTGGCCGGCATCGTACTCTGCAGACGACGACCCGATTTTGTGTCCAACTCCTGTTTCATATTCCTGTCCTTTCTCAATGGCCGTGCGGTGCGAAACATCGCGACTCAAATGCTCCGGCGAGTTCCGACTTGTTGTTGGTGTAAATCTGCGCGTCGTAGCGGCCACGCGAGACAGCTACGTAGGCCATGCGGCTGTTGACCAAGTGGACGCTCTCTTCGGTGTCCGCATGAACCAAAACTCGGTCGGCGGTCTGGCCCTGGCTGCTGTGGCTGGTGACGGCATAGCCGTAGTCGAGATGAGGGTGGTCTTTGAGGTGGAACTCCACCAGCCTTCCCGAATCCGTGTGTATGGCAATGTCACCGCGTTCATCGAGACGCGCAATCGTTCCGAGCTCCCGGTTGGCGACATGTAACTCTTTCGATGGGGCGGTGAGCCGCTCGATCTCCATCTCGCCAATCGTGTCGCTGATCCACTGGGCAGCCCGTGGCTCACTGGTTTTCAGGAAGATTTTAGTTGCGGGCTGGGAGAACATGGCCTCCGCCGCATGGCCGTAAATGGCCTCTAACTGGCTACGGCCCTGAAAACACAGGACAACTGGGTTTCCGGCCTTGCGGTTTTCGGTAATGGCAGTCAGTAGTTGCGGGAGCCGGTGTAACGATGAAAGCTCATCCAGGACGAACCAAACAGGGCGCGGGCCGCGTCGACCCTGGTTCATCAACCGCAGGATCATCATGTCGAGCCACATGCTGATGAGTGGACGCAACTGCTCCCTGGCTTCCGGGATACTGGTAACGAAGACCCAGCCTTGTCGATGGCCCGACCATTCGGCCGCCGTCCAACTTTTTTTGACCGATTGCACTTTGACTGGTGACGGCAGCAATTTGAGACTGTCGGCAACCATGCTGAGGGCACCGAACATGCCACCGCGTTGCGGTCCGGCGTTCTCATAAACCATTGCAGCCAGCGGCGTGCCTTTCAGTCGTCGTTCCAGTTCGTGTTCGTCGCTTAGCCAGCCCAGCAACTCCTCGGGTGTGGGCTTGAGGTTGAGTAGATGGGCGAAGATCTTGCGTGGACCCTGGACGAAGAATGGGTTCTCCCGGTCAGTTTCCGGGAAGAGGGACGCAGCCAAAGTCAGGGCCTCCGAAGGCCGGGTTACTTCATCGGAGGGCGACCAATAAGGCATCCGCTCGTCTAACGGATTCAGGATTACATCCCCGCGTTCCGGACAGTAGAACTGGCCGGTGTATTCGAGAGCAGGATCGTAGACGACAGCCGTTTCTCCGCGTTTAGAAATCTGAGCTAAGACCTGTCGAATGAGTGAGGATTTACCGCTCCCGGAATCCCCCATAAAGAGGAAATGGTTGTCTTCAATCGAGCGCTGGATGTATATCCGCGTGCCGTTGCGGCGCAACAGGCGTTCCGAGAAAGCTGGTGGTTCAAGTGTTCCGAAACCGATACCGTCAGATCGATTGCGGCGGTTGAACTGGGCTGCTGTGACCTCTTCCGGACCTCGCAGCGGTCGCCCCTGCTTGCATAGCTGCGCGTTCTGTTTGTCCTTGGAAATGGCTGCTGGCAGGCCCAAGACCAGCAAGCCCAAGCCGCACAGGAGCGGCCCGCGCGCCAAGTCCTTGAGGCTCTGCCCCCGGTACACAGCATCCCGCAGTTCGTTCTTGATGAGTTCGTTTTTCCAGGGTCTGGGCGGTGTGAGTATCAACCGCTTCCCCTGCCGCTCCGCGTCCTCGGTTAAAGCGAAAGGAATGCGGCGTCCGTCCGGCGCGGTCGTCAAACCCTGCCGCACGTCGTTCTGAGTTGGCAGGTAGCCGGCTCCGTCCCGGTGCAAGACGAGCATCAGGTCGTACTTGCTGGTGGAGACGTTGAATTTGGGCATGATGTTGGCGGACAGGTAAGTCATCAGCCAATACTGCTGCATGGGCGTACAGGCTTGGCATCGCAGCCACAACCCGCCGCATGTGACGGCCAAGGCAAGGAACAATACGCCGTACGTCCAGAGTGGCTTGTCACTCGGCCAGGACTGGATTTCCACTCGTCCCCATTTGTCCCTCATTACTCTCACCCGCCATTTCCGCCCGTTGCGGGCGTACTCAAATCACGGCGGAGATTCGCATGGTTTCAGGATTCGGTCAAACGGGCGCGTTTTCGGGGGTTGTCATCGCGTGAGCTAACACGCGTGACCGCGAAGGCAGTGTTGCGAGACAATACAGTTATCGCACATCAGCTTTCACCGGTCGGATCTTCCTCCTAACCCTGAGCTCCCGAGGAAAGCGGATGACGATTGGGAGCATGTCACATGCCACTCGCAGGAGGCCCTGCCGACAAACTGGGGAATCGGTACGAACTCTGGTGGACTGTCATTCAGATCCAGAACATTCTTCACGGCCAATGGGACTCAATTCGTCTAGAAGTCCCTGGCATCGATAAAGCTGAATTTGTCTTAAGCAAAGGCTGCAAGCATGTCTTCCATCAAGCGAAAAGAAGCGCCATCGACGGAAAATGGAGCCTTTCGGAGCTTTCATCCCCAAACAATCGCGTTCTTCAGGGCATTGAAGGACAATTGCGCCTCCCACAGAATAGCTACGTCTTTGTGTCAAGCAGCGATGCTCGTGAGTTAGCTGAGCTATCTGAAAGGGCACGTGATTCACATTCGCTTCAAGAGTTCAATGACTTTTTCGTGAAGAGCAAAGAGCAACTCCAAAGACTCGCGCGACTCCAGCGGGTTTGGAATAACTGTGACCGAGCGACAGCCTTTGAATATCTCCGCCGAATCGAAATTCGCGTCCTTGATGAGAACAGTTTGAAAGATCAGGCTCTTCGCGGCGCGCAATCCCTCTTTCTCGCGCCCCCGACCAATGTCTGCTCAGAAATGCGCAGCCTTGCACTCGACTCCGTGCATCGCACTCTCACGCGATCGGAGATCATCGCGCATCTCGCAAAGGCGGGATATACGATGAGACAAGTCGTATCGTTTGATGACGCAAAGATCGTCGTCGAAGCTGTCACCGAAAGGTATCTTCAGGGTGCTCGCTCACGATTTATTCAGGGGAGGTTGATACCTCGAGCAGCAACAAATCAGCTCATCTCCAACATCGGCTCCGCGGGATCCGATTGCGTTCTTACCGGGCATGCGGGAACGGGAAAGACCGGTTGTCTATCCGAGTTCGTAGAAAAACTCAAGTCCGATGGGGTTCCGGTCTTGGCATTCCGGTTAGATCGCGTCGATCCAGTATCCACCACGACAGAACTCGGCCGGAAGCTGGGTTTGGACGAGTCTCCAGCGCTTCTCTTGGCTGCGGCGTGTGAGGGGCGGCAGGCGGTATTAATAATCGATCAACTTGATGCCATTAGTACCACCTCCGGCAGAACTACGGGCTTTTTCGATGCGGTGGAGTCACTGTTGAACGAGGTGAGGGGCTTGCGCATGCGGGCGGAGATCCATGTCGTCGTTGCGTGTAGAGAATTCGATTGGAGGAATGATCACAGGCTCAGAAAGCTTCTCCCCACCGGCCACAATCATATTGCGATCGGCAATCTAGACAGAGACCAAGTCATCGAAATACTGCAGAAAGCCGGCTACGTGGTTGGTTCTCTCAATCCGTCGCAACTTGAGCTGCTCAGTCTTCCTCAGAATCTCTCACTTTTCTTAGAATCGGGTTTCACTTCTGAAACACCGTTGAGCACTGCACTCGATCTTTATGACAGGTATTGGACCGTTAAATGGACGGCTGTCGCACAGCGTACGGCTCCGACTGCGGACAACTGGAGTGCCGCCATCCAGGCCTTGGTTGACGGCATGACGGCGAGCCAACAACTGTCCATTCGTCGGGAGGCCCTAGATCGAATTCCGCCTGACTACGTTGACCAGATGGTTTCCGAAGGCGTCATCACACGCGATGGCCGGAGAATTGGGTTTGGCCATGAAAGCTTCTTCGATTATTGCTTTGCTCGGTTGTTTGTTGGCAAGTCTCGTTCGCTCGTGGAGTTCCTTCTGGAAAGTGAACAGCATCTCTTTCGACGAGCGCAGGTACGACAGGTTTTGCAATATCTCCATGAAGACGAGCCCTCCCGTTTCTGTCAGGAACTCGAAGACCTAATCAACCATCCCCAGATTCGGATTCACTTGAAAGACCTTGCTCTGGCAGTCGCAGCGAGCAGCACAACAATTTCTTCGGCCGAGTGGGATTTGTGGATGCGGCTTATAGAGCCGCGCATGGTGGCGGTTCGCAATGGTTCGGCTCCAGATGCCCTGACCGTGCTTGCTTGGAAACATTTCTTCGGCTCATCTTCGCTTTTCGAACATGGGCTTCAGTTCAATTTGGTTAAGGGTTGGTTGGAATCAGGAAACGATGCTGTCGCCGATATTGGGTTTTCCTATCTGCGAATGCACGAAGCGCGGTTTTCTCGCGAGGCTGCATCACTGCTGTCGCCCTTCGTCGGGCAAGGTGAGACTTGGAAAAAGCGGCTTGTATGGTTCATGCAATTGGTGAATCTTAACGGAAGCCGCGAGATGTTCGACCTATTTCTGAGACTGCTCGAAGACGGGACGCTTGACGAGGCTCGTGGTCCCATCGCGGTAAACAGTACGTTCTGGAATCTTCTCTACGACATTTCTGATAAGCAGCCGGGAAGAGTATGCGAAATTGTTGCTTGTTGGCTCAATCGTCAGTGGCGACTTGCTCAGGAATCGCAAACGGATGATCAACACATTTCTTCTAGAGGCGATGCTTTTGCTGACGAGCCAATTACAAGGGCAGCAAATGGTGCTCCCAGCGACTACATAAAGCACGTCCTACCTGTAGTGCTCTCCATCTCTTCCTGGGCGAAATACGCGGATGATGAGCGGCCGAGGAAAGACAGGATATGGCCATATCTTATGGTGCGCGAACACGGAGAAGCGCCATATGATGCCGCGTTGACCCATCTGCAAGGAGCCTTGGCCAAGGTTTCTTCGAGTAACCCTGAAGAGCTTGATGCCTATGTGGACACGTTGAGTCAACTGGACACAAATGTCGGCAACGTTCTGCTCCTCAGCATCTTCGCTGGGAACGGTAAATATTTCGCGGACGAAGCGGTGCGGCTTTTCGGAAAACAGCCCTGGCGTTTCCAAAGCGGGCTTTCAAACAACTCACACTGGTTTGCGCAGAAAGCGATTCAAGCAATCTGCGTTCACTGTTCCAAGGAACAATTGGCCGAACTTGAATCGACGATCCGTGCGTATGTCTCACCCTGGGAAAAAGATCGATTCGGTTACAAGTATCACGGGAAGGCAAGATTTAACTTGCTTGCGGCAATACCTGCTGAACTGCGGAGCCTGCAAGGGAGCATCGCCTTCAGAGAACTTGAGAGAAAGTTTGGTCAACCTGACGGAGAACCTCAAGGTCTACGAGGAGGTTTGGTGGGACCGCCAATCCCGAAGGACAAGCTCTCGAGAATGGACGACGAAGCAGTACTTGCTGCGATCGCTCACTTCAGCGCCGGAAAGCGGCCCCGACAATATCGAGATTATCTAAAGGGAGGAAACACCGAATTTGCACGAGCAATAGCGCAAATGGCAGAGAAAGAACCATACCGATTCGCCAAGCTCGCTCTACGAATGCCGGCTGAATCAGAGCCCGTCTATCTTGATGAACTGTTACGCGGGTTTCAGAAGGCATCTATCGATGACACCGCAAAGCTCGAGATTTGTGGAAAAGCCTATCGCGAGCACCGAGACAGTTGCGGGCGGGCGCTCGCGGACGTGCTTGGCGCGATCGAAACTCCGTTACCCGACGACAGTCTAGAACAACTTGCATGGCTTGCAACTGATAGCTCTGATCCGAAAGAGGAAGTCTGGAAGAAAGACGGTTCTGGAGGGACCCCCTACTACGGAGGCGATGCCTACACTCATGGAATTAATTCAACCCGAGGGTGCGCAGCCCTCGCAATCGGCAATCTCATTCTCCACGACTCAGCATACATTCTACGATTCGGTCCGACGCTGCAAAAACTCGCCAACGAGGAAAGTGAAAGTGTCCAATCTTGCGTGGCGTTTACGCTTCGGGCAGTCGCGGTTTGCGACTATTCGTATGCGATGGCGCTGTTTCAACAATGCTGCGTAAAGGTTCCTTCACTGCCATGCAGCCGCCATGGTTACGAGCTCATCCGCGTCGGCCTCAGGTATCACTTTGAGTTGCTTCGCCCCTATCTGGAGTCTATGCTCCAAAGCTCCCAGCCCGAGTGTATTGAAGCAGGTACACATCTCGCCTGCATCGCGGCATTAACAAACAAAAGTGCTGAGGATATAGCAAATGCCACCGCAAATGGCTCGGACAAGCAAAGAGTTGCTGCTGCCCGAATCGCCTCAGCGAACCTGGGTGTAGAAGAGTGTCGTCCGTGGTGCGAGAAACAGTTGCTCCGCTTTTTCAATGACTCGGATGAGGAAGTGCGGAAAACTGCGGGTGACTGCTTTCGCCGAATTGAGGAGCAACCCTTAGAAAGCTTTGCCGAACTGATTGAGGCATACTGCCGCAGTGCTGCCTACGAGGACAACTCCCATTCGTTGCTGCAGACCCTCGATGAGTCCACCGAAAAGTTACCTGGAATCGTCTGCATGGCATGTGAACTGTTCTTGAAACGCTTTGGATGTGAGGCGAGGGACTTCAGCACGGGTCGAGCAGCGGATGGCTATACAGTCTCCAAATTGATCTTCCGGGTCTACCATCAACATCAGCGGGACGAATGGGCTGCCCGAGCGCTTGATGTGATCGATCAGTTGTGCCAAGAAGGCGTGGGCGAGGTGATAACACAACTGCAAGAGTTCGACCGGTAGCTCTGCTGGGCTGACGCTTGCCGTTATGACTTCAATTACTTTGCTGACTCGATCCTGAGTGGAGAGAGCGTCATAATCTTCTCGTGGGTTCAAGCAGGCTCGAAATGCGTACAGTGCGAGGTCGAGCGCTACTGGCGCTTCCGGAAATCTGGGCGAGTGCTAGTGGATGGCCGACCTGTTGGTGAGCTCCACTTGCGAATTACTCGAAGGGGCAGCTACACCGCTACACCCTCGGTTCTCCCAGCTGCGACGGACTCCTAACGTGGGGAACTCGGCGAGTCGTCGGGCGAGAACAGTTGCGAAGACGACTCCGAGTTTCGCCGCGCTTCACTATGCCGCAGGCGCTCCACGGCCGTGGTGAGTTTCTGCGCGTCGGCCCAATGGATAACCTCTTGCACCTTCTCTGGCGATAGTCTTTCTTCATTTCCGAGAGCGCGCAGCAGGTTGATCGTAATCATCCTCAGGCCGACAACCTCGCCCAGAAGCGTCTCCTCGGCGAGGCTGGCCACAGGTGGCTTCAATTGCGCAAGAAGTACATCGCGGCACCACTCGCCTACGGTTAGCCCGCGATGTTGAGCCAACGCCGCAAGCTGCGTGTACTCTTCCTCCGTGACCTTCGCTCCAGCCGATCTTGTGCGCGAAATACCCATCATTAACTTAAGAACCTCCCTCACCGCCGCCATCGTGTACTGCGGGCAGTCTAGGACAATCGAAGCATCTCGTCCAACGCAGCAGAAGCCTCAGTTTTCGCGGAATCTGCACTCTCAGCGAGTTCCTGTTCAGCGCCCGTCGGGCGCTGTGCAGCACCCTTTCAGGGGTGGCGTGTCAATGCTCCTCCCGCTGCCGCAGGCAGCGCGCTCTTGGGATGATGGCCGCGGAAGGGTCTTACGGGACTGACACGGATGCCGGAACTGCGATGCTGGATCCCCCACAGACAGCAAGGCCGCCCCCGAAGGCGGCCTATGGAGAGATAAGGGATGCTGCATAGCGCAACCAGATTTCAGCCTAGAGAACTGGCCCCGTCGCTCCTGTTCATCACCTTCTCAATGAGTTTGAAGCATCCATACATGATGCCGTAATCCAGTACCCCCAGGGGCAAAAGCGCGTAACCGGGATAGCTCTTGTCGGTCCAAGGGATGAGCAGAACGAAAAACAGATGAAGGGCGATCAGGATCGCTGCTGTTGTCCAGAACCATACGTGTTTCCTCAAGTCCCAGCAGGCTCTAACAACTGTCATGCTCACGCCAACAGAGATTGCTGCGGCTCTCCCCCTCCCTGGGTCTCCCAGAAGTGCAAACAGAAAGAATGGAGGTACCATGCATAGGATTACCATTAGAAGCCATTTGCGAGTGAACACGTTGCGAGATTGATTTTCATTCAGCTCTGTCATCAGTGCCCCGCCATGCATGATTGGTAGTCCTTATAGGTGTGCCATGCATCGTTCAAGCCCCCAGCCCCACTAACCAGTGCTCCGAGGACCGGCACTGCCTTCGCCCCAGTCAGCACAAGAGCTGACAATTGGAACCCAGCTATACTCCCGAGGGCACCAGGCGTATCTCCATTCGCGGCGCTATTGATGGTAGATGCGGCACCCACTGCCATCCCGCCTAGGGCCACGCCAAGGTCTCCACCAGGCAAGAAACCAGCCCCAACACCAGCGAGGTCAAGCGTAAGTGCCACTCCATTTCTGCGCAAAGCGTCGGCGAGGCATTTTTGCTTCTTCTTGGAATCGTCGCAAAGGCCCAGTGGATCAATCAGGTTGATGGGATTGCTGCGGGTGTAGTCGTAGAAGTTGATCCCGCCCAGGAACTCGATCGGATCGCGGTTGATGAATCGTCCGGTTACTCCGTCCAGGGCGCGATAGGTGCCGAGATTCAGAGCACTGGCAGGATGGTACAGCAACCCTGCGAAGTGGTAATCGGTGGGCGTGTAGCCAAAGCTGCGGTCGAAGCTACCATAGGGCGCGTAATCATAGGCATCGAGCAGGACGCCTGTCGCCCCCTCGAGCACATCTCGCACCGAGCCCAACTGGTCAGGCATGTAGATCAGGGGTTCCCCGTTTGGGACGTCCAGTTCCCCCTCGGCCATATGGCGCCGCAGCACGGTGTCGCCGCCGTCCCGGGTCTGGCATAGATGGCCATTATGGCACCAGAGATAGCGGAAGGTATTTGTGCCGCCTAGAGCGCCGGTCTCAACGTCGATGATTCTCCGCCCCAGCCCGTCATAGGAAAACTGCGACTTGGCATTGCTGCCCACGTAATCGATCTCCACCAGCCGGTTCTCCGCGTCCCACTTGTAGGTGCGGGTTCCGTCGCCACTCAGGGTGTTACCGTTGGCATCATAGAAATAATTGCTCCCACCCCAAGTGCTGATCTCGTTCAGGGGATTGTAGGTCGCTTGCGTTTTGTTCGCGCCGATCGTGACGCTGGTCGCGTTGTCAACCAGATCGTAACCATATGCATGGTAGTTAATTGGCGGGGCAAACGTGGCGCTGAGCAGGCGGTCGCTGAGGTCGTAGGTGTAAGTGTGAGTGTCGCCACCGAACGGATGGCCCGGTGCCGGCGACTCTGTGATCGACATTACATCATAAGGATTGTTAGCGCCTCCACCTCCCGGAATGACATAGCTGAGCGTGTAGCTGCGGGTAACACCGCTGTTGTTGATGGCGATGAGTCGGCGGTCGTTATTATTGGTGTCGTAGCTCCAGCCAGTGCTTACGTAAATTCCGGTTCGCGATCTCAAATTTCGCAGTGTCACCTGGTTGGTCTGTCCCAGATAATAGTAGAAAAAGGTCCCGACGCCTGAATGGGAAGTGAGGCGGCTGATGGCGTCGTAGCCGAAGGTCTCATTAGCTCCAGGGATACTACGTGTGCTCATGCGCCCGAGCGCGTCATAGGCATAGCTAATTGAGTCGTTGTTGAACGGTCCAGTTTCGGAGGCTAGTTGGAGGGCGCCGTTCGTACCGATCGGAGTATAGGTGTAGCTCGTGGTACCGGTGCCGTCCGTCATGGAAGTCAGGCGCGGGAAGTATGGATCGTAGCCGAAGGTTACGTTCGGCGTTGGGTTAGCGGCATTGGTGTATGTGATCCCGGTCAGACGATCATCGAGCCCGTAGCTATAGTTTTTCATTTGACTGAGCGCGTCCGTGAGCGACTTCAGCCGACTGGTGGTTTGTTCATACGTCAGAGTTTCAGTTTCTGCATAAGCCGTGCCATAGGCATAGGTCTTCGAGATCGGACGGCCCTCAAGGTCTATCTCCCAGTGTGTTACGTTGCCGTTCGCATCTGTGATGTCTTTGAGCACTCCATTTTCATAATAGTCGTAAGTCGTGGTGCGACCGTTATTGCCTATGGGCTCGGTCACACTGGTCACTCGCCGATCGGCGTCGTAGCCATAGGTCGTCACCCGCCCGAGCCGGTCAGTATGCTTGCGGAGCTCAAGGCTAGGTGTGCCTTGAAGAGGCCCGCTCTGAAAAGTCCAGTCGTATAGGTCGCTCGTTCCATCCGGATAGGTGATCTGCGTCACACGGTCAAGATTGTCGTAATTGTAGGTTAGCGTGTATCCCTCGGAATCCGTTCGGGTGCGCACCCGGTCGGCCGAGTCATAAGTAAGCGTGAGCACGGTCTGGTGGTTAGGGTTCTGCACCGTGGATAAGCGGCCCGTAGAGTCGTAGTTAAAAGTTGTCAGGCCAGAGTTCGGATCCGTGATAGTGGCGAGCTGTCCGGCTGCGTTATACGTATACTGCCACGCCTTCCCGTCGGCTCCGGTATAGGTTTGCGGCTCGTGCTGGTTGTTGTAGTTGGAGAATGCTGCGATGGTCTGAAGACCCGACGATGTATTCTGCTGGACGGTCAGCAGGTCGATATTGTTGGAGGCGTAGGTAAACTGAGTTAACCGGCCGAGCGCATCAGTGATAGAGGTGGGCTTCCCACCGAAGCCGCCGTTGCCGCCGTTATACGTAGCTCTTGTCAGTTGCGTCGATCCACTGTCAAGCACGCGACCGGCAGCGCTAGGCCGGTCGAGAGATCCATTTTCAAGGGATGACGGCTGATTTGGGTAATTGTACCAGATGCGGTTTTCGAGAGACGGCTTGATACTTTCTGGCGTCCTGCCCGTCACATTAGGGAAATTGTTCTGATCGTGCACCCAGTGCGTGGTGTGCGAGTCGTAAGGATTTTCGGTGTGAATGCTGCCGTCGGGATTCAGCGTCACTGCGCCGGGGTAGTTAAAAGCGTGCTTGTCATAGTAGTAGGTGTTGCGATACTCCAGATATGCATTGGTGAGATTCATGCCCGATGGCAGCGTGTTTGAAGGATCGGAGTCGTGGATGAAATTCGGGTATTGATAAAAATATAGAAACTCGGTGTAGCCGAGTGGATCCTTCATCGTGAGCGCCCGCGTGCTCCCGTCCCCCGTTGGGTCGCCGGTAGGCAGCGCGTCAGAGAAAACCGAAACGCCATAAGGAGTGGTCAAGTTGGTTATGAAGTTCGGCTCAGTCACTGAATATGTAAAGCTTGAGGTGATTCCAATCGGATCAGTAATGGAGGCGAGACGCTGGATGGAGTCATACGTGAGCTGTGAATAGCGTCCGAACGCATCGGTGATTCTCGTAATCAGCAGCGGATAATTTGCAAGACCATAGGTAAAAGTCGTGCTGCGCCCCATGGCATCAGTGACTGAAGTAAGGCGGAAACGGCTATCATAGTTCAGGGTGGTAATGTTGCCTGCGGGATCGATAACCTCAGTCAGGAACATGATACGGGGAAACGTCTGCGCACCGTTAGACAGGGCGTATACCTCTGTGCTGCCATCCGGCAGATTGCGCTGGTAAGAGGTCGCCGGACCGGTCGGCGGAATGCGCACTAGCTGGGAGTCGTCGTATGTCTCGGCAGTAAAAGTGCCGTTGCCAGAGTTATAGCTTCCTGCAGGATAGACAATGCCCCCACCTCCAGAAGCGTAGCGGCTGACCGAGGCCCCTGGACTGTTGGGATCGTCTTGGATGTAGGCAAGCCAGCTGAACGTCCATTTTGGACTCACATTCGAGAAGCTGAAATTCGCAGGTTGTTGGTCTTCGCGCTGATTGTAGAATAGTGTTACCAGGGCAGAAGGACCCTTTTGGGGTCGGTAGCCCACTGGCGTATCAGTCAGGTTGAGGCTCACCGACATCATAATGGCATCGGCGACGGTCATCTGGGGAGCGCAACTATTCTGCGCGGGAGCGACTTGCGGAGCGTCCCCGTTGCAGTCGGCATGCTTGTCGTTCGTCGTCGTCGTGCCCGGAAGGTCTTGATTGGTGACACCCATTCCATATACCGCACGAGCTTCATCCGAATCGGCGTTCACCGTGCGCCAGCCACTCTTTGGAGCGGCATCAAACACGGAAGCGGGAACCAGAAAGTATCCGCTGCTCTCGGCGTCAATCGCCTTTGCGGTAAGCAGGGCACCTGCGTTGCCTCCAAAGGTTGGGTCTAGCACCTGGTACAGCCCTTGCTGTTTACCTGTTATGGCCGCATAGTGATGGGCGTTCCAGTTAACCACCGACGGCACGGGGACAGGCTGGCCTGGATCACGGTGAATCAGCTTATAGTTGAGCTGCGTCTCATCGGCGAGCGCCGCCAGTTGCGCAAGCGAAAATCCATGCGGACCGGAACGCGCGTCGTCTGCGATCTTTATCTCACTGGGGCTGGCTTTTAGGGTGGTCAACAGGTTCTCGAGCGCTTTGGGCCCGCAGAGATAAGCGACGCTAGGGTTATGTTGAAACTCCCACAGCCCTTCGTGCGCGCCCTGTATCATTTCTGTTGCCGAGCCGCTAATCGGACGCTGTCCAATGTCCGCGAACAAGGCCTCAAGTTCCTTCTCGTGTCCCAACCGTGCGTGCATCCGGGCGAGTTCACCGACGGCGCGATCCACCATGATTCTGGCCTGCGGCGTTGTGGCATTCCGTCCAAGCACCCAAGCTTGCTGCCACGATGTAAGCGCCCGGGTGAAATAACCCGCATAATAGTAGCCGACGCCGAGATCGGTAAGTATGGCCGCATTCCAGGGCGAGCCTGGATGCATAGACGCATAGGCTACAAGCGGTTTGGCATAATCCGCGAAGTCGGCTTGAGGATCCGAATTCACAGGTGCCTTTTTGTAGGCGGCAATTGCGGCATCAAGATCGGCATCCTCTTCGTGTGTCGTTGGGCCCGTCGCAACAAGTGGCTCCTCCAATCCGGGGACAAATCGCATCGGCGGCGGCGGCGGTAACTGCACCTGCGGCGGAGCTTTGGGTATGACCGTCGGAATCGGGTGCGAAGATGCGGACAACTTAGGCGAGAGTGAGGCCTGTTGGCGCTGATTATCAGATGCAAGACTGACACTTGAAGCTGACATGGTCAAAAGCAGCGTCAGGCAAAACACAAAGCGCTGTGGAACGTGCCGATGGCGCATCACGAAGCTCCTGATGAACAAAATTGCCAATTTGCACAGATAAGAGCAGAATTCGGATCGGAAGAGATGATAAGAAAGTGGTGCAGAGTTTCTTCGATATCCTAGAGGCTGTCAAGACCACTTAAGTGTGTTTACGAGAAAGTGACCTTACCCCTAGATTCATCCGCCTGAGCATACGAGATTCCTGGGTTCCTAGTGTCCAATTTGTCTTTCGCTTCGCCTTCCTAGCTTGTTTTTCCTTCACTACCGAGATGGACCTGGGTCAAGGCCGAGCGTAGCGATCCAGCAGATCTTGCTCTTTACCCAGCAGCGTCGCCTGAAACTCGACTTGCGATGGTGCTGGTCGCCTATAAGCTGCGAGTGGCCTCAGGCCGGGCACCTGTCGTAATGACAGGTGCACTCATCCTTGTGTGGGGAATCCGGTCGAAGGTGAACGCGATTCCGGTCTGAAGCCGAACACGATTCCGTTGTGATTCCGAACAGCATTCCGGTCCGAAGGTGAACGCCGATTCCGGTGGGAAGGCGAACAGTTCTTGTCGCCTAGCGGAATGGCGTTCGGCTTGGAGCGGAATGTTTTCCACAGACGAACAGCAGGAGGTGAAGCGACGCTGGACAATCACCCGGCATTGAAACTCCATCACTGAAGGAGGACAGGGTGCCGGCCAGGAGAAAGTCCATGCGAAAAGTCAAAGAGGTCCTGCGGTTGAGGTTCGAGTTGGGGCTGGGACAGCGCCAGATCGCGCGCAGTTGCGGAATGGGGCTGGGCACGGTCCACGAGTATCTGGAACGGGCGGTCCGGGATCGGTTGGCCGTTGCCGGAAGGCTTGGGCGAAGAAGAACTGGAAGCCAAGCTGTTTGGGAACCACCCCGTGCAGGCCGGAGCGGTGCGACAGTGGTCACAACCGGATTGGAACACCATCCATCAGCAACTGCGGCAACATCGTCATCTGACCCTGCAGTTGGTGTGGGAAGAATACCGGCAAGCGCATCCCGAAGGGTATCGCTACAGTTGGTTTTGCGAGCGCTATCAGCACTGGCGGCGGCACCTGGATGTGGTCTTGCGCCAGGAACACAAGGCCGGCGAAAAGATGTTCGTGGACTGGGCGGGGGCAACGATTCCCGTCTATGACAGTACGACCGGGCAAGCCTGGCCGGCATCGTTGTTTGTTTCCGTGCTGGGTGCCAGTTCCTACACCTACGCAGAAGCGACTCGCGATCAGCAACTGGAAGCCTGGATTCAGGCGCACATCCACGCCCTGGAGTTTTTCGGAGGGGTGCCGATTCTGGTAGTGCCCGATAACACCAAGACGGCCGTCACCCGCGCCTGCCGTTACGATCCGGACCTGAATCCCACCTATCAAGAGTTCGCGGTGCATTACGGGAGCCTAACATAGAGATCAATCCCGTCCTGCTTTTGTCCCCGAATTCCATATAGCTGAGTCATCACGACAGAGGCGCAACTTCGGACATAGCGAAGACACAACCGCTCAAAATGCTCCCATGACAGTTCATGCAATGGAAGAACTTGCGGGCGCGACTCAACCGGCGGGCTTGTATGTGGAACTTCAGTAACCGGTGTTTCCAGCCAAGTTGGTACGCCCTCTACTTCTAGCAGTTGCTCGTTGTCCATACGGTGGCTCCAAACCCTTGCAGATAATGTACTGGATTCTCCCACGCCGCGGATCGCTCGACTCGAACGCTCACACATCCGGTGAATTATGCACAGATTTCGCTTGCGAGTCGCGATCTGCTCCTGGCGGCAACAGGTGTGCCAATACATAGTGTCTCAATGAAGGGGTTCACCCCACACGGGTGTGCCGTAAGTGTGCCGTGCGCTCTGGAACCATGTGCGCTAAAGTGCGCCTTTTCAATACCGGGTCAAAAGTGCTTCCGTGCGGGCTTGGTCGGGGTAAGTCATTGAAAAATTTGGTGAGCGCGGAAGGAATCGAACCTTCAACCTACTGATTAAGAGTCAGTTGCTCTGCCAATTGAGCTACGCGCCCGAAGTGGGTTTACCAAGCAGAATCAGAACTTGTGCGACTGCACCGTGCAGTCACGTACTCGCCCGAAGCAAGCTGCCCTAAAGAGTACCCTTCACGCAGCCTGGGTTCTGAAGGTGGAGCGATGAATCGGACTCAGTATAACAGAGGTCGCCGAACTGAAATGTCCTGAGATGGAGGAGTTGGCCAAGGCCATTCGTCACATAACAACATTCGTCAATAATTCGTCAATAACAAGACGATCGAAAGACGGCCCGGCCGAGCATCTCTCTTGTTTCTTCCTGCCACTCTGGCAGCGCTCGCTCTCGTTCCCTGTCCTAGATTCACGGCGGGTGCCCACTCCATGTGCGCACCCGTCAATGTTCCGGGAACCGGCCTCTATGCGTTGGCCTGCTTTTCGGCCAAGTCTCCCACGATCGGCAACTTGAACATCTGGTGTTGATACGCCTTAATAACAAGCAACAGCCAAAGCGCTATGCAGGCCAAGACAAACAATCCCCACAAGGGGATGATCAGAAAGGACACGATCATGCTCGCGACGCTGAGACAAACACGGACTACAATCAGTGCGGCGAATGTAAACAAGCACTGAAACGAGTGAAAGCGCACGAAGCGATTGCGATTGTAGGGCTCAACCAGCAGAAATATGATGGCCGGGATGATGGTGAAGTAAGCCAGCATGCCGGCTATGTTTTCCTCCATCGGCGCAGCCGGAGCGGCGGTGCTGCCATAGCTGGCAGGCGGCGCCGGTGCTGGTGCCGGAGCCGGAGAAGCCGGAGATGCGCCCGCGCCGCTGGCATGAGCCGCGGCCTTCCCGCAGTTGGGACAGAATGCTGCATTGTCTGCCATTTGAGTACCGCAGGACGCACAAAATGCCATAACGACCTCCTGAGTTGTCGAAGCGGTGAGCCTTTCCCTACGCGAGCCGAGACCCAAGCCCACGGCGGGCACCCCTAAAGGGCTCCATTTGGGGCGAACAATAACAGAGTCCCGGCTGGAACGCAAAGCAATAATAGCCATACTACCGTTGTGGGAAACCAAAAGCGGAAAAAGGTGGAAGCACAGAATAAGGACGCTTTGTAGGAAAGGCTGCGACTCGTCGCTCGAGGCGGCTGTCGCTCAACGCGACAGCCGAAGGTGTTCAGCAAAAAGCGAAAGGCGAGCTGTAGCTTTCTACGGGGTTCAGCAAAGAGCGAAAAGCGAAAGGCGGGCTTTGCGGCCCCTACGCCCCGCAGCATTTCTTGTATTTTTTCCCGCTGCCACACGGACAAGGATCGTTGCGGCCGACCTTCTCTCCGCGGACCACCTGCTGCACGGTCCCGGCTTCGCCTGCGCCCGCCATGCGCGCCTGTTCCAGCTCGCGGCGTTTGCGGCGCTGGAAGGCTTCTTCCATGTCGTCCATCGAGGTGGTGGCGCGATTGCGTCGGGAGCCGGTGCTGAACGCTGCGACCGCCTGATCGTTGCTGTCGAAGTCTCCTGCGGAAACCGCGTGCTGTGGAATCGCTTGAGACGGCGCTTCGATCACCTGCATCAGGTACAGGTAGCGGACCGTCTCCTCTTCGAAGCGCTCCATCATGGCTTCGAACATGTCGAACGATTCGCGCTTGTATTCCACCAGCGGATCGTGCTGACCATAGCCGCGCAATCCAATGCCTTCGCGCAGGTGGTCCATGCTGAGCAAGTGGTCTTTCCACTGCTGGTCGATCACGCTCAACATGATGATGCGCTCGTGATGGCGCATAGCATCGGGACCGATCAGCGTCTCCTTGGCGTCATAACGCTCTTTCAGCTTGTCGAAGATGGTGTCGCCGAGTTCCTGCCGGTTCAGCGTTTCGGCCTGGATGCCCTCGGCCGCGATGTCCACTCCAAAGCGGGTGAAGATCTGGTTCTTCAGGCTCTTGAAGTCCCAATCTTCGGCGTGCGTTTCCTTCGCCGCGTACTTGTCGAGCAGCCCGCCCAGAATCTCGCGAACGTAATCCTCGAGGATGAGCTCTTTTTGATCGATGCCTTCCAGCAGTTGCCGGCGCAATCCGTAAACCGCCTGGCGCTGCTTGTTCATCACATCGTCGTATTCGAGCAGATGCTTACGGGCTTCGAAGTTCTGGCCCTCAACCGCCTTCTGCGCGGCCTCAATGCGGCGCGTGATCAGCCTGGATTCGATTGGCACGCCTTCTTCCATGCCCAGCCGCTGAAGCAGGTTCGACACCCACTCCTTGGCGAAGATGCGCATCAGGTCATCTTCCAGCGACAAGTAGAAACGCGATGCGCCGGGATCGCCCTGGCGGCCGGCGCGGCCACGCAGCTGATTGTCGATACGGCGCGCCTCGTGGCGTTCAGTGCCAAAGATAAACAGGCCCCCAAGCGAAACAACTTCATCATGCTCGGCGTCGGTAACTACCTTATGGCTGGCGTTGATCTCGTTCCACTGCGCCGTGGGGACCTGATACTCGTTGCCACCGTAATAGAAGTAGGAGAGGTTCGGATCGTCGGGCTTGGCCGTGACTTCGCCCGCCACCACCTTGAGCGGCTGCGCCAGTCCCTTCTTGATGCACTCCTGCTTGGCCATGAACTCGGAATTGCCGCCCAGCAGAATGTCGGTGCCGCGGCCGGCCATGTTGGTAGCGATCGTGATTGCGCCCTTGCGGCCTGCCTGGGCAACGATCTCGGCTTCCTTCTCGTGGTACTTGGCATTCAGCACCACGTGCTTGATGCCCTTCTTCTTCAGTAAATCCGACAGGCGCTCCGACTTTTCCACCGAAGTCGTGCCCACTAGGATGGGCTGCCCTATTTCGGCGAGCTTCTGGATCTCATCGGCCGAAGCGAAAAACTTTTCCTTCTCGGTGCGATACACGACATCGGAGTTCTCAACGCGCAGCAGAACCTTGTTGGTCGGAATGACCACCACTTCCAGCTTGTAGATCTTGTCGAACTCAGGCGCTTCCGTTTCCGCCGTGCCGGTCATGCCGGCCAGCTTTTTGTACATGCGGAAGTAATTCTGGAAGGTGACGGTGGCGAGCGTCTGGTTTTCGCGCTCGATCTTCACGCCTTCCTTGGCCTCCACCGCCTGATGCAATCCATCAGACCAGCGGCGGCCGGGCATGAGGCGTCCGGTGAACTCGTCCACGATCAGCACTTCCCCGTCCTTCACCACGTACTCGACATCGCGGCGATAGAGCGCGTGCGCCTTGATTGCGGTATCCACGTGGTGCTTCAGGTCCCAGTTCTCGGGATCGGCGATGTTCCCGATGCCCAGCAGGCGCTCCACCTTTTCCCAGCCCACGTCGGTAACCGTGATGGTGCGGTGCTTTTCGTCCACCACGAAATCGCCGGTAAGGACTTTGTCTTCGCCGAGACCCTTTTCGATCTCCTCGCCCAGCTCCAGTTGAGGAATGATGCGGTTCACGCGGTAATACTTGTCGGTGGACTCCTCGCTCTGGCCGCTGATGATGAGCGGGGTGCGCGCTTCGTCGATCAGGATCGAATCCACTTCGTCAACGATGGAATAGTTGTGTCCGCGCTGCACGCAGTCGGTGAGGTCGAACTTCATGTTGTCGCGCAGATAGTCGAAACCGAACTCGTTGTTGGTGCCGTAGGTAACGTCGGCGCCATAGGCCTCGCGCCGCTCACGATCGTCGAGATCGTGCACGATGACGCCGACCGTCAGGCCGAGGAAGGTGTAGAGCTTGCCCATCCACTCCGAGTCGCGCTTGGCCAGGTAGTCGTTGACCGTGACCACGTGGACGCCGCGTCCAGAAAGCGCATTGAGGTAAACCGGCAAGGTGGCAACCAGCGTTTTCCCTTCGCCAGTCTTCATCTCGGCGATCTTGCCCTGGTGCAGCACCACGCCGCCGACGAGTTGCACGTCGAAGTGGCGCATCTTCAGCACGCGCCAACCCGCCTCGCGGGCCACCGCAAACGCCTCCGGAAGGACCTCGTCCAGCACCAGCTTCAGCTCGCGGTCCTTCTCGTCGGGGTCCTCGACTGCATCCACACGCTCGCGGATACGCTTGCGGAACTCTTCTGTCTTGGCCTTGAGCTGCTCATCGCTGAGCTGCTTCGTCTCGGGCTCAAGCGCATTGATGCGCTCTACCAGCGGCATAATCCGCTTGATTTCCCGTTCGTTGCTGGTGCCAAAAACCTTGGCGATAAGCTTGTTGATCAACGCTGTGTTCCTTGAAAGGGACCTGCTTGGACTTTGGTTCGACGGGCCTGGACAGGCCCATCCAGCACACTCTACCCACGTAGAAGGCTAACACATTGGATGTTCCGGAGAAGGCATGGTCGCAGGATTGGAAGCGACGGCTGTGGCGCGTTTTGCAGAACCGCTGGAGAGCATTAGAATTTGAGCGATTCAGTGCTGGAGGAGGGAACTCCTATTTATGAGCTGGCTTGGCTGGCTACTTGTCTTGTTTATCGCCTATTGGTTCCTAAGCGACCTGTTCAGATCGAAACGGTGCTACCCCCACGGAGTTTTCGGTCGATGCCGATTGTGCGAGGAAGAAGCTGCGACAAGAGTCAAAGCAGAAGCCGAAGCAAGAGCCGAAGCAGAACGTCAGCGGATGGAGATCGAAGAGACCTACAAGAACATGGATGAAGCGAAAAGGGATGAACTGACTGCCTTGGTGAAAGAACGGGCCAAATGGGAGGATCTCTTGATTGGACCAGGCGATTTAGAAGCAGCCGTCGTGAGGATGTATGAGAGGTCTCAGTCAAGGGCACCCAAAGGAGCGAATTTGTGATCGAGCGAATCAAAACCGCCGTGCAGCGTGCAGCGGGAAAGAACCAGAAGATTGCGATGTTCCACTTTCAGGTGTTGAAAAACGCTGATGAGCTGGCAGGCATCGACCCGAAAGGCTTCTGTAAAGAAATCTCGGTTCCAGAAACCTATGCGACCGAGTTCACTAAAATGATCGCCTTGGCTCGGCTGATGAAGGAACTGGGCGCAAGGCTTATTTGTAACTGAGACACTACCGAAGCGACGCATCTAGAGCGGTTCCCCGATGTTGTATCCGCCCGGCGCGGCCCGAGTCGAGGAACTTGCTTTTCTGTCTGTCATCCTGAGCGACCCCGAACGCAGTGAGGGGGAGTCGAAGGACCCCTATAGCTGCAAGAATCACAACGTAGCCGCCTGGCCCAGCAGCAAGTCCGAGATTGTTGGCGGCCATAGGGGTCCCTCGACTCCTCGGTCGCCGCGGCGACCTCGTCGCTCGGGATGACACCCAAACAACTAACATGGGCTGATGAATAACCCGGGTTCAGGCCCGCACTACCCAGGCTACAAGCCACCCTGGAATTGCTCCACGTGGGAAACGAGGCGGGGATGTCACTGCAGAAAAGGCGCGACTTGGCCGCACGGGTTGCGGCTGGTGCGTAGATGGACTAGACTAACTTAGTCTGGTTCAACAGCTATGAAGCAGATCAACATTCACGAAGCCAAAACTCAGCTTTCAAAACTCGTCGATGAGGCGAGCAGAGGCGAACCCTTCATTATCGCCAAGGCGGGCAAGCCTATCGTCAAAGTTACGGCGTTGAGCGCCCCTACAGGCCGTCAAGTGTGCCGACTCGGGTTTATGACGGGACAGATTACCGTCCCGAAGGACTTCGACCGGATGACCCGGCGCGAGATCGAGCGGCTATTCACTGGTGGCGCATGAAGCTGCTGTTGGATACCCATGTTCTGCTCTGGGCGGCCGGCGAGCCAGCGCGGCTCTCGGCAAGCGCGCGCCGATTGATCAATGATGCAGACAATGAGCCGCTTTTCAGCGTCGCCAGCTTGTGGGAGATTGCCATCAAGCGGGGATTGGGCCGAAAGGATTTTCAAGTCGATGCACGACTTCTGCGCCGCGGGTTATTGGACAACGGTTATAGCGAATTGCCCATTATGAGCGCCCACGTGGTCGCCGTGGAGGACCTACCAGCGATTCACAAGGACCCGTTCGATCGTTTACTGGTGGCGCAGGCGACCGTTGAGGGAATCACGCTGCTAACCCTCGATCTGGTCGTAGCCCGTTATCCCGGCCCAATACGCAAGCTCTAACCGGAATCGCTCGCCGGATTCGCGCGGGGGCGCGACCGTGGCCGCGCCTTTCCTTCCAAATATTTTTGGTCGATGATCCGCCGCTTTGCTGGGTAGTGGCTCAATTTGAACTCTTATCTATACCGTCCAAAAACGAACGCTACCAAAATCAGAACTGACAACCCAACAAGTAATGCTCCGACGAGTTTGGCGACGAATTGAACCGAGGTGTCATTTTCGCTGAGAGCGGGATGCGCATGTTTGGCCCGACCGATGATTCCGCCAGGATTCACAATGGCCCATATGCCAACCAGTGTAAGGGCCGCCAAGATTAGCAGTCCGCTGTAATCACGCATCACGCAGTGCCTCAACCATTCACTACCCTTACTGCTGCTTGCTGACCGGCTTGCGCAGCTTGTTCTGCGGATTTGGCTTCATGGGCGCAGCTTCGGCGCCGGTAATCTCGTTGGCCAAAGCGTCGGCGTGATAGATCTTACGCAGCGACTCGAGGATCGCCCGCGAATCCACCTCGACCGAACGCGCCACCTTGTCGCTGTACTCGAAGTCCCAGGGCAGCGATTCGATGTTGCCGTCGAAGATGATTCCCACCACTTCGGCGTTCTTATTGATGACCGGGCTGCCGGAGTTGCCGCCGATGATATCGGGCGTGGAAACCGTATTGAACGGCGTGTTGAGGTCGATCGACGACTTGGCCTTCAGCCAGCTTTCCGGAAGCTGGTAGGGCGTCTTGCTGCCATGGTCAGCGGCATGCTTGTAGGCTCCGCCCATGGTCGTAAACCACGGCACTTTCTTCCCGTTCAGCTTGTAGCCTTCCACGGGACCATAACTGAGACGCAGGGTGAAGGTCGCGTCGGGAGGGACCTTGAACCCTTCCTTGGCGAACAGCGCCTTGCCGATGTACCCGCCATCACGGCGCAGGACTGATTGCACTTCATCTTCATCGCGCTGGTGGATGGCGACAGCGTCCGGCTCGATTTGGCGCATGAGTGCGATCAAGGGATCGTTGCTGGCTTGCACCGCAGCTTCGCCGCCTTCGTAGAGTTGCTTGCGAACCGCCACGTCGTCGAGCTTGGTTCCGTCAATCAGCTCCTTGGCGCGCTCGTCCGGAGTCTTACCAGCCAGGGCTTTCCTCACGTCCGCATTGTCGGCGCCAAGAACGTCCTGCATTTCGGCCAGGCTCTCGGCTAGCAAAGCCTGCTCCAGCGCTTTGTACGTGGGGGCGGTGGAGAACAATTGCTGCTCCAGCGTGGGTAAAGCCGAGTCCTGGAAACCGCGGATCCGCTGGTTGCTGGGCTTCTGCTTTTGCTCGGATGCGCGCACGATGTTGCGGGCATAGCGGGCGAGATCACCACGAAAACCACCCAGGTTGTCCAGGTAGTTCAAGGGCTTGTAAATCTGCTTCTGGACCTCGACCGCCTTGGCAATTTCGGCCCACGGATCGCCGAACTCAGCTTTGAGCTTGGGATCGGAATTGATAAAGTCGCGCAGCGCCTTCTCGTCGGCCGCCTTCTTGCCCATCAGATCTTTATCCTGCAATCCGCCTTCATAGCCGGTGACGGCCTTGAAGGAGTTCTGCAATCCGAAAAAGTCGCTCTCGGCTTCGCGGGCATTTTCGTCCGACGCTGCACGGAATTTCTCCAGCATGGCGATGCGACGCTTGTAGGAGTTGAGCTGCATGGGGTATTGGTAATCGCGCAGGAAGCTGAGCTGGTCCACCGTGAGCAAACGGCCAGTCCGGCCAGGATGGCCGGAAACAAAAACCAGGTCACCTTCCTTTACGCCCACCGGCGACCACTTCAGGTAATCGTGGATCTTGGCCGGCTCTCCGTTTTCATAGGCCCGGAAGAACGAAATGTCCAGATCGTAGCGGGGATATTCAAAGTTGTCGGGATCGCCGCCGAAGAACGCCATGTCGAATTCGGGGGCAAAGACCAGCCGAATATCGTCGTACTTCTTGTATTTGTAGAGTTGGTACATGGCGCCCGAATACAGGGTGACCACATCGCACCGCATACCCTCGGTTGAACACTCCTTTTCCAGCGACGACATTTCTTCGCGCTGCGCCTTGCCGGCATCGGCGGTTGACATGCCGGGCTTGACCGCGGCATTCACCTTGGTGGTAACGTCTTGCATGTCTTCCAGTACGATGAATTCCACGCCCGGACATTTCGGCTCTTCCGCCCTGGTCGGCGCGTAGAACCCATTCTTCATGTAGTCCTTGCCATTGGTGGAAAGATCGTGGATACACTCCTGCGCGATGTGATGATTGGTAAAGATCAGTCCGTCGGCAGACACAAAAGAAGACGAGCCGTTGGGAGCGCGAGCGGAAGAAAGCCGCACATGGTCAAGCCAGGCTTGGTCGGGGGCAAAGCCGTACTTGGCCTGGACTTGATCCTTGGGGAAAGCGTTAAACAACCACATGCCCTCGTCGGCAAAGGCGAAGCTGCCCAAGCCGAGCGTGAGGACGCACAGCAGCAGAACGAAACGTTTAATCATGATGACTCCGAACGCGAGACCCGCGTGAGGTATTGTCCGGTACAGGAAACTCCGGATGAGACAAGGAAACCCTTAACTATAACTCCCGACGAAGCGGGAAACAAACAGGCAGTGGGCCAGGCCTCGGTCCAGCCCACTGCTATCACCCCGACTTGTGACAACGACAACCACACCGCGCCCAGGCGCGGTGAAGCAACAGTCCAAGCTCACTGATTGATGTCTTGCTTCGCCTGCAGACGCTTGATTAAGCCCTGCACGCCGGTCTTTGCCGCATCGGGCGCGCCGGCAAGGCACATCTCCATTTGCTTGGTGGCATTGTCGAAATCACCCTTGCTGCTATAGACCCGCGCCAAACCGGCGTGTGAAAGCCAATAATCGGGATATTTCTTCGCGGTCGAGAGATAGAGCGCAAACGCTTCGTCCGCACGCTTCTCGCGCTGCAGTTGCCGGCCATAGCCGTATAGCTGCTGCGCATTGCCGATTCCCAAAGCTTGTTTGCGTGCGCTGGTGGCTTCATCTTTACGGCCCAAGTCATCGAGTATCTTGGCCTTCTCCATCAGGTTCTCGAAGCGCTCCTCATTCTGGATCGATTTGTCCTCATAGGTCAGCGCTTCATTCAAGTTCATCTTGTTGTCGACCAGGTAGGTGGCGGCGTCATTCCATGAGTCCCAGGTGTACTGCACCAATCCGCGCATCTGCTTTTGCAGGCTCGCTTCGACCACTTCGTTGACATTGACCGCGACTTTGAACGGGACAGCGACTTTGTCCCAGCGCATGGTCACCACGGCAGAATCGGGCTTGAGCTGGTCGAAGTCGTAGGCCAGGGCGTCATGAAAATCGGCCGTCTCGGGCTTGACCGTAACTCGCAATGCGTCCTCCGCCTGGTTGTAGCTAAAACTTCCCCATGCGGTGTGCATCTTCGAGAAGATGACGGTCCACTGGTCCGCGGTGGGAATCATGTGCAGGCCGTAGGTCCCCGCGGCCAGAGGCTGGCCTTCGACCGTGACCGCGTCGGGAAAGGTGATGGTCGTATTCTCATTGGCGCCGGCCCGCCACACCTCTCCGTAAGGAACCAGGCCGCCGAAGATCTTGCGCCCATTCACCAGCGGGCGATGGTAGTTGATGGTGATGTCGGTCACGCCAACGCGCTGCATCACGATTGCATGTTGGCTTTGACGAGGTAAATCGACCAGTGTGGACTGCGCATTGCAAAGGCCCGCGGCCAACATCAGGACAGCGAGCAACAGCACCAAACGAAGCTTGTACATGGAACAACCCTCCTTTTACGATGGCGGACTCTGCCAGGAGAATCGGGCCTTGCAGACATGGCAATTCGGCGCCACGGATATGACGCTGCCCTTGGACGTGGGACCGGCCTCAAGGTAAGCAGTGGCGGGACGAATATACTGCAATCCACGGTTGGGCCGCAGGCGCGTGTGACAGAAACTGATCGGCTGCCATTCGAACCGATGGCGGCATGATGGACGATTCCAGAAGCCCCGGAGTATAAAAAGATAAGCACTTCAGCGCGGCTTTTCACCCTGTCAACCGCGCAGTTCACCTTTGTGTTTTTCACGGCGGCGCAAGAAGCCGCAAGAGGTATTCATGTCCACGACGGCGCACAGCGGCAAGGGCCTGGAAGGCATTACCGCGGCCAATTCCAGCATTTGTTTCATCGATGGCGACCAAGGCGTCCTGGCCTATCGCGGCATCGACATCCACGAACTGGCCGATCATTCGAACTTCGAAGAAGTCTGCTATCTGCTCTGGTTTGGACACCTGCCCAACCGCGCCGAGTTGCAGGAGTTGAAGCTGGGCCTGGCACGCGAGCGCAAACTGGATGCCTCCATCATCAGCCTGTTGCGGCAGGCCCCCAAACACGCGCTACCCATGGACGTTCTGCGCACCACCGTTTCGGCCCTGTCGTATTACGACCCCGAAGAGAAGGTAAACGACCACGCAGCGAACGTGCGCAAGGCGATTCGATTGACGGCACAACTTGCTTACGTGGTTGCCGCTTACGATCGCATCCGCAAAGGCAAGCCGTTGATCGAGCCCGACCGTTCGCTGTCCCATGCCGGCAATTTTCTTTACATGCTAAGTGGCGAGATCCCGAGTGCGACGGCGGAGCGCGCCTTCGACATCGCGCTTATCCTGCACGCCGATCATGAGCTGAATGCCTCGACCTTCGCGGCGCGCGTGGTGGCAGCGACCCTCAGCGACATGCATTCCGCCGTTACCGCAGCCATTGGTGCGCTTAAGGGGCCACTGCACGGCGGGGCTAACGAGGCGGTGTTCCGTATCCTGGAAGCCGTGGACGCATCGGGGGCGGACCCGGTCGATTACGTGAAAGGGATGCTGGCGCAGAAGAAGAAAGTCCCTGGATTCGGGCATCGCGTGTATCACACGGAAGATCCGCGGGCCACGCATCTGCGAACGATGTCGCGCGATCTAGGAGAGTCCAGCGGCAACACCAAGTGGTTCGAAATCTCGCGCAAAATCGAGGAGTTTATTGTCGAGGATCGCAAGCTCAACGCCAACGTTGACTTTTATTCTGCTTCCACCTATCACACGCTGGGCATCGACATCGATCTGTTCACGCCGGTGTTCGCCGTGTCGCGCGTGGCGGGCTGGACGGCGCACGTGATCGAGCAACTCAATGACAATCGCTTGATTCGCCCGCGCGCCGAGTATCAGGGCCCGCTCTATCCGAACAAATACGTGCCGATGGGGGAGCGGTAGGAGCCGCTATCCGCTTTTCGCTATTCGCTATTCGCTGTTCGCTGTTCGCCATTCGCTCTTCGCTCTGAAGACGAGCGCCGTAGGCGCGAAAGAGCTTAGCCCAGCGCTTCAGCGCTGGGTAGGCGTGCATCATGAATCCGAGTCCCGTAGGGACGGCACAAATTTCTGTTTCATCAACTACTTCGCGCCGGGCTTTTTCTTGCTTTGGGAGACCAGCATATCCAACCTGCGCCCCTGCTCTGAGGTTTCAATCAGCTTAGCGAGCCGCTTGCCTCGCGTTTCCTCCCGCTTCGCGCTAATCACCCACCAAGTCGCGGTCCGTCGATAGCCGGGAGGTTGGGCCTGAAAAAACTCCCACGCCTTCTCCTGCCCCCGAAACTGTTTCTCGTGTGCGCCCTCCAGTTTGCAGGTACTTCTCTCATACGAATACTGCCTTGCCTTCTGCTCGTCGCGCCCTGCAAACGCCTTGAGTCCTGGCGCCGTCATGCGTCCACGCCGCTTAAGCTCGGCAATGCGTTTAATGTTCACTGCGCTCCAGAAGCTCTTCGGCTTTCGCGGGGTGAACCGGTGGGTGTAGCTGACATCATCCACCGCCTTTTTTAACCCGTCGATCCAGCCGAAACAGAGTGCTTCATCCACGGCCTCCTGATAGCTAATGCCACCCTTGCCCGAGTTCTTCTTGTAGAACCCAACCCAGGCCTCGTGGGCTTTGCCGTGATTCGATGCCAACCATTCTCGAAAGTCAGACGCCGATTGAAAGAACGCGATTTTCATGGCAAGCTCCGATGGGTCGAGCGGTGAGAACTAAGGGGCAGCGGCCTCTTCCCCGAATCCCCGCTTCCCCGCCCCGAATCTAACTAAACCGTTAGAATAGAGCCAGAAATGCACCGGGTCTACCTCGACAACAACGCCACCACTCCGCTTCTTCCCGAAGTGTTTGAGGCTATGCGCCCCTACTTCTTCGAGAAGTTTGGCAACGCGTCGTCCATTCATCAGCAGGGACAGCAGGCGCGCTCCGCGGTGGAGCACGCGCGCGAGCAGGTTGCGGAGTTGCTGAACTGCCGTCCGGCGGAGATCGTCTTCACCAGCGGGGGCACCGAGGGCGACAATTTGGCGCTGTTTGGCCTGATGAAGCCGGGCGATCACCTAATCACCTCGAGCGTAGAGCATCACGCGGTGCTAAACGCGTGCAAGCGTCTCGAAGAGATGGGTTGCGCCGTGACCTACTTACCGGTGGACGGCCGGGCGCTGGTCGATCCCGATGATGTGCGGCGGGCGTTGCGTCCGGAGACCAAGCTCATCAGCATCATTCTGGCGAACAACGAAACCGGTGTGCTGCAGCCGGTGAGCGAGATTGGCAAGATCGCCAGCGAAGCTGATGTGTACTTCCACACCGACGCCGTGCAGGCGGCCGGCAAAGTGCCACTCGACGTGAAGGAGATTGGCTGCGATCTCCTGACCATAACGGGCCATAAGATGCACGGCCCGCAAGGCGCCGGGGCGTTGTTCGTACGTCGGGGAACGTTGCTGCAACCGATGATGTATGGCGGGCGGCACGAGCGTTCGCGTCGGGCGGGAACGGAGAATCTGGCGGGCATCGTCGGACTGGGCAAAGCGGCGGAGATGGTCCGCGAAGGATTTGCGGACGGCAGCGTCGAGCGCATGGCCGGGCTGCGCGATCGGCTGGAGCGTGGGATCGTCGAGACGGTCGAACAAATCGGCGTAAACAGTGTCGCCGCGCCACGCGTGCCCAACACGACCAACATTTACTTCGATTGCATCGAAGGCGAAGCCATGGTGATTGCGCTCGATCTCAAAGGGTTGTCGGTTTCGACTGGAGCGGCGTGCTCGTCCGGGGCAATTGAGCCGTCGCACGTTTTGACCGCGATGGGACTTTCGCCAGACCGCGCGCGCGCCAGTATCCGCTTCAGCCTGGGCAAGCAGAACACCGCCGACGATGTGGAGTTCGCGCTGTCGTTGGTGCCGGAAGTTGTGTCGCGGTTGCGCGAGATCTCGCCGGTTTACAAACGGGTGCACGCGTGAAAGGCACTCGCCTCAGCCCTGTGAGATTCACTCTAACGCTAGTTGCCAATTGCTAATTGCCAAATGCTGACTTCCAAGACCATCGCCGTAGCCATGTCCGGAGGAGTGGACTCCTCCGCCGTCGCTGCATTGCTGTGCGAGCAGGGCCACACGGTCGTCGGGCTCACGCTGCAGTTGTGGAACCAGCGCCGCCTGGCCGGTCACGAGGGCATGCCGGAGTCAGTGCAGGGACGCTGCTGTTCCATCGATGACGTTTACGATGCCCGCCGCGTGGCCGAGACGCTCGGCATTCCGTATTACGTCGTCAATCAGGAGCAGCGCTTTGAGGAAGACGTGGTGCGCCCGTTCGTCTCGGAGTATCTCTCCGGGCGCACGCCAATTCCGTGCAGCCTGTGCAATAACCATCTGAAGTTCGATCAGCTACTGATCACCGCGCGCCAGATTGGGGCGGACCTGCTGGCCACCGGACATTACGCGCGCAACGAGTTCGACGAGCGCACCGGACGCTGGGTGTTGAAGCGCCCTGCCGATCGCGCCAAGGACCAGACCTATTTCCTCTTCGGCCTGACGCAGGAGCAGTTGAGCCGCACCCTGTTTCCGCTCGGCGAGCTGCGCAAGCCCGAGGTGCGCGAGGAAGCCAGGCGCGCGGGACTTCGGCTGTTCGAAAAGCCCGACTCGCAGGAGATCTGCTTCATTCCGGGCGGCGACTATAAGAAGTTCCTCGACGCCTATCTGGCGGAGCAGGGCGAAGAGTTTCCCGACACCGCGGGCGAACTGGTCACCACCAGCGGCGAGGTGGTCGGCTCACACAGTGGCATTCACAACTTCACCGTGGGGCAGCGCAAGGGGCTGGGCGTGGCCACGGGCTCGCCGCTGTACGTGTTGGAGATTCGCGGAGACAAGCACCAAGTCGTGGTGGGCGGTGGCGACGAGTTGTTCTCGCGGACGTTGCGCGCCAAGGCAGTGAACTGGATCGCGATTGACGATCTGCACGGGCCCATGCGCGTGCAGGCCAAGATTCGGCATCGCCATGAAGCTGCGGACGCGGCCATCGAGAAGAGCGGCCACGACGAGGTGCTGGCGACGTTCGACCAACCGCAGCGCGCCATCACTCCCGGTCAGGCAGTGGTGTTCTATGACGGCGACGTAGTTGTGGGCGGCGGCTGGATCACGTAGGCCGGTCGTTCCTGTTCTCACTGTTACAATCGAGGTGCAGGCTGTCTGCCCGCGCTTCTCACATTCCATGAAGTGCCCGAGCACGAAGACGATCTCGTCGCCCGCCTGGCACAGGGCAAGCATAGCAACGAGCTCCGCAGCCATGCCGCTGGAAGTCTCAACTGTGGCGTTGGATGGCGATGCTAGAATGCAATTTAGGAGGAGCAAGTCAGTGCGGGTGTTTCTCAGTTACGCGCAAGCAGACCAGGCTTTCGCGAAAGCTCTTTCAGAAGAGCTTACGCGGCGAGGTCTCGATGTTTGGAGTGACGAGCGAGAGATTCTGCCTGGCGACAATGTCTGGTCCAGCATCGGAGAAGCTTTGAAGAAGTCCAAAGCACTGGTCGTGCTGATCTCGCCTGAGTCCATGCGGTCCAAGTTCGTGCGTAGCGAGATTCAGTATGCGTTAGGGGACCTCGGCTATGACCAACGAATATTCCCGGTCATGGTGCAAGAAACCTCTTCCGTACCCTGGATTCTCAGCAAATTTAAGATCCTCAATGCGAACGCCGGCGCAGCCAAGGTAAGCGACGCCATAGCGAACTCCCTAAAGCAGGTCGCGTGAGCTTCGCATAATGCTGAAACGACAGCCCGTAAAGAGAAAAATCTTTCTCTCGCATTCCAGCAAAGATCGTGCGTTCGTCTTGCGACTTGTTAAAATCCTCGAGAGCAATCGGATTTCATACTGGTACAGCGCGACGCATATCAAGGGCGCAAAGCAATGGCATGATGAAATTGGACGGGCATTGGGGGAATGTAATTGGTTCCTCGTAGTCTTGACGCCTGATGCGGTTCGGTCTCAATGGGTCAAGCGCGAGCTGTTGTTTGCATTGGACGAAGACCGGTACGACCGAAGAATCATTCCGCTGCTCTATAAGTCGTGTAAGTACTCGCGTCTCTCTTGGACTCTGCCTGCGTTTGAGCTGGTGGATTTCAGGGCGAGATTTGATTCCGGTTGTAAGCAGCTTCTGCGCGTCTGGGGCCTCCAATACAAGCCGAAAGCTATCGCTCGGCGTTCGACTCAAAAGAAGAAACCTCTATAGGTACGCCTGCTTCACCGTAGCAAGCCTCAGATCCCCTGTTACAATCGAGGTGTAGGCTGTCTGCCCGCACTTTTTCTAATCCATGAAGTGTCCATTCTGCGGCTTTGAAAACGACAAAGTAGTGGATTCGCGCGAAAGCAAGGAAGGCGAATCCATCCGCCGCCGCCGCGAATGCCTGAAGTGCGAGAAGCGCTTCACCACCTATGAGCGGATCGACGAGATCCCCTACATGGTGGTCAAGAAAGACGGGCGGCGCGAAAAGTTTGAACGCCAGAAAGTTCTGAATGGACTGCTGCGGGCCTGCGAGAAGCGGCCTGTCTCCATGAGTAAATTGGAGCAGATTGTCAATGATGCCGAGGGCTTCGTGGTGGACTCGCCCGATCGCGAGCGCAAAACCAGCGAGGTCGGCGAGCTGATCATGAACCGCCTGAAGCGTCTTGATAAGGTCGCCTATGTGCGCTTCGCCTCGGTTTATCTCGATTTCAAAGACGTGCGCGAGTTCATGGCGGAGTTGAAGGAACTGCTCGACACCAAGGACAACACGTCGGCCAAAGCCAAGTCCGGAGACTGATTCCGGCAGTTAGATAGCACGATAATGTCATATAAAGTCACGTTAATACCCGGCGATGGCATCGGTCCCGAGGTGGTGAATGCGAGCGTCCGGATCCTGGAAGCTACCGGCGTCAAGTTCGAGTGGGAAAGCTTCGCCGCCGGCGCCGAAGCCTTCGAAAAGTACCAGGAGTACATCCCCAAAGAACTCACAGAGTCCATCGAACGCACCCATGTTGGCCTGAAAGGCCCGGTGACAACGCCCATCGGCGGCGGCTTTTCCAGCATCAACGTGGCGTTGCGCAAGCAATTTGAGCTGTTCGCCAACTTCCGGCCTATTCGCAATCTGCCGGCGGTACCAACTCGCTATCCCGGCGTCGATCTGGTCATTGTTCGCGAAAACACCGAGGGGCTCTACTCGGGCATCGAGCACGAAGTCGTGCCGGGCGTGGTGGAGAGCCTGAAGATCATCACCGAGAAGGCTTCCACGCGCATCTCCCGGTTTGCCTTCGAGTACGCGCGGCGCATGCATCGCAAGAAGATCCACGCCATCCACAAGGCCAACATCATGAAGCTGTCGGACGGCCTGTTCATCCGCTGTTCGCGCAACATCTCGAAGGAGTATCCCGAGATCACCTACGGCGAACACATCGTGGACAACACCTGCATGCAACTGGTCATGAATCCCTACCAGTACGATATGTTGCTGCTGGAAAATCTTTACGGCGACATCATCTCCGATCTGTGCGCAGCGTTCGTCGGCGGACTCGGCCTGGTTCCGGGCGCCAACTTCGGGCACGAGTGCGCCATCTTCGAAGCGGTGCATGGCTCTGCGCCCGACATCGCCGGCAAAGACATCGCCAATCCGACGGCCGTGCTGCGGTCGGGCATTCTAATGCTCCGCCACCTGGGTGAGGAGAACGCCGCCAACCACATCCGCCTGGCGTTGGAGAAGGTGTACACCGAGAAGAAGCACCTTACGCGCGACGTGGGCGGCACCGCCGGAACCAGCGAGTTCGCCGACGCCATGATTGAGGCGCTGCACGCCATTCCGCCACCCAAAGCGGAATTGCAGGAAGTGCAGAGGTAGGGATTCGGAACCTCAATGCATGGCGAGATTCTACAAATTCCGGGGGATCAGGGACCCAGCTAGCCTAGTGACGGATTTTTCTCTCGACGCTCTATTCAAGTCCTACGCAGTATTTTCCGGGAGGGCGAATTTCAACGATCCATTCGATAGCAAGATTGATCTCGTACGCCCCACCGCTCAAGAAATCCTCAGCTTGCTTCGGCATCCCAATGTAATCGCACCCAAGCGAAACTTATACAACCGCTGGCTCTCAAAGGGACAATTCAGTAGGTTGGGACTCGAGTATCTGCGAAGGTTCGAAAGGAATCTTGCTGATTTGATTGACACCTTTCCAATATATTCCCTTAGCAGCCACAATCGCTGCATCTTGCTCTGGGCCCACTACGCCTCGTGTCATACCGGCTTCTGCATTGAATTCGAATATGGTGGAGAACAGCCCGCCGAGGTGCGTTATCAGAGCCAAATAGACTCCATACGGCTGTTTGATCTTCTTAAATACAACAATCTAGGGATCGACACCGACAATAAGCTCGCGGAACAGATTAGGAACGCACTACTAGTCAAACTTGAATGCTGGTCTTATGAAGGTGAATATCGATGGATCGCGGCGAAGGACCATGTCACGAAGCAGCAACAGTACAGGATGGAGAAAAAATATAATCCCGAGCAGGTTAAGGCGATAATCTTCGGCTGCCGAATGCCATCTCCCGTGAAGAGCTATATTCTTGCGCGGCTTCCCTTCAGTACGAAATTCCAGCAAGCCCTTGAGATGAGGGATAGTATTGAAATCGTAGATTTCGATCAGAACCGCCATCTGTAGACTAGATCAGAAGGACATTAGCGTCGGCGGCCAGGTTCACGTTTGCTCTTCCGCCAGAGGTCGAAGTCAGCCAAAATCTTCCCTTCGTGAAGTCCACGTTTTCTGATCTGTCGTGCGATCTCCGAACTGAGCAGCCCGAACAACTCACATTTCAAGGCTGTGGGGAACAGTCGCTTCTGGCGTCGGCCAGAATATCCCGGCAATCCGGCCTCGATGGGTGACCAAAATCGGCTTTCCCGAGCGAATCAGCTTGGCAGTGTCGTGGCAAAACTCGCGTAGCGTCCTCGTTCTCATGCGGCCCCATCCTCAGAAAAACAATAACGGCATCACCACAACGATACGATGCGCCACATTTTGGTACAATGTTGCCACGAGCGCCACGTGAGGATCGGGCGTTCGCCGCAGCTTTGAGCCGCACCTCCTACTGAACTCGACATGAACATCCGCTCCACCAGTGACCCGTCACTTTGCGTGGACGCAACGTTTGACAGGAGCTAGTTCTGACGTCGCGACCTGGTCTGATTGCTTATAATCCGGCGCACCACCGTTTCGCCATATTTCTGGCGTGCGCCACTTTTCTGTTGATCGTTGCGGGTGCTCTCGTCACCAGCCACGACGCCGGCCTGTCCGTCCCGGATTGGCCTACCTCCTTTGGTTCGCTCTACAAGATTCCTCCCATGGTCGGCGGAGTGCAGTACGAGCACACGCACCGCATGATCGCGGAGATGACCGGCCTGCTGATCATCGTCATGGCGGTTTGGACGCAGCGCGTCGAAAAGCGCCGTTGGATGCGCATCCTGGGCTGGACGGCGCTGGCGGCCGTCGTCGGCCAGGGGATTCTCGGCGGCATCACAGTGCTGGATCTTCTGCCTTGGGCCGTCTCGACGGCGCATGCCACGCTCGCGCAGATGATCTTCTGCATCGTGATTGCGATGGCCCTGTTCACCAGCCGAAGCTGGTTGCAGGACGAACCGCCGATTCCCGAGCGCGATCTCGCGCCCAGCACACCGACCCTCGCGGCGTTGGCGGCAGCTTGCGTGTGGGTGCAATTGATTCTCGGCGCTGCATTTCGCCATTCCGGCATTAAGCTGTTGCCGCACCTTGTCGGCGCGTGTGTCGTCACTGCCGTGCTCTGCTGGATGATCGTTCGCCTGCTGACGCGGTACGGCAATGTCCCGCACTTGCGCAGGCCTGCACAACTGCTGCTGGCCCTGTTGATGGTGCAACTCGGCCTCGGTTTCGCCGCGTATCTGACGCGGCTGCAATGGCGCATCGATCCGCCCCAACCGATCACCGGCATTGTGATCACCACGGTGTCGCACGTGGCTGGCGGCGCGCTGGTATTGGCCACCTGCGTGGTTCTTGCCATCCAAACCCGGCGCATGATCAACGTCCACGCTGAGGAAACGGCACTCCACTCGGCGCCACGAAAGGCCATCCCCGCATGAGCAGCGCCACCCAGCCGCTGGCTATTCCGCGGGAAGGATTTGCCGCGCTCGCCCGCGACTATTCCGTCCTGATCAAAGCGCGGGTCACCACGCTCATCGTGATGACCGCATGGGCTGGCGCATATTTTGCGGCCGCCAAGTCGGGCGCGTCGTTGCTGTCGTGGACGCTGCTGCATGCGCTGATCGGCATCGGCCTGGTCAGCGGAGGCACCGCCGCCATCAACGAAGTGGTCGAGCGCGACCTCGACGCGCTGATGCGCCGCACCTCGGGGCGGCCGCTGGTCACCGGCAGCATGGGCCTGATGCACGCGTCCGTGGTCGCCTTCGGCATGACCGTCGGTGGCGTGCTCTATCTGTGGGCAACCACCAACTGGCTCACCGCCGTGCTGACAGCGCTCACCTCGATCAGTTATCTCACGGTGTACACGCCGATGAAGCGCGTGCACCCCATCTGCACATTTCTCGGCGCGTTTCCCGGAGCGATGCCTCCGGTGCTGGGCTGGACGGCGATTCGCGGACGCCTCGACCCTGAAGCCTTCGTGCTGTTCGCGATCCTGTTTTTCTGGCAGTTCCCGCATTTTCATTCCATCGCGTGGCTCTACCGCGAGGACTACGAGAACGCGCGCATCCGCATGTTGCCCGTCGTGGAGAGTGATGGCCGCTCCACCGCTTTGGCCATCATGATGTACGCGGTGGCGCTGGTCCCGGTATCGCTCGCGCCCACTCTGATGGGAATGGCGGGATGGACCTACTTCGCCGGAGCGCTGTTGCTGGGCGGCGGCATGTTGTGGTTCAGCCTGCGCATGTGGACGATGAAGCTCACGCCCGCCGCTGCCGCGTCGAAGCCGCGCGCCCGTCACGTGCTGCAAGCTTCGGTGATTTACCTTCCGCTGCTGTTCGCGCTGATGATGCTCAATCGCGCGTAAGGGCGAGCAGTCAGCACTCAGCAGTCAGCATTCAGGTCTCAGTAAATTGGCGGTGTCATCCTGAGCGAGGGCGTGCCGACTCTGCACGCCGGAGTCGAAGGACCCCTATAGCACGAAAGAAACACGCTCTAACTAGCCCCTAGCCACTAGCTCCTGCGTTCAAGTCCTTCACCAGCCGCTGAAACGCCGCCTGATAACAAGCACGGAGAAAAGCAGGTCCCTCGACTCGCTGCGCTCGCTCGGGATGACAAGAACGGGTACCCATCAAGAGCGGCTTGGGGCCGCCGTTCGCCCGGCCCTCCGCGCCGTAATACAATCGTCTTTGGCTTCCCACATGGGCTTCCCACATGGCAACTTCTGAAACCATCGATCATCCGGCGGCGACCAACGCTGGCGATACTGCGGCGGCGGTGATCCAACTCCAGGAGCTCCGCCACCAGTATGGAGATCGGACCGCGCTGGCGGGCGTTTCCTTCGACGTGCGCGCCGCCGAGATTTTCGGGCTGCTTGGCCCCAACGGCAGCGGCAAGACCACGACCTTCCGCATTCTCTCGACCCTGATGGTGCCCTCGGGCGGACGCGCCCTGATCATGGGCCACGATGTGGCGCGCCAGCCTGCCGTGGTGCGCCGCTCGATCGGCGTCGTCTTCCAGGAGAAGAGCATCGACATCAAGCTGTCGGCGGAAGAGAACCTGATGCTGATCGGCCATGTTTACGGCTTGCGCGGCGCCGCCCTGAAGAAGCGCGTTCGCGAAATGCTGGAGCGGGTTGGGCTCGCCGACCGCGCCAAAGAAAAAGCGGAGACCTTTTCCGGCGGCATGCAGCGGCGGCTCGAACTGGCCAAGGGACTGCTGCACCATCCTTCGGTATTGCTGCTCGACGAGCCCACCACCGGACTCGATCCGGGCGCGCGCCGCGATTTGTGGCAGTACTTGCACATTCTGCGTAACGAAGAACGCGTGACCGTGCTGGTCACCACCCACCTGATGGAGGAAGCCGAGGGCTGCGATCGGCTGGCGATTTACGCCAACGGCAGCGTCGTCGCGTTGGGCACGCCTGCTGAATTGAAGAGCGAGATTGGCGGCGACGTCATTCTGCTCGAGTCGGAGCAGCCCGATTCGCTGGCGCAACGCATCGCGCAGCGCTTCGGATTACAACCGACGGTGCTGGACCATCGCGTGCGTTTGGAAATCGAGGCCGGACACCGCTTCGTTACCGACGTAGTCGAGGCATTTCCGGGCGAGATCGAAGGCGTCTCCGTACACAAACCGAGCCTGGAAGATGTGTTCATCCGCCGCACCGGCCACCGCTTCTGGACCGAAGAGAACGACGGCAGCGCCAAAGGCGACGCGAAATAGCCGTCGCGCGCAGCATAGTTTGGAGGTCATCATTGAGCGGGGGGTTTCGCGAGTTTTGCAGCGCGCTCTTCAGCCCGATACTGGCTCTCAAACTGTCCTTGCCGCTGGTACAGTTTCGCCAGATGCGACCAGGCATCGGCAGATTCCGGCGCAAGCTGGACGGCCTCCTCCTGGAAGGAAGTGGCCTGCTTGAGATCGCCGAGGACCGTCCAGGCGGCCGCGCGACCCTGCGCTACATTGAATCGCAAGCAGCCTTCTCCGGTGGCCGCGACGGCGTCGGCGGGCGCGCTGTGGACCGCCTTATCGAGCGCCTGCAAGGTCAACTTCGGCTGCTGGATATGCAAATAGAATTGCGCCAGCTTGATCTGCGCCAGATCAGGCCGGGACGACAGCTTGCCGGCTTGTTGCCAGGCATGAATGGTTTCGGGGATTCGCCCTTCTCGCTGGTACAAGTTGGCCAGTGCGGTCCAAGTAACCTCGCTGGGTTCCAGGGAGATAGCCGCAAGGTATTCCTGTTCGGCCTCGGAGGGGTTCCCCATGGCGTAGAGAAGGTGGCCGCGAAGCCAGTGCACGAAGGGGCTGTCGGGAAAAGCCTGAAGTGCGCTGTCGGTTGCCAGGAGCGCCTCGGAAGTGCGGTCAAGAGCGGCGAGGAGGCTGGCGGCGTTGGCCCACTGATTGAAGGAACCGGCGGCAGAATTGTCGAGCGGAGGGACCGGCAGAGTCGCGGTTGCGCAGTCCACGGGAAAGCGCTGAATCAGACTTTCCGTCTCGGGCTTACGACGCACGAAGACTGCGGAGACTTCGTCCAGATAAACGGGACGCCAGTCGCGACTGTCGCAAAAGCCCTTGAGTTGCACCAACTGGACGCCATCAATGCGCCCCAGCGGAAGAATGATGGTGTTGATGTTGTAACGGTCTGCTTCCTGCTGCCAAGTCTCGGAATCCGGCGACAACTGGAGCAACTGGCCGGCTTGATGCATCCGTGGGATTCCGAAGAGTGTGTCGCGGCCGTCGATATAGTCGCGCCGCTCGGGGCCGAGCTTCCAGGTGAGGTAGCTGCCTTCGTCGTAGGTGTTGAAAATTTCTCCCGGAAGGTGTTCGCGCTCGATAAACTGTGCCGCGCGTTCCGGGAACCACCAGCCCAACCCGGCGCCGAATGTCGATTCATCCACAACTCGAACATAGTGACGGTTGGTGACCAGGTCGAAAGAGCGCAGCAAGGCAAGCGCTGCCAGCAAGCAAACCGCGGCCCATGCAGCGATGGGACGCATCGGCGCCCGCTTAATTTTCGCGCCGAATTCGACGATCGCCGCAGCCAGAATTGGTCCGCCGACAACGACCACCACGCAGGCAAATACGGCTCCCATGCGAACGTGATGGACCGGCGGATAGGTTGCGACGAGCAGCAGGATTGCCGCTCCCAACTGACGCCTCAGCAGAGCCAGCCCCGCAGCGACCACCGCAATGGCCAGCAGCAGATAGATCGCGCCTTGGGTCTGCCTTGGCGAAAGTGCAGTGCTGAAGGCGGTCCAAGTCATCGGCACACTGCTCCATTCGCCGATATTCAGCTGCTGTTGTCCGGCCGCGCGCTGTTGCCGCATCAGCGCCCGATACATCCCCCAGCCCCAAGGATTTGCCAGCGTTACCAGTGCCGTCGCTGCCAGCCATCCCCATGCGCGCCGAAGTCGCTGCAGGGCGGCGCGCCGGCGGACTTCACCGAAGATTGTTTCCGACAGCTCGACACCCACATAGGCGAGTATCAGAGCCAGGCCTGCGGCAAAACCGAAGTGCAGATTGACCCACGCCACCATCAGCAGTGGCAACAACCACAGGCGCGCCTGGCCAGTTTGATAGTTCTCCCAAAGCAGAGACAGAAACGCTGCGAACAGCACGACGGTAAACATGTCGGCGCGCGGCGTGGTGCGCCAGGCTATGAGCGGCACCGCAAGGATGGCGATTCCGGCGCTGACAGCGGAGCCTCGCCGCAACAGCAACGCGACTGTGCCAACACATGCCAGAGCGCCAAGCCACGAAATCAAGACATAGCCGCCGAGCAGATAAGCGGCATACAGCACCAGCCCGGAGCCGACCGGATAAATCCAGGGCTCGCCTTGCGCGGTGTAGGAGAAAACATCCGTCGAAGGCACGCTGTGGTGTTGGGCGACCCAGCGTCCCGTCGCCAACTGCCAGCCCAGGTCGAAATCGGAAACCGTGCGCAGGCCGGCTAAGAACGCGTAAAGGAGGGCGATGGCGGCGAGAATCAGAAACAAGCGGCGGTCGAGTCGAGGAGTACCCGCCGTCGAGGTATCTGCCGTGGTCAAGTTCACTGCTGCGACTGGGGCACTCATGCGCTTAGTTGCCAGTCATCGTAGCATAGAGAAGATTGCAAAATACTCCTGTTAGAATAGGGTTTCCTGAAGGCCGTCTGATTGCGATTGAACCGCACGTTTGACCGCTTTGCAGGCCCCGAAACCTGTTGATGACAACTACCCAAGCTACGGCCCTTCCCGCGACCACGTCCAGCAGCAACGCCGGCTTGCTGTTGCCATCGTTTTCGCTGTGGTGGCGCGAAATCGTACGCTTCTACCGGCAGCGCGCGCGCGTGGTGGGCGTCATCGCTTCGCCGCTGCTCTTCTGGGTTGTGATTGGCTCGGGCTTCGGCACCTCGTTTCGCTCCAACGGTGCGGCCGGTGGCCAACATTATCTCGACTATTTCTTTCCCGGCGCTCTCATCATGATTGTCCTCTTCACTGCCATCTTCACCATGATGTCGGTGATTGAGGACCGCAAGGAAGGCTTCCTGCTCTCCGTGCTGGTGGCGCCGGTGAGCCGTTCCGTCATCGTACTGGGCAAGGTGCTCGGCGGCGCAACCCTGGCGACGGCGCAAGGCCTCATTTTCCTGGTCTTCGCTCCCGCGCTGGGCGTGCATTTCACGCTCGCCAGTTTTGGACTGACCGTGCTGGCCATCTTCCTGGTGGCGTTTTCGCTGACCGCGCTGGGCTTCATCATCGCGTGGCCCATGGATTCAACCGCCGGGTTTCACGCCGTCATCAACCTGTTTCTCATTCCGTTGTGGCTGCTATCGGGATCGCTGTTTCCGCTCTCCGGCGCGTCCATCTGGATTCGTCTGCTGATGCGCATCAACCCGTTAACCTACGGCACCGAGGCATTGCGCTCGCTGCTCTTTCCCGGATCGGCCTCGACTGGTCTTTCACTTGGCACTAACTTCGCGGTGCTGGCGCTGTTCACTTTAGTCATGTTCGCCTTCTCATTTCTGGTGGCCAACCGCCGCACCACCAAGCCTGTAACCTGATGCAAGTAAGCCTGACCTTCTATCCGGCCCTCAATGCTGTCTTGAACGGCAGCAGCGCCGTATTGATTGGCTCTGGGCTCTATTTCATCAAGCGCGGCCGCCGCACGGCCCACAAGCGGATGATGATCGCGGCGTTCCTCACCTCCACGCTGTTCCTCATCTCATACCTTTACTATCATCTCGTACTGCGGGCCGGCATCAGCCATTTCCAGGGTCAAGGGCTGTCGCGGCCGTTGTACTTCACCATCCTGATCTCGCACACCATCCTGGCCGTGGTGGTTGTGCCGTTCATCCTCGTCACCCTTGCGCGCGCGCTGAAGGGCAATTTCGCGCGGCACAAAGCCATCGCGCCGTACACCTTCGCCATCTGGATGTACGTCTCGGTAACCGGTGTGGTCATCTACCTGATGCTGTACAAGATTTTTGTGCGCTGAGCGCAGCCTGTCCCGATGTCTTGTTGGAGATATTTGTTTTCAACACGGCAGCACGGAGAACACGGAGGGAATTCTTGTTTCCACAACTCTGTGTCTCTGTGCCTCTGTGCTGAAGAGCTACTTCCCTGCCGCCTCGCTCTGCGGCTTCCAGCGCAGGATCGGCTTGCGCGCCGCCATGGTCTCGTCCAGGCGCGAGATGCGGGTGTTGTGCGGCGCTTCGAGGACGATCTCCGGGTGCTGCTCGACTTCCTCGGCAATGTTCTTCATCGCCTCAATGAACATGTCGCATGATTCCTTCGACTCACTCTCCGTCGGCTCGATCATGATTGCTCCGTGCACGACCAGCGGGAAGCTGACGGTGTACGGATGGAAGCCGTAGTCAATCAGCCGCTTGGCGATGTCCCCGGTCTTAATCCCCTTTTGAGACTGGATGTGGTCGCTGAACACCACCTCGTGCATGGTCGGGGTCTTGTACGGCAGATCGTAAGCGCCTTCCAGCCCCTTGCGGATGTAGTTGGCGTTGAGCACCGCGTCTTCGGTCGTCTGCCGCAAGCCGTCGGGACCATTGGCCATGATGTACGCCAGCGCCCGGATGTGCATCCCGAAGTTGCCGTAGAACATGCGCACGCGTCCGAGGGACTTGGGCCGGTTGTAGTCGAAACCCAACGTGCCATCCGGCTTGGTGACAACCACCGGAGAAGGCAAAAAGGGTTCGAGGATCTTCTTGCACGCCACCGGTCCCGAGCCCGGTCCGCCTCCGCCGTGCGGCGTCGAGAAGGTCTTGTGCAGGTTCAGGTGCATCACGTCGACGCCGAAGTCGCCGGGACGCGTCTTGCCGACCAGCGCGTTCATGTTGGCGCCGTCCATGTAGAGCAGCGCACCCTTGGCGTGCAGCACTTCCGCAATCTTGTGGATCTCCTGCTCGAACACGCCCAGCGTGTTGGGATTGGTCAGCATCAGCGCGGCTACGTCTTCGTTCACCTGGGCCACCAGCGAGGCGATGTCCACCATGCCGGCGGCATTCGACTTCAAGTTCTCGACCGCATAGCCTGCCATCGCTGCCGTCGCCGGATTGGTGCCGTGCGCCGAATCGGGGATCAGGACCTTCTTGCGCGGATTGCCCTGCGACTCCAGGTACGCGCGCACCAGCAGAATGCCGGTCAGCTCGCCATGCGCGCCGGCCGCGGGTTGCAAGGTGATCGCATCCATGCCGGTGATTTCGATAAGCTGCTCGCTCAGCATCTTCAGGATGCGCAGCGCGCCCTGCGAAATGCGCTCCGGCTGATAGGGATGCGCCTCGGCCAACCCGGTCAGCCGCGCCACCGCCTCGTTCACCCGCGGGTTGTACTTCATAGTGCAGGAGCCCAGCGGATACATGCCATGGTCCACGGCATAGTTCCAGGTGGACAGGCGGGTGAAGTGGCGGATGATCTCGACCTCGCTCACCTCGGGCATGTGGCCCAGGTCCTGGCGCGCCTGCGCGCCCAGCAACTTTGCGGGATCGACCTCGGGCACATCGAGCGGCGGCAACTCATACGCCTTCTTGCCTGCCGACGACCGTTCGAAGAGGAGCACTTCGTTCTGGCTGATGTGGGTGGTAGCCTTGCGGATCTTCTTATTCACAGCGCCACCTCCTTGGCAGCCGCGTCGATCGATGCCTTAGCCGTGGTCTCCGTACAGCACCACAGCGATGCATTCCCCAAGTCGGGATAAAACTTCTTCAGCGGGAAGCCCCCGATAATTCGCTGTCCCAGCAGCTTGTCATTGATGGCGTAGGGATCGGTTTTGGTCTGGATGACAAACTCGTTGAATCGCGGCGCGCCGTCGAACAGCAGGGTTGCCCCGGCCTTCTTGAACTCGCCGGCCGCATAATGCGCCTTGGCCAGGTTTTGCTTGGCCAAGTCCTTCAGTCCCTCGCGACCATAGACGGTCATGAAGATGCTGCACATCAGCGCAACCAGCGCCTGGTTGGTGCAGATGTTCGAGGTCGCCTTCTCGCGGCGGATGTGCTGCTCGCGCGTGGAAAGCGTCAGCACGAATCCGCGCTTGCCGTTGCGGTCCAAGGTCTGGCCGACCAGCCGCCCCGGCATCTGGCGCACAAACTTGTCGTGCGTCGCCATCACTCCGCAGTAGGGGCCACCGAATCCCAACGGAACCCCGAACGACTGTGCCTCCATGCTGACGATATCGGCCTCGACGGGAGGCTTGACGATGCCCAGCGAAACCGCTTCCGCGATGGAGACAATCAGCAGCGCTCCCTTCTTGTGCACGAGGTCGGCGATCGCCGCAACATCCTCGATGGTGCCGAAGAAGTTCGGCGACTGAACCAGCACACCGGCGGTTTCGTTGTCGATGCCTTTCTCGAGGGCGCTCAGATCAACGCGGCCATTCTTCAGGTAGGCGACGGTCGAGACCGGCATACCCTGATAGCGCGCATAGGTGGTGATGACCTCGCGATACTCCGGATGCACACTGCTGGCGACGACCGATTTGTGCCGGCCAGTCAGTCGGGCGGCCATCATCAGGGCTTCGGCGGCGCCGGTCGAGCCGTCGTACATGGAAGCGTTGGCCACATCCATGCCGGTCAGCTCGCAAATCATCGTCTGAAATTCAAAGATGGATTGCAGCGTCCCCTGGGCGATCTCTGGCTGGTAGGGAGTGTAAGCGGTGAAGAACTCCCCGCGCGAAACCAGCGAGTCGATCACGACCGGGCGATAGTGCGAGTAAGCGCCTGCGCCAAGGAACGTGGCATAACCTTGCGCGCTCCCGGTGGCGCACTCGCGAAAGAACTCCACGATCTCGCTTTCCGCGTAGGCGCGAGGAATCTTTAGATCGCCTTTGAGGCGATACTCGGGTGGAATGGCGGCGAACAGATCGTCGATGGACTTGGCGCCGATCTGGCGCAGCATGACCTCGCGATCGGATTCAGATTTAGGAAGATAGCGCATGGGTACCTGTAGCTTTCCTGGGCGACTGTATGAAGTGATCTTGCCGTAAGCACAGCGTTGCTCTTGTTAATAAGTTGGTGATGACATCGCGTTATTAATTTTGAACACCGGTTCTGTCGCACTGCTCGCACGCTGAGCCGGGCGCCAAAAATGCATTACATGAGTCCCGCTTGCGGGACAAAAGAGCTTAGCCCAGCGCTTCAGCGCTGGGTCGACGTTAGTTAGGATGAGAGTCCCGTAGGGACGGCACAAACGAAGTTCACTCTGCCGTGCCTATCGCCGCCCCCTGCGCGCGGACCGTTAACTCATCCCTCAGTGCCCGCCTTCGGCGGCGACGTACTTCTCGTAATCGGCGGCTGACAGCAACCGGCTCGCCTCGCTCGGGTCCTTCAGCTTCAGTTTGACCATCCACGCCCCGTGAGCGTCTTTGTTCACCTGCTCGGGCGAAGTGTTAAGGGCTTCATTCACCTCGGTCACGGTCCCGGAAACCGGCGCAAAGATATCCGAAACCGCTTTCACCGATTCGACCGTGCCTAAGGTCTTGCCGGCGGTGAGCTCGCTCCCCACCTTCGGCAACTCCACAAACACGATGTCGCCCAGCGACTCCTGCGCATGATCAGTGATGCCGATTGTTCCGGTGTTGCCTTCCACCTTCAGCCATTCATGTTCTTTGGTGTACCTGTAGTCCGCGGGATAACCCATATGAATTGCCTCCTCAGCACTGCGCGCCTGCATGGGCGAAAATTTCAATGCGAATTAGATCTTTTTCTATTCCAGCGACTGCTTCTCTGCAAAACCGGACGGGACCAGTACACCTAGAAGCCAAGCGTCTCGTCCGCCGAAGGCCCATAAATGGCCGGAACTTTTGCCTCATTCAGGCGCAGATAAATTCCAAGCTGCGCCCGGTGATGCACAATGTGATTAAGGAACATCTGCCGGTACGCCAGAAAACGCGAGCCGTCGAAGATGCTCTTGCCCTGCATCAGAAGCTTCCAGTTCTGCTCCCATGCATAATCAGGCGTGCCGAGAAGGGCGCTCCGTGTCTGCGCTGCGCCTTCGTCGAGCACGCTGACGAGTTGGGCCGCCGATTCAAACGGCACGGGCTTGAAATTGGCCGTGGCGAAGTCCAGCTGGGGAGTCGTCAAGATGATGAGGCCGAAGCTGGCGAGTTGAGCTACGTGGGGCGCGAGCTTGCCCAGCGGCATAGACCTGGGGTGGGGCGCGAATTCCGGCTTGTCTGCCGGAATCCGTTCCAGCGTAGTACGCGTCTTTTTCATTTCTTCATCAAATTCCGGCAATAACAATTCGCTGATCAGCACAGGCCCTCCTCTTTTTTCACGCCTGCTTCTTTTTTCAGGACTGCTTCTTGGGACGCTTGTAAAACGGCGTCGGAATTACTTTGCACTTTACCGGCTGGTTGCGGATTTCCACGGCCACTTCGCTGCCGATGGCGGAGTGCTCCATGGGCACGTAGGCCAGCGCGATGTTCTTCTTCAGGAACGGCGCGTAGGAACCGCTGGTGACGTAGCCGATCTCCTTACCATTCAGATCGAGCACTTTGTAACCGTCGCGCGGAATTCCGCGGTCCACCGACTCCAGCCCCACCAGCGTGCGCTTGATGCCGTCGGTCTTGGCGCGCTCCAGCGCCGCGCGGCCGGTAAAGTCGCCTTTCTCCATCTTGAGGAAGCGCTCCAGGCCCGCCTCCCACACATTGATCGTGTCGGAGATCTCATGCCCGTACAGCGGCAGTCTGCCTTCCAGGCGAAGCGTATTGCGCGCTCCCAGCCCGCAGGGAACAATGCCAAACTCCTTGCCCGCGTCCATCACGGCGTACCAAACGCGGGCGCTGGTCGTCTCGTCGGTGGGAACGTAAATCTCGAAGCCATCTTCGGCGGTGTAGCCCGTTCGCGCAATCAGGATGTTCGGCAGCCCGCAAACCGTCCCATGTGTGAACCAGTAAAACTTTACTTGCGACAGGTCAGCATCGGTCAGCTTCTGCAGCGTGTTTACGCCCTTCGGCCCCTGAATCGCGATCTGGGTGTAGTTGTCGCTCAGGTTCTCGGCCTTGCAGTCGAACTGGCGGGTGTTCTGGGTCACCCAGTTGACGTCCTTCTCGCGTGTGCCGGCGTTGATCACCAGCATGTAATCGTCTTCGCCCATACGATGCACAATCACGTCATCGACGAACGTCCCCTGCGGATACAGCATGGCCGAGTACCGGCATTGGCCGATCGCCATCCCCGCGGCGTCGTTCATGGTGATGTGCTGTACGGCGGCGAGCGCCTGCGGCCCCGCGATCCGGATGTCGCCCATGTGGCTGACATCGAAAACTCCCACTCCGTTGCGGACCGCCAGGTGTTCCTTCATCAGCCCGCCCACGGGAGGATATTCCACCGGCATGTCCCAGCCGTTGAAATCGACCATTTTCGCGCCCATCTGGCGATGGACAGCATTCAAAGCAGTTTTGCGGATGGGCGTGGCCGCCACGGTCTCTGAGGGCAAGGGGGAATCCTTTGGCGCACAGATCGCGCTAATGAGGTTGGTGTAACTAAGTACGGTAACACGCGCCATTTCAGCGGTCAACGCAGACACGGCAGGCTGTCAGTAGCACATGATATGTCCGGTTGCGATAGCACGTGATCTGTCCGCTTTTCCGGCGGCGAGAGTAGGAGACCATGCGAAGCATGGATTTCTACTCGAAGGCCGCGATGGAGCGGGCAATGA